>DATIXY010000074.1:0-53748 GCA_035518115.1 Gaiellaceae bacterium | reverse complement strand
CCGCTGTCGCTCGGCATCGAGACCAAGGGCGGCGTGATGACGCGCCTGATCGAGCGCAACACGACCATCCCGACGCGCAAGGCGGAGGTCTTCTCGACGGCGGAGGACAACCAGCCGTCGGTCGAGATCCACGTCCTGCAGGGCGAGTCGGAGATGGCGACCTACAACAAGACGCTCGGCAAGTTCCAGCTCGTCGGCATTCCGCCGGCGCCGCGGGGCATGCCGCAGATCGAAGTCGCGTTCGACATCGACGCGAACGGGATCATCAACGTCCAGGCGAAGGACATGGGCACCGGCAACGAGCAGCAGATCCGCATCGAGGGCGGCTCGGGGCTGAAGCAGGACGAGATCGACCGGATGATCAAGGACGCGGAGTCGCACAGCGAGGAGGCGCATCGCCTTCGCGAGCTGGCCGACACCCGCAACCAGGCCGAGTCGCTCGCCTACCAGATCGAGAAGTCGCTCTCCGAGCAGCGCGACAAGCTCGACTCCGGCCTCGCATCGACCGTCGAGGGGCGGATCATGGAGCTCCGCGGCGTGCTCGACTCGAGCGACGCCGCCGACATCAAGGCGAAGACCGACGCGCTGCAGGAGGCGTGGACGCAGGCCGCATCCGCGCTCTACGCGCAGGCCTCCTCGCAGCAGTCCACCACCACCAACGGGGGCGACAGCGGCTCCGACGCCGACCACGAGGTCGTCGAGGACGCCGAGTACGAGGTCGTCGACGAGTCGTGACGGAAGAGAACGTCGAGAACGTGACGGAGCCCGCGGCCGATCCGGTCGAGGTGCTCGCGCGCGAGCGCGACGAGTACCTCGACGCGCTGCAGCGGCTGAAGGCCGAGTTCGACAACTACCGCAAGCGGGTCGCGCGCGACCAGCACGAGCTGGCCGCGCGCGCCTCGGAGCGGGTCGTCAAGGAGCTCGTCCCGGTGCTGGACGACCTCGAGCGTGCACTCGAGGCTGCTTCGGAGCACGAGGAAGCGAAGCTCGAGGAGGGGGTGCGCCTCGTGCACCGCTCGCTGGCCGGGCTGCTCGCCCGCGAGGGCCTCGCCGAGGTGCCGACCGACGGCCGCTTCGATCCGCACTCCCAGGAGGCGCTGCTCTCGCAGCCCTCCGAGGAGGAGGAGGGGACGATCATCCAGGTGCTGCAGAAGGGCTACCTGCTCGGCGACCACGTGCTGCGCCCGGCGCGCGTCGTGATCTCGGCCGGCCCGCCGCAGCCGGCGCAGGGGAGCGATGGCTAAGTCGCTGTACGAGTCGCTCGGCGTCGCGAAGAACGCGAGCCCGGACGAGATCAAGAAGGCCTACCGGAAGCTCGTGCGGCAGTACCACCCGGACAAGAACCCGGGCGACGCCGAGTCGGAGGCGCGCTTCAAGGAGGTGCAGTCCGCGTACGACGTGCTCTCGGATCCCGAGAAGCGCAAGGCGTACGACACGGTCGGCACGACGAACGGCCGCGGGCCCGGTCCGGGGAGCACGACCTTCGACTTCGGCGACTTCGATCTCGGCGACATCTTCGGCGGGATCTTCGGCCGCGGTCGCGGCGCGGGCGCCGGCCCGGCGCCGCAGCGCGGCCAGCGCGGCAACGACGTGGAGGTTGAGGTGCGCGTCTCCTTCGAGGACGCCTTGAAGGGCGTGCAGACGACCGTGCCCGTGCAGCTCGAGCTCGCCTGCCATACGTGCCACGGCACGGGTGCGGCGCCCGGGACCGCTCCGGTGACGTGCCCGCAGTGCGACGGCACCGGCGTCGTCGCAACGTCGCAGGGGCTGTTCGCGCTGCAGCAGCCGTGCCCGCGGTGCCACGGGATGGGGACGATCGTCGAGACGCCGTGCCCGACGTGCCACGGCGCCGGCCGCGAGCGGCGGACCAAGCGCTTCACGGTCAAGATCCCGGCCGGCGTCAAGGACGGCACGCGCATCAAGCTGCGCGGCAAGGGCGAGGCCGGCTACGGCGGTGCGCCGGCGGGCGACCTGTACGTGGTGACGCGCGTCGAGCCGTCGAAGATCTACGAGCGGCGCGGTGACGATCTGATCGTCCAGGTTCCGGTCTCGTACCCGACCGCGGCGCTCGGCGGCAGCGTCGAGGTTCCGACGCCGGAGGGGGCGGTGTCGCTCAAGGTGCCTGCGGGCTCCGAGGACGGCAAGCTGCTCCGCATCAAGGGCCGCGGCGCCCCGCGGCTGAAGGGCAACGGCAAGGGCGACGTCCTCGCGCGCCTGCGGATCCAGGTGCCGAAGCGCGTCAACAAGCACGAGCGCGAGCTCCTCGAGGAGCTGCGGAAGGCGACGGGCTGATGGACGACCGCCCGCGCTACATGATCTCGGTCGCCGCCGACATGGTCGGCATGCATCCCCAGACGCTCCGCATCTACGAGCAGAAAGGGCTGGTGCGGCCGCAGCGCACGGCCGGCAACACCCGCCTCTATTCGGACGCGGACGTCGAGCGGCTGCGCCTGATCCAGCAGCTGACCACCGAGGTCGGTCTCAACCTCGCCGGCGCCGAGCGCGTCCTGCGGCTCGAGGACGAGATCGCGCGGATGCGACGCCGCATGGCGCGCATGGAGGACGAGATGAGGCGTGCGCTCGACGACGTGCACCGGTCCTACCGGCGCGAGCTCGTCGTCTACCGGCCGCCACAACTACCGACGACGAAGGACTGAGCACATGGACTTCAACAAACTGACGATCAAGTCGCAGGAGGCCGTCGCCGCCGCGCAGGCGCTCGCCCTGCGGAACGGCAACCCCGAGCTCCAGCCCGACCACCTGCTGCTCGCGCTGCTCGACCAGGAGCTGTTCGCCGATTGGCGCGGTCTGCGCGCGGAGGCGGAGGCCAAGGTCGCCTCGCTGCCGAGCGTCCAGGGCGGAACGCAGCAACCGGGCCCGTCTGCGGCCTTCTCGCGCCTGCTCGATCGCGCCGACAACGAGCGCAGGCAGCTGGAGGACGAGTTCGTCTCGACCGAGCATCTCTTCCTCGCGCTCGAGCCCGTCCCGCGCGAGGAGATCCTCGCTTGGATCAAGCAGGTGCGCGGCGGCCAGCGCGTCACGTCGCAGGACCCCGAGGGCAGCTACCAGGCGCTCGAGAAGTTCGGCCGCGATCTGACCGAGGCCGCCGAGTCGGGGAAGCTCGACCCGGTGATCGGCCGCGACGAGGAGATCCGGCGCGTGGTCCAGATCCTCTCGCGGCGCACGAAGAACAACCCGGTGCTGATCGGCGAGCCGGGCGTCGGCAAGACGGCCATCGCCGAGGGGCTCGCCCAGCGGATCGTCGCCGGCGACGTGCCGGAAGGCCTCAAGGACCGGCGCGTCTGGGCGCTCGACATCGGCGCGCTGCTCGCCGGTTCGAAGTACCGGGGCGAGTTCGAGGAGCGGCTGAAGGCGGTGCTCACCGAGATCCGGTCGAGCGACGGCCGCATCGTGCTGTTCATCGACGAGCTGCACACGATCGTCGGTGCCGGCGCCGCGGAGGGCGCCGTGGACGCGGCGAACCTCCTCAAGCCGATGCTCGCGCGCGGCGAGCTGCGCTGCATCGGCGCGACGACGCTCGACGAGTACCGCAAGCACATCGAGAAGGACGCCGCGCTCGAGCGCCGGTTCGCTCCGGTGTTCGTCGGCGAGCCGTCGGTCGCCGACACGATCGCGATCCTGCGCGGGCTCAAGGAGCGCTACGAGGCGCACCACGGCGTTCGGATCCGCGACGCGGCACTCGTCGCGGCCGCGGTGCTGAGCCACCGCTACATCGCCGATCGGTTCCTGCCCGACAAGGCGATCGACCTCGTCGACGAGGCTGCTTCGCGGCTGCGTATCGAGATCGACTCGAGCCCGCTCGAGCTCGACGAGGCGAACCGCCGTGTGATGCAGCTCGAGATCGAGCTGGCCGCGATGGCGAAGGAGTCCGCCGCGACACGCGAGCCGCTCGAGCGCGAGCTCGCCGAAGCGAAGGAGCGGCGCAACGAGCTCGCGGCGCGCTGGGCGCGCGAGAAGGCGGTGCTCGAGCGCGTGAAGGACGCGACGCGGCGCATCGACGAGCTGCGCATGGAGGCCGAGCGCGCGGAGCGCGACGGCAACCTGCAGCGGGTGGCCGAGATCCGCTACGGCGAGATCCCCGGGCTCGAGCAGGTGCTCGCCGATCGGCCTCAGGACGAGCTGCTCGTCAAGGAGGAGGTCGACGAGGACGACATCGCGACCGTGGTCGCGCGCTGGACCGGGATCCCGGTCGATCGTCTGCTCGAGGGCGAGACGGAGAAGCTGATCCACATGGAGGAGCGGCTGCACCAGCGTGTGATCGGGCAGGCAGAGGCGGTGTCGGCAGTCGCGAACGCGCTCCGGCGCGCGCGCACCGGGCTTCAGGATCCGAACCGCCCGATCGGCTCGTTCGTGTTCCTCGGGCCGACCGGGGTCGGTAAGACCGAGCTCGCGCGGGCGCTGGCCGAGTTCATGTTCGACGACGAGCGCGCGATGGTTCGGCTCGACATGAGCGAGTACCAGGAGCGGCACACCGTCGCACGCCTGATCGGCGCGCCGCCCGGGTACGTCGGCTACGACGAGGGCGGCCAGCTGACCGAGGCCGTGCGCCGCAGGCCGTACTGCGTGCTCCTTCTCGACGAGATCGAGAAGGCGCATCCCGAGGTGTTCGACGTTCTGCTGCAGGTGCTCGACGACGGGCGGCTGACCGACGGTCAGGGCCGCACGGTCGACTTCCGCAACACGGTGCTGATCATGACGTCGAACATCCGCAGCATCGACGCGCTGCGCGAGGTCTTCCGGCCCGAGTTCCTGAACCGGATCGACGAGATGGTCGAGTTCCGGCCGCTCGAGCGGGAGGAGCTGGCGGAGATCGTCGGTCTGCAGCTCGAGCGGCTGCGTGGGCGGCTGGCCGAGCGCGGTCTCGGCCTGGAGCTGACGGACCGCGCCGAGGAGGTGCTCGCAGAGGCCGGGTGGGACCCGGCGTACGGGGCGCGTCCGCTCAAGCGGGCGATCCAGCGCCTGCTCGAGAACCCGCTCGCGCTGCGGCTGCTCGAGGGCGACTTCGTCGACGGGGACACGATCCGCGCCGACGCACAGAACGGCGAGCTCGTCTTCGAGCGCGCCGAGGCGCCCGTCGCGGTCTGAGCGAAGGACTCGGTGCCAGGCGCCGTGGTTCGCGCCCGCCCACGCCTGCATGGGCGGGCATCCTGGTGCCAGGCCCCGTGGTTCGGGGTGTAACGAGAGCGCGACGTTTCGTCCACAGGCCTTGCCGGTGACCGGGAGCCGAGGCATCCTCACTGCGTACGGCGCACCGGGGCGTGCCGGGAGGGCACCGCGTGCGGGCTCGTTGGTTCGGCCGCTGCGTCGAAGACGCGGCGGAGCGGCAGGTGGGATGCCTGCCGTGAAAGGCTTCACCCTGCCCGGGCGCCGATCGACGTGCGCCGGTTCTCGGGCTACGCCTTCGGCGGCAGCTCGACGTCGTCGAGGAAGTCGGCGCCCTCCTGGAGCGGCGGCGCGCCGTAGGCCAGCAGGACGAGCTCCTCGTCCGTCTCGTTCCGCAGCTGCAGTGCGGTCATCGGCTCGACGGCGGCGACGCCGCCCGGGCCGAGGTCGACGCGCTCCGGCTCGTCCCCGAGCAGCAGCGTCGCCGTGCCCGACAGCACGACGAACACCTCCTCCTGCACGTGGTCGCGATGCCGGCGGCCGGTCGTGTGCGGCGGGTAGCGCCACAGCCGCGCGCGCGACTGCTGCAGCCCGACCGCCGAGGTCAGGTCGCCCGCGAGCCGCGCCGCCGCCTCGTCCGGCTTCGGCGGCCGTTCCTCGAACTCGAGGTCGTCGAGCTGGATCCAGTGGTATCCCACGGAGCGATCGTAGACTCGGCGCGTGATCCTCGTAGTCGCTGCGACGGAGCGCGAGCTCGACTACCTCGACGGCGTGCCCACGCTCGTGTGCGGGATCGGCCCGGTCGAGTCGGCGCTGGCGACGAGTGCCGCGCTCGCACGCCGCCGGCCCGAGGCGCTCCTGCACGTCGGCATCGCCGGCGCCCAGCGCCTCCCGACGTCGACCCTGGTGATCGGCTCGGAAGCGGTGTACTGCGACGTGATCGATCCCTCGTCGTCGATGCAGCGCGTCGAGCGCGAGGCCCCGGATGCCGTCCTGCTCGCAGCGGCGCGGGAGGCGCTGCCCGCCGCGCACGTCCTTCCCGTCGCCACCACCGGCCGGGTCGGCGGCGGCGAAGGATTCGAGGTCGAGGCGATGGAGGGATTCGGGGTGCTGCGCGCCGCCGCGCTCGCCGGCGTGCCGGCGGTCGAGCTTCGCGCCGTCTCGAACGCGGTCGCCGAGCCCGACCGCGGGCGCTGGCGCACCGAGGACGCCCTTGCGGCCCTTGCGGCCGCCGTCCCCGTTCTCCTCGAGGCGATCGATGCCTGAGCTGCCGCCGCCGCTTCCGCCGGGCGAGCGGACGATGGGCCAGCTGATCGCGGAGACGATCCGGTTCTACGGCCGCCACTTCTGGCGTGCGCTGCCGCTCGGCATCCCGCTCGCCCTCGCCGACCAGTTCGTCGTCGGGCGCTCGGCCGGCGTCGGCGACCAGGCCGTCGTCTTCTGGATCGCCGCACCGCTGATCGCCGCTGCGTTCGTGTATGCGTGCTCGCTCGTCCACGAGCGGCGGCCGACCGCGACCGTCGTCGGGGTTGCACTGCTCATCTACCTGCCGTTTCCCGCGCTGCGCGCGCTGCTGATCCTTCCCGCGATCGCGTGGTTCGCCTTCATCGGCCTGGCGGTCCCCGCCGCCCTCGTCGAAGGGCTCGGGTGGCGGGCGGCGCTCGTCCGCGGCCGGCAGCTCGGGACCGCCGACTACGCGCACGCGCTCGGCTCACTCGCGGCGCTCGTGATCGTCGTCGGGCTCGCGGAGCAGACGCTCGGGCTCCTGCTCCGCGTCCAGGGCGACACCGGCCAGCGGGTGGCACTCGGCCTTGCCGACGTCGTGCTCAGCCCGCTGCTCTACCTCGGCGGCGCGATGCTCTATTTCGATCAGGCAGCCCGTGTAGGGTCCCGTCGATCGAGGCCCCGACGCACGAGGCAAGGGAGACGCAATGCCGACCTTCATCCTTCTGTCGACGCTGACGCAGCAGGGCGTTCAGACCCTCAAGTCGAACCCTGAGCGGCTGCGCCAGGTGAACCACGACGTCGAGGAGCTCGGCTGCCGCGTCGTGCACCAGTGGGCGACGCTCGGCGAATTCGACTTCGTCAACGTTGTCGAGGCGCCGGACATCGCGACGATCGCGAAGGTCTCCGTCGCGCTCGGGTCGCGCGGCTCGACCAAGATCGAGACGCTCCCCGCGCTCGAGATCGAGGAGTTCCTGCACACGCTCGAATAACGAACTGTCCGGAAAGGCCGTTGCCGCCCGGCGGCGCGGCGATGACACTCACGACTGCGGCACATGCGAGACCCCAGGATCGACGAATACGCGCGCCTGCTCGTCGAGCGCTCCGTTCCCGCGCAGCCCGGCGCGGAGATCGTCGTGCGCTCGACGCCGCTCGCGCGCCCGCTGGTCGAGGCCCTGGTCGAGGAGACGGCGCGCCGCGGCGCGTACACGCTCCTGCAGATCGTCTTCGAGCTCGTCGGAGGGCCCTTCGCGCGCGAGGCGCCGCTCGAGCTGCTCCGCGAGGCTTCGCCGCTGCAGCGGTCGATCTGGGAGCGCGCCGACGGGATGATCCTGATCTGGGCCCCGGAGAACGCACGCGAAGGCGTCGAGCTCTCGGAGGAGCGCCATGCTGCGATCCAGGAGTCGATCCGCCCGCTGCGCAAGCGGACGATGGCGATGGAGGTGCCGTGGGTGATCGCCGAGTACCCGACGCCGGCCGGAGCGCAGGACGCAGGCATGTCGATCGCCCAGTACGAGGACTTCCTCTTCGACGCGGTCCTGCGCGACTGGGACGCCGAGGCCGAGCGCATGCGCCGCATCGCGGAGGTGTTCGACGCCGCCGACGACGTTCGCATCACCGGCGCGGGCACCGACCTGAGGCTGTCGCTCGCCGGCCGCACGGGCGAGGTCGAGGCGGGGCACGTGAACATGCCCGGCGGCGAGGTCTTCTACTCGCCGCTCGAGGACTCGGCCCACGGAACGATCGAGTTCTCCGAGTTCCCAGCCGTCTACCTCGGCCGCGAGGTCGAGGGTGCCCGCCTCGTGTTCGAGGCCGGCCGCGTCATCGACGCCTCGGCCCGCTCTGGAGAGGAGCACCTCATCGGCACGCTCGACACCGATCCCGGCTCGCGCCGCCTGGGCGAGCTCGGCATCGGTTGCAATCCCGGAATCCAGCGCTACATGAGAAACGTCGCCTTCGACGAGAAGATCGACGGCACCGTCCATCTTGCGGTGGGGAGCTCGTACCCCTCGACGGGCGGCACCAATGTCAGCGCGATCCACTGGGACCTCGTCAAGGACCTGCGCGACGGAGGCCGGCTCTACGCCGACGGCCGGCTCGTTCAGGAGAACGGCCGCTGGCTGATCTGAGCCCCTAGCTCGCGGCGATCTCGCCGGCGAGCCGCGCGTTGCCGACGATCAGGTCGCGATTCGCGCGCAGCGTCCGCCCACCGCTCTCCGCGTGCAGGTAGGCGAGCACGAACGGCGTCACCTGCTGGCCGCTGACGTTCTGCGCGGCCGCGTCCGCGAGCGCGCGCTCGATCAGCGGCTCGACGTCGTCGAGGCTCTCGTCCGGCGGGCGCCCGAGCAGCAGCCCACCGCCGGAGAGCTCCCAGTGAGCCGCCGCGATCGACGCCGCCTCGGCCGCCGACTCCACGCGCGCGGAGACGGGCGGGCCGCCGCGTGCAGCGAAGAACAGTGGCAGCTCGTCCGTTCGCCAGCCGAGCACGGGCACGCCGAGCGTCTCGAGCACCTCGGCCGTGGCGGCGACGTCGAGCAGCGACTTGACGCCGGACGACACGACCAGCGCCTTCGTCGCCGCGAGTGCCTGGAGATCGCCGGAGACGTCGGGCGGGACGGGCCAGCCGCGATGGACGCCGCCGAGGCCGCCGGTCGCCATGAAGCGGATTTGGGCGGCACGGCAGACCGCGAGCGTGCCGCCGGCGGTGGTCGCGCCCGGTGCGCGCTGCACGGCGGCGGCGGCGATGTCGCGTGGGCCGAGCTTGCGCGCCGAGGCGTCGAAACGCTCCAGCTGCGTCTCGGTCAGCCCGACGTGGACCACGCCGTCGAGCACGCCGACGGTTGCCGGCACCGAGCCGGCGTCACGGACCGCCTGCTCCGACGCGAGCCCGACGGCCACGCCCTCGCCGGGCGGGAAGCCGTGCGCGACCAGGGTCGTCTCGAGGGCTACGACCCCGCGACCCTCGGCCTGCGCGGCGAGCACCTCGTCGGCGACGGCGATCACGGCATCGCTCCGAGCTTCGCGCAACAGCGGGCCGCGGCAGCGAGCCCGAGCTCGGGGCCGCCGACGAGGTACCCGGCGGCAAGCGCGTCCCCGGCGCCGGTCGCGTCGACGACGGCCGTCTGCGCCGCCGGGAACGAGCGGCCGTCGACGACGATGCCGTCGGCTCCCCGCTTCAGCACCAGCCGCGCGTCGAGCGGGCCGAGCGCGTCGCGTTCGCGCTCGTTTGCGAACACGAGATCCGGTGCCAGGGCCTGCACGCGCTGCCGGAACCCGTCGTCGGCCAGGGTGTAGGTCGACGCGTCGACCGAGACCAGAGCGCAGTGGCTGCGCGCGAGCTCCGCCGCGCGGGCGGCCGCGTCGGCCGCCGGAAGTGCGAGGAGCGCGTAGCCGGAGACGTGGAGCACGTTGCAATCGAACCACGCGTCCTCGAGGTCGTGTGGGTCGAGGCCCGTCGCGGCTCCGCGGTCGGAGGCCATCGTACGGTCCCCGGCGGCCGCGAGCGAGACGACGATGCCGTTGCGACCGCCGGTCGGTCCGACGACCTCGACGCCCAGCGAGCGCAGCTCGCCCGCGACCAGCTCGCCCGCCTGGTCGCCGCCGCGGCGGCACACGAGCCGGGCATCGGCGCCGAGCTCCTGCGCCCACGCGGCGACGTTCGCGGCCTGGCCCCCGGCGCCCGTCCTGATCGTGGCCGACCGGTCGTCGCCCGGGACGAGTGGCTCGTCGAGGGAGACGATCACGTCGAGGATCAGATCGCCGAATGTGGTGATCCGCACGCGTACGATGCTCGCATGGACGGCAGCGGGCGCGGCGACAGGCTCCGCTCTTTCGCGATCGGCAGCCTCGTCGGTGCGGCCGGAGCGATCGCGACGGCGCGCCGGGTCACGTCGCGCTCACGGCGGCCGCGCGGCATCCCGTCCGGGCTGGCGGCGTTCGAGGACGCGCCGTGCTTCCTCGAGACGATCGGCAGCGAGCCGTCCCGGCAGCGCGAGAGCGCCGAGCGCCGCGGTTGAGCGCGGGGCTTTCGGCGTCTCCGATCCCGGTCTGAGCTGCGTCAGCACAGCCACGACGACGACGATCGCGCAGACCGCCACGACCTCGAGCGCGATCGACCGCGCGAGCAGCGGCGACCGCCGTTCGATCAGCGACCGGTTGGCGCGGGCCAGGAGCAGCAGCGGCAGGAACAGCAGCGTCTTGGCGACCAGCGCGCGCCCGTAGGAGGTCGACCAGAGATGCTCGATCCCGCCGAGCTCGGTCAGCGCTCGGCCGAGACCCGTCGCGGCGATCGCCACGACGGCGACGAGCGCGGCCGCAGCGAACCGGCGCAGCACCGCCCGCCGCTCCCACGTGTCCCGGGCGGCCCGCGGCAGCACCCAGACGGCGGCGACGAGGCCGCCGAGCCAGACGCCCGCGGCGGCGGTGTGGACGATGTCGAGCAGCGGGGCGAGCACGGCGGGCTGGTCGCTGTCGAGCGAATGCCCTGCCAGCGCCGGGGCCGCCGTCAGTGCGAGCGAACAGGCGCCGGCCGCCGCAAGCAGGACCGGCGCCGCGGGAGCGAGCGCGGCCGCTGCCGCGCCCGCGGCTGCGACGACCGCCGCCGCCTTCATCACGAGCGCGAAGCGCGTTCCCGACGCTGCCCCCGCCTCGAGCCCGGCGGCGCCGACGAACGCCGCGAGCAGCGCGACGAAGAGCAGGCCCGCGAGCGGTCGCTGCAGGCGCGCGCCGAGCAGCCCGCGCGCGAGCAATGCAAATACCGTCGCGCCGGCGGCCGTCAAGAGCCCCAGGTACCAGAGGGCGCGCAAGGCGACCGTGCCGGCGCCGGTCGGCGTCGATGCGCCGAGCACGGGCTGCGGCCGCGCGCCCGGCTCGCCGACCGCGAAGGCGATCACGCCTTGCTCCGGATGGCCGTCCTCCGAGACGATGCTCCACCGAACGGTGTACGCGCCGCGCGGCAGGGGATGCCGCAGCGGCAGCGTCAGGACGCGCCCGTTCGCCACCGCAGGCGCGGCGAGGACGGACCGGCGCGTTGCGTTCGCGACCGCAGCGCTGCCAGGCGCGGCGGTGATCGTGTCGTCGAACTCGACGAGCACTGTGCGCGGCGACTGCGCGACCACCGAGCCGGCCGCAGGAACGGTGCGGATCAGCCTCGCGTGCGCGGCGGCGGCGGCCGGGACGGCGAGTGCCACGAGAACGAGGACGGCGAGGGCCCGCGCCACCGTGTGCGAGCGTATCCCGCTGCTACCGTTGCCGCTCCCATGCCGCTGTACGAATACAAGTGTCCCAACGGGCATCTGTTCGAGGTGATGCACGGCATGACCGAGGCAGGCCCCGAGGTCTGCGAGACCTGCGGCGAAGGGCCTTTGCAGCTCGTCCTTCATCCCGTCGCGGTGCACTACAAGGGCAGCGGCTTCTACTCGACGGACTACGGCCGGAAGAAGAAGGCCGTGGCCAAGGAGGGGACCGCGTCGTCGGACTCCTCGTCGTCCGGCGACTCGTCCGGGTCGGGGTCGTCCGAGAGCTCGGGCGGCGGCGAGACCAAGAAAGCCGCCGAGGCGTAGCCGCCGCTACTGCTGGAGCGTGTGGCCGACCACGCAGCCCGGCTCGAACTGACCGATCGGCGGCTGCGGCGCCGACTTGCCGAGGAACATCGCGATCGTCGTCGGGTTGTCCTCGCTCGGCGCGCCGGTCCCGCCGCCGCCGAAGTCGCCGCCGAGGCGGCAGTGCACCGAGCTCCCACCGTCCGACCGGAAGTGGACCCAACCGAGCTGGAGCAGCTGGCTCGTGGTCAGGTCGGTGGTGAGGGGCTTCACGAACGATGCGCCAGAGAACGGCATCCGCATCAGCGTGCCGACCGAGGTCAGCTTCGATGCGACCGCGTTCAGCACGGCCTGCTGGCGGGCGCCGCGCGTGAAGTCGGTCTCCGCCGGGTCGAGCTGGTTCTCGCGGATCCGCGAATAGATCAGCGCGCGCTCCCCGTTCATGTGCTGCGGCCCTTTCGCGAAACGCCACCCGGGCCATTGCTCGCATCGCGCCTGGGTTGCATACGGGCAGTCGAAGCGATTCGAGCGGATCGGGCCCGGGACGTTCACGCTGATCCCGCCGATCGCGTCGATCAGATCCTTGAAGTCCGCGAAGTTGACGACGACCACGTGGTTGATCGGGAGGCTCGTGAAGTCGTGGATCGTCTTGATCGCGAGCGCCGGCCCGCCGATCTGGAACGCGGCGTTGATCTTCTGCGTGGCCGCGCCCGGGATCGGGACGACAAGGTCGCGGGGGATCGAGAGGTAGTAAAGGCGGTGGTGCGACGGGTCGGTCCGCAGGAGCATGATCGAGTCCGAGTGCCGGTCGCCCTCGCGCCCGCCGACGTTCGCATTGTCGGTGCCGAGGAGCAGGATCGTCGTCGAGTGCGAGAGCAGCAGGCCGTTCTGGTGCGTGAGCGCCGCTTTCGCATTCGGGTCGAGCCGCGCGTTCGCGTCGGAGACGCCGCTCGACACCGCGAACCAGCTCGCGACCGCCCATGCGATGACGATCAGGAGCAGAACGAGCAGGACGAGCCCGATCAACCGGCCACGTCCGATGCGCCGTCGCTTCGGCGCGGCGCCGGGGCCCCGGTAGTCGGTCGGCCCGCGCGCGGCGCGAGTCGGACGGGCGGGCGCCGGAACCTTCCCCTTGACACGGCCGCCGCGATAGAGGCGATACGGCTTCGGTTCCGACGCCATCTCCGGGTTACGGTACCGAGCGGACATGAGGGCTGATCGCGTCATCGGCGTCGATCTCGGGGGGACGAAGATCCTCGCCGGCGTGATCGACGGAGACGGACGGGTGCACGAGACGGTCGAGCGGCCGACCGTCACCACGTCGCAGACTGCACTGCTCGACGAGTTGGCCGAGGTCGTGCGCGCACTGCCGCTCGACGGAGTCGGCGGCGTCGGCTTCGGGATCCCGTCGCGGATCGAACAGAGCACCGGCCTCGCGCTCGGCGCAGTGAACATCCCGTTGCGCGACGTCTACTTCCAGCAGGAGATGGAGAAGCGGCTCGACGTCCGGATCGCGGTCGAGAACGACGCGAGCTGCGCCGCCTACGCCGAGTTTCGGCACGGCGCTGGCCAGGGCGTACAGGACTTCGTGATGCTGACGCTCGGAACGGGGGTGGGTGGAGGCGTGATCGCGGCCGGCAGCCTCTTCCAGGCGTGGACGGAGCTCGGCCACATGGTGATCGTCGAGGACGGCGAGCCGTGCTCCGGTGCCTGCTCCGGGCGGGGGCACGTCGAGGCGTACTGCTCGGGCCGCGCCGCCGACAACCTGGCCAGGGAGCTGATCGGCCCGATGGCGACCGCGCACGATCTGGTCGAGGACCGCCACCCCGTGCTCCAGCGCATCGGGCATCACCTCGGGGTCGCGATGGGGTCGCTCGTCAACATCTTCGGCGCGCAGCGCATCGTGATCGGCGGCGGCTTCGGCGTCGCAGCCTTCGACCAGCTGCTGCCGGCAGCACGGCTCGCGGTGCTCACCGAGGCGCTGGCGCCCGCCGGTCAGCAGCTCGAGATCGAGTGCGCGAGGCTCGGTGCCTCGGCCGGGCTGATCGGCGCCGGGCTCGTCGCGTTCGAGACGCTCGGCTGAGCGGTCATGACGCTCGCAGTCTGCGCGACGCCGATCGGGAACCTCGAAGACGTCACCCTGCGTGTCCTGACGGAGCTGCGAGAGGCCGACCTCGTCCTCGCCGAGGACACGCGGCACACGCGGGCATTGCTCGAACGGCACGGCATCCGCGCGACGCTGCTCTCCTTCCACGAGCACAACGAGGCCGCTCGCATCGACGAGGTCCTGCCGCGGCTCGCGGCCGGTGAGCGGATCGCGCTCGTTTCGGATGCGGGGCTGCCCGGGCTGTCCGATCCGGGCACGCGCCTCGTCCGGGCAGCGCGCGACGCCGGGCTCGACGTCACCGTGCTTCCCGGGCCGTCGGCGGCGGTGACGGCGCTCGTCACGAGTGGGCTCGGAGATGCGCGCTTCCTGTTCGTCGGCTTTCTGCCGCGCAAGGAGGGCGAGCGGCAGGCGCTGTGGGAGGAGCTCGCTCCGTGGGACGGAGTCGTCGTCGCCTACGAGTCGCCGCGGAGGCTGCCGGCGACGCTGCGCTCGCTCGCACTCCACGACGGCGACCGCCAGGTGGCGGTGTGCCGCGAGCTGACGAAGCGGTTCGAGGAGGTCGTCCGCGGTTCGGCCGCCGAGCTCGCAGACCGCTTCGCCGAGCCGCCTCGAGGCGAGATCACTCTCGTCCTCGGGCCGTCGGCGCCGCCCGCAGACGCCGGTGAGGCGGTGCGCGCGGTGGGCGAGCTCGTCGCCGCCGGCGCCGCCCGCCGCACCGCCGCCGATGTCGTCGCGCGGCTGACCGGAACGTCGCGGAACGAGCTCTACCGGCGGACTCTGTGACAACTTCGTCAACTCGCTTGACGCCCTGAGCCCGCCGCACCTACCGTAGTCGGAACGTTTTCCAACCTGACAACGAAGTCCGACTTCGGGAGGTGCCGATGCGACGCGTGTTCCTGGCGGTGGTGCTCGCCGCACTGCTCTTCGTCCCCTGTGCCGGCGCGTGGACGTGGCCCGCTGCGGGCGACGTCGTGCAGCCGTTCTCGTTCGATCGCGGCCATCCGTACGCCGCAGGCCAGCACCGCGGCATCGACGTCGCCGGCGACCCGGGCTCGACCGTCGTAGCGCCGGAGGGCGGTTCGGTCTCGTTCGCAGGGACCGTCCCCTCCTCCGGCAAGAGCATCTCCATCCTCACGCCCGACGGCTACGCGGTCACACTCACGCACCTCGGCACCGTGCTCGTCGCGAAGGGCGCGGTGGTCGCCGAGGGCGATGCCGTCGGCACGGTCGGCCCGAGCGGGGATCCCGAGGTGGCGGGGGCCTACGTCCACCTCGGCGTCCGGCTCGCGTCCGACGAGGAGGGATACCTCGATCCGCTCGGATTCCTGCCCGCGCGCGTGCCGGCGGCACCGCCGGCCGATCCGCCGCCGCCGCCGGCGCCTCCAGCCACGGTTCCCGCTGCCGGCGACGTCCCCGCTGCCCCGGCGCCGCCCGTCGACCCGGCGGCTGCGAGCGCCCCTGCGCCGCCTCTACCCGCCGGGGCCGCCACGCCGTCCGCGGCGGCCCCTGCCGAGCTGCCTGCCGCTGCGCCCGCAACTGCGCCCGCACCTGCGCCGGCGCCGTCCGCGGCGGGTCGCCCGGCGGCGCTGCCTCGGCCGCATCGGTCGTCTGCGCAGCCCGGCCGGACGGCCGTCCACGGCCGTGCGGCTGTCCGCCGCCCGGCGCCCCGCACCGCGTCCGTGCCGCGTCGGGCGACGGCGCCTCGTCCGCCGCTCATTGCCACGCCGGTGCGCGCCAGCGCGGCTGCGCGTCCCCCGCACGCGGTCCGTGCGGCCGTGGCAGCGGGAAAGCGGACTGCTCCCACGCCTCGCGCCGCCGCGGTCCCGCGGAAGCCACGCGCGGCGCGCGCGCCGGTGCCGCACGCAGCCGTTCCGCTGGCGGCCGATGCACGACGCCCCGCGACCGTCCCGACGCACCTGCGCGAGGGCCGGGCGCGCCCAGCAGCACCAGGCGTGCCTCGGTCTCCCGGCCGGCTCGTGCCCGGCGCGCTCCCCGTCATCGCACTGCTCCTGCTCGGCGCGTTTGCCGTTGTCGTGCTCGCAGCGTGCCCGAAAGCCCGGCGCAGACCCGCTCGTATGATTGCCGCCAATGTCGAACGAGCGGAAGAAGGTGCTGGTGGCGCCGGCCTGGCCTTACGCGGCGGGGCACCGTCACCTTGGGCACGCGGCGGCGTACGTGCCGTTCGACGTGTTCGCCCGCTATCACCGGCTCGAGGGGAACGACGTGCTCGCGGTGAGTGGAACCGACGAGCACGGCACGCCCGTGATGGTCGCCGCCGATCGAGAGGGGAAGTCGTACCGTGAGGTCGCCGACTTCTACAACGCTGCGCATCGTGAGGACTTCCTCAGGCTCGGCTTCACCTACGACTGCTTCACGCGCACGACCACCCGTAACCACGAGCGCGTCACGCAGGACCTGTTCCGGACGCTCTACGAGCACGGCGCGATCTTCGAACGTGCCCAGCTCGTTTCGTTCTCGCCGTCGACCGGCCACACGTTGCCCGACCGGTACATCGAGGGGACATGCCCGATCTGCGGCTACCCCGAGGCGCGAGGCGACCAGTGCGACAACTGCGGCAACCAGCTCGACCCGACCGATCTGATCGACCCGCGCTCGAGGATCGACGGCTCGGTCCCGGAGTTCCGCGAGACGAACCACCTGTTCCTCGACCTCCCGCGATTCGCGGACGTCCTGCGCGCGTGGATTCAGGGTCACGGCGAGTGGCGGCCGAACGTGCGCAACTTCTCGCTCGGCCTGCTCGACGAGATCCGGCCGCGTCCGATCACCCGCGACCTGGACTGGGGCGTTCGCATCCCGATCCCCGGCTACGCCGACGATCCGAACAAGCGCATCTACGTCTGGTTCGACGCGGTGATCGGCTACCTGTCGGCAAGCATCGAATGGGCGTCGCTCCAGGACGATCCGGAGCGCTGGCGCGAGTGGTGGCAGTCCGAGGAAGCGCTCCACGCGTACTTCCAGGGCAAGGACAACATCGTGTTCCACACGGTCATCTGGCCGTCGATCCTGCTCGGGTACGAGCAGGGCGGTGAGTTCGGTGCCGGACGGACGCTCCATCTGCCCGACGACGTGTTCGCGACGGAGTACCTGACGATGGAGAGCAAGCAGCTGTCCTCGAGCCGGTCGCACGGGATCCTGATCCGCGACTTCCTCCAGCGCTACGACCCCGACCCCCTCAGGTACTACCTGATCGCCGCGAGCCCCGAGACGCAGGACGCCGATTTCACATGGGCCGACTTCGTCCGTCGCAACAACGACGAGCTGCTCGCGAACTGGGGCAATCTGGTCAACCGCACCCTGACGAACGCGCACCGGAACTTCGGTTCGGTGCCCGAGCCCGGCACGCTCGAGCCTGCGGACGAGGCGCTGCTCGCGACCGTCGACCGCGGCTTCGCCGCGGTCGGCGACCACATCGAGCACGGACGCTTCCGCGCCGCGCTCGGCGAGGCGATGCATCTCGCCTCGCACGTCAACCAGTACCTCTCCGACCAGGCGCCCTGGGCGCTCGTGAAGACCGATCGCGGACGCGCTGCGACGGTGCTCTACGTTGCGCTGCGTGCGGTCGACAGCCTGAAGACGATCTTCACCCCGTTTCTCCCGCACACCTCCCAGGTCGTCCACGAGCTGCTCGGCTACGAGGGGTGGCTCGCCGGCCCGCTCGAGTTTCGCGCGGTGAGCGAGGGCGGCGAGACGCACGAGATCCTGACCGGCGACTACCGGGGCTGGGTCGGCCGCTGGGCACCGAGCGCGCTCCGGCCCGGCCAGCTGCTCGCCGAACCGAGGCCGCTCTTCCGCAAGCTCGACGAGTCGCTCGTCGAGGAGGAGCTGCGCCGGATGGCCGACGGCGCAGACGGCGCGTGATCGACACGCATGCGCACCTCGGCGAGGACGCCGCCGAGGTGCTCGCGCGCGCACGAGCGGCGGGGGTCGAGCGGGTCGTCGTCGTCGCGACGATGGTCGCCGACGCGCACGCCGCGCTTGCGCTGGCCGACGCCGAGGAAGGCGTCTACGCCTCGCTCGGCATACACCCGCACGAGGCGGGCACGGCGACGCCGGCCGACGTCGAGCAGCTGCGGGGCCTCCTCGCCCATCCAAAGGCGGTGGCGGTGGGGGAGACCGGGCTCGATCACTTCCGCGACTACGCGCCGCGCGACGCCCAGCGGCGGCTCTTCGAGGCGCAGCTCGCCCTGGCGGCTGAAACCGGGAAGCCGGTGGTGATTCACACGCGCGCCGCCGACGCCGAGACGCTCGAACTGCTGGCCGCGCACGAGGGAGACGTCGTCCTCCACTGCTTCTCCTCGCCGGCCCTCCTCCCCGAGGCCACGGCCCGCGGGTGGTACGTGTCGTTCGCCGGCAACGTCACCTACAAGAACGCCTACGAGCTGCGCGCTTCCGCGCGCGCGGTGCCGGCCGAGCGCCTCCTCGCCGAGACAGACAGCCCCTACCTCGCCCCGCAGGCCGTGCGCGGGCGCCGCAACGAGCCGGCCTTCGTCGCGCATACGTACGCGGCGCTGGCCGAGGCGCGCGGTGTCGAGCCCGCCGAGCTTGCCGCGCAGATCGAGGCGAACGCCGACCGCGTGTTCCGGCTGTGAGCGTCCGGCCGCGAAAGGCGCTCGGCCAGCACTTCCTGACCGACCCGAACATCCTCCGGGTGATCGCCCGGCTCGCAGCGCTCGAGCCGGAAGACGTCGTGCTCGAGATCGGGCCGGGCCTCGGAATGCTCACCCGTTTTCTCGCGGAGCGGGTGGAGCTGGTCCACGCGGTCGAAGTCGACCGCCGGCTGGAGCGCGAGCTCGCAGGCATCCCGCGAACGCGCGTCCACTGGGGCGACGCGCTCGCGCTCGACCTCTCCGCGTTCGAGCCGCCGCCCCGGAAGCTCGTCTCGAACCTGCCCTACAACGTCGCGACGCCGCTTGTCGTCGAGAGCCTCGCGCTGGACGGGATCCAGTCGTGGTGCGTGATGGTGCAGCGCGAGGTGGCCGACCGCTTCTTCGCCGAGCCGTCGACGAAGGCGTACGGGGCGGTCTCGGTGCTCGTGCAGCTCGCCTCTGCGCGCACCGGCTTCCATCCCGTCTCGCGCGAGGTCTTCCGGCCCCGCCCGAACGTCGACTCGGCACTGGTCGCGTTCCGCCGCATCGGTCCGGCGGCCGACGGCCACGTGAAGCGCCTCGTCGAGTCCGCCTTTTCCCATCGCCGAAAGACGCTCGCCAATGCGGTCGCCCTCGCCGGGCTCTGCCCCCGCGAGACCGCTGTCGCCGGGCTCACCGCGATCGGGCACGCCGCAGGCGCCCGCGCCGAGGAGCTCGCCCCGCCCGACTTCGTGGCGCTCGCGGAGGCGCTCGCGTGATCGGAGAAGCGCTCGCGAAGCTCAACCTCGCGCTCGTCGTCGGCGCCGCCCGTGCGGACGGGATGCACGAGGTGCTCACCGTCCTCCAGCGTCTCGATCTGGCCGACTCGATCGCCGTCGAGCCCGCGGCTTCGACGACGGTCGAAGGCTTCCCCGGCGACACGCTCGTCACCGCCGCGCTCGAGGCGCTAGCGGCGCCCCACGGGTGGCGTGTCACCATCGACAAGCGGATCCCGGTCGCCGCCGGGCTCGGCGGCGGCAGTTCCGACGCGGCGACGGCGCTCCGGCTCGCGAACGCTCAGCTCGAGCGGCCGCTCGACGACGGCCGGCTCCACGAGCTCGCCGCCTCCATCGGCGCGGACGTGCCGTTCTTCCTGCGCAGCGGGCCGCAGCTCGGGAGCGGCACCGGCACGACCCTCGAGCCCGTGGCCGTGCCGCAGGACTTCGCCGTCTGCCTGCTCCTCCCACAGGACGCGGCGAAGGCCTCGACGGGCGCCGTCTACGAGATGTTCGACGCGCGCGGCGGCGGCACAGGCTTCGCCGGGCGCGCCGCAGCACTGCGAGGCTCGCTCGCGCGCCTGAGCGTCGCGCGCGAGCTCGCCGGCCTGCCTCCGAACGACCTGGTGTCGTCGGCGCACGCAGCGACGCTGATTGCCGAAGGCGCCTTTCGCGCGGACGTCAGCGGAGCCGGGCCGGTGGTCTACGGGCTGTTCGAGGAGCGGGCGGAAGCCGGGCGCGCCGCCGCCTCGTTGGCGGCCCTCGGGCGCACCTGGGTGGCAGCCCCCGCCTGGTAGCTTGGACCGCCGATGACCTACGCGATCGAGCATGGCTCCACGCGGCTCGGCCGCTGGCTCCGGCTGCGGCGCTTTCGCATCACGCTCGGCCTCGCGGCCGTCGAGGGGCTGCTCTACCTGGTGGGCGTCCTCGGCTGGTGGGAGGCGGTCCTGTTCGCGCTGGTCGCGGGCGGGCTCTGGTGGTTCGCCGGCCGGGGGAGCCGCTCGGACGTCGTGCGCGAGGTCACGTGGATCCTCGCGGCCTCGCAGCTGATCGTCCTCTGTGTGCCGCTCGCGCTCGGCCTGGTCAAGGCCGTTGCGATCGCCGTCGTCGCGCTGCTCGCCGTGGTCGCGCTGTTCTTCCTCTTCACCGACCGTCGTTAGCGCAGGATCACGACCCACCTATACTCGGCGGCAGTGGGGCGTAGCCAAGCGGTAAGGCAGCGGGTTTTGGTCCCGCGATCCCAGGTTCGAATCCTGGCGCCCCAGCCATCTCGCTGAGGCGACGACGACATGCCCGATCCGCCGCTCGCAGCCCTGATCATGGCCGGAGGCCTCGGCACCCGGATGCGGTCCGCCGTGCCGAAGCACTTCCACCCGATTCTCGGCCGCCGGCTCGTCGACTGGGTGATCGCAAGCGCCGACGCTGCCGGTGCAGATCCGGTCGTCGTCGTCGCGTCGCCGTCGGGCCGCGACCAGTTCTCCGAGCAGCGTGTCACGATCGCCGTCCAGGAGGTTCCGCTCGGGACGGGCGATGCCGCCCGCTCGGCGCGGCCGGCGCTCGCCGGCTACGTCGGAGATGTGCTCGTCCTCTCCGGGGACACGCCGCTCCTGACTCCCGAGCTCCTGCGCGCGCTCGTCGCCACCCACCGCGCCGAGCGGGCGGCGGCGACCGTGCTGACCGCGGAGCCTGCCGACCCGCGCATCTACGGCCGCATCGTCCGCGACGGCTCGGGCTCCGTCGTCCGCATCGTCGAGGGCACGGATGCGACCCCAGAGGAGCTCGCGATCCCCGAGATCAACTCGTCGATCTACGTCTTCCGGTCGGATGCGCTGTGGCCGGCGCTCGAGCGGCTGCAGCCGAAGAACGTGCAGGGCGAGCTGTACCTGACCGACGCGATCGAGGTGCTCGTCGAGGCCGGGGAGCGCGTCGCCGCCCACGTGTCGCCGGACCCGGACGAGACGGAGGGTGTGAACACCCGCGTCGAGCTGGCGGTCGCCGCCGCCGTGCTGCGCGACCGAATCAACGAGGAGCACATGCTCAACGGGGTGACGATCGTCGATCCGGGCTCGACGTGGATCGACCCGACGGTGGAGATCGCCGAGGACGCGACGATCAACCCGTTCACCGTGCTCCGGGGGCGGACGCGCATCGGCGAGGGCGCCGAGATCCATCCGCACACGGTCGCGGTCGACGCCGAGATCGGAAAGCGCGCGATCGTCGGGCCCTTCTGTTACCTTCGGCCCGGAACGAGCCTTGGCGAGTCCTCGAAGGCAGGCACCTACGTGGAGATCAAGAACTCGCGCATCGGAGACCGCACCAAGGTGCCGCACCTGTCGTACATCGGGGATGCGGAGGTCGGCGAGGACTCCAACATCGGCGCCGGCAACATCACCGCGAACTACAGCCACCGGCCCGGCGAGCCGAAGAAGCGCACGACGATCGGGAGCAACGTCAGAACCGCTATCCACAATGGCTTCATCGCTCCAGTGGAGGTGGGTGACGGCGCATGGATCGCGGCCGGTTCGGTGATCACGAAGGATGTTCCACCAGGCGCGCTTGCGATCGCCCGGCAGCGCCAGGAGAACAAGGAGGGGTATGCAGCCGAGCAGCGCGACAAGTGAGCTCGCACTGCCCGGGTTCGAGGCGCTCGAGCCCGTGACGCAGGCTGCCCCCGGGCACTGGATCGAGCGCGGTCCGCAGAAGCGGCTGATGGTGTTCAGCGGCCGCTCGCACCTGACGCTCGCCGAACGGATCGCCGAGCAGCTCGGCGTCGAGCTGGGCGAGATCGACCTGGGCACGTTCGCCAACGGCGAGACCTACTGCAGGTTCGACGAGTCGATCCGCGGCGCGGACGTCTTCCTCGTGCAGACGGGATCGGCGCCGGTCGACCGGAACGTGATGGAGCTCGTCTTCATGATCCAGGCCGCGAAGCTCGCATCCGCGAAGCGCATCACCGCCGTGATCCCGCTCTTCCCGTACGCGCGCCAGGACCGCAAGGCGAAGCCGCGCGAGCCGATCTCGGCCCGGCTGATCGCCGACATGCTCCAGCTCGCGGGCGCGGACCGCGTCTTGACCATGGACCTGCACGCCGGTCAGATCCAGGGCTTCTTCACGATCCCGGTCGATCACATGACCGCGCTGCCGCTGTTCGCACGACACTTCCGCGACCTCGGTCTGATCGGCGACGGGATCGTCTCCGTGTCGCCCGACGCGGGCCGCGCGAAGATGGCCGTCCGCTTCGCGGAGATGCTCGACGCGGAGTTCGCGCTCATGCACAAGACGCGGCCGGCGCACGACGTCGCCGAGGTGACCGAGATCACCGGACGCGTCCGCGGGAAGAAGGCCGTCCTGGGGGACGACGTGATCATGACCGGGGGCACGCTGCTCGCCAACGTGAAGGCGCTCAAGGACCACGGCGTCGAGGACGTCTGGGTGTTCGCGACGCACGGCCTGTTCTGCGGCAACGCGCTCGAGCGCTTCGTCGACGCCGACATCGCCGGCATCGTCGTCACCGACACGGTGCCGATCGACCCGATCGCGAAGCCGGAGAACCTCACCGTGCTCACGGTCGCTCCGCTCCTCGCCGAGACGATCATGAACGTGTTCGCCGACGACTCGGTGAGCGCGATCTTCGGCGGCGAGAATCAATTGTTCTAGCCCGGTTCCCGTACCGTCGGGGTGACGCCGGCCGGTCGTGCGGCGAGGGAGAGAGGGGCCCGCGGGGGAGAGAGCCGCAGATTCTCTCGCCAAGCTAAACTGGTCGGCCGTGCCTTCCGAGCGCCACCAGCTGCAGGTCACACAGCGGGACGTCCTCGGCTCCGCCGAGTCGCGGCGCCTGCGCCGCAGCGGGCTCGTGCCGGGGATCCTCTACGGCCGCGAGCGCCCGGTTGCGATCAGCATCCCCGAGCGGGCCCTGCGGGCCGCGCTGACCACCGAGGGCGGCTTGAACGCGGTGCTCGACGTGGTCGTCGAGGACGCCGGCGGCAAGGTGCACCCGTCGGTGCTGAAGGAGTTCCAGCGCGACCTGGTTCGCGGTGTGATCACGCACGTCGACCTGCAGGAAGTCCGCCTCGACCAGCCGATCCACGCGACCGTGCCCGTTTCGCTCGTCGGCGACTCGGCCGGCGTGAAGGAGGGCGGCGTGCTCTCGCAGGTGACGATCGAGGTCAACGTCGAGGCGCTGCCGATGGAAGTGCCCCAGCATCTCGATCTCGACATCTCGTCGCTCGGGATCGGCGACTCGGCCCGGCTCGACTCGCTCCACGTGCCGGAGGGCGTCAAGCTGCTCGACGATCCCGACACCGTGATCGCGAGCGTCACGTTCGCGACCCGCGTCGAGGAGCCCGAGGCCGAGGAGGCCGCCGAGGGCGAGGCTGCACCCGGTGCCGCAGAGCCTGCCGCCGAAGCGGAGCCCGCCGCTCCGGGCGACGACGGCGACGCCGAAGGCTGATCGGGGATGCGGCTCTGGCCGCGCCGGCACGGCACCTCGCTCGACCTGCTCGTCGCCGGCCTCGGCAATCCCGGTCCCGAGTACGCGCGCAACCGCCACAACGTGGGCTGGCTGGTGGTCGACGAGCTTGCACGCCGCCACGGCGGCCAGTGGCGGTCGAAGTTCAGCGGCCGCCTCGCAGAGGTACGCATCGACGGGCACAAGGTCGCGCTGCTCAAGCCGGAGACGTACATGAACGACTCGGGGCGCTCCGTCCAGGCAGCCGCGCGGTTCTTCAAGGTCGACGCGGACTCGGTGCTCGTCGTGCACGACGAGAGCGACCTCGAAACCGGGCGGCTGCAGCTTCGCCGCGGCGGCGGCCTCGCCGGACACAACGGCCTCCGCTCGGTCGCGTCGGGCCTCGGCGGCCCGGGCTTCCTGCGCCTGCGCGTCGGCATCGGGAGGCCGGAGCGCGGCGACCCGAGGCCGCTCGCGGACTGGGTGCTGTCGGACTTCGCGCCGCACGACGACGCGGAGACGATCGTCAACCGCGCGGCCGACGCGGTCGAGGCACTCGACGCCGACGGGCTCGAGGCCGCGCAGCGGCAGGTGAATTGACCACCGTCGCTCCCACGCTGCTCTCGGGTCTCGTCGAGCGGCTGCGCGGGGAACCCCGCTTCCAGGACTACGCCGCGGCGTTCCCCGAGCGGGCGCGCGTGTCGGAGTCGATTCTGCCGCTCGTCCTCGCCGGGCTCCACGCCGAGCTCGGCCGGGGCCTCGTCGTGCTGCTCCCCGAGGACGCCGACGCGCGCGACGCGGCCGAGGCTGCGGGCTGGTTCCTCGGCGAGGACGCGGTCGCGCTGTTCCCTTCACGCGGCGTCCACTTCGGCTCGGGGCTCGAGCCGCCGCCGCACCTGGTCGGCGAGCGCGCCCGCGCGCTCGAGGTGCTCGAGCGGGGCGGGCTCGTCTGCGCCTCCGCCGCCGCGGTCTCCGAGGGGCTGCCGCCGCCGGCCGACCGGCCGTCCGCGCTGCGGATCGCGCGCGGCGACGAGCCCGGCCTCGACGCGATCGCCGAGCATCTGTCGTCGGCCGGCTACGAGCGCGTCGAGCGCGTCGAGGAGCGCGGGCAGTTCGCGGTCCGCGGCGGCCTCGTCGACGTGTTCGGCACGACCGGCCGCGAGCCGCTGCGCATCGAGCTCTTCGGCGACGAGGTCGAGCAGGTTCGCGTCTTCTCGCCGTTCACGCAACGGGCGCTGCGCCAGGTCGACGAGGCCGTGGTGTATCCCGCAGCGGAGCGCCGCCGCGAGGACATCGAGCTCGATCTCGGGCCGGAGGACGACGAGGGCATTCCGTCCGTCCCCGACGACCTCGTCCCGCCGCTCGCCGCACCGCCCGACATCGTCTGGCAGCTCGACGACGTGCAGGCGGTCTGGGCCGAGGAGGGGCTGACGCCGATCGATCTCGCCGGCGCGGCCGAGCTGAGCCCCCTGCCGCAGGGTCAGCGCTCGAGCTTCGACGCCCAGCGGCCGGCACTCGCCGCGCGCGGACTGTCCGAGGCCGAGAACGAGCTGGGCGGGCTGCTCCGGCAGGAGCTCGACGTCGTCGTGACGTTCCCACACCGCGGCGAGGCGCTCCGCCAGCAGCAGCTCCTGCGGCGCGTCTCGGCCTCGATGCTCGAGCCGGGCGACGGCCCTGCCGGCCTGACCTTCGCCGTGTCGCCCGCGCGGCGCGGCTTCGTCTGGCGCGACCTCGGCGTCGCGCTCCTCCCGGACACGCAGGTCTTCCGGAAGCGGCCGCCGCGCGCGACCGCGGCGCCGGGCCGTGCGCTCCAGAGCTTCTCGGACCTCCGGACCCGCGACTACGTCGTGCACGAGGACCACGGCGTGGCGCAGCTGCTCGGCTTCGAGACGAAGGAGGTCGCGGGAGTCACGCGCGACTACCTGCTGCTCGCGTTCCGCGGCGACGACCGCGTCTACGTCCCCCACGAGCAGATCGGCAAGGTCAGCCGCTACATCGGCGCCGACGCGCGCGCGCCCGCGCTGTCGAAGCTCGGCGGCAAGGCCTGGGACAACCTCAAGTCGCGCGCCCGCGAGCATCTCCGCGAGCTCGCCGGCGACCTCCTCCAGCTCTACGCGCAGCGGCAGACGCAGCCCGGCGTCGCCTACGACGTCGACCATGAGTGGGTGGAGCAGCTCGAGGCGGAGTTCCCCTACCGCGAGACCGAGGACCAGCGCACCGCGATCGAGGCCGTGAAGGAGGACCTCGAGGCGCCGCGCCCGATGGACCGCCTCGTCTGCGGTGACGTCGGCTTCGGGAAGACCGAGGTCGCGCTCCGGGCCGCTTTCACCGTCGCCGTCTCCGGCAAGCAGGTGCTGATGCTCGTGCCGACGACCGTGCTCGCGCAGCAGCACTGGAACACGTTCCGATCGCGGTACCGCGACTACCCGGTCCAGGTCGAGATGGTGTCGCGCTTCCGCAAGCCGGCCGACGTGAAGCGGGTGCTCGCCGAGTTCGCCGACGGCAAGGTCGACGTCCTGATCGGCACGCACCGCGTGCTCTCACGGGACGTGATCCCGAAGGAGCTCGGGCTCGTGATCGTCGACGAGGAGCAGCGTTTCGGCGTCGCCCAGAAGGAGCTCCTGAGGTCGCTGCGGCTCGAGGTCGACGTGCTCGCCCTGTCGGCGACGCCGATCCCGCGCACGCTCCACATGTCGCTGTCGGGCCTGCGCGACATCTCGGTGATCGAGACTCCGCCGGAGGGCCGCCGCCCGATCCGGACGTTCGTCGGCGAGCTCGACGACGAGCTGATCAAGCAGGCGCTCGAACGCGAGGTCGGCCGGAACGGGCAGGCGTTCTACCTCCACAACCGCATCGAGACGATCGACGAGGCCGCCGAGAAGCTCAGACAGCTGTGCCCGGGCCTCCGCTTCCTCGTCGCCCACGGCCAGATGCGCGAGCGTGAGCTCGAGGACAAGATGCTGACGTTCCTCGCAGGGGATGCCGACGTGCTCGTCTCGACCACGATCATCGAGTCGGGCCTCGACATCCCGCAGGCGAACACCCTCGTCGTGGAGCGGGCCGACCTGCTCGGGCTCGCCCAGCTCTACCAGATCCGCGGCCGCGTCGGACGCAGCGACCTGCTCGCCCACGCCTACCTGTTCTATCCCGACCAGTCGGAGCTGACGCCGGAGTCGCGCGCACGGCTCGCGACGCTCGCCGACCACACCGAGCTCGGCGCGGGCTTCGCGATCGCGATGCGCGACCTCGAGATCCGCGGGGCCGGCGACCTCCTCGGCGCCGAGCAGTCGGGCCACGTCGCCGCGCTCGGGTTCGAGCTGTACGTCGAGATGCTGCACGAGGCGGTCGCCGAGCTGAGCGGGCAGCGGCGCGTCGCCGCACGGCCGGTCCGGGTCGACGTTCGCGTCGACGCCTACGTGCCGGCGGGGTACATCGCCGCCGAGGCGCTCAAGATCGACCTGCACCGCCGCATCGCGCTCAGCGAGTCCGAGGACGAGCTGCACGAGCTTCGCGTCGGCACGGAGGACCGGTACGGGCCGGTGCCGGAGCCCGTCGCCAACCTGTTCTCGATCCAGGAGGCGAAGCTGAAGCTCGCGCAGCTCGGCGCCGACTATCTCGTGTTCCGCGGCGGGCGCGCTTCGGTCGGACCGATCGTTCTCGGGTCGGTCGAACTGCGCGAATTGCGCACCTTGATCGACACCGCGGTGTACTCGTCAGGAAGTCGTGAAGTGTCATTAAGGCACAGTGAATTCAAGGCAGCGCTCAATTTGGTCGATGCTATGCTGGCGGCGCGCCGAGCGGCCTAGTGCGGCGCTTTTCTATGCAGAAGCACATTCTTCGACTCTCGTTCCTGCTCGCCGGTGCGGCGATGCTCGCGGCCTGCGGCGGCGGGGGCTCGAGCTCGTCCCTCTCGGGCGACGACGTTGCCGTCGTCGGCAACCAGCACATCACGCAGGCGCAGTTCGCCGCGATGATGCTGCAGGCGAAGCAGGCGTTCAAGGCGAACTCGCGCGCGTTCCCGAAGCAGGGGACGACCGACTACGAGACGGTCAAGAGCCAGGTGGTCAACCTCCTCGTCCAGCAGGCCGAGGAAGAGGAGAAGGCGGCCGCCGAGGGGATCACGATCACCAACCAGCAGATCTCGAACAGGCTCGACGCGATCAAGAAGCAGTACTTCGGCGGCAGTCAGAAGAAGTACCTCGCTGCGATCAAGAAGCAGAACCTGACCGACGCCCAGGTCCACCAGGAGATCAAGCTGCAGCTGATCCAGACGGCTCTCGAGGACAAGGCCACGAAGACCATCACGATCTCCGACTCCGACGTGCACAGCTACTACCAGCAGCACCAGTCCGACTACTCGAAGGCCCAGTCGCGCGACGTGCGCTACATCCTCGTCAAGACGCAGGCGTCGGCCGAGCAGCTCTACAAGCAGCTGCAGAGCGGCAGCAAGCAGACCTGGTGCACGCTGGCGAAGAAGTACTCGCTCGACCCGGGCTCGAAGAACATGTGCGGGCAGGGCAGTTTCACCAAGGGCCAGACCGTCCCCCAGTTCGACAAGGTGCTCTTCTCGGCCCCGACCAACAAGGTCCAGGCGCCGATCCACAACGCCCAGTACGGCTGGTTCGTGATCGAGCCGACGTCGGCGATCAAGCCGAGCAGCGTCACGCCGGAGGCCAAGGTCGCCGCGACGATCCGCCAGTCGCTGCTGCAGACGCAGAAGCAGACGGCCGTCCAGAACTTCGCCTCGAGCCTGCAGAAGAGCTACTGCTCCGGGAAGATCAAGTACCAGAACGGCTACGCGCCGAGCCCGGATCCCTGCACGGTCACGACGACGAACGCGACGACGACGGGCTAACGTCCCCGGCGTGTCCCTCGCAGGCGCGCTCGTCGAGCTGCAAGAGCTGACCGAGCGGCTGCGCCGCGAATGCCCCTGGGACCGCGAGCAGACCGCGCGGACGATCGTCCCGCACACGGTCGAGGAGGCCTACGAGGTCGCCGACGCCGCGATGGCGGACGACGACGCGAAGCTCCTCGGCGAGCTGGGCGACCTGCTCTTCCAGTGCGTCTTCCTCTCGCTGCTCCTCCAGGAGCGCGGCCACGGCGATCTCGAGCAGGTGATCCGCGAGGTCCACGCGAAGCTCGTCCAGCGCCATCCGCACGTCTTCGGGGACGAGGCCCTGCTGACGGCCGGCGGCGTGCGGTCGCGCTGGGAGGAGCTGAAGGTCGAGCAGGAGGGCCGGGCCGGGATCTTCCACGACGTGCCCGAGAGCCTCCCCGCGCTGCTGTACGCGCGCAAGGTGCAGCGCCGCGCGATGAGCGTCGGGTTCGAGTACCCGGACCTCGACGGCGCGCTCGCCGATCTCGACGACGAGCTGCGCGAGCTGCGCGCCGAGCTGCCGGACGCCGACCCGCCCGCCGAGCGCGAGCCGTCGCCGCGCGTCGCGGCGGAGCTCGGCGACGTCCTGTTCGCGCTCGTGAACGTCGCGCGCCGCGTGAACGTCGATCCCGAGCTCGAGCTGCGTGCTGCTTCGAAGCGGTTCAGGTCGCGGGTCGAGCTCGCTGAGCGGATCGCGGCAGTAGACGGCTCGGACTGGAAGTCGCTGCCGCTCGACGAGCAGGACGGCTACTACGACAAGGCAAAGCTGAAGGAGGCGGACGCGTGACGAAGATCACGACGGTCGCGGGTCGGCAGGTCCTCGACTCGCGCGGCAATCCGACGGTCGAGGTGGATGTCTTCCTCGAGACGGGGGCGCACGGCCGGGCCACGGTCCCCTCGGGCGCCTCGACCGGCGTGCACGAGGCGGTCGAGCTCCGCGACGGCGGCACGGCGTGGGGCGGCAAGGGGGTCACCGGCGCCGTCGCCAACGTCAACAACGAGATCGCCGCCGCGGTGCGCGGCCTCGACGCGCGCGAGCAGGGAGAGCTCGATCGTCAGCTGATCGAGCTCGACGGCACCCCGAACAAGGGCAGGCTCGGCGCGAACGCGATCCTCGGCGTGTCGCTCGCGACGGCGAAGGCCGCCGCCGCCGACGCGGGCCAGCCGCTCTGGCGCTACCTCGGCGGCGAGGCCGCCGTGACCCTGCCGGTCCCGATGATGAACGTGATCAACGGCGGGGTGCACGCCGACAACTCGATCGACCTCCAGGAGTTCATGGTCGTGCCGGTCGGCGCGGCGACGTTCGGCGAAGGGCTCCGGCTCGGCGCCGAGGTGTACCACGCGCTGAAGAGCCTGCTGCACGAGCGCGGCCTGCAGACCGCCGTCGGCGACGAGGGCGGTTTTGCGCCCGACCTGGAGTCGAGCGAGGCGGCGATCGAGGTGATCCTCGAGGCGGCCGAGCGGGCCGGGCACCGCGATCGCGTCGCGATCGCGCTCGACCCCGCGACGAGTGAGGTGTACCGCGACGGCGCCTATCGCTTCGAGGGGCGCGTCGAGACCGGCGAGACGCTCGCCGGCTTCTGGGCCGGCATCGTCGACCGCTACCCGGTGGTCTCGCTCGAGGACGGGTGCGCCGAGGACGACTGGGACGCCTGGGCGACGCTGACCGCCGAGCTCGGCGGGCGGCTGCAGCTCGTCGGCGACGACGTCTTCGTGACCAATCCCGACCGCCTCCGCGACGGGATCGCGCGCGGCGTCGCGAACTCGATCCTCGTCAAGGTGAACCAGATCGGGACGCTGACCGAGACGATGGACGCCGTGCGGCTCGCGCACGAGGCCGGGTACACGGCCGTCATGTCGCACCGGTCGGGCGAGACCGAGGACGCGACGATCGCCGACCTCGCGGTCGCGCTCGGCACCGGCCAGATCAAGACCGGGGCGCCGGCGCGCACCGACCGCGTGGCGAAGTACAACCAGCTCCTCCGGATCGAAGAGCAGCTCGGCTCGGGCGCCCGCTACCCGGGCTGGGACGCGTTCCCGCGCAGCCCCGGGCTACGCGGCTGAGCGGATCGTCGACGCCCCGAGGAGGCGCTCCAGCGACCGGAGCGTCTCGCGCGCGGTCCGGCGCAGGCCGACGTGCCGGACGACGCCGTACGGGTCGACGATCATCGTGATCCGCCGCGTCTCCCCGACCTCGGTGAGCAGCGGAAAGCGCAGGGACGTGCCGCGGTAGAGGCTCTCGGCCTCGTGCCAGTCGCTCGGCGTGGTCGCGAGCACGACCGCCCCGTCCGCTGCGAACGCCTCCTCCAGCTCGGCAAGCTCGATCGCGTCGAACCGGCGGACGCCGAACGCGACGACCGTCCAGCTGCCGCGAAACTCGCCGAGGGCGATCCGCCGGCGCTGCTCGCCACGGGCGAACGCATCGGCCTCGAGCTTCGGGGCGGGGCTGCCGATCGAGATGAACACGGCCGGAACGGTAGACCGGCGCCGGCGCCGCGTCGTCGTCGGCCGGGACGATCTTCGTGTCGTTCCGGAGAACGAGCGCACTCGCCGGTTCATCTACTCTGCTTGACGGATGTCGGTTGAGCGCCGGAGGACGAAGATCGTGGCCACGATCGGCCCGGCGTCGTCGAGCCACGACATGCTGACGACGCTCGTCGACGCCGGCGTCGATGCCGTGCGGCTCAACCTCTCGCACGGGACGCACGACGACCACGCTGCGAGTGCCGAGGTCGTCCGCGCCGTCCAGGCGGAGACGGGCAAGCCGCTCGCCGTGATCGCCGACCTGCAGGGCCCGAAGCTCCGGATCGGCGACCTTCCGGCACCGCGGATCCTCCTGAAGGACGAAGAGGTCGTGGTCGTCGGCGACCAGCGCGCCGTCAACGGCGAGCTTCCCGTGGCGCCGGCGGTGATCGGCGAGGTGCTGAGCCCGGGCCACGACGTGCTCATCGACGACGGCCTCGTCCGGCTGAGCGTCGAGGAGGTGGCGGACGGGCGGGCCCGCTGCCGGGTGCTCGTCGGCGGCGAGGTGAAGTCCCACAAGGGCGTCAACCTGCCGGGCGTGCCGATCCCGATCCCATCGCTGACGGCGAAGGACCTGGACGACCTCGAGTTCGCCCTCTCCCTCAGCGTCGACTACGTGGCGCTGTCATTCGTACGCGCCGCCGCCGACGTCCGCGACCTGCACGAGATCATCAGGCAGCACGGCTCGGCGGCGCGGGTGATCGCGAAGATCGAGAAGGCGGAGGCGATCGAGGTGCTCGACGAGGTCATGCGTGAGGCCGACGCGGTCATGGTCGCCCGCGGCGATCTCGGTGTCGAGATCGGCGCCGCGACGGTGCCGCTGCTGCAGAAGCGGATCATCCTGCGCTGCCTCGAGGCGGGGAAGCCCGTGATCACCGCCACGCAGATGCTCGAGTCGATGATCGAGCACGCCGAGCCGACGCGCGCCGAGGCGAGCGACGTCGCGAACGCCGTCCTCGACGGCACGTCGGCGGTGATGCTGTCCGCGGAGACTGCCACGGGCAACTACCCGGTCGAGGCGGTGCAGACGATGGACCGCATCGCGCGCGCGGTCGAGCCCTCGATGGGCTACCGCCATCAGATGCCCGAGCCGGGCGACGAGACCACCGTCGGCACCGCGATGTCGAACGCCGCCTGCGACCTCGCCGAAGCGCTCGGCGCCCGCGCGATCCTCGTCCCGACGTTCACGGGACGGACGGCGTCGGCGGTCGCACGGCTCCGGCCACGCCGCCCGATCGTCGCGCTCTCCCACCACCAGACGTCCGTGCAGCAGATGGCGCTCGAGTGGGGGGTGACGCCCGTGCTGATGCCGCAGACGCACGACGTGGAAGACCTGTGGGCGCGGTCGATCCAGGCTGCGCTCGCGTCGGGCACGGTGGACGCCGGCGACCGGATCGTGCTGACCGCCGGAACGGCCGTCAACCTGCCCGGGTCGACGAACGTGATCAAGGTCGACGTCGCCTGACCTCACGGCCGCTCGAGGATCCTCGTAGGGATCCGGCTGCCGCCGCCGAACCACTCCGCAGTGCCGCGCCTCAGCGGGATCCGGCTGCTCGCGATCGGCGGGCTCGCGCTCGTCGCGTTCCTCTACTGGAAGCCGGCGCACGCGTACCTGCGCGCGAAGCGGGAGCTCGAGAGCAACCGCGCCGACGTGCAGTCGCTGAAGGCGGAGCGCACGCGCCTGCAGCAGCGCATCGCCCAGGCGGCCACCGGCGACCAGTTCGTCGCCGAGGCGAGACGGCTCGGTCTCGTCAAGCCCGGAGAGCGGCTGTTCATCGTCAAGGGCATCGCCGCCTGGCGCAAGCAGCACTAGCCTCAGCGTCGTGACCGACCGGGAGCTGGTGGCGAAGCAGCTCGGCCGCGAGCCGCGCGCGTTCAGGCAGGTCGTCGTCCGCTGCCCGTTCGGGCGGCCGGCGGTGACCGAGCAGTTCGCGCGCGACGAGGACGGACGGCCGTTCCCGACTCAGTTCTGGGTGACGTGCCGTAGCCTCGTCGCCGCGATCTCGCGGCTGGAGGCCGCCGGCGGCGTCGAGCGGTTCACGCAGGCCGCCCGCGACGAGCCGGCACTTGCCGACAGCCTCGCCCGGGCCGACGCCGAGCAGCGGGCGATCCGGCCCGAGCTCGATGCGGGGATCGGCGGATCGACCCGCGCCGGCAGTCTGAAGTGCCTGCACGCGCACGCGGCCTTCGCACTCGCGCGGCCCGGCTACGAGCTCGGCGAGCGCATCCTCGCCGAGCTGCCGTCACCGTGGCCGTCGACCTGCTGTACTGATTGACCCGTGGAGGTCGAGCTCGCGCGGCACCAGTGGGAGGACGGCCGGCGCCGCATCGAGGAGACGCGACGGGCCGACCGTCGCCGCTACGAGACGCTCGTCGGCGAGATCGACGTCGTCCTCGACGCGCTCCGGGGCCGCGTGGGGCAGACGTTCACGCTCGAGGAGCTCGCGGAGGTCTACGACGGGGCCGACGGCTGGGTGCATGATCTCCTCGACGATGCCGACCCGGATGGGCGCGCGGTCGTCGAGGCCGGCACGGTCGCCGACGCGGCGTTCCACCACTATGCGCGCGGCGCCTCGGACTACCGACCGTGACCGTCTCGCCCGCACGTCCGCGCCGGCGTGAACGCCGGAGGCGCCGCATCCCGTCGTGGGCGCTCGTCCTGGCGGGCCTGCTGGTGGCGTTCGTGGTCGGCATCGCCCTCGGCGAGTCGCTGCACGACAACTCGTCGACGGGTGGGACGCAGACGCTCGTGCGCACGCTGCAGCCGCTCCCGCTCGAGCCGGCTGCCCGCTCGACGGTCACCGTGACCGTGACGAACCCCTAGCTGTCCGGGGGGGTTTAGATACGAGCAGCTTTGGTTACTTTTTCGAGGTGACTCCTCCACAGCCGAAGCGGGGCGACCCGGACTGGCTGACGCTCGGGCAGGCGGCGAAGTTCCTCGGTGTCGCTCAGTCGACGATTCGCAAATGGTCGGACCAGGGCCGCGTGCCGGCGTTCTACACGCCGGGCCGCCACCGGCGCTTCCTGCGCAGCGACCTCGAGGCGTTCGTCGACCGGTCCGGCCCCGGCGGGCTCGAGGACGGTCCGCGCGTGCTCGTCGTCGACGACAACGCCGAGCTGCGGGCGCTGGTCCGCGCGAACCTCGAGCGCGAGGGCTACGACGTCGCCGAGGCGGGCAGCGCGGACGAGGCGCTGGAGGTCGCGGCCGAGCGGACGCCCGCGCTCGTTCTGCTCGACGTGGTCCTGCCGGGGATCGACGGGTGGCAGCTGCTGCAGCGGCTGCAGGAGCTCCACGGAGCCGTTCCGGTCATCATGTTCAGCGGCCAGGTCGACGCGACGAGCGCCGAGGTCCGGCAGCGCGGCGCGAAGGCGTTCGTCGGCAAGCCCTTCGACCCGCAGCAGCTGGTCGACCGGGCGCGCCAGCTGCTCCCAGCGTAGGCGCGACCCTCCGCAAGTAACAGTCTGTTACTTGCCGGGCCGGCTCAGAGCTCTTCGAGCGCCCGCAGCAGCCCGCCCGCGATCACGCCGATGGCGGCGATCAGGGCGATCCAGATGCCGATCCCGCGCCCGTCCGCCGGCAGGACCGAGTCGGGGATCGAGATCACGCGGATCAGGACGAAGACGGTTGCGAGGATCCCGAGCGCGAGGACGACGAGGCTCTCCGGGATCGATGCCGGCAGCTCGAAGCCGAACTCGGCCAGCGTCACGATCAGCAGCACCCCGACTCCGATGAAGAAGACGAGCTTGCCGAGCGTGCCCGTGTTCCAGCCGATCACCGCCAGCTTGATCCCGACGCCCGACCCCGCGTACCACCCCATGAACGAGGACAGCGCGAGCACGAGCCCGGCGACCCAGATCACCCGCTCGCCCAGTGCGAAGAGGCCGCTCGGGGCGAGCTCGGGCCGGTCGCCGGTGCCGGGCGAACCGGCGCCCGGTGCGTCGATGTCGAAGAAGTCCGGCGTCGCCACGGCGCGCTAGATCCCGAAGAGGGTCTCCACCTGCTGCCAGGCCGCGAGGATGACGACTGCGGCGAGGAACGCGAGGGCGAGGATCGTCACCCAGAACCGGAGCCCCGAGCGGCGGGCCGCATGGCGCCGCTCGATCCGCGCCCGCCGCCTGGCCCGCTCACGCCGGTAGGCGCGATCGATCGCCAGGGGGTCGAGGGAAGGCGACTCCTCCGTGATGGCAGGGGCCGGTCCGCGCGCGGGCTCGGTCACGCGAGAAGTCTAGTCGCTTCGATCCAGGCAGTATCACCGGGAGGATGGCGGTCGAAGGGGGACGTTTGCCGGTCGAGGAGCTGGCGGAGGCCGGGGCGGGCGTCGCCGCGGCCGCCGACCTGGCGTCGGCGCTCGCTCTGCTCGCCCGCGCGGCCCGCTCCGCGATCGGCGCCGACGCGGTCGTTCTGCGCGTCCTGGACGAGGACGGCCGCCTCGAAGCGAAGGCCGTCGCGCCCAGCGGCTCGGCGCTCGGAGCGGAGCTCGCGGCGACGCACGTCTCCGCCGACGCCGGCGCCGCGGCCCGCATCTCCGAGCCGACCCGCCGCGCCGCCGCCCGCGCCCGAGCCGGCGGCACGCTGGCCGTGCCGGCCCTGGTGCGCGACCGGATCGTCGGCTCGCTCGAGGCCGTGCGCATCGGCTCCGCCTTCGGGGAGGCGGAGCGCGCGTTGGCCGGGCTCGCCGCAACGCAGCTCGCGCTCGCCGTCCGCAGCCACGCCTCGGGCGGCTCGGCCCGGTCGGCCCTCGCCCGGGACCGCCTGCTCGGACTCGCCGGCGACGCGCTGGCGGCGGGCGCCGACGTCGACCGCTCGGCCAGGCAGGCCGTCCGGATCGCGGTCGACGCGGCGGCCGCGCGTGCGGGCGCGCTGTGGCGGCGCTCGCGCGGCGGAGCTCCGGAGCTCGCCTGGGCGCACGGGCTGCCGGAAGACGCGATCCGGAGCGCAGCGGGACTCGCCGAGACGTCGCTGCGCGAGCGGCGGCCCCCGGCGGTGAGCGCCGACGGCCGGCTGCCCGCCGGCCTGCGGCAGGTCGTAGCGCTGCCGCTCGGCCAGCCGCCGACCGGGGTCCTCCAGCTCTTCTTCTCGGACGACGACGCGCCGTCGCTCGACGGCCTCGCTGCGCTCGCGTCGTTCGCCGCCCGCTCGGCGCACGCGCTGCGGGAAGGCGAGCGCGTCGAGGCTCAGGGCGAGGCGCTGGCGCGCACCCGGGCGGTCCTCGGGGTGGTCGGCGAGGCCAGCTCACGGCTCTCGCTCGCCCACGCGCTCGAGACCGCGGTCGAGCGCACCGCTCAGCTCCTACCCCTCGACCGCCTCGGCCTGTATCTCCGCGACGACGACGATCGCCTGCGCATGGCCGCGGGACGCGCGTTGCCCGGCAGGCACCTCGAGATGGCCGCGGCGATGCTCGAGTCGATGCTGGGGCCGCTTCGCGCCCGCGACTCCGTGCACGTGGCGTCGGCCGGTGACGCGCCCGGGCTCGAGCGTGTCCGCGCGGCGCTGCGGGCGACCGGGGAGGCGGGCGCGGTCGGCGCGCCGCTTCGCGTCCGCGACGACGTGATCGGGGTGCTCGTCGCATATCCGGCCGACGGGATCCTCGGCGACGCCGACGCGTCCCTGCTCGCCGCGCTGGCGGCGCAGCTTGCCGTCGCAGTGCAGAACGCGAGGCTGCACGAGCGCGCGCAGCAGCTCTCGCAGGAGCGTTCGACCGCGCTCCGGTCGGCGCGTGAGGCGGGCCGCCGGCTCGGCTCGCTCTACGACATCTCGAATGCGTTCACGAGAAGCCTCTCGCTCGAGCGGACGGCCGAGGCGATCGCGACGACGATCGTCGCAGCCCTCGGAGTGGACGCGGCCGTGATCCGGGTCCCCGACGATCGGGGCGACACGCTCGTCGCGCGCGCGGTCCACGTCGCCGCCGACGAACCGCTGCAGGAGGCGCTCGGCGCAGTCCTCCGGCGCCCGCAGCCCGCGCGGGTGCGCAGGCAGCCCGAGCCCGAGCTGATCGACGCCGCGGCCGCCCGCCGGCTGGGCGGCGCGCACGCGCTGCTGGTGCCGTTCCTCGACCAGGGCTCGTCGGCGGCGGTCGTCCCGATCGCCGCCAAGGGAGAGCTGCTCGCGGAGGTGACGATCGTCTCCCTCGACCCGGCCGTGCCGATCGGCGCCGACGGGCTGGCGACGGCCCGCTCGCTCGCGCAACAGGCGGCGCTGGCGCTCGAGAACGCCCGGCTGCACCAGCAGCTCCGCCACTTCGCCGAGACGATGCGCCGCTCGCTCCTGCCGCAGGAGCCCCCGGCCGTCCGCGGCCTCGACGTGGGCCACCGCTACGAGTCGGCCGCGCAGGTGGAGGTCGGCGGCGACGTGTTCGACTTCCTGATGCTTCCCGACGGCCGGCTTGCCGTCGTCCTCGGGGACGTGACGGGGCACGGGATCGACGCCGCCGCCGACATGGCGATGGCGAAGTTCGTGTTCCGTTCCCTGGCGCGCCGGCATCCCGAGCCGCCCGACTTCCTCGCCCATGCCAACGATGTCGTCGGCGCCGAGATCGCCGGCGGGTCGTTCATCACCATGGCGTACCTCACCGCCGATCCGGGCGGCCGTGTCGCCTGCTCGAGCGCCGGGCATCCGCGGCCGAGGCTGGTCCGCCCGGACGGCGCGGTCGAGGAGCTGCGCTGCGGCGGCATCGCGCTCGGCATCGCCGACGACCAGTCGTACGACGTCGTCGAGGTCGACCTCGCCGCGGGAGAAGCCGTCGTCGTCTACACGGACGGTCTCGTCGAGGCCCGGCGCGCCGGCGAGCTCTACGGCATCGAGCGGCTCGACCGTGCGCTCGCCTCGGCGGCCGGCCTCGGCGCGCAGGAGATCGCCGACGCGCTGGTCGCCGAGTGCCGCGCGTTCTCGGGCGGCGAGCTGGCGGACGACTGTGCGATCGTGGTGATCCGGCGGCCGTGAACCTGCGCCGGGCGGACGGCCCGCCCCTCGTGATCGGGCACCGCGGCGCTGCTGCGCGCGCGCCGGAGAACACCCGTGCGTCGCTCGAGGCGGCGGTGGCCGCGGGCGCCGACCTCGTCGAGTTCGACGTCGGCCCGGACCTCGGCCTCGCGCACTCGCCGCAGGAGCGGCCGGCCGACGGGCTCTCGCTCGACGATGCGCTCGCGTTCCTGGCCCCGGCCGGCGTCGGCGTCCACGTCGATGCGAAAGAGCCCGGGTACGAGGCTGCGATCCTCGCTGCCCTCCGGCGCCACGGGCTCGAGGAGCGGGCCGTGGTCTCGACGGCGTTCGGCTCGACCACGCGGCGGCTCGCCCAACTCGCGCCGTCGCTGCCGAGGGCGATCGGGTACCCGCACGACCGCTACCGGATCTCCCGCTTCAGCTGGCCGGACGCGCTGTCTCGCGCGGGGGCGGGAGCGCTCCGCCAGGCGATGCCGCTGCGGCTGCCGCTCCTGATCCGCCGCTCGCGCGCCAACGTCCTGTCGCTCCATCACACGCTCTGCTCGCGGGCCGCCGTCGCTGCCTCCCACCGCGCCGGGGCGCCCGTGCTGGCCTGGACGGTGAACGATCCGGCCGGCGTCCGGCGCCTGTCCGAGGCCGGTGTCGACGCGATCGTGTCCGATGACCCCGAGATGGCGCGCGAAGTGCTGGGTACACTGAGTCGCCCGTGAAGCGGCTGTTTTTCCCTGCACTGTTCGTTGCCGGCTTCGTGGCTGCCGGCACGTTCACCGGCGTGGTGATCGCGGACTCGACCACGACCGGGGCGACCACGACCGCGCCGGCGACCACCACCGCCCCCGCGACCACCACGACGGCGACGCTGCCGACCACGACCACCGCGACGACTCCGGTCCACCGTGCCCTGATCCCGGCAGGCGTTCGGGTCGCCGGCGTCAAGGTCGGAGGGCTGGCCCCGGCCGACGCCGTCGCCGCCGTTCAGGCCGCGTTCGAGCGCCCACTGCACGTCGTCGTCAACCGGACGGTGCTGACGATCTCGCCCGCCGACTACGCGTCGGCCTGGGTGCCGACCGCCGTCGCCCGCGCGCGGGCCGCGGCGCCGGGCGCAAGCGAGCGCCTCGTCGTCAGTGTGCAGGGCGGCCCGCTGCGCAGGTGGGCGAAGCAGATCGCCGCGCGCTTCTCGCGGCCCGCGGTGGATGCGACGTTCGCCTTCCGAAACGGCCGGCCGCGTGTGACCAAGGAACAGGCGGGGCGCCGTCTCGACGCCCGTGTGCTCACCGCTCGCGTGATCGCGGCTCTCCAGTCCAACTCGCGTCTCACGATCCGGATTCACACGCGCGCCGTGCAGCCCGCGGTGACGGCGAAGTCGATCGGCCCCGACATCGTGATCAACCGCGCGCTCAACACGCTGACGCTCTACGACGGCGCGCGGTACGTGCGCTCGTTCCGCGTCGCGACCGGGCAGGCGATCTACCCGACGCCGAAGGGCATCTTCCACATCGTCGTCAAGTGGGTGAACCCGTGGTGGTACCCACCGACGCAGGATGCGTGGGCGGCCGGGCTCAAGCCGGTGCCGCCCGGTCCCGACAACCCGCTCGGGACCCGGTGGATGGGCCTGTCTGCGCCGGGCATCGGCATCCACGGGACGGACGAGCCTGCCTCGATCGGTTACAGCGCCTCGCACGGCTGCATCCGGATGGAGGTCCCGGATGCCGAGTGGCTGTTCGGCCGCGTCGATATCGGCACGCCCGTCGACATCCTCTGATGCGGCCCGTTCGCGCCGTCGCGATCGTCGCGGTGGTCGCGTTGCTCGGGCTGCTGGTCTGGGACGTCGCGCACCAGCAGAACAAGGGCATCGCGACGAAGGTCGACCGCGGGGAGACGGTCGCCGCACCGTCGCTCGACCTGCCGCGTCTCGGGGGCGGGCAGAAGTTCGACCTCGCCGCGTACCGGGGCAAGGTCGTCGTCGTCAACTTCTGGGCCTCGTGGTGCGACGAATGCCCGCTCGAGGCGAAGGCCCTGCACGACGCGGCCGACCGCTGGCGGGGCAAGGCCGTGATCGTCGGCATCGACACGAAGGATCTCGCCTCGTCGGCGAAGCACTACATGAGCAAGTACCGGGTCAACTACGAGGTCGTCCGGGACGTCTCCGGCAACCAGGGCGACCGGTGGGGCGTGACCGGGTATCCGGAGACGTTCATCGTCAACCGGTCCGGCAAGGTCGTGCCGCCGCACGTCGTCGGGCCGGTCCCGGCCGGCCAGCTCAACGCCGCGATCCGGAACGCGATCCGCTCGTGACCGCACGGCGCATCCTGCGGGCCGGCGCGGTTGTCCTGGTCGCCGCGCTCGCCGGGGTGCTCGTCTGGCATCTGACGCACCAGCCGGCCTCCGTCGCGCCCCAGGTCGCCCACCACGAGGTCGTCGCGGCGCCGAACTTCGACCTGGCGAAGCTCACCGGCACCGGCAGGCTCTCGCTCGCCTCGCTGCGCGGCCGGGCCGTCGTCGTCAACTTCTGGGCGTCGGACTGCGCGCCTTGCAAGCAGGAGATGCCGCGGCTCGTCTCGTTCGCGGGCTCGTGGTCCGGCCGGGGCGTGGTGGTGGTCGGCGTCGACGTGGACGAGCTCGCGAAGGGGCCGGCGCGCGCGTTCGCGCGACGCTACCGCGCGACCTACCCGATGGTGTTCGATCCGACCGGCTCCACCGTCGACCCCTGGGGGGTGGGAGAAGGGACGCCGCAGACGTTCTTCGTCGACCGGCGCGGGCGGATCGTCGACCACGTGCTCGGGCCGGTTTCGACCGCCGCGTTGACGGCCGGCGCAAAGCGTGCGCTCCAATCGTGAGACTGCTCGCCGCTCTCGCCGTCGTGCTCGCACTGGCCACTCCGGCGCTGGCCGCGTCCCGGCCGAGCGAGGCGGATCTCGAGACGAAGCTCGTGTGCCCGGTCTGCCACGAGACGCTCGACGAGTCGAACGCGCCGGTCGCCCAGCAGATGAAGCAGGAGATCCGGCGACGGATCGCCGAGGGCTGGACCGAGAAGCAGATCCTCGACGAGATGGTCGCGAACTACGGCCCGGGCGTCCTTTCGACGCCGGCGACGCATGGCTTCGACCTGCTCGCCTGGGTGCTCCCGCTCGGCGGCATCTGCCTCGGCGCCGCGGGGCTGGCCGTCGGCGCGTGGTACTGGTCGCGCGTGCGGGGCACGCCGCCCGGGCCGGCGGCGACGGTCTCGGCACTGCCGCCCGAAGAAGAGGCGCGGCTCGACGCGGAGCTCGCACGGTTCGATGCTTGAGAAGCTTCCGATCGCGTTCCTGGCAGGTCTCGTCTCGGTGGCGACGCCGTGCGTGCTGCCGCTCGTCCCCGGCTATCTCTCGGCGCTCTCCGCAGTCGACGTCACGCGGCTCGGCGAACGGCGCGTCGCGCGCCGCGTGGTGATCTCGAGCATCCCGTTCATCATCGGCTTCACCGTCGTCTTCGTCATCCTCGGCGCCGCCGCCGCGGCCGTCGGCAGCGCGGTCGACAAGCGATCGCAGCTCGAGATCGCCGGGTTCGTGCTGATCGTGATCGGGCTCGGGTTCCTGCGTGTGCTCCCGTGGCCGGAGCGCACGTTCGCCCCGGGGCTCGTCAACCAGGCGCACGGCTCGGGCTCGCAGATGCTGCTCGGCGGTGCGTTCGCCGTCTGCGCTGCGCCGTGCATCGGCACCGTGCTCGCTTCGATCCTTGTGCTCGCGTCGTCGTCGGGGACGATCCTGCGAGGCGTCGTCCTGCTCGTCGCGTACTCGCTGGGCCTGGCGGCGGCGTTCGTGGCGGCCGGAGTTGCGTTCGTGCACGCGATGCGGATCTTCCGCTGGACGCGCGACCACTACAACGTCTTGCGGATGGCCTCAGGCGCGACGCTCGTCGCGCTCGGGCTGCTCCTCTTCTTCGACCGCGACTGGTGGCTGCGTGTGGCGCTCGACCAGGTGTTCACGCGGATCGGGCTCGGCACGGTCTAGGGCGTCGAGCAGTGCCGCGACATCGAGCCCGCGATGCTCGGGGGCGAACGCGTGGAGTCGCCGCAGCGCCTTCCGGCGCTGGCTCTCCGCGGCGACGGGGCGCCCGCGGCCGCGCTGGTACGCGGAGACCACCACGTGCACGAGCCCCTGGAAGAAGTCCCGTTCGCTGCTGTCGCACGCCCGCCAGGCGAGCTCGAACGCCTCGTGCGCTTCGAAGAACTCGCCGGCGCGCGCCAGGCGGAGACCACGCTTGTATTCGAGGGTGACGATGCTAGATTCGGGTCCGGGCATGGCGACGATCCTGTTGTGTGGGGTCGATCTGTTGATCCGGAGCAGGCTCGAGGCGCTCGTTCCCGGGCACCGCTTCGAGACGTCCGACGGCGTGGACCCGCCCGATCTGGTGATCGCCGACGTCGCACGACTCGACCCCGACGACGTCGCCGACCGCTTTCCCGACGTGCCGATCCTCGGCTTCACGAACCACACCGACACGGCCGGGCTCCGCCGCGCTCACGCGGCGGGCTTCGACCAGGTGATCGCGAAATCGGCGCTCTTCGATCGAGGCCCTGAGCTGATCGATCGACTTCTCGCGTCGGTAGAGTAGGCGCCGATGACGTACATCATCGCGGAGCCGTGCATCGACATCAAAGATCGCTCGTGCGTCGACGTTTGCCCCGTCGACTGCATCCACGAGTTCGATCGGATCCTCGTGATCGACCCCGAGGAGTGCATCGACTGCGGCGCCTGCGAGCCCGAGTGCCCGGTCGAGGCGATCTTCCCCGAGGATGCGCTTCCGGAGAAGTGGAACGCGTTCGTGCCGATCAACTACGCGTTTCCCCAGGGGGCGGACGCGGTCAACCGGCTGACGAGCGACTACGCGACCGAGCACAACGTTCAGAACGAGCCACTCGAGTAGCGGGCCGGCGAACCAACCAGGCCGGCCCGGCGAATCCGGCTCGAGGATCTATGGCCGACGACCCGCACGAGCTTTCCGCCCTCTACGCGCTCGACGTTCTCGACGGCGAGGAGCGCACACGCTACGAGGAGCACCTCGCGGGATGCGAGCGCTGTCAGGCCGATTTGCGGGGACTTCGCGAAGCGGCGGCGGGAATCGGCTTCGTTGCGAGCGGGCCTCCACCGCCCGCCGAGTTGCGCGACCGCATCCTCGGGCAGGCACGCGCCGAGCCCGCCAACGTCACGCCGATCCGCTCCCGTCGCCCGTCGCATGCCGTGGCGATCGCAGCGGCCGTCGCCGTTGCGGCGACCGCCGCCGCGATCGGGCTCGGTGTGTGGGCCGCCTCGCTGCATCACTCGCTCTCGCACGAGCAGGCCGCGGTCAACGTGCTCGGCGATCCGCACGCGCGGCACATCCCCGTTCAGGGCGTGCCGGGCTCGCTCGTCGTCGCCGCGTCCGGCGAGGCCGCGCTCGCAGTCGATCTGCCTGCGCCGCCGGCGGGCAAGACGTACGAGGCGTGGGTCCTCGACACGAGCGTGCACCGCGACCGGCTGTTCGACGGACGCCCGACCGTGCTCGGCCGCCGCGTCGGTCCGGGCACGACGGTGATGGTGACACTCGAGCCGTCGGGCGGTGTCGACGCACCCACGTCGAAGCCGTTGCTTCGCGTGCGCGCGTGACTCCCAGCACGCGTACAACCGACTCGTTTTCCTTTCCAGCAACGTGCGAGCGAGTTCTGTCGTCCGCATTGCACGTTACAAACCAACGTGGTAGGGAATCGTGCACGCGGAATGCGAACAGGAGGTCATAGATGACCCAAGAGGATTGGAGCGGGACCGGATCGACGGACGAACCGTCCGCCGATTCGTTCGATGAGTCGAACGAGGCACCGGCGGCGGCCCCCGAGCCGGCGTGGATCGGTTCCTCGATCGAAGAGACGTCCATCGAAGAGATCGCCGAACCGGCGCGCGCCGTACCTGCGGTGACGCGCTCGTCTTCGCGGTCCGGGACGCGCTCCAGTTCGCGTAGCGGCTCGAAGGCCAAGTCGAGTGGAGCCAAGCGCAAGGCGGCTCCGAAGCGGAAGGCTGCACCGAAGCGTAAAGCCGCGGCGAAGTCCGGCACGCGGAAGACAGCCGCCCGCAAGACGACGGCCCGCAAGACGACCGCGCGCAAGAAGACGACCGCCCGCAAGACCACTGCGCGGAAGAAGGTCGCCGCTCGCAAGACGGCAGCCCGCAAGACGGTCGCGCGGAAGAAGGCAACCGCCCGCAAGACGGTCGCGCGGAAGAAGACAGCGGCCCGCAAGACGATTGCGCGCAAGAAGACGGCTGCCCGCAAGACGGTCGCCCGCAAGAAGACCGCCGCCCGCAAGACGGTGGCGCGGAAGAAGACAGCGGCCCGCAAGACGGTCGCCCGCAAGAAGACAGCTGCCCGCAAGACCGTCGCCCGCAAGACGACCGCCCGCAGGGCGGCTCCGAAGCGGAAGGCGGCGGCACGGAAGACGACTGCCCGCAAGTCGACCGCGAAGAAGACAACCGCCCGCAAGACGGCGGCTCGCCGGCCGGCATCGCGTTCGCGCTCGTCCTCCCGGCGCAGCTCGAGGTAGGACAACGGCATTGCCGGGCCCACGTCGCGAGACGCGGGCCCGGCAGCCGAACCTGCTTCGCTAGTGTCGAGGGGGTGCAGGCGAAGACCCTCGACCACATTGCGTTCTGGGTTGCCGACCGTCGCCCGATCGCGGCGTTCGCCGAGCGCCACCTCGGGATGCACGCGATCGTCGACGAGGAGAACTTCACGCTTCTCGGCAGCGACGCCCGGCGCGGCAAGCTGACCCTGTTCGACGCAGAGGGCCCGCGCGACCCGGGGCCGTTCCGGCACGTCGGACTTCGCGTCGCAGACCTCGGGGCCGCCCGCGCCGCGCTGCCCGCGGGAACGCCGGAGGTGTTCGACATCGGCGAAGGCATCAACGTCGTCCTCGTCGAGGACGAGACGGATGTCGACTACGACCTGGATCACGTCGCGCTCTGGTCGCCGGACCCTGCGGCGACGGCGGACGCGTACCTGCGCTACGGCTTCGAGCCTGCGGGCGAGGCCCGGGTCACCGTCGGCGGTGCGTTCGTCGAGCTGCACGACGGGCTCGTCGTGCCGTCCGACCGGCCGCTGCTCAACCACCTGGCCGTGCTCGTCGACTCGGCCGACGAGGTGATCGCGGACGCCAACGACCTCGCGATCGAGGTCGAGTCGGTCGTCGACGCTGCGAATACCTACGCGGCGTTCCTGGTCGGGCCGGAGCGGGTCCGCATCGAGTACGTCGAGCACAAGCCGACATTCAGCCTCACGTAGTCATCGCCGGCGGCGGGATGGCGGGGCTGGTCGCGGCGGCGCGTCTTCGCGAGCTCGGTGTCCGTGCACGGGTCGACGAGAAAGGGACACGGATCGGCGGCTCGATGCTTCTCTCGTCGTGCGTGATCTGGCGCCATCGCGAGTGGAGCGACTTCCGCCGCGAGTGCCCCGACGGGGACCCGGCCCTCCAGCGGCTCATCTGGAGCCGCCTGGACGAGTCGCTGCAGTGGCTCGTCGCACAGGGTGCAGAGCCGCTGTCGGTCGAGACCGGCAACCCGCTGACGACCGGCTGGCGCTTCGAACCGGCGGCGCTCGCGCGGGCGCTCGCGTCGCGCGTCCAGGAGATCCGGCTCGGGACCGCCGTGCGCGAGACCGGTCGGCGCTCGATCCTTTGCACGGGCGGCTTCGGCGGGTCGGCGGAGCTCGTGGCGCGGCACATCCGCCCGGCGGCGCCGCTTCGCCTGCGCGCGAATCCGTGGTCGGAGGGCGACGGGCTGCGGCTCGGGACCGGGCGAGGAGGTGCGCTCTCCGCCGGCCTCGCCGACTTCTACGGCCGCAACATGCCGGACGCGCCCTGGGGCGAGCCGCAGTTCGTCCCGCTCTCTCAGCTCTACGCGCGCTTCGCGCGCATCTTCGACGTGGACGGCGTGGAGTTCTTCGCCCGCGACGACGTGTCGTGGTCGGAGTCGAACGTCGTCGCCGCGACCGCGCGCAGGCCGACCGCGCGCGCCTTCTACCTGCTCGACGAGGAGGCGCTCGCCGGGAGCGTCCGCGACCGCTCGGTCGCCGACATGGTCGCGGCCGCGCCCGCGGCGACCCGCGTCGCGCCGAGCGAGCTGCCGTTCGCGGCGCCCGCCGGAACGGCGACCGCCGTCCGGGTGGCGGCGGCGATCACGCACACGATCGGAGGGCTCCGGGTCGACGACCGGGCGCGCGTCGTCGACGCCGGCGGCTCGCCGGTCGAGGGGCTCTGGGCGGCCGGCGTCGACGCGGGCGGCGTGGCCGCGGGCGGCTACGCGAGCGGGCTTGCGCAGGCGCTCGTGCTCGGCCTTGCGGCGGCCGAGGACATCGCCGGTCGTTAGTTTCGGCCGACGGAGAAGGCGCACGGCCGCCGGTCGCCGGGCAGCGGCGAGGCGCCGATCTTCGAGACGACGATCGTCCGTCCGTCGTCATCGAGCTCCTGCCCGACCCTCGGCAGCTCGCCGTGCGCCTCGCGCAGCGTGTAGCCGGACGGCGACCACACGAAGAGGAGGTAGTCGGTCCCGCCGAACGTCATCGAGCCCATGCTATCGCCGGGTCGCGTACGGGGGCAGCGTCACGACCACGTGCGTCCCGCCCTCGTCCGACGCCTCGATTGCGACGATCCCGTGCAGCTGCTTCACGCGTTCCTCGATCGCCTCGAACGACCGGCGCCGCCGCTCGGGCTCGGCGTCGTCGGAGACGACCGTGGTGACGCCGCCGCCGGGCGCCTCCGCCATCGCAACACGGATGTGCGTCGGCGGCCCGCGACGCACAGCCTGGTCGAGGAGCTCGCGGATGATCGTGTACACGGCGATCTGCGCCGACTCGCCGAGGCGGTCGGCCTGATCGACGTCTACGTCGATCCGGATCGAGTGCGCCTCACCGACCTGCGAGGCGAGCGCCTGGAGCGCGGCGCCGAACCCCTGGTCGCGCAGCACGACGGGCTCGAGCGCGAAGGAGAGGTCGCGCAGCTCGCGGATCGTCGCGCGCTGGCGATCCATCGCCGTCTGCAGCACCCGCGCGGCATCGTCGGCGTTGCCGGACTGGATCTCGTGGAGCACCGCGTCGAGCATCAGGGCGATGCCCGAGAGGTTCTGCACGGGGCCGTCGTGCAGAAAGAGGGCGATCCGCCGCCGCTCGTCCTGCTCGGCCGTGATCAGCCGGTCGAGCGTCTCGCCGCCGCCGGCGGTCTCAGTCAATGATCGCTTCGCGCAGCGCGATCGCCACGGCGTGCGTGCGGGTGTCGGCCTCGAGCTTCGTGAGGATGTGGCGCACGTGGCTCTTGACCGTCTCGGCCGAGATGAACAGGCGCGCCGCCACGTCGGCGTTCGACAGGCCGTCAGCCAGCAGCTGCAGGATCTCGCGCTCGCGCGTCGTGAGCATGTCGGTCGAGTCCTTGCCGGCGAGGAACGCGGGCATCAGCGCCGGGTCGACGTAGCCCTCGCCCCCCGCGATCTTCTCGATCGCGCGCACGAGCGTCTGGTGCGGCGCCTCCTTGAGGATGTAGCCCTTGGCGCCCGACTCGAGCCCGCGACCGAGCAGCGATCGCTCCGAGTACGCGGTGAAGATGAGCACCTTCGCGTCCGGGACCTTCTCCGTCAGGAGCTTCGTCGCCTCGAGCCCGTCCATGCCCGGCATCCGCACGTCCATGATCACGACGTCGGGCTTGCGCCGCTCGGCGAGCGCGACTGCGCTGGCGCCGTCGGCAGCTTCGCCGACCACCCGGATGTGGGGGGCCCGCGACAGCGACAATCGGAGGCCTTCGCGGACGACCTCGTGGTCGTCCACGATCAGCGTCGTGATCTCGTCCGCCATGGGAGCGCCCATCCTATGCGGAAAGCAGCGAAAGCTGTTCGTCGCGTGCCGGGGGCTCGAGCGGGGCGCGGCGGCGGTCCCGGATGCGGTACGTGCGGGCGAGCGACCGCACCTGGTCGCGCACCGGCCCGGCGGTGCGGGCCGGCAGGTACGCCCGGCCGCCCTCGTAGAGCTGCTCGTAGCGAGGCAGCAGCTCCGGCCAGTCGTGGGCGAGGCAGTCGAGGAAGTGCTCGCGCGTGCCAGGCTTCAGGTGCAGCAGGTTCGCCCAGATCCCGCACGCGCCGGCCGCCCGCGCGGCGGCCACGACGCGGCGGAGCTGATCGGGGTGATCCGACAGCCCGGGCAGGATCGGTGCCATGCCCACCGACACCCGGATCCCGGAAGCTGCGAGCACCGATAGCGCCCTGAGGCGCTGCGCAGGCGGCGCCGTGCCCGGCTCGGTCGTGCGCCACACGGCGTCGTCGAGCGTCGGGACGGAGAACGTCACCGACACCGGGGCGCTCGAAGCCGCCTCGGCAAGGACGTCGACGTCGCGCACGATCAGCGGCCCGCGGGTGATGATCGAGAACGGGTTGGCATGAGCGGCGAGCAGCTGGATGCACGCGCGCGTGAGGCGGTAGCGCCCCTCCGCGGGCTGGTACGGGTCGGTCGCTGCGCCGATCACGATCTCGTCGTCGTCCCACGACGGCCTGCCGAGCTCGGCCTGCAGGACCTCGGCGACGTTCACCTTCACCCGGATCGAGCGTCCGTAGCGATCGTCGGCCGGCCGGTCGGCGCGCCGCTCGAATGCCCGCACGTAACAGAAGGTGCACCGGTGCGCGCAGCCCATGTACGGGTTGAGGGACCAGGAGAAGGGCATCCCGCGCACCCGGTTGAGCGCGCTCCGGCACGGCTCCTCGCGGTAGGCGGCCCGCACCGGCAGAGCATAGAACATATGTTCGTACCGCCGCCGGGCGCGGCTATACTCGCTCCACTGATTCGCGTGGACGACGATCTGCCGCCCAGTACGCGCGCGCCCACGGGGCGCACCTAGGTGAACTTCCCTCTCGAGCTGCTCGCGCTGTTCGGGCTGATCGCAGTGAATGCGTTCTTCGTCGCGGCCGAGTACGGCCTCGTCACGTCGCGGCGGACGCGGATCATGGAGCTCGAGCACCAGGGGAACCGGCGCGCCCACAGGGTGCTGGCCATCACCTCGGACCCGCCGCGGTTCATCGCGGCGATGCAGCTGGGCGTGACGATCTCGTCCCTCGCCATCGGCGCCCTGGGCGAGCAGGTGCTCGCGCGCCGGCTCGACACGTTCATGGCGTCCTTCCTCGCCGTGCTGCTCGCGCTGCTGATCGTCACGTACCTCCACGTCGTGATCGGCGAGCTGGTCCCGAAGGGGATCGCGCTCGGCCATCCCGAGCGGACGGCCCTCTGGGTCTCGGCGCCGGTGCGCGTGTTCTTCGTCGTGTTCCGCCCGCTGATCTGGCTGCTCGACCGCTCCTCCGAGGTCATCCTGCGCCTGCTCTCGCTCGAGCCTCCGGGCGCCGAGGGCGAGGCGCACTCGGAGGCCGAGCTCCGGATGCTGCTGTCGAGCTCTGCGGAGCAGGGCGAGATCGAGCAGGGGGAGCAGGAGATGCTCTACAAGGTCTTCGACTTCGCCGACAAGGAAGTGGCCGACGTGATGGTCCCGCGGCCGGAGGTCGCCGCGATCTCGGTGTCGCTGCCACCGGAGGAGGCGCTGCAGGCCGTGCTCGACTCGCCGTACACGCGCTACCCGGTGTACCGCGAGTCGCTCGACGACATCGTCGGCGTGCTCCACGTGCGCAACCTCGTCGAGGCGATCTACGACCGGGGGCTCGCCGCGGTCGATCTCGCCGAGATCGTGCGGCCGGCCTACATGGTCCCGGAGACCAAGGACCTCGCCGCGCTGCTCACCGAGTTCCGCCGGACGAACCAGCACCTCGCGATCGTGATCGACGAGTACGGCTCGACCGAGGGCATCGTCACGCTGGAGGACCTGCTCGAAGAGATCGTCGGCGAGATCGAGGACGAGTTCGACCTGCCGGACGAGACGGTGGAGCGCGTCGACGACGACACGGTGCGCATCGACGGGACGTTCACGATCGACGACTTCAACGAGACCTTCGCCGTCGAGATCCCGGAAGAGGACTACCACACGGTCGCCGGCTTCGTCTTCGGCCGGCTCGGCCGTGCGGCGGTTCCCGGCGACGAGGTCGCGCACGACGGGGTGCGCTTCCACGTCGAGTCCGTCGAGGGCCAGCGCATCGACCGGCTGCTCGTCACCTTCCAGCCGCGGCACCGGCCCGAGGAAGAGCCCGAGGACAAGGAGTGAGCAGCTAGATTGCGCGCGTGAGCGAGCCGCTCGACAGGCTTCGCGCCAACGCCGAAGCGCTGTCGTCCGCGCCGGAGGCGATGGCCGCCTACCTCGACAAGGTGCGCTCGCGCGCCTACACGATCACGGACGCCGACGTCGAATCGCTGAAGGCGGCCGGCTGCACGGAGGACGAGATCTTCGAGCAGACGGTCGGCGTCGCGATCCGCGAGGGGCTGCGCCGGATCGACGCGGCGACGGCGGTGATCGGGTGATCCGGCTCGACGTCATCGATCGCGGGCATGCGGCAGACGAGGCGGCGATCCTCGAGATCATTCGCGAGCGGACGGGAAACGAGCCGCTCGGCGTCGTCAAGACGCTCCTCTACCGGCCGGAGCTCTTCGGCACGCCGTTCTCGGAGGAGCTCGACCGTGTGATGCGCGGCCCGTCCGACTGGAGCGCCGGCGAGCGCGAGCTGTTCGCCGCGTTCGCGTCGCTGCTCAACCAGTGTCCATTCTGAATGGGCTCCCACGGCGCAGTTGCGTCGTACGCACTCGGAGAGGAAGTCTGGCAGGCGGTCGTCGACGACTGGCGCACCGCGCCGCTTCGGCCCGAGCTCGCGGCCACGCTCGCGTTCCTCGAGAAGCAGACGCTGCGTCCGGAGGAGCTCGAGCCCGCCGACGCCGACGCGGTCCGCGCGGCCGGCGTCTCCGGGCAGGCGCTGCGCGACGCCGCGCTCGTGTGCGGCCTCTTCAACATGATCGTGCGCCTCGCCGACTCGTTCGGCTGGGACGTCCCGAGCTCGGAGCGGCTCGCGCAGCGCGCGCCGGCGATGCTGGAGGGCGGCTACCTCCTGACCGCGATCGGGTCGCGCTAGCCCCAGCTCGCCTCGGTCATCGGGCGCAGCGCGGTCTCGAGGATCCGGAAGCGGCGCGGCCGCTCGAGCGCGAACACGACGATCTCCGCGACGTCGTCGGCCGTCATCATCCCTTCGAGAACGTCCTCGGAACGCCCGCGGCCGGGCTCGAGCGCGAAGTCGGTGGCGACGCCGCCCGGGCAGATGTTCGTGCAGCGAATGCCGTGCTCCCGGAGCTCGTGGTCGAGCGCCCGCGTCAACCCGACCTGGCCGAACTTGGAGGCGCAGTAGACGGCCTCGGCCGGCAGGCCGCGGCGGCCGGCCTCCGAGGCCAGGGTCACGACGTCGCCCTGGCGTCCGAGCATGTGCGGGAGCGCCGCACGGATCGCGTACACGGTCCCTCTGAGGTTGACGTCGAGCATCTCGTCGAGGTGCTCGCGCGAGAGATCGAGAAACGCCCCGTAGGCGCCGACGCCCGCGTTCGGCACGACGATGTCGATGCCGCCGAACGCCTCGGCGGTGGCGCCGCACAGCCGCTCGAGTGCCTCGAGGTCGCGGACGTCGCACGGTTGCGCGACGACGCGGTCGAGTCCGAGGTCGTCGCCGCTCCGCGACGCCAGCCCGAGTGAGACGCCGCGGGCGTGCAGCATGCGCGCGAGCGCGGCGCCGATGCCGCGGCTCGCCCCGGTGATGACGGCGGTCTTTCCTTCCAGGCTGCTCATCGATCCTCCAATGGTCGAAGACTGGGGTAGAGCTTGCGGTAACGCGCGTACCCGAGCTCGTACGCCTCTCGCCACCCGGGATCGGGCTCGACCCGGTCGCGCACCCGGACGCAGCGAGCGACCGCCTCGGCGGCGTCGGAGAAGACCCCGGCCCGGACGCCGGCCAGCAGCGCCGCGCCGTACGCGGACCCCTCCTCGGACTCGGTCAGCTCGAGCGGAAGCCCGAGCACCGCAGCGACGATTCGGAGCCAGAGCGCGCTCCGCGCGCCGCCGCCCGATACGCGGCCCACCTCGGCACGGACGCCGAGCGCGCGCAGGAGCTCGAGCGAGTCGCGCAGGCCGTAGGCGACGCCCTCGAGCGTCCCGCGCCAGAGGGCGCCGCGATCGTGGCGGAGCGACAGACCGGTGAAGGCGCCGCGGGCGTCCGGGTCGGCGTGGGGCGTGCGCTCGCCGGCGAGGTAGGGCGCGAACAGGAGCCCCTCGGTTCCCGGCTCCCACCGCGCCGCCTCCTCGTCGAGCACGCCGAAGTCGACGCCGAGGGCGCGCCGCACCCACGCAGCCGAGCCGGCGGCGCTCAGCATCACGCCCATCGCGTGCCATGTCTCGGGCACCGCGTGGCAGAAGACGTGGACCCGCGCCTCGGGGTCGGCGGCGTAGCTCTCGAGCGCGGCGAACACGACGCCGGACGTGCCGAGCACGACCGACACTGGACCGGGGGAGGCGATCCCGACGCCGAGGGCGGCGGCCGCCTGGTCGCCGGCGCCCGCGATCTCCGTCGACTCGTGCGCCGGCGGCAGCCACTCGCCCGGCAGTTCGAGCGCGTCGAGCACGTCCGCCGACCACCGCCGGTTGGCGACGTCGAACAACAGGGTGCCGGACGCGTCGGCCGCGTCGATCATCCGCTCGCCGGTCAGGCGGAAGCGCACGTAGTCCTTCGGCAGCAGCACGTGACGGATCCGCGCGTACGTCTCGGGCTCGTGGCGCCGGAGCCAGAGCAGCTTCGGGGCGGTGAAGCCGGTCAGCGCGCGGTTCCCGGTCAGCTCGATCAGCCGCTCGAGCCCGACCCGGGCCTCGATCTCGGCGCACTCGGCGGCCGTCCGCTGGTCGTTCCAGAGAATCGCGGGCCGCAGGACGCTGCCGCCGCCGTCGAGCACCACGAGGCCGTGCATCTGTCCGGAGAGCCCGACCGGGCCCTCGGGCAGGCGGCCCAGGCACGACTGCGCCGCCCGCCACCAGTCCTCCGGGTCCTGCTCGGCCCACCCAGGCTGCGGCGTGGAGAGCTCGTAGCCCTCCTCGGCCGTCGCGACCACCCGCCCGGCCTGGGAGATCGCCACGGCCTTGACGCCGGACGTGCCGACGTCGAGGCCGATCAGGCAGTCGGGGTCGGTCAAGCGCCGAGCGCGGCGTAGACGAGCTCGTAGGCGCGGACGGCGTTCTTCTCCTGCTGCGCCTGCCGCAACTCGGCCTCGTCGATCCGCGCCGCGACGCCGTCGATGAAGCGCCACTGGATCACCGACCGCGAGACGGCGCCGACGGCGTCCTCCGTGTACGGATAGAGGTCGAAGCCGAGCCGCTCGCCGTTCTGGCCGTACCCGGCCCGGCGCAGCTCGACTGCGAGCTCGAGCGTCTCCATGAAGGCGGTCGCACCGACCATGTTGTCGTCGTCGAAGGTGCCCCAGCCGGAGTTCGCGTGCTGGTGGCCGAGCAGGCCCTCCGCGGCCAGCAGGGCCGCGTACTCGGCGAGGTTCTCGCCGTTCATGATCAGGTGCTGCCAGTCCATGTTGACCTTGACGTTGTCGAGGCCCTGGGCGCGCAGCTTGTGGATCACGTGCAGGGTCATCCCGAGGTTGCGCATCAGGATCTTCAT
>DATIXY010000073.1:0-40004 GCA_035518115.1 Gaiellaceae bacterium | reverse complement strand
GTCCAGGGCGGCGTGCTCGTCGCCGAGTCGCTTCCGGAGCACGCGCTGCGCCGCCTGTTCGGAGCGTTCCTGATCGTCACGGCCCTGCAGATCGCATGGCGGGTCCGTCAGCGCGACGCCGCATAGGCGATCCCCGCAGTCCGCGAAGTCATGAGACACGACTGCGATGAACACGAGCAGGCCCCGTCGACGTCCACAGGTGGAAGGCCAGCCCGATCCCGAGGCCGTCGATGAAGCTGTGGATCGACAGACCGGCTGCGCCGAGCGCGCCGACGTGGTGGTGGGCGCGTGCGTGCTCGTCGTCGCGGTGATGGAGCACGAGCCCTCGTTCGACGAGGAAGAACGCCAGGAACCCGGCGCCGACGAGCCAGGTCACGTGGCCCGTCGGGAGGACGGAGCCTCCGCATGGCAAAATCTCCCGACAGTGCGCCTTCGCCTCGCCCTGGTGAGCCCGCTGCTCGGACTGGTTGCGCTCGGTTCTGCCGGCGCCCAGGGGCCGACGACACATCCGACGGCATCGGCCGCCGCCTGGAGCGTTCAAGTCGCCCTGCCGAATACTGCGCCGATCACGACGACCGCCGCGTCGGCGCCACCCGACGACGCCCCGGTCGCCGGTGCGACCTACGCTTATCCAGCGGACGGCTCCGTCGTCAGCGTGCAGTCGACCACCGCGACCGCGACCACGACGATCACGCGGAACGCGGCCGCGGCGTCGCAGAGCGTCATCACGGGCGTCTCGCTGTTCGGCGGCACGATCACGGCTGACGCCGTCACCGCCAGCGCCTCCGCCGGGACGGGGCCGTCGGGCGCCGGCGGCAACGCGAACGGCAGTGCCGTCACGAACCTGATGATCGGCGGTCAGCCCGCGCCGGCCGGGAACAGGCTCGGAGTCGCCGACTGGGGCGTCCTCACGCTGGGCACCGAGACGGTCGAACGGGCGGCGGGGGACGGCATCCGCGGCTACCGCGGCGTCGTCTACGAGCTCGTCCTGCGGTTGACGCAGGATCACGGCGGGCTGCCGGTCGGTACCTTGATCCGCATCGGCTATGCCGCGGTCTCCGTCCAGACGGCGCCGCCGGCAGCGGCGCCGGCGACGACCACCTCACCCGCGACGACGACGACGACCACGCCGCAGGCGCCGTCCGCGCAGACGACCGGGCCCGACGTGGCGCCGGTCGGAGACCTGCCGAGCGAGCGGCCGAGGCAGGCGAAGAGCGGGACGGCCTCGATCGGGCCCGGCCCGCTCTACGGGATCAAGCCGAAGCTCACCGCGGGCCACTACGTCTTCCCGGTCTACGGGCCGAGCTCCTACATCGACACGTTCGGCGCCGCTCGCAGCGACGTCACCTACCACCACGGCGACGACATCTTCGGGCAGCTGGGTCAGCCGCTGGTCGCCTGCGCCGACGGGACGCTCTTCTCGGTCGGCTGGAACAAGATCGGCGGCAACCGCCTCTGGATCGTCGACTCGCAGGGGAACCAGTTCTACTACGCGCATCTCTCCGCGTTCGCGACGACCGCCGTCAACGGTGCGCACGTGAAGGCCGGCCAGGTCGTCGGCTTCATGGGGCACACGGGGGACGCCGAAGGCACGCCGGTCCATCTGCACTTCGAGATTCACCCAGTGTCGCTGCTCTACCTCGGGTACGACGGCGCAGTCGATCCGACGCCCTACCTCGACGCCTGGCGCCACCAGCAGGACCTGCCGTTCCCGATCGCCGGCGGCTGGACGCCGCCCGTGCCCGGTGGAACCGCGCCGGAGCCCGGCGCGATCCTGCTGCACATGTCCGACATCTCGACGGCGAACGGGCTCGACCCGTCGTCACTCGAGCATGCATTGACGGCGCCGAAGGCATCGACGCTCCTGCGTCTGCTCCCGACCGTGATCGCGCCGACGCACGACCTCGGTCGGGGCTAGTCGTTGCGAATCAGACGCCGCCGTTGGCGCTGGGCGGGAAGTCCTCGCCGAACTCGTCGCTGCCGCCGGAGACCGTGTCCTTGATCCACTTGCGGGTGTCGGGCCCCGTGATCGGGTTGAAGAGAATCCCGATCAGGATCCCGACCAGCAGCAGCGTGCGGCCCCGCTTCCGGTCGGACTCTCGCTTCCCCTGCAGCCGGTTCGCCGCGCTGCGCAGGTCCTCGATCGCCGCCTTCAGCTTGGCGCGGATCTCCTCGTCGGTGGCGACTCTCGCTGCGACCGTCGTCGCAGTACGGCTCGCGATCAGCTCGTTGTACAGATCGCGGGCGGTCCCGAATGCGCTGAGCACGTCTGCGCGGAGCTTCTCGTCCGACAGCGCGCGGTCGACGTACGGTTTGACGTTCCCCGCGGCGTCGTAGACCTTGTCTTTTGCCTTGCTCGTGGCCATCCTCGTCCGTTCCTTTCGACTCGTGACTGCGCGCCTCCCGCGAGCCTGCCGCCCACCGGCGCTTCTTCTCACCGTAGTCATCCTTGCAGGCTGCGGGGGGTCGGGCGCCGGGAAACCGCCGCAGCAGGTGATCGGGCCGGGGTTCAGCTTCCAGGCGCCCGACGGGTGGCAGGTCGTCCGGGCGGGCCAGCGGGTGTCGGCCGGCTCGGGCTCGAACCTCGTCCAGGTGGCGAGATTCCGGCTTCTCCGGCCCTACTCGGCGGCCCTGTTCGCCAAGGTCGAAAAGGAGCTCGACGTCCGGATGGCCGCCGTCGCGTCGCAGACGGCCGGCCGGCTGGCCGGGTCCCGGGTCGTGACTGCCTCGGGAGTGCGGTCACACAGCTACGACGTCAAGGCGAACGGGCGTGTCGACCAGTACACGTTCGTGCTGCGCGGAATGCGCGAGTACCAGCTGCTCTGCCGGCGGGCGTCGTCCGACGACGACGAGAGCTGCAGGCTGCTGATCAGGTCGTTCAGGATCGACTAGCGCGACTTCGCGGCCTGCCGCTCGAGCGGCGCCACGTTGCGTGCCCGGCTCCGTCCGTCGCTCGCGAACGCCGCGTCGAACACCTGCTCGACCGTGTCGACCGGGATGAACTCGAGCTCGCGGCGCGTCTCGGAGGGGAGCTCGGCGAGGTCGGGCTCGTTCTCGCGCGGGAAGATAATCCTCTTCAGGCCCGCGCGCGCTGCGGCGAGCGACTTCTCGCGCAGGCCGCCGATCGGGAGCACCCGACCCGTGAGCGTGATCTCGCCCGTCATGCCGACGTCCGCGGCTACCGGCTCGTCGCGCAGGAGCGATGCGATCGCCGTGGCCATCGTCACGCCTGCCGACGGCCCGTCCTTCGGCACGGCCCCGGCCGGCACATGGAGGTGGACGTCGTGCTGGGCGAACCACGTGTCGCCGACCCCGACCGCCGAGGCGTGCGAGCGGACCCAGGAGAGCGCGGCCTGCGCCGACTCCTGCATGACATCGCCGAGCTGGCCGGTGATCGTGAGACGCCCGCGGCCGGGGTACGCCGTGGCCTCCACGAAGAGCACGTCGCCGCCCGCCGTCGTGTACGCGAGCCCGGTTGCCACGCCGGGGTGAGCCACGCGCTTGCGCACCTCGCCCGCGAACCGCCGCGGCCCCAGCCACTCGCGCAGGAGTTCGTCGTCGATCTTGACGCTCGTCGCGCCGTTTCGGGCGACCTCTGAGGCCGCCTTGCGACACACGTCGGCGAGCCGGCGCTCGAGGTTCCGCACGCCGGCCTCGCGGGTGTACTCGCGGATGATCGTGCGGAGCATGCGGTCCGAGAGCCGGAGCTGGGACCGCTTGAGCCCGTGCGCCTCGACCTGCTTCGGCACGAGGTAGCGCTTCGCGATCCCGAGCTTCTCGTCCTCCGTGTAGCCGGCGAGCTCGATCACGTCCATCCGGTCGAGCAGGGGACCGGGGATCGTGTCGAGCGTGTTCGCGGTGCAGATGAACAGCACCTTCGACAGATCGAACGCGAGATCGAGGTAGTGATCGCGGAAGGCGTTGTTCTGCTCGGGGTCGAGAACCTCCAGCATCGCGCTCGCGGGGTCGCCTCTCCAGTCGGCGCCCATCTTGTCGATCTCGTCGATGAGCACGAGCGGGTTGCGCGACTCCGCGTCGCGGAGCGAGCGGATGATCGAACCGGGCATTGCGCCGATGTACGTCCGGCGGTGCCCTCGGATCTCGGACTCGTCGCGGACGCCGCCGACCGAGAGGCGAACGAAGCGCCGGCCGAGCGCGCGCGCGATCGACTGGCCGAGCGATGTCTTGCCGACGCCGGGCGGCCCGACGAAGCAGAGGATCTGCCCCGAAATCTGGTTGCGCAGCTTTGCGACGGCGAGGTACTCGATGATCCGGTCCTTGACCTTCTCGAGGTCGAAGTGATCGGCGTCGAGCACCTCGCGCGCGTGCTCGAGATCGAGGTTGTCGTCGGTGAAGGCGTTCCACGGCAGCGTGAGGATCCACTCGAGGTAGGTGCGGATCAAGCCGTACTCGGCGGCGGCCTGCGGCAGCCGCTCGAGGCGCTGCAGCTCGCGATCGGCCGCCTTGCGCGCCTCCTCCGGCAGTTCGCCGAGGGCGGCGAGCCGCTCGCGGAGCTCGGCGAGCTCCGCCTGCTCGGGGTCGGCCTCGCCGAGCTCGGCCTGGATCGCCTTGAGCTGCTGGCGGAGGAAGTACTCGCGCTGGCCCTTCTCCATCTCGGACTGGACCTGCGACTGGATCCGCGAGCCCAGTTCGAACACGTCGAGCTCGCGGCTGAGGATCGCGGACACCATGCGCAGGCGCGCCTCGACATCGACCTCCTCGAGAATCTCCTGGCGCTCCTCGACGGGGATCGTCCTGAGTGTCGAGGCGACCAGATGGCAGAGGGCGCTCGGATCGTCGACGTTGGCCGCCGCGAGCTGCAGCTCCTCCGGGAGGTACGGCGCGAGCCCGATGATCCGCGCGAACAGCCCCTGGACGTTGCGGGTGAGCGCCTCGACCTCCGGCGACTCGACGAGCACGTCGGGCAGCGCCGAGAACTCGCCGAGCAGGTACGGCTCGACGTCCGCCTCGTGATCGAGGTGCACGCGCTCGACGCCCTGCACGAGGATGCGCAGCGTTCCGTCGGGCACCTTGATCAGCTTGTGGATGACCGCGATCGTCCCGACCCGGTACACGTCGTCGAAACCGGGCGTGTCGAGCGAGCTGTCTCGCGACGCGATCAGCGCGACGAGCCGGTCGCCGGCCACGACGTCGTCGATCGTCCGGATCGACCGCTCCTGGCCGATCGCGAGCGGCGACATCGAGAGCGGGAACACGACGGTGTCCTTGAGCGGGAGGATCGGCAGGACCGCGGGCAGCTCGATGTGCTCGCCCTCGACGCTCGGGACGTCGAAGAGCTCGCTCATTGTCCGGTCCGGACCTGGATCGTGACTTGCCCGTGCGGGGCGTGGTCCACGACCGGCAGCTCGACGGTCAGGACGCCGAGTGAGAAGCGGGCCGTCGCAGCCTCGGGCTGCACGTCCTCGGCGAGCTGGATCTGCCGCTGGAAGGAGCCGTACTCGATCTCCATCTGCTGGTAGACGCGCCCCGGCGCCTGCGGCCGCGGCCGCTCGCCCGCGATCACGAGCAGGCGCTCGCCGGCGACGACGCGGACGCTCTCCGGATCGACGCCCGGCAGCTCGACCACGACGGTGAGGGTGTGCGGGTCGTCCGTGTGAAAGCAGTCGACGTTCGGGCGGAAGCCGAACCCGTGTCGCGGCCCGGAGAAGCGCGGCACCTGCCACAGGTCGGCGAAGAGCTGCTCGATCTCCGCCTGCAGCTTGTCGACGTCGCGGCGACTCATTCCCGTGAGCGTACCCGCGTGGCGGCGCGACGATGCCCGGAGGCCCGGCTGTAGCATCGCGCGCGTGAAAGGCCTCATCTGCGCCGGCGGGTCGGCGACCCGGCTCGAGGAGCTGACGCGCGTCGCGAACAAGCACCTGCTCCCGGTCGGCCGCTGGCCGATGGTCTACTACCCACTCCAGCTGCTCCAGCGCATCGGCGTCCGGGACGTCCTGCTCGTCACCGGGCAGCATCACGCCGGCCAGTTCATCGACCTGCTCGGCGACGGCCAGGTGCGGGCGCGGAACGCCGACGAGGTGCTGTTCGACCTTGATCTCACGTACAAGGTGCAGGTCGAGCCCGGCGGCATCGCGCAGGTGGTCGGGATGGCCCGTGCGTTCGCCGCCGGCGAGTCGCTCGTCGTGTGCCTCGGCGACAACATCTTCGAGCAGGCGCAGACCGGTGCGATCGCCGGCTGGGACGACGGTGCGCTCGTGTTCGTGAAGGAGGTTCCCGACCCGGAGAACTTCGGCGTCGTCGCATACCGCGAGGACGGCAGCGTCGAGGACGTGGTCGAGAAGGCCGGGCGCGTGGACCTCCGCTATCCCTCGCCGCCGTCGAGCGACGCGGTGGTCGGGCTCTACTGCTATCCGCCGGACGTGTTCGACGTGATCGACGGGCTCGAGCCGTCGAGCCGCGGCGAGCTCGAGATCACCGACGTGAACAGGGTCTACGCCCAGCAGGGACGGCTGCAGGTGGAGCGGGTCGAGGGCTGGTGGCACGACGGCGGCAAGCACTGGGCCGACCTCGCCGACGTCGGGCGGCTGATCGAGGAGACCGGGGCGAACAAGTGATCGAAGGGCTCCGGCGCTTCGAACTGCGCCGTTTCGACGACGAGCGGGGCTGGTTCGCCGAGCTGATGCGGTCGAGCCTGCTGCCGAAGCCGGTCCGGCAGGCGAACCTCGCCCGGTCGCGAGCGGGGGTGATCCGCGCGCTCCACTACCACGAGCGCGGCCAGGACGACCTCTTTCTCTGCCTCGAGGGGATGGTGCGCGTGGTCGTCCTCGACCGCGACAGCGGCGAGACGTTCACGGAGGACATCGGCGACGACAATCCGGTCGCGATCTACGTGCCCGGAGCGAACGCGCACGGCTACGAGGCGCTCACCGACTGTCTGTTCTGTTACTTCGTCACCGAGGAGTACGACGCAGCCGATCCCGACGAGCACGGAGTGCCTTGGGACGACCCCCGCGTCGTCGACCTGTGGAGCACACGATCGCCGATCCTCTCGGCACGGGACAGCGCCGCCGCGTCGTGATCACGGGCGCGGGCGGGCAGCTCGGCTCCGCCCTGGTCGAGGAGTTCCCCGAGGCGCGCGCTCTCACGAGGTCCGACTGGGATGTCGGCCACCCGCCGCCGGCCGAGCTCGCCGGCACCGGTCTCGTCCTGCACGCTGCGGCCTGGACCGACGTCGACGGCGCGGAGGACGATCCGCAGGGTGCCGCGGCCGTCAACGTCGGCGGCGTGCGGAACGCCGCCTCGCTCGGCGCGCCGCTCGTCGTGTGGTCGAGCGACTACGTCTTCGACGGCACCAAGACGTCGCCGTACGTCGAGTCCGACAGCCCGTCGCCCCTCGGCGCATACGGGCGTACGAAGCTCCTGGGCGAGGCCGCCGCCGGCGACGAGGCCTGGGTGATCCGCACGTCCTGGCTGTTCGGCTGGACGTCGCGCAACTTCGTCAGGACGATCCTCCGCCTGGCGGCCGAGCGCGACGAGATCGCCGTCGTGCACGACCAGGTCGGCTGCCCGACGTACACCGGGCACCTCGCGCACGCGACGCGCGATGTCTTGCAGCTCCCGTACGGCACGTACCACGTGGCCGCCGCCGGCGAGTGCAGCTGGGCCGAGTTCGCCGAGGCGATCATCGAGGAGGCGGGGCTCGACACGCGAGTCCGGCGGATCTCGTATGCCGAGTACGGCTCCCGCGCGCCTCGCCCGGCCTACTCGGTCCTGCGCACCGAGCGCGGTGCGCCCGAGCTGCCGCACTGGCGCGAAGGGCTGCGCGACTGCCTGGCCCGCCTTCCGAACCTCTAACCTTCGCGCGATGCGGATCCTCGTGGCAGGCGGAGCCGGCTTCATCGGCTCGCGATTCGCGCGCCGGCTGGCCGAGGGCGGTGACTCGGTCGTGGTGCTCGACAAGCTGACGTACGCGGGCAACCGCGCCAACCTCGACGGCGTCGAGCACGAGTTCCACGAAGGCGACATCGCCGACGCCGACGCCGTCGCGCGCGCCGCTGCGCGCTGCGACGCGATCGTGAACTTCGCGGCCGAGACGCACGTCGACCGCTCGATCCTCGGCCCGGCCGAGTTCATCCTGACGGACGTCCTCGGCACCCAGGTGCTGCTCGACCACGCCCGCCATCACGGCCTCCGGCTCCTGCACGTCTCGACCGACGAGGTCTACGGCGACATCGAGCTCGACGCGCCCGCATGCACCGAGGAGGCGCCGCTCCGGCCGTCGAGCCCGTACAGCGCCTCGAAAGCGGGCGGCGACCTGCAGGTGCTCGCGTACGTGCGGACGTACAAGAGCGATGCGCTGATCACGCGCGGGGCGAACACGTACGGCCCGAGGCAGTACCCGGAGAAGTTCCTGCCGCTGTTCATCACCAACGCCCTCGACGGCGAGGCGCTGCCGGTGTACGGGGACGGGAGGCAGCGCCGCGAGTGGCTGCACGTCGACGACCACTGCACCGCGATCGAGGTCGCACTCCGTCAGGGCGACACCGGCGAGGTCTACAACGTCGGCGGCCAGGAGCGCGAGAACCTCGACGTCGTCCGACGGATTCTCGACCTCACAGGCGCCTCGCCGGACCTCGTGAGGCACGTCGAGGACCGGCCCGGGCACGACCGGCGCTACTCGATCGATTCCTCGAAGCTCCGGCTGCTCGGCTGGTCGCCCGGGCACTCCTTCGACGCGGGCGGGCTCGAGGAGACCGTGGGCTGGTACCGCGACAACCGGGAGTGGTGGGAGCCGATCAAGTCGGGCGAGTACCGGGCCTACTACGCCGAGCAGTACGCCGCCCGGTTGCAAAGTTGACGTAAACGGGGGCGGCGACCCGTCTCCGACCTCGGCTACGGTGCCCGGCGATGAGTCGTCACGCGGTGCGACTCGCGTGTGCTGCGGTGCTTGCCTCCGGCGGTCTGGCGTCGGCGCTCGCCGTGTGCCTGCGCGCGCAAAGCGCGCTGGCGGGCGGGACGACCTCGCCTGAAACGACCTCCCAGACGGTGACCAACGAAGCGCCCGAGGTGCTCGCGATCTCGGGCCACGGCTGGGGGCACGGGCTCGGGCTCAGCCAGTGGGGAGCCTACGGCTACGCCCTGCACGGCCTCGGCTTCGGCCGGATCCTCGCGCACTACTACCCCGGCACGACGCTCGGCCCGGCTCCGGCCCGCGCCGTTCGCGTCCTGCTCCTGCGGGCGAAGCGCGTGCTGCTCGAGTCGACCGCCGCCTGGAAGGCGGTCGATGCCTCCGGCAAGGCAATGCCGCTCGACCCGTCGAGCATGGCGTTCACGGCCGGCGGCCGGCTCCAGGGCAGGGCAGTCGCCTTGCCGATGACGTTCAGCTCGCCCGTTCCGATCGCGGTCGACGGGAAGCCGTTCCGCGGCCGGATCACGGTCTCGCAGGACGGGAAGGCTCTCGACGTCGTCGACGACGTGGCGCTCGAGAGCTACCTGAAGGGCGTGGTGCCGTCGGAGATGCCGTTCGACTGGCCGCCTGCTGCGCTCCAGGCACAGGCGATCGCCGCCCGGTCCTACGCCCTCGCGAACGTCGTGCAGGGCGGCGCGTTCGACCTCTACTCCGACTCGCGCAGCCAGGTCTACGGGGGGATCGACGCCGAGACGCCGTCGACCAGCGCAGCCGTCGACGCGACCAGGGGCCAGGTCGTCCTCTACGACGGCAAGGTGGCCGACACGTACTTCTTCTCGACCTCCGGCGGCCGCACCGTCTCTGCCGCCGAGGTGCTCGGCACGCCGGTTCCTTACCTCGTCTCGGTGCCGGACCCCTACGACACGCTGTCCCCGTACCACGACTGGGGGCCGGTGCTCTTCGACATGGCGGCGGTCGCGAAGAAGCTCAAGGTTGCGCCGTCTGTCACGGATGTCTCGGTTGCGGCGGGGCCCTCGGGACGCGTGCAGGCGATGACCGTGGTCGGCGCCGACGACGCGAAGACGAGCTTCACCGGGTCGCAGGTGCGCACGGCCCTCGATCTTCGCTCGACGTGGTTCGCGCCGACTCTGGTCTCGCTCACGCCGCCGCGGGCGTCGATCACCTACGGCGGAGCAGAGACGCTCACGGGGTTCGTTCGCGGTGGAGGCGGCGCGTCGCTCGAGGCCGATCCCTTTGGCGGCGAGTGGGCGACGGCCGGCACCGTGACGCCGGACGCGGACGGCAACTTCAACGTGGTCGTCTCGCCGAGGACGCGCACCTCGTACCGTCTCGCGGTCGGCGACGCACGGGCCGGCCAGACGACCGTGAGCGTCGCGGCCCGGGTCAGCGCGACGATCGGCTCGGCCGGTGCGCGCGGGTCGGCGCGGCCCGCCCTCTCGTCGGCGGCGGTTCAGCTCCAGCGCTCGAACGGGACCGGCTGGACGACCGTCGCGACGACCGTCCTCGACTCCGCCGGGGCATTCTCGTTCGGCGGGCCGCTCGCGCCCGGCGACTACCGCGTGCGCTGCGCGCCCGGCGGTGGGCTGCAGCCCGGCGTCTCGACCGTGGGAACGGTCTCGTGAGGGGCGCTCTGCTCGCGGGGCTCGTCGCGGCGCTGGCGCTCGTCGCCGCAACGTCGGCGGGCGCGTTCGACAACACCGAGCCGCTCGCCGGCCAGCAGTGGTACCTGACCCAGGATAAGGCGTGGGACTTCTGGTCCACGCCGCCGACGAATCTCGCGACGATCCGCGTCGCCGTCATCGACTCGGGGATCGACGGCCACCATCCCGACCTCGAGGGCCGCGTCGTCGCTGCGCGCTCTTTCGTGGGCGGCTCGCCGTTCCGCGACGAGGATGGGCACGGAACGTTCGTCGCCGGTGAGATCGCCGCGAACCCGTTCAACGGCATCGGCATCGCCGGGATGGCATTCAACGCACGCCTGATCGTCGCCAAGGTCGTCGAGCCCGACGGCACCGTCTCGCTGCCCGCCGAGGTGGCGGCGATCCGCTGGGCCGTCCACGAGGGCGCGCGCGTGATCAACCTGAGCCTCGGCGGCGTTCGCGACCCGCTCGATCCCGAGCTCGACACCTACTCGGCGATCGAGCAGGCGGCGGTCGAGTACGCAAACTCGAAAGGCGTGGTCGTCGTCGCTGCGGTCGGCAACGGCCCGCAGTCGCCGGCGACGCCGTGGAACTACGCGCACTACCCGGCCGCGCTGCCGCACGTGATCGGCGTGAGCGCGCTGGGGCAGGACGGATCGATTCCGGACTTCTCGAACCGCGACGCGGTATTCAATGACATCGCCGCCCCCGGCGAGAACATGGTGTCGACGATCCCGCGCCAGCTCGCCGAGCCGACAACGGAGTGCGCCGACGGGCCGTACTCGGACTGCGGGCCGTTCGAGTTTCGCGATGCGATCGGGACCTCGTTCGCCGCGCCGCAGGTCTCGGCTGCGGCCGCGCTGCTGCTCGGGGTCAACCCCCGGCTCACTCCGGATCAGGTCTCCTGGCTGCTCGAGCGGAGCGCCGACGACGTGACGGCCGCCACGGGCTGTTCTCAGTGCCCGGTCGGCCGCGACATGTACTCGGGCTGGGGCAGCCTCGACGTGCTCTCGGCGCTGACGATGCTGACGGACGGCACGAAGCTTCCGGCGCCCGATCACTACGAGCCGAACGACGACGCCGGCCCTTGGTCGCACGCGCTCCCGCCGCTCCCGCGGACGATCGGCGCCTCCCTCGACTACTGGGACGACAACGTCGACGTCTACCATCTCTACCTGCAGCGCGGGCAGCGCCTCTATGCGCGGCTCACGCCCGAGTCGGCGGCTGGGGTGCGCCTCGCCGTCTGGAGCCCCGGGACGACGCGGGTCGAAGGGCTGCACGCGGACTTCCATCGCCGGGTCGCGCAGTCGAGATCCGTCGGCGGCCAGGTGCGCGTGTCCTATCGCGCGCCGGTCAGCGGGACGTACTACCTGGAGGCCAAGCTGGTCACGCAGTCGTACTACCCGGTGCAGTACCGGCTGTCGCTCGTTCGCTCCAACGGCTAATCGGCTAGCCGCCGTTCGAGCGCAGCTCGTCCGGGCTCACGTCTCTCAGGACGCGCGCGGGCGAGCCGACGACGACCGTGCGGGGCGGCACGTCCTTCGTGACGACTGCTCCCGCCCCGACGAACGCTTCCTCGCCGACCTCGATGCCCGGACAGAGCACCGCACCGCCGCCGACGCGGGCGCTGCGCCGGATCGTCGGCCCGCGCATCTCGGCCCTCCGGCGCTCCGTTCGCCCCATGTAGTTGTCGTTCGTCGTGACGACGCACGGAGCTATGAACACGTCGTCCTCGAGCGTCGAGTACGCCGTGATGTACGCGCCCGCCTGGATGCGGGTCCCGCTGCCGACAGTCGTGTCGTTCTCGATCAGCGAGCCGCGCCCGAGCACGCAGTTGTCGCCCAGCGAGACGCGCTCGCGGATGCACGACTGGTCGCCGACGATCGAGCCGGCGCCGATCGACGAGCCGGCGAACACGATCGCGCCGGTCGAGACGACGACACGCGCCCCGATCTCGGCGGGCGGCAGCGGCTCGCGGCTCGCGGTCGACGAGGCGGCGAGCGACGGCTGCTTTCCGACCACCGCGTACTCGAGCACGCGGACGTCGTCCCCGAGCACGGTTCCGGGGTAGACCGTGGCGGTCGGATGGATCTCAGCCGGCAAGCGACCTCGTGAGCATCTCGAGCGCACGCACGACGCGTGCTCCGTCGCGCGCGACCTTCTCGCGGTCGCCGCGCCCCTCCACCAACTCGAGGAAGTGGCTGCACTCGAGGCGGAGCGGCTCGTCGGTCGAGATCTTCGGGATGAAGATGTCCCCCGAGCGCGTCTGCCACTCGCCGTACGTCTCGGCGCGCTTCCAGGGTGACTTCTCGTAGACGGTCACCTTGCGCTCGAGCTCCATGTCGTCGAACACGACCATCTTCTCGCGCCCCACGACGGTGATCTTGCGCATCTTGTGCGGGTCGAGCCACGACAGGTGCATGTGCGCGATCTTCCCGCTCGGGAAGCGCAGGAAGCAGAACACGACGTCCTCGACGCCGGGAGTCAGGAAGTCGCGCCCCTGCGCAGTCGCGACCACCGGATCCTCGTCGAGCAGGTAGAGGATCACCGACAGGTCGTGCACCCCGAGCGACCAGAGTGCGTTCTCGTTCGTGCGCACGATGCCGAGGTTTTGCCGGTTGCCGTAGACGCACAGCACCTCGCCGAGCTCGCCGCTCCCGATCAGCTCCTTCACCTTCACGACGCCGGGGTGGTAGAGCAGCAGGTGCCCGGGCATCAGGACCCGGTCGGACGCGGATGCGAGCTCGACCAGCTCGTCGATCTCAGCCGCGCGCATCGCCGGTGGCTTCTCGACGAGGACGTGCTTGCCGGCCTCGAGCGCCTGCTTCGCCAGCGCGTAGTGCGTGGGCACGGGCGTGGCGACGACGACCGCGTCGAGCGTGCCGTCGGCGAGCATCTCCTCGACGCTCGCGGTGACGCGTGCCGCCGGGTAGCGGGCCGCGAACCGCTCGCGGTGCCCGGGATCGAGATCGCAGAGCCAGGCCAGCTCGGCCAGGTCGTCGAAGTTGCGCGCGAGGTTCGGCCCCCAGTAGCCGAGGCCGGCGACGCCGACGCGAACCGCCACTACAGCTTCCAGACCTTGCCGTCGACCTCGAGGCCCTTCGTCGCGTTGCGGAAGTCCACGACGACGCGGCTGCGGCGAACGAGGTCGGCGTAGTCGATCGGAGAGTGGTTGGTCACGATCGCGACGCAGTCGTACGCCTCGGGCTCGAGTGGGACCGACATCCGGCCGTCAAACTCGGGCACGAACGGATCGTGGTACGCGACCGCCGCGCCGGCGCCCTCGAGCAGGTGGATGAGCTTTTCGGCGGGCGACTCGCGCCAGTCGCCGATGTCGGGCTTGTACGCGACGCCGAGCACCAGGACCTTCGAGCCGCTGAGCGATCGCTGCGCACCGTGATTGAGCGCCTGCGAGATCAGCGAGCGGCAGAAGTACGGCATGTTGTTGTTGACCTCGCCCGCGAGCTCGATGAACCGCGTGGAGAAGTCGTACTCGCGCGCCTTCCACGTCAGGTAGAAGGGGTCGATCGGGATGCAGTGGCCGCCGAGGCCCGGCCCCGGTTTGAAGGATGCGAAGCCGAACGGCTTCGTCGCGGCCGCGTCGACGACCTCCCAGACGTCGATGTCCATGCGCTCGCACAGCTGCGCGAGCTCGTTCACGAGCGCGATGTTGACCGCGCGGTAGATGTTCTCGAGCAGCTTCGTCAGCTCGGCCGCGTCGGGCGTCGACACCTCGTGCACCGTGTCGATCGCCTGCCGGTAGAGATCGGCTGCCGCGGCCGTGCAGGCCGGCGTGAGGCCGCCGACGATCTTGGGCGTCGTCTTCGTCGTCCAGTCCTCGCGCCCGGGGTCGACGCGCTCCGGCGACATCGCGAGGTGGAAGTCCTCCCCCGCGACCAGTCCCGAGCCGTCCTCGAGCAGCGGCTTCAGGACCTCGCGTGTCGTCCCCGGCCAGGTGGTCGACTCGAGGACGACGAGCTGTCCGCGCTGGATGACGGGTGCGAGGCTGCGTGCCGCGCTCTCGATCGCGCCGAGGTCGGGCTCGCGCTGGCGCGACAGCGGCGTGGGCAGCGCGATCAACACCGCGGCGGCGTGCTTCACCTGCTCGTAGTCGGTCGTGGCCACGATCCTGCCGTTCGCCGTCAGCGCGGCCAGCTGCTCGGAGGGCACGTCCTCGATGTGGCTTCGTCCCTCGTTGAGCGCCGCGACGATGTCGGGCTGGATGTCGACGAGCAGCACGCGCCGGCCTGCGGAGGCGAAGGTCGCGGCCAGCGGGACGCCGACGTAGCCGGCGCCGATCACCGCGACGTCGTACGAGGACCGCTGTTCCGGCTCGGGCACGGCGGTCAAGCGTACAGGGCTGCTGCCACGCGCTCCGCGGCGTGGCCGTCGCCGTAGAGCTGCGGCGCGGAGGCGGGGAAGGAGGCGGTCGAGACCGCCCGCTCGAGCGCGCCGGGATCGTCGTCGACCAGCACGTTTGCGCCGGCTTCGACCGTGTCGACCCACTCGGTGCTCGGCCGGAGCGTGACGCACGGGACACGCGCCCAGTAGGCCTCCTTCTGCAGGCCGCCCGAGTCCGTGACGACGACGCGGGCCTGCGACACGAGCGACGCGAGGTCGAGGTAGCCGAGCGGCGGGGCGAGCTCCAGGTCCGGCGCGACTGCCGCCAGCGCGTCCCGCGTCCGCGGATGGGCCGGGAAGACGAGCGGCAGGTCGATCCGGCGGAGGCCCTCGACGATCCGCTCGAGGCGTTCGGGGCGCGTGACGTTCGCTTCGCGATGCACCGTGACCACGGCATAGGCGCCGGGCTCGACGGCGAACCGCGCGAGAGCCGACGATCGCGCACGGGCAATCGGGGCGAAGAGGCGGACCGCGTCGGCCATGACGTCCCCGACGACGACGCGGCGTCCGGCGACCCCCTCCGCGGCCAGCTGCGTGGCCGAGCGCTCGTCGGGACAGAGAAGCAGCTCTGCGATGCCGTCGACCTCGATGCGGTTGCGCTCCTCCGGCATCTCGAGGTCGAAGCTGCGAAGGCCCGCCTCGACGTGCGCGACGGGCATGGTGCCGGCCGCGCGCGCCCCGGCGGCCGTCGAGTTCGTGTCGCCGAAGACGAGCACCCAGTCGGGCCGCTCCGTGTCGACGACGGCCCGGATCGCCTCCTCCATCGCGGCGATGTCCGCGGTGCGCAGATCGAGCCGGTGGCGCGGCGGCGGGAGCCCCAGCTCCTCGAAGAAGACTTGCGAGAGCTCCGAATCCCAGTGCTGGCCGGTGTGGAGCACCGTCTCCGCGATCCCGGCCGCGCGCAGAGCCAGGGACAGCGGCGCCGACTTGATGAACTGGGGCCGGTTCCCGACCACGGAGAGGACGTCCATGCCGAGGGCGCTACGATACGCGCGCCTTCGGGCCGACACATCGGGGCCGTTAGCTCAGTTGGTAGAGCAGGGGACTCTTAATCCCAAGGTCGAAGGTTCGAATCCTTCACGGCCCATAGAGCTGCCGTCCCGGCCCGCCTTAGCGCGCTTTCGCCGGGCGGGGCAGAATGCGCGCAGCGGATGGCCGCCACCGTGAAGCTGCGGGTTTTCCTGGCAGGTCGCGTCGCAGTCGAGACCGACGATGTCGTGCTGGACGAGGGGCGATTCGCGGGCCGGCAAGGGCGGCTCGTCTTCGCCTATCTCGTTGCCGAGCAGGGGCGGCTGGTGCCGAGAGACGAGCTCGCCGAGGCGATCTGGGGGGCGGCGCCGCCCGCGACCTGGGAGAAGGCGCTGACGGTGATCGCGACCAAGCTGCGCAGTGCGCTCACTGAGGCGGGCGTCGACGGCGGAAGCGCGCTGACGAGCGCGTCCGGTTGCTACAGGCTCGTCTTGCCCGAGGGATCCTGGGTCGACGTAACTGCAGCTGCGGCCGCGGCCGGCGCGGCCGAGCAGGCGCTCTCCGCAGGCGATCTCGAAGGGGCGAGAGCCGCCGCCGCGCTCGCGGACTCGCTGGTGCGCCAGCCGTTCCTGCCGGGGGAGGACGGCGACTGGGTCGAGAAGAAACGACGCCAGCTCGCCGACGTCCGGGTTCGCGCGCTGAGCGTGCTGAGCGACGCCTGCCTCCGGCTCGGCGACGCCGACGAGGCTGCGAAGTGGGCCGAGCAGGCGATCGATCTCGAGCCGTTCCGTGAGAGCGGGTACCGACGGCTGATGGAGGCCCGCGCGGCCGCGGGCAACCGAGCCGAGGCGCTGCAGGTGTACGAGCGGTGCCGGCGGCTGCTCGCGGACGAGCTCGGTGCGTATCCGTCGCCCGAGACCGAGTCGATCTATCGCCGGCTTCTGGCCATGCCGGCGCCCGCCGACGAAGCGGTGGCGGCCGTCGCGGAACGCCCGGCGCCCGTCGACCGCCCGGAGCGAACTCCGGTCGCCGCCGGGGGCGAGGGGCCCCGGTCCGGGCGCCGCCGTACCGTCTTCATCGCGGCGCTCACGGGCGTGATCGCCGCAGCCGTCGCGGTGCCGCTGTTCGCGTTCTCGAGCAGCGGTTCGCGCAGGCCCGAATTCGAGGGCACGCTCGGCGGCAATGCGGTCGGCGCCGTCTCGGCCTCGACCGGGCGGGTCGTCGCTTCGATCCCGCTGGCGGCCTCGCCCGACGCGATCGCGGCAGGCGCCGGGTCGATCTGGGCGGCGATGACCGATCGCGGCATCGTCTCGCGGATCAGCCCGACGACGAACACGCTCGAGCAGACGATCACGACGCACGGCGGGCCGTCGGCGCTCACCGTCGGCGACGGCTTCGTCTGGGTTGCGAACAGCGGCGACGGCACCGTCACCCGCGTCGATCCGCGGGCGAACGGCGGCCAGGACGTCGGTAACCCGATCCAGGTCGGGAACGACCCGTCGGGGATCGCCTACGGGCTCGGCGCCGTCTGGGTCGCCAACTCGGCCGACCGCACCGTCACCCCCATCGACCCTGCGACCGGAAAGGCGCTCACGCCGATCTCCGTGGAAGGCGGGGCGGACGGCGTCGCAGCGGGGGACGGCTACGTGTGGGTGACCGGCCGGTCGAACGGCGTTCTCTCGCGGATCGACCCGAGGGCAGGGACGGTTGTCGGCACGACGGGCGTCGACGACCCGGCTGCCATCGCGATCGGCCCCGACGCGGTGTGGGTCGCGAACGGCGCGAACGGGACCGTGTCGAAGATCGATCCGTCGAATGGAGACCTGGAGGCGGCCTTCCCGGTCGGCGGACAGCCGAGTGGGATCGCCGTCGCGGCAGACGGCCACGTCTGGGTGGCGAACGCCGGCTCGGCGAGCCTGACCGAGCTCGACCCCGCGACGGGCCGGAGGATCACGACCGTTCACACCGGCGCGGTTCCGGGTGGCATCGCGCTGGACGGTGACACGGCGTACGTCGCGGCGCAGGTGCCGCCGAGCGCCCACCGCGGCGGGACGCTCACGCTCGCCATCGCGAACCCGCCAGGCCAGTACGGGTTGGCCATCCCGGCGGAGCTCGATCCCGCGGGGCCCTGTTCGGCGCCACCGGAGCCGGCGAAGGCTTCCTGCCCGCTTTCGAGCCTCTCGGCCTGGGAGCTGCTCACGCTTACGAACGACGGCCTCCTCGGCTACAGCCAAGCAGGGGGCGCCGAGAGCTACAAGGTCGTCGCCGACCTGGCCACAGGCCTCCCGACAGTCGGCGACGGCGGCCTCACGTACACGTTCCAGCTGCGCAAGGGGATCCGCTACTCCACCGGCGGCGTCGTCCAGCCCGCGGACATCCGCCGCGGGATCGAACGCGCGCTGCTCGACAGCGGAGGCCAGGAACCGGGCTCCTACCTGGCCGTGATCGAAGGCGCCGGTGGGTGCCTGGCCGGCGAGCACTGCGATCTCACACGCGGCATCACGACTAGCCCGGGATCGAGCACCGTGACCTTCCATCTCAGTCGGCCCGACCCCGACTTTCTCTTGCAGCTCGCGATACCCAATTACGACGCGGTCCCGGCCTCGACGCCGCTCCGCGCGCGCCTCCCGCTGCCCGCGACCGGCCCGTACGAGATCGCCGGCTGGCGGCCGAACGGAGTGGTCGTCCTCGCGCGCAACCCGCGCTTCCGTGTCTGGTCGACTGAGGCGCAGCCGGACGGCTACCCCGACAGGATCGTCGAGCGGTACCGCTATACGGGCCCGTCCGCGATCCGTGCTGTGGAGCGTGGCGCAGCCGACATCACGGCCTATGGGCCCGACTCGACCTGGCCCCCCGCGCTCGCGGCCTCGCTCCGGACGCGCTACTCGAGCCAGCTCTACACAGCCCCGACGCTGACGATCCTCGGGCTCTGGATGAACACGAAGGTCGCGCCGTTCGACGACATCCGTGTCCGGCAGGCGCTCAACCTCGCCGTGGACCGCAACCGGCTCGCTCAGATCAACAGTGGTGGCGTCGCGTGCCAGTTCCTGCCCCCGGGCGTCAACGGCTACAGCTCCTATTGCCCCTACGACGGCCCCGACCTGGCGAAAGCCCGGAAGCTCGTCGCCGAGTCGGGCACGAAGGGGGAGCGGGTGACGATCTGGTTCTTCAAGTTCCCGAAGGGCGCTCCGCAGATCGGCCGCCGGAACGGTGCCTACTTCGTCTCGGTGCTGAGAAGCCTCGGCTATGACGCCCGGCTCGAGCTCGTCTCGCACCAGGGCGTCGCTTTCACGTGGCGACCCGGCCGCCAGGCCGGCGTGGGGGGATGGGGTGCCAACATTCCGTCGCCCAACGACATCCTCTCCGGGTTCCTCTGTGGCTCGGGGAATTTCGCGGGGCTCTGCGACCGCCGTCTCGACGCACAGGTCGAGCGTGCGCGCGCGCTCGAGACGAGCAACCCTCCCGCGGCGGACGGCGCCTGGCACCGCGCCGACCGCATGCTCACCGACGATACGCCGTGGGTGGCGATGAAGGTCGACCTCTCGCGTGACTTCGTCTCCCGGCGGGTGGGCGACTACAAGCACTGCTGGCTCTCGGGGACGAGCGGCCTGACCGGCGCCTGCCTCGACCAGCTCTGGGTGCGCTGAGCCGCCGCCTAGCTGTAGTTCCTAAGCACGTTGGTTCATCCGGGTCTCCTTGGAGGCTGAGAGCTGCCAAGCACCTCAGTCCAAGGAGGACACCGGATGAAGCTTCACCGTAACGCGGCTCTCAGTTGGAACGGGCGGCGGCTGCTCGCTGAGCGGGTTGTTGTCGAGGGCTGGACGATCGCGGCGGCTGCCGAGGCGGCCGGAGTGAGCAGGCGCTGCGCGCGGAAATGGATTGGCCGCTACAGGGCGGCCGGCGAAGCCGGCCTCGTTGACCGCTCTTCGGCGCCGCATCGGGTCGCCAACCGTACCCCGGTCGAGCGAGTCGCGGTGATCGTCGCGCTTCGCCGGCTGCGGATGACAGCGGCCGAGATCGCCGAGTTAGTCGCGATGCCGCTCTCGACGGTGTCGGTCGTGTTGCGCCGAAACGGTGTCGGCAAGCTCGGCCGGATCGGCCTCGAGCCGGCGCGACGCTACGAGCGCTCACGGCCGGGCGAGCTCGTCCATATCGACGTCAAGAAGCTCGGCCGGATCAAAGGCGGCGCCGGCTGGCGGGTGACCGGACCGAAGCACCACTACAACACGACGCTCACCGACGGCTCCGGCAAGCGCCGCAACACCGTCGGCTACGAGTACGTCCATGTCGCCGTCGACGACTACTCACGGCTCGCCTACGCCGAGGTGCTGCTCGACGAAAAAGCCTCGACCGCCGCCGCCTTCCTGCGTCGCGCCGTCGCCTACTACCGCCGCCATGGCATCCAGGTCGAGCGGATCCTCACCGACAACGGCAGCTGCTACCGCGGCATCGTGCACGCCGTCGCTTGCCGCCAACTCCGGCTCAGACACATCCGCACACGCCCCTACCGGCCACAAACCAACGGCAAAGCCGAACGCTTCATCCGCACCATGCTCAACGGCTGGGCCTACGCAGCCGTCTACCGTTCAAGCCAAGAACGCACACGAGCCCTTGACGGCTGGCTCTGGCACTACAACCATCAACGCCGACACTCAGCCCTCGGCCACCAACCCCCGACCAGCAGAACCAACCTGCTTGGGTCCTACACCTAGCCCGGCTCTAGCCCCGAGCTTGCCTCGCTCTAGAGGCGGCTTCCTACGTTCGTTGCGACACGGCCAACGAACTGCAAGGAGGCAACCATGTTCCGTTCCCGCAAGCGTCTCGGTCTGGCATCCGCAGTCGTCGTCGTCCTCGCGGCCTCGCTCCTGCCGGCTGCAGGCATCGCCGCACGCGGCATTCAGCCGACGAGCCCGTGGTATGCGTATGACGCCGCGGTCAGGAATGCCGAGCACCACAACCTGGTCAGCAGCGTCCAGCCGACGAGCCCGTGGTACGCGTACGACGCCGCGCTCAGGAAGGCGCAGCACGAGCGGCTCGTCCAAGCAGTTCAGGCGAAGCGCGCCCGCTGACCCGATCATCGCCCGGCACGCTCGACAACAGGCCCCGCTCACCGCGGGGCCGTTGCCGTGCGCTACCGATGCTCGATGCTGCGCAGCACGCGCAGCCAGTTCTCGCGCAGCACCTTCGCGATATCGGCTTCGCCCAGCCCGCGCTCGGCCAGGAGTTGCGTGACCAGAGGAGCGTCACCGTGGTGGAGAAGGTCCGGCGGAAGGTGGACGGTCGCGAGGCTCTGCTCGAACGCAGCCTGCTGCTCGGGCGGCATCGCGCGATAGATGAAGTCGAAGAAGTCGAACCCGAGCCCGACGTGGTCGATGCCGACGAGCTCGGCGACGTAGACGACCTGATCCGCGAATGCCGCGGCGTTCGCGCCGTCGCTCGATGGGCTGAGCAGCACCGAGCTGATGCCGATCACGCCACCCCGCTCGGCCACGGCCTGCATCTGCGCATCGCTGCTGTTCCGCTCGACGTCGTGGAAGCGGCGCGGGTTGGTGTGACTGATCACGAGCGGCCCGTGCGTGCGGTCGAGCACGTCTTCGACGCCCGCGGGATTCAGGTGCGCGAGGTCGATCAGGACACGCAGCTCCTGGCAGGCGTCGACCACGGCGCGCCCGAACGGAGACAGCCCCTGCGCCGACGAGCCGGAGGGCGCGATCAGCCCGCCGTCGCCGGCCAGGTTGCGGCGGACGTGCGTGAGGCCGATGCAGCGCACGCCCAGCTCGTGGAAGGCCCGGAGCAGGTGGATGTCGGACCCGAGCGGCTCGACGCCCTCCATCGCGAGGACGAAGCCGATGCGGCCGCCGGCCCGGGCCGCCTCGATCTCGGCGGTGTCGCGGCAGACTGCGAAGCGGGGATCGTGTGCGACCTCCTCGTGGAGGAGCGCGATCTGGTCGAGCGCGACTCGGAGCGCGAGCTCAGGCAGGTAGCGGTCGTCGAGGAAGATCGCGGCGCCGACGAGCTCGATCCCGCCGTCGTGGAGCTGCTGCCAGAACTCGCGCCCGAGGACGCCGATCGGCTCGTGCTCGTTGACCCGCTTCTCGTAGAGGTCGTACAGGAGGTCGAAGTGCAGATCGACGATCCCGCCGACGGCTCCGGTCATCGGGCACCGACCGTCAGGAGATCGAGCCGCGCTCGCTCGGCGACGTTCCCCTTGGCATCGGCGACGGCCCGGGCTTCTTCCAGACGGCGCAGGCGGGACGCGTGATCGCCGGCCGTGCCGTCCACCTCAGCGGCGGCCGTGAGGGCCACCCCTTGCAGGAACGGGAACTCGATCCCGCGGCAGAGCGCGAGCGCCTGGCCCACCGTCTGTCGCGCCTCGCCCGCCGCTCCGCGATCGGCGAGCGTGCGGGCGAGCGCTGCGCGCCACAGCACCTGTGCGAGGAGGTCGTCCGCCGAGGCGTCCGCAGCGACCCGGAGCGCCTGCTGCTCGGCCTCGTCGAAGCGCTCGCGCCGGCACAGGACCTCGGCGAGCAGCGCCAGGTGCGTCGTCGCCGATGTGGCCGCCCCGTAGTCGGCGAGTGCGGCCGACGAGGCGCGGAGCTCCTGCTCGGCCGCGGCGAGATCTCCGGCGGCGAGCTCGATCTGCGCTGCGACGAAGCCCTGCGCCGCGCGCCTGAAGCGGAGCCCGAACTCCTCGTTCAGGGCCGCCGCCCGTCCGAGCTCGACCCGCGCCTCGTCGATCCTGCCCACCATCGCGAGGAGCCCGGCGCGGCTCGCGAGTACGGGCCCCGTGTGGGCGGGGTCGAGCCCCAGCGCGGCCGCCAGCTGCTCGACACGCTCGAGTGCCTGCGGCGCGGGCGTCGGACCGTGCAGCAGAGCCTGGGCGAGCAGCCCGGCGAGCGTCCCGACCATCGCGAGCCCGGCATCGGCGCGTCGTGCGTGCTCGAGCGCCCGCTCGATCGCCCGTGCACGCGCTTGCCAGCGGCAGGCGGCAAGATCGCCGCTGCTCTCGAGCCACCAGGCGCGCGCAAGGGCGAGCTCGTCGCCGAGCGCCTCCAGCTCCGGGATCGCCGCGGCGGCGAGAGCCGTGCTCTCTTCGACCGGCGTCGCCTCGGCGAACATCCGGGCGAACTGGCGCTCGACGCGCGCATGCAGCTCGGCGCCGCGGTCGCCCAGCGAGATCGCTGCCTCGACGGCCGCATCGAGCGCCGACTCCGCTGCCGCCGTGTCGCCGGCGTTGATGTGCGCCGCACCGAGCGATGTCAGCAGCAGGGGGAGGCCGGGATCCGTCGGCGGAAGCACGGCCCGCGCGCGTTCGAAGAGCGAGATCGCCCCCGGGACGTCCGCGTGGCCGAGCGCCTCCTGCGCCGCTCGACCGAGCAGGGCCCCGGCGCGCGCACCGAGCTCGGAGTCGCGCACTCCGAGGTCGAGCCGGAGCAGGAACGCGCGCTCGAGATGAAAGCCGCGGACCGCCTCGGAGCCTCCCGTGCGCGTCACCTGCCCGGCGACCGCCTCGTGCAGTTCGGCTCGCAGCGCCTTCGGCATCGCCTCGTACACCGCGTCGCGGATCAGCGCGTGCGAGAAGCGGAAGCCCTCTTCTCCTGCGCTGTCGGGCCGGAGGAGGCCGCGGCGCACCAGGTCGAAGAGCCGCCCTTGTGCCCGGTCGCGCTCACCCGGCGGGATCAGGTCGAGCGCGTCCTCGAACGAGAAGCTCCGGCCGAGCACCGCCGCACGCCGGAGCACGTCGCGCTCGTCGACGTCGAGGCGGTCGATTCGCGCCTGCAGGACGGCCCTGATCGATGCCGTCAGCGTCGCACCCTCGCTGGCCTCGAGCGCGAACGCCGTGACCTGTTCGATGAACAGCGGATTGCCCTCGGCGAGCCGGCCGATCGTCTCCCGCAACTCTGCGGGAGCGCCGAGCGAGTCGATCAGGCCCCACGAGTCGGGCGCGGGGAGAGGGTCGAGCACCGCGGCGCTCCAGGGCGTCCGCAGCCACTGCGGGCGCAGCTCGCCCAGTTCCGGCCGTCCGATGCAGACGAGCAGCACCCTGGCGTCGCCGAGCCGCGCCGCGAGATGCTCGATCAGGTCGAGCATCGTCTCCTCCGCCCAGTGCATGTCGTCGAATGCGACGACGACCGGCTGCTCGGCGGCGATCTCGACCAGCAGCCGCCGCGCGGCCGCGAAGACCTCGTAGCTGGAGACCTCGAGCGCGTGCTCGTCGCGGCCGGCCGTGCGGAAGATCTCCCGCACGGGCGAGAACGTGACGCCTTCGCCGTAGGGCGGGCAGCGGCCGACGAGGACGGCCGCCTCGGGTGCCACGTCGCCGATGAACTCCTCCACCAGCCGCGACTTGCCGATGCCCGCCTCTCCGAGCACGGTCAGCAGGCGGACGCTGTGAGTCGACACGACGTCCGAGTACGCCGTGCGCAGGTGCTCGACCTCCTGCATCCGGCCGGCGAACGGCGTGTCTGCCCGGCGAGGGATGGCAGGCGCATCTGCGTGCACGGAGGCCAGCCGGAACGCACGCGTCGCCGCGGACTTCCCACGCAATCGGAGCGGCTCCAGCTCCGCCGTCTCCACCGCGTGGGCGACCAGCGCGTACGTCGCGTCGCCGAGCAGTATCTCCCCGGGCTCGGCCTGCTGCTCGAGACGCGCCGCGACGTTTACGGCATCACCCGTCGCCAGACGTTCGGCAGTGCCGGTCACCACCTCGCCGGTACTGATGCCGATGCGGGCCCGGACGTCGAGCGACGGCAGCGCCTCGCGCATTTCGACGGCGGCGCGGCAGGCGCGAAGCGCGTCGTCCTCGTGCGCCGCCGGGATGCCGAAGACGGCCATCACCGCGTCGCCGATGAACTTCTCGACCGTCCCGCCGTGCGCCTCGACGATCCCCTTCATCCGCTCGAAGTAGCGCGCCAGCAGCATCCGGAGCGCTTCCGGGTCCGTCTCCTCGCCGAGCGCCGTCGACCCGGTCACGTCGCAGAAGAGCACGGTCACCGTCTTCCGCGTCGCACGCTCCGGGGCCGTGGCCGCCATCGGAGCCGTGCAGAAGCCGCAGAACTGAAACCCGTCCGGGTTCTCCTTCCCGCAGGCGGGGCACAGGGCCACGCCGCGAGTCTGACGCCTCAGCGGCGGCGGCGCCGCGCCACGAAGCCCGTCAGGAGCACCGCGGCGACCGTCAGCACCAGCTTCACGGCCTTGCTGCCACGCAGCTTCGAGACGCCGCTCGTGCGCTCGGCCATGTCGACCGGCACCTCCTTCAGCCGCAGGCCGGCGTTCGAGATGCGGATCAGCGCCTCGACCTCCGGAGCGCCAGTGGTGAACTCGTCGGCGAGGAGGGGCATCGCCTTCGCGTTGACGGCGTACAGCCCGCTCGTCGCGTCGCCGAACGGTTGGCCCAGCACGGGTGCGAGGGTCCGCCGCAGCACGGCCGTACCGAAGCGTCGCGCCGGGCTCGGGAGGTAGCGGTACGGCGCGTACCCGTCACCGGACACGAAGCGCGACCCCACGGCGACGTCGCAGACGTCGTCGCGGACGAGCGCCAGCAGGCGCGCGAGCTCCCGGCCCGGGTGCTGGCCATCGGCGTCGACGCGGCCGCAGAACGCATAGTCGTGCTCATGCGCCCAGCGGTACCCGGCGGCGACCCCCACGCGAAGGCCGCGGTTCGCGCCGAGCGACAGCACCTGTGCGCCGCCCGCGCGTGCGGTGGCAACCGTACCGTCGGTGGAGCCGTCGTCGACGACGAGCACGTCGGCATCCGGCACCTCGCGACGCAGGTCGTCGAGCACCGCCGTGAGATTGTCCTCCTCGTTCCACGCCGGGATGAAGACGAGCGTGTCGCTCACCGCGCGTTCCAGTCGAGCTCGCGCCGCGCCCGCTGCAGCTGCGCTCGCGCAACCGGCAATGCTGCAAGCTCCCAAGCGAGTGCGCGCGACGACGGGCGCTCCGGCACGACGCGCACGCGCGTCCGCACGCTCCGGGCTGCGTAGAGCGACTGGAAGAAGTACCGCGCCCGCAGGTAGTGAAACGGTGCGCACACGACGTGTGCGAGCTCGACGTCGCGATCGAGCAGCAGCGGGAGCGTTCGTGCTGCGTTCTCCGCGGTCACACGAGCGGTGGGCTCGACGACCAGCTCGACGTCGAGGCCCCGCCACGCATCGCGCATCTGCTCGGCCTCGGACGGCCCGCCGACCGGCGACCAGCCCGTGAAGACGACGGCGGCCGGCCTGAGCCGTTCCGCCAGCCGCTCGGCGGCGACCACCAGGCGTCTGCACCGTGTGCTGATGCGGTATTCGGCCCCGTCGAGCGCTCCGTGCCCGGGAACGACGATCGCGGTGCGCGCCATTCCGGCAAGGTAGACGCTCCGGGTTTGGGGAGGACTCTCGGCGGAGATTGCGAAGGGCGGCCTTTCACGGTCTTTACAACTGCTGCCGATTGTTCTCGCATCGCCCAGGACGATGAGACTGGCCCGCCTCCTCACCCCCCTCGCCGCCGCCGCGCTCGCCGCAGCGCTCGGGGCTGCACCCCTCGCCGCGTCGCCCTCCGGGAAGATCAAGCTCAAGCAGCGCGAGGCCGAGGTCGTGCTGGCGCAGGTGAGTGCGCTCGACAGCCAGCTCGGAAAGACCGTCGAGGAGTGGGACGGAGCCCAGTACGACCTCGCGAAGGTGCGCAAGCAGCTCGCGACGAACCGCGCGTCACTCGTCGTCGCGCAGCGTGCGCAGCATCACGCCGAACAGCTCGTGCAGGCGCGGCTCGTCACGATGTACGAGAGCAATCAGCCGACGACGATCGATGTCGTCCTCGGCAGCACGAGTCTCGGTGATCTGATCGACCGCCTGCAGGCCGCCCGTTCCGTCGCGACCTCCGATCGTCAGCTGGCGGAGCAGGCGACGCAGGTGCGCGACCGGCTCGCGACCGTGCAGCACGCACTGCACAAGACCGAGCACCAGCGCGCCGCGTCCGTGCAGCAGCTGACGAGCCAGAAGGCGCAGATCGGCGCGATGCTCGCGCAGCGCCGCCGCCTGCTTGCGTCGGTGCAGACGGAGATCGCGACGATGCGCGCCGCCGAGGCGAAGCGCCAGGCCGAGCTGGCCGCCGAGGCGCGCAAGCGCCTCGCGGCGGAGCAGGCCGAGCTCCGCAAGCAGGCAGCCGACCGTGAACGGGCCGCAGAAGCGGCGGCGGCCGCGGCGAACGCCGCGCCGCCCCCGGCGACGACGACCACGGCCGCACCTCCCCCGGCAACGACCGCCTCGACGACGACGACGCCCGTGACGACGACCACGCCGTTGCCGGTCACGACCGACCCGATCACGACTGCGGTCGGCGGCGAGACCGACCCCGTGGCGACCACGACCACGGACACGCCGCCGGTCGCGCTTCCGGCCGGCCACCCGGAGGCGGCGACGATCGCGCTTCGCTACCTCGGTGTGCCGTACGTCTGGGGCGGCGAGAGCCCCAAGGGATTCGACTGCTCAGGGCTCGTCGCGTACGTCTACGCACAGCTCGGGATCACGCTGCCCCACTACGCCGCCGCGCAGTACCAGCTCGGGGTCGCCGTTCCGCGTGACCAGCTCCAGCCCGGCGACCTCGTCTTCTTCGACGCCCTCGACCACGTCGGCATCTACATCGGCGGCGGTCAGTTCGTCCACGCGCCGCATACCGGGGACGTGGTGAAGATCACCACGCTCGCCTCGTACGGCGACAGTTACGTGGGCGCGCGCCGGATCTAGAGAACTTGCCCGTCACTGCGACCGCGGCCCGCGGCGTAACTCGTTCCAGGTCGTGCGCAGCAGCTCGGCCTCCTCGGCGACCCCGTCCTCGGGCCGCGGCTGCGGTGACCGGCGGCCGGCCGTGAGGCGCCGCGGTGCGGTCGTGTCGAACCTCAGACGCTTCATGCCTGCACCTCCACTGTCTCTGCGGGCGCGGGCGCCCGGGTGATCCTGATGTCACCGCTGACGGTCTTCGCGCGGATCTCGACGAGCGGGCCGTCGCCCTCGGGAGCCTCGTGCGTGACCTCGAGCTCCGAGCTCGTGTCGCCGCTGACGGTGTTGCAGTCGAGCCATGCGCGTGAGCCCTTGCGGACGCCGATCACGATGTCGCCCGAGACGGAGTGCGCTCCGATGTGACCCGTGACGACGGCCCGGTGGCGCTGGTCGCCGCTGACCGAGTTGACGTTCACATCGTCGTATGCCTCGCCGATCTCGACGTCGCCCGACGCGCTCGAAACGGTGGCCGACCCGCGGACGATGTCGATCGAGACGTCACCGGACGCCGTCTGGAGATTTGCCGACCCCATGACCTCACGGACGACGACGTCGCCGCTTGCGGTCTTCGCGCTCGCAGCGCCGTCCACACGCTCGAGCTCGATCTCGCCGGACGCCGTGGCGACATTCGCGCCGCCCAGCGTTCCGCGCGCCGTCACGTCGGCCGACTTCGTCCGGGCCCGGAGCAGCGACTGCTCGGGACAGCGCACGCGGCAGGCGACGCCCTGCTGTCCGAAGCCGAAGCTGAGCCCGAATCCCGAGCGGCGCTTCTGCGGCACGTCGATCACGACTTTCGGCGTCCCCTGCTCGACCAGCTCGACGCGCGCCTCCTCGACGAGCGCGCGCGAGTCGTCGTCGTGGCCGATCAACTCGACCTCGACGCGGCCTTCGAGCGTCGGATCGACTTCGATCTCGCCTGCTGCGAGCCGCACGTCGATCTCGACCGGGCCGCTCACCTCGAACTGCTTCTCCATCTCGCGCCTCCTCCGTGCTCAGCTTTGTGCGTAACCGGACAGCCGCTTGCCGCCCGCACGCGCGGGCCGCGACTCGGCCGCGCGCGCGATTGCGCGCACGATCCACGTGTTCGTCGAGACCCCCTCGCGGTCGGCGGCCTTCTCGACCGTCAGCTTGAGGTTGTCCGACAGGCGCAGCGTGATCCGCGCCGAGAGCTCCTCGCCGAACGCACCGCTCGCCTCGCCGGCGGTGTCGACGTACACGAACTCGGGCTCCTCGCCCGCGAGCCTGATCTCGACGTGCCCGGAGGGCAGCTTCGAGGACACCTCGACCGCCGCCTGCGCGAGCAGGTCGAGCAGCTTGAGCCGCAGGCTCGATCCGACCGAGTCGGCGAGCCGGCGGGCGATCTGCTCGACGCGTTCGTCGCCCAGTTCGGCGAGCTTCTCGAGGTCCTCCTGGACGCCGTTCAGCAGGATGGTCAGGTTCATCGCGACATCACTATGACATCACCGATGACATCCGTCAAGTGTCATCCTGGCGCAGACGCCGCCAGACCCGCGCAGTTAAGCCGTGCACTGCTGGCCCACGGCGCTCCGGCGCGTTGATTAGGCTAGCCCCGGGTGCGCACGGGGTCGATCATTCAGCTGGTCGCGATCGGGCTGGTCGTCGGCGCGATCTGCACTGCCGTCGCGCTGCTGATCCCCTGGATGCCGGTGGCGGCCGGGCGCGAGGCGAGCCGGATCGACTTCGTCTACTGGTTCGCGACCGTGATCGCGATCGTGGTCTTCTCGGTCGTGGCGTCGGTGCTGATCTATGAGGTGTGGAAGTTCGGCGTCCGCTCCGACGACTTCACCGACGGGCCGCCGGTGCACGGGCACACCGCCGTCGAGATCGTCTGGACGGCGATTCCGGCGCTGCTCGTCACCGCGATCTCGATCGTCAGCGCCGTCGTGCTGGCGAAGGACGGCGACGCCGGGACGAATCCCGTGAAGATCAACGTGGTCGCGCAGCAGTTCGCGTGGGAGTTCACCTACTCGAACGGGAAGACCTACGGCTACCTGACGCTCCCCGAAGGGCTGCACACGAAGCTCGACATCACCTCGAAGGACGTCATCCACTCCTTCTGGGTCCCGCAGCTCTCGCAGAAGCAGGACGCGGTGCCGGGCCAGCACAACAGCCTCGTCATCACTCCGACTCGGCTCGGCACGTACCCGGTGATCTGCACGGAGCTCTGCGGGCTCGGCCATTCGGTGATGCGCAGCCACGTCGACATCGTCAGTCAGGCGGACTTCACCAAGTTCCTCAAGGGCGGCGGCTCGACCTCCGGCCCTCCGGGCCTCGCGGTCTTCCAGAAGAACGGGTGCGGCAGCTGCCACACACTGAAGGCCGCGGGCGCGACGGGAACGATCGGCCCTGATCTCGACAACCTCGCCGCGTACGCGAAGGAGGCGAATCGCGGTTCGCTCGAGGCCTTCATCCTCGAGTCGATCGTCTCGCCCGCCGCGTACATTCAGCCGCACTACAACGATCTGATGCCCCACACGTTCAAGGCGCAGATCCCGCCCGCGCAGCTCGACCAACTCGTGCAGTATCTCGTGGAGAACGCGAAGCAATGACGACCGCGGCTCATCAGGCCCCCGAGGTCCACGCTCCGAAGTCGCCCACGACGGGCATCCACCGGTTCACGCGGCCGGGCTGGCTGCGCGCGCTCTGGACGACGCCGCTGTTCTTCGGCATCGGGATCGCGCTCGTCTGCGGCTTCCGCTGGCTCTTCGGCTGGGACCCGATCTGGGACGGCGTCCCGATCCTGACCGTCGAGCTCGTGACGACGCCGCTCGGCTTCCTCGTCGGCATCGGCGGCTTCGACTACTGGGCCTACTACGCCGCGGGGCGGCCGACGCTGGCCGAGGACCACTCGAGCCACGGTGCGAAGAGCTGGCGCGACTACTTCCGGATCAACACCGACCACAAGGTGATCGGCATCCAGTACGTCGTCACGACGATCTTCTTCTTCTGCGTCGGCGGCCTGCTCGCGATGCTCTTCCGCGCCGAGCTTGCGCGGCCGGGCGACCAGTACTTCAACCCGCAGACGTTCAACGTGCTCGTCTCGGATCACGCCGCGCTGATGATCTTCCTGTTCATCATCCCGGCGTTCGCCGGCCTCGGGAACTACGTGATCCCGCTGATGCTCGGCGCCGCGGACATGGCGTTCCCGCGCCTGAATGCGCTGTCGTTCTGGCTGCTGCCGATCGCCGGCTTCATGCTGATTGCAGGGATGGCGGCGCCCGGCGGCGGCCCGTCGTCGGGCTGGACGTGCTACGCGCCGCTCTGCTCGCACCAGCCCGTCGGGCAGGTGTTCTTCAACATGGCGGTGCAGTGGGCCGGCGCGAGCTCGATCATGACCGCGCTCAACTTCCTGGTCACGATCATCACCATGCGTGCGCCCGGAATGACCTTCTGGCGCATGCCGCTGCTCGTGTGGGCCAACTTCACGACCAGCCTGCTCGTCGTGCTGGCGACTCCGTTCATCGCCGGCTCGCAGTTCTTCGTGATGTTCGACCGCGTGCTGCACACGAACTTCTTCGAGTACCAGCAGGGCGGATACGTGCTCGGCTACCAGCACATCTTCTGGTTCTACTCGCACCCGGCGGTCTACATCATGATGCTGCCCGGGTTCGGGATCATCAGCGAGGTCATCTCGGTGATGAGCCGCAAGCCGATCTTCGGCTACCGGCTGATGGCGCTCTCGTTGATGGCCATCCTCGTTCTCGGCTTCTCGGTGTGGGCGCACCACATGTTCGTCGCGGGGATGGCGAGCTGGCTGCGCGTCCCGATGATGGTGACGTCGATGGTGATCGCGGTGCCAACCGGGATCAAGATCTTCTCGTGGTTAGCCACGATGTGGGAAGGGCGACTCCACTTCACCACGCCCATGCTGTTCGCGCTCGGGTTCCTGAGCATGTTCGTGATCGGCGGCCTCTCCGGGATCTACCTCGCGTCGGTGCCCATCGACATCCACGCGAGCGACACCTACTTCATCGTCGCGCACATCCACTACGTGCTCTTCGGCGGGTCGGTCTTCACGATCTTCGCCGGGATCTACTACTGGTTCCCGAAGATGACCGGCCGCATGTACTCGGAGCGGCTCGGGAAGCTGCACTTCTGGCTGACCTTCGTCGGCTTCAACCTGACGTTCTTCCCGATGCACTACATCGGGCTGCAGGGAATGCCGCGTCGCGTGGCCGACTACGCGAGCCGGTTCGCCGACATCAACCTCTTCATCTCGATCGCATCGTTCGGGCTCGGCGCCTCGACGCTCGTCTTCCTCTACAACATGGCCCGCTCGTGGAGGTACGGTCCGGTCGCGGAGGCCAACCCGTGGCATGCGCTCACGCTCGAGTGGCAGGTGTCCTCACCGCCGCCGGTGTTCAACTTCGACGAGATCCCGCAGGTCGTCGGCAACCCGTACGAGTACGGCGTCCCCGGTGCGCGCCACGCGATCCTCGGTGCGCCCACTCCGGCGCCGGAGCCCGTCGGAGCAGCGGACTAGCGAGCGGTGGCCGAGCACATCCTGGTGATCGCGAACGAGACGGCCGCGTCGGAGACGCTGCTCGACGCCGTCCGCGGGGAGGCGGGAACGACGGCGCGCATCACGGTGATCGCTCCGGTGAACGAGCCGAACCAGGGCTACGTCGTCTACGACGACACACGGCGTGCGTCGGCCGGACGGCGGCTCGAAAAGACGCTCCGCGCGCTGCGCGAGGCCGGCCTGTCGGCCCAGGGGTTCGTGGTCGAGTCCGGGCCGGTGCAGGCCGCGGTCGACGCGCTCGCGCAGCTCGAACCGGCGATCGACGAGATCGTCGTCTCCACCCATGCGCCCGAGCGGTCGGGCTGGCTGCGGCGCGATGTCGTCGGAGACATCGAACGGCGCGCCAAGGGCATCCCGGTCAAGCACGTGGTCGTGGACAAGGTCGGAGTCGACGCGGACGTCAACGTGCTCGTGATCGCGAATCAGACGATGGTGTCGCCGGAGCTGCTCGAGAGCATCCGCAATCGCGCCGCTCAGGGTGGTGCGAGCTTCCTGCTCGTGTCGCCGCAGGGCGACGACGAAGAGCACGCCGACGCCGACCGGCGCCTCCGCCGCGCGCTCAGCGAACTGCTCGGCGCGGGCATCGAGGCGCACGGCCAGGTCGTGCACCCCGACCCGTACACGGCGGCGATGCACGTCGTCCACGACGAGCGCGTCGACGAGATCATCGTCTCCACCTTCCCGGGCGAGAAGAGCGGCTGGCTCCGTCGCGATCTCGTGCAACGCCTGCGCAAGGACACCGGTCTGCCCGTCCAGCACGTCGTCTCGACGGTGGTGGCGGTATGAGCCGTAGGCTCGACGGAGGCGATCAAGGAGCGGAGGTGACGGCTTCGCCGTCGCCGGAGCGGGTATGAGCGCCGCCGCCGAGGCCCACGGGCACGGGCACGCGGGGCACCCGCCGACACCGCACTACAGCTCGCGGGTCTCGCCGGCGACCCTCGGCATCCTGCTGTTCATCGGGTCGGAGATCATGCTCTTCGGCTCGTTTTTCACCGTCTACTTCTTCATCCGGGTCGTCAACAGCGCGTTCTGGGGCGGGCACTGGCCCCCATCGCCGTACCAGCTGCCGGCGTTCGTCGCCGGGGTCAACACCCTGCTCCTGGTCACGTCGAGCTTCTCGATGCACTGGGCAGACACGTCGATCAAGAAGGGCAACCGCGCCGGAATGCAGGCCGGGCTGGTGCTCACATTCGCGCTCGGTCTCAGCTTTCTCCTGATCCAGCTGATCGAGTACAGCCGCATCGGCTTCAACACGAGCGACACCGCCTTCGCGGCGACCTTCTTCGGCCTGACGGGCCTGCACGGCGCACACGTGTTCATCGGCCTGACGATCCTGATGGTGATGACGATCCGCGCCTTCCGCGGCCATTTCTCGGCCGAGCACCACCACGGCATCGAGCTGGCCGGCATCTACTGGCACTTCGTCGACGTGATGTGGATCGTCGTCTACTTCACCGTCTACATCATCTGAGGACCTCCCCGTGAACAACCCGCTCCGGAGCGAGCGCGACGCGTTCCGGATGGTCTTGCTGGCGATCGCCTACTTCGGGCTGATCGCCATCGGGTCGAAGATCGAGCGGTGGCTCGGCCTTGCCGTGTTCGTCGTGCTGACGGTGGGCGGCGTCGCGTGGGTGCTCGGGCGGCGGCGGCGTGAGCCGGCGGCGCCCGCTGCCCCGTCGGCGGAGCGCAGCGGCGATCTGCGGATCCTGGTCGTCGCCGGCCGCGGCGTGCCCGGCCTCGAGGGCACGTTGCGCGAGCTTGCCGGCGGCCGCCGCGCAATCGTCCAGGTCGTCGGGCCGGCGCCCGGCGGCGAGCTGGCGGAGAAGCTGGTCGCGCTGCGGGCGGCCGGGCTCGACGCGACCGGCGAGGCGGTCGAAGGCGACCCGCTCCCGGCGCTCGCCGACGTCGTGGGGCGCTTCGCGCCCGACGAGATCCTGATCGCCCCCGGTGGGGGCGGGCCGGCGGACTGGCCCGGCCCGGGCTTCGCCGAACGTGCGCGGGCGCGCTTCGACGTCCCCGTGCTCGACATGGGCGAGGACACGGACGTGACGGCATGACGGCAACCGCGTTTCGGATCGACGCGGTCGACCCGCTCCCCCTGCGGGAAGGGCTGCGCGACGTCCACCGCGCGGCGCTCGGCGCCGGTGCGCTCTCCGACGAGTGGGCGAACGAGCGCCTGCCGCGCCACGTCACCCGCGAGGGATTCGTGTTCCTCGTCGCCCGGGACGGCGAGGCGATCTCCGGCTTCGGTTACGGGTACACGGGCTCCTACGGACAGTGGTGGACGGACCACGTCGCACGCGCCCTGACGGGCGAGCAACGGGCCGATTGGCTCGATCGGCCGCACTACGAGGTCGTCGAGCTGCACGTCCGCCCGTCGGCCCAGCGGCGCGGGATCGGCAGCGCGCTGCTCGCGCAGCTCCTCTCGCGCCAGCCGCACCGGCGGGCGGTGCTCACGACCCGTTCGGCCTCGGGCTCTGCGCGGCGGTTCTACGCGAAGAACGGATGGGAGGAGCTGGCGGAGGTCGACTTCGGGCGCGGCTACCCGCCGTACATCGCCCTGGGGAAGCGGATCCGCTACTTCCCGGCGACGGACGAGACGTAGCCGGCGACCGCCTGGATCTGCGCCGGCGTCAGTCGCCCCTTGAAGGACGGCATGGCGCCTCCGCCCGTCTCCACCTGGCGCGCCACGACCGCCTTCGACGGCTTCAGCTGGTCGAGGTCCGGCCCGACGGTGCCGGTCGCGCCGGCGTCCTTGAGTGTGTGGCAGCCGCTGCAGCCGGCGGTCTCGAAGACCTGCTTCCCGTTGACCGCGGGGCCGCCGGTCGCCACGTGCGGCGATGTCGTCGTGTTCGGCTTGCGACCGGCCGCGGTGACGCCGCAGGTCGGGTTGCCGGAGCACTGGGCGACGTAGATCGCGATGTCGTCGGCGTTCTGCCCCGTGTAGAGGTTCGCGGGCATCGGAGGCTCGGGATAGGCGATCTGCCCGCGGACGACGTCACGGATCGTCGACTGCGAGAAGCCCTGCTCCTTGTCGCTTGAGAACGCGTCGTCGAGGTTCGGCCCCACCGTGCCGGTCGTGTGGGCGTCGGCGAGCGTGTGGCAGGAGCCGCACGAGGGATCGCCCGGCTTGGCCGGCGTCACGAACAGGAGCTTCCCGTGGCCCGGATCGCCCGTGGTGACCTTTCCGACGGCGCCGCAGCCGGCGGTCGCCAGCGCGACCGCGAGCACGAGAGCGGAGAGGAGAGCTCGGCGCAGGGTCAAGACGCGTCGATCAGGAGGGCCGGGTCGTGTCGGGGAGCTTCGAGAGAGCCTCCTCGCGTGTTGCGGTGAGGTCGAACACGCGGTCGAGGCCGGTGATCTCGAAGATCTTCGTGATGTTGGGGTCGCTGCAGACGATGGTCAGCTCGCCGTCGGCGGCGCGCAGCCGCCTGAGGCCGCCGACGAGCACTCCCAGGGTCGTCGAGTCGATGAACGTCGTCGCCGTGAGGTCGACGATCACGAGGCGGGCGCCCTCGCTGATCACCTCGAGCAGCTGCTGCTTGAACTCGGGCGCCGTGTAGAGGTCGATCTCGCCCGCGAGTGAGATCGCGTAGGTGTCGTTCGCCAGCTGCTCGGTCTTGATGTCGAAGTTCACGGCAACCCCCGGTCGTCGGGCCCGGTTCCCGGGCCCGCGTCGGGAGTCTAACCGGAGCCCTGGGTGGCGTTCTGGGAAGCTTCGGCGGCCCGGAGCGCCTTGATCACCCTCTTGACCTGCGGCGCGAGCGGGTCGGTCGGCGCGAGCTTCAGGAAGCGGCGGTACGCCAGGAGGGCGGTCGCCAGGTCGTTTGCGTTCTGCGCCGACTGGCCGAGTTGGATCTGCAGCGTCGCGTCGTTCGGCGACAGGGCGGCCAGCTTCTCGTAGGCATCCTCGGCCTTCGTCGAGGTCGACTGGAGTTTCGAGGCGGCTGCGTTGATCCGTGCCTGTGCTCCGGCCGTCACCGCGGCGGCGAGCGGGTCGCCGAGCGCGTTCGTGTCCTGGAAGGCGCGGCCGAGCGCCGTGCCCGCAGGCGGCAGGAAGCTGGCGCCCGGAGCGGCGATCAGGGCGGCCGACTGGGCGTTCGAGTAGTCGGTGCTGTAGGTGTTCGCGAGCGCCGAGTACTGCGACGCCAGTTCGCCCAGCGCGTTCGTGTCCTTCGGATGGAGCGCCGTCAGGTGCTCGAGCGCCGTCACCGCGTCGGCGGTGCGCTGCTTCTGTTCGTAGGCGGTCGCGAGCGCGCGCCAGTCGGCGGCGCTGTTCGGGTTCTTCGCGACCTTGTGCTGGAGGCTCGAGATCGAGGTCCCGCCGCCGCTCCCGAAGTTGAAGGCGTTCTGCAGGGCGTCGCCGATCCCGGTCGAGCCGGAGCCGACCCCGAGGAGGACGAAGCCGAGCACGAACACGGCGGCGAGGAAGACGTAGATCCACTTGGCGTGGTTGCGGAGCCGCTGGAAGAAGAGCTCTTCCTGCCACTGCGGCGGCTTCGTCTTGTGCGGGCGTGCTACCGCGGCGGCGGCCGGAGCATCCGTTCTCGGGCGGCGCTTGCGGTGTTGCGTACCTCTTGCCACGTGTCCTCGTCCTCGTTCGTGTATCGGGTTTCGCCGTCGACCACGGTCGCCAGCACGCGTTCCGGTGAGCCGCCGAACACGACGGCCGCTGCCGGATCCTCCACCGGATGGTAGGGGCTTCCCGCCAGCGACACCACCGCCAGATCGGCTCGCTTTCCGGCCGCCAGGGTACCGACCTGCTCGTCGAGTCGCAGCGCGCGCGCCGCATCGGCGGTCACGAGCCGCAGCGCGCCCTGGGCATCCAGCGCCCCGGGGTCCCTCGTCTCGGCCCGGGCGAGGTAGATCGCGGTGCGCATCTCCTCGAAGATGTCGAAGGAGGGGGCGGATGCGGGGGAATCGGTGCCCAGGCCGACGCGGAGCCGTGCGGCGCGCAGTTCGGCGAGGGGCGCAACACCGCATCCGAGGAGCGCGTTCGAGCGCGGGCAATGCGCGACCGGGACGTCCCGTGCGGCCAGCAGCGCGATCTCGGCGGGCTCAACGTCGACGCAATGCGCACAGAGCAGCTCGGGGCCGAGCACGGGCTCGAGGGTGGCGACGCTCCGCGATCCGGTCGGTGGAACCAGCATCCCGCCGATCCGCTCGAGCGGCCCGCTGCCGTGCTCGAGCCACTCGTGCTCGTTGGCGCTCTCGGCGAGGTGCGTGCCCACGGGGATCCCGAGCGAGAGGCACCAGCGGTAGACGTCGACCGAGCAGGTGTAGGGCGCGTGCGGCGAGATCCCGATCCGCACCAGGCGTGACTCGTCGGCCCGCTCGCGGGTGCGCGCGAACTGGCGCTCGGCCTCGGCCGGATCGACCGCGAAGACCTCGAGGTACACGATCGCCCGCAGCCCCAGCTCGCCCGCCGCGCCGGCCGCTGCTCCACAGAAGCTGTAGTCGGCCGTCGTGGTGATGCCCGCGGCCAAGGAGTCCGCGGCGCCCCGGAGCGCGATCGCGTACATCTCCTCCGGCTCGAGCAGCCGCTTGCGCTCGATGTGCGTCGCGAGCCACGCTGCGAACGGGGCGCCGTCGCCGAACCCTGCGTAGACCGCGTACTCGAGGTGCGAGTGCGTGTTCACGAAGCCGGGGACGATCGCCGCGTCGTCGAAGTGGCGCGCCGTGCGGCCCGGGCCCACCTCGACGATCACGCCGTCCTCGTAGCGCACGTGGCCGCCCGCGATCGGATGGCCGTCGACCGGGATCACCCAGTCGGCGGACAGCTCTCCGGAGCTCACGTACCGGCTGCTGCGGCGGCCCGCGCTCGTGCCGAGCGCCGGTCGAGTAGGACGGAGAGCCAGATCGACGCTTCGTAGAGGATCAGGAGCGGAATCGCCTCCATCGTCGTCGTCACCGGATCGACACCGGGCAGCGCGACGGCGACGCAGGCGACTGCGAAGTACCCGATCCGGCGGTTCTTGCGCAGCTTCTCCGTCGTCAGGATGCCGGTCCGCGTCAGCCCGACCACGAAGATCGGCAGCTCGAACACGATCGCCATCGCGAGCAGCACCTTCGCGGAGAACGAGATGTAGTCGCGCGCGCGGATGAACTGGCGATAGTCGGAGCTGTCGTAGTGCGCGAGAAAGTGCGCGGCGGCGGGCAGCGCGAGGAAGTATCCGAAGAGCACGCCCGCGACCATGAGCACCGTCGCGAGGAGCGTGAAGAGCCGGACCATCCGCGCGTGCGCGGGGTCGAGCGCGGGGCTGAAGAAGAGCCAGCCCTGCCACAGGATCACAGGGATCGCGACCAGGAAGCCCGCGTACAGGCTGATCCACATCGACGTCATGAAGGGCTCGCCGAGCGTGAAGGTCGAGAGCCGGCGGTCGCCGGGCGGCAGCGCCCGCGTCAGCAGATGGATGAGGTGCGTGTGGAAGACGTAGGCGACGATGAACCCGGCGAGCAGCGCCCCGAGGCAGATGAAGATCCGCTGGCGCAGCTCCTCCAGGTGCTCGACGAGCGTCGCCTCCTCGCCGTGCTCCAGGCGACGCGGCAGCCCGGCCACGATCTAGTTCACCTCTAGCGGACGGTTTCGTTCTCGCGAGGCGCGGTCGTCGCGGGCTGCTCCGGTGCGGCCGGCGGCAGCTCGGAGGTCTGCGTCGCCTCGGGCTTCCCTGCGCCCGTCACCGAATCCTTGAACTCCCGCATACCGCTGCCGAGCGAGCGACCGATCTCCGGAAGGCGCTTCGCGCCGAAGAGCAGGAGCGCGACGAGCAACAGGAGAATGATCTCCCCGGTACCGATGTTCGGCATGGAATCAGCCTACCACCCCCGTCTGGCTACGATGCCTTCCGGGACGAAATGGCCAAGCTGGAGCTGAAGAATCTTCACGTCGCGCTCGAGGACGGCACCGAGATCGTCAAGGGCGTCGACCTGACCGTTGCCTCGGGTGAGGTGCATGCGGTGATGGGCCCGAACGGCTCGGGAAAGTCGACGCTCGCCTACGCGATTGCCGGCCACCCCGCGTACGAGATCACCTCCGGCCAGATCCTCCTCGACGGGGCCGACATCACCGAGGCGGGCGCCGACGAGCGCGCCCAGGCCGGGCTCTTCCTGGCCTTCCAGTACCCGCAGGCGATCCCGGGGGTCACCGTGACCAACTTCCTCCGCCAGGCGCTCAACGCGACCCGCAAGGCGCGCGCGGGCGGCGTCGACGATCCGATCCCCGTCCCCGAGTTCCGCAAGGAGCTGCTCGCGCAGATGGACCGCCTGAAGGTGAGCCGCGAGCTCGCGTCGCGCTACCTGAACGACGGCTTCTCGGGCGGCGAGAAGAAGCGCGTCGAGATCCTCCAGATGGCGATGCTGAAGCCGGCGATCGCGGTGCTCGACGAGACCGACTCCGGCCTCGACATCGATGCCCTCAAGGTCGTCGCGAGCGGTGTCTCCGACCTCGTCGGACCGACCATGGGTGCGCTCGTGATCACCCACTACCAGCGGATCCTCAACTACATCAACCCGGACTTCGTGCATGTGTTCGTGGACGGCCGGATCGTCGAGGAGGGCGGACCCGACCTCGCGGAGAAGCTCGAGGCTTCGGGCTACGAGCAGTGGGAAGAGAAGGCGGTGGCCTAGTGGCACAGACCGAGACCGAGATCGTCCAGGGGATTGGGTCGGATTACGAGGTCAAGTATGGGTTCAATGTTCCGGAGGATTACTTTTTCAAGTCGGGTCGTGGGCTTTCGCATGAGTTGATCGACGCGATTTCGTCGCATAAGGACGAGCCGGATTGGATGCGGAAGTTCCGCCAC
>DATIXY010000072.1:0-8973 GCA_035518115.1 Gaiellaceae bacterium | reverse complement strand
CGAGGCAGCTCGTGCAGGCACGGAGCGTCTTCCGGTCGATCGATGCGCGGCTGCGTGAGGGCAGCGTCGCGGTCGAGGCCGAGCCCTGGCCGTCGGGGCCGATCGAGAGGCTGGAGGCGGTTGCGCTGATGATCGTTGCGGCGATGGGCATCTGGCGCTTCGTCCAGATCGCACGCCGGCTCGCCGGGCTGCGGCTCGCGATCGAGAATCCGCGCGAGATCGAACGGCTGCACGACGCCGCCCACACCGACAGCCTCACCGGGCTCGGCAACCATCGGACCTTCTACAACCACCTTGCGCGCGAGATCAAACGGCGCGCGAAGTCCGGCTCGACGTTCAGCCTGCTTGCCATCGACCTCGACGGGTTGAAGCGCGTCAACGACGAGCAAGGGCACCTCGCCGGCGATGAGTACATCAAGACGGTCGCGCACGCGATTCGCATGGAGGTCGATCGCATCGGCTCGATCTACCGGACCGGGGGCGACGAGTTCATGGCGCTGCTGCCGAACCGACGTGCATGGAGCGCGCTCGCGATCGCGCACAACATCCAGCGGGCGGCGACGGAAGCGACCGGCCAGCGCGCACTGAGCGTGGGCGTGACCGAGTCGGCGAACACGGAGAGCTCACGCGCTCTCATCAACCAGGCGGACGTCGCTCTGTACGAGGCGAAGCGGAACAAGCTCCTGGCCGTGATCTACCGCCCGGCGCTGGAGGCGGATAACAGCGACGGAAGCGATGCCTCCGTGCCGACCGCCAATCAGAGGACGCTCGCCGCCGCGCTCGCCCACGCGATCGACGCCAAGGACAGCGGCGAGCGCAACCACTGCGAGACGGTCGCGGAGCTGGCGGTCGGCATCGGGCAGCGCGTCGGCGTCCCGGCCGGGCAGCTCGAGCGGCTCCGCCTCGCCGGGCTCGTGCACGACGTCGGCAAGATCGGGCTGCCCGACGTGATCCTGCAGAAGCCGGGGCTGCTGGAATCGGGAGAGCGGATCGAGCTCGAGCAGCACGTGACGATCGGGCACGCGATCCTCCTCGCAGCCGACCTCGACACCGAGGCCGAATGGGTGCTTCATCACCACGAGCGCTACGACGGCGCCGGCTACCCGGCGGGGCTCGCGGGAGAGGAGATCCCGCTCGCCTCGCGCGTCCTCGCCGTCGCCGACGCATTCGAGACGATGACCGGCGGCCGCCCCTACCGGAGCCGGCTGTCGACGGAGGCGGCGCTGGCCGAGCTGCACGAGCACGCCGGCGGGCAGTTCGATCCCGACTGCGTCGAGGCGCTGGTCGACCTGCTCGGGCACGTCCGTCCGCCGGTTCCCCTGCCTGTCGCGTAGCGGACGGTCCGTAGGATGACCGCGCGCGTGGTCATCGACGGACACAACGACCTGGTGCTCCGCCGGTGGCGCGGCGAGCCGACGCTGCACATGGATCTCGAGGCGGGCCGGGCGGCCGGCTATGCGGGCGGGTTCTTCGCGATGTTCGTCCCGTCGCCTCATCCACCGGAGGTCCCGTCGATCCCGTACGCGATGCCGCTCGCCGACCCGATCCCGCGCGAGGAGGCGGCTCGGATCGCGGGCGAGCTCTTTGCGACCCTCTGCGGCCTGCCCGTCGCCCGCGCCGAGTCGGTCGACGACTTCTGCGAGGGCGAGATCACCGCGATCGTGCACCTGGAGGGCGCGGATCCGCTCGATCCCGGCCTCTCGGATCTCGAGTCCTGGTACGAGCGCGGCCTGCGCTCGGTCGGGATCGTGTGGTCGCGTCCGAACGCGTTCGCCGAGGGTGTGCCGTTCGTCTTCCCGGGGACACCGGATACCGGGCCCGGCCTCACCGATGCCGGTCGCGAGCTCGTCGCGGCCTGCAACCGACTCGGCATCCTGGTCGACCTCTCGCACTTGAACGAGGCCGGCTTCTGGGACGTCGCGCGGATCTCCGAGGCGCCGCTCGTCGCCACGCATTCGAACGCGCACGCTCTCTGCCCGTCCTCGCGGAACCTGACCGACGGGCAGCTCGACGCGATCCGGGACTCGGGCGGCCTCGTCGGCGTCAACTTCGCCGTCAACTTCCTGCGCCGGGACGGCGACCAGCTGCACGACACGCCGGTCGGCGAGATCGTGCGCCACGTCGACTACCTTGCGGATCGCATGGGCATCGACCACGTCGCGTTCGGCTCCGACTTCGACGGTGCCGTCGTCTCCGACGAGATCGGCGGTGTCGCCGGGTTCCCGGTGATCATCGATGCGCTCGCCGCGGCCGGCTACGACGACGAGGCGATCGCCAAGATCGCCCACGGCAACTGGCTGCGGGTGCTGGGGGAGACGTGGCGATGAGGATGCGGAGGCTCGGGCCGCTCGAGGTCACGGTCGTCGGACTCGGCTGCAACAACTTCGGCGGGCGCGTCGACGAGGCCGGGACGCGTGCCGTCATCGACGCAGCGCTCGAAGCCGGAGTCACGTTCTTCGATACGGCCGACATCTACGGCAACGCGGGCGGCAGCGAGACCCTGATGGGGAAGATCCTCGAGGGCCGCCGCGACGAGTTCGTCCTCGCGACCAAGTTCGGGAAGCCGATGGGGGACGGCGCCTCCCACCGCGGCTCGGCGCCGTACGTGCGTGCGGCGATCGATGCGTCGCTCCGCCGGCTGCGCACGGACCACGTCGATCTCTACCAGCACCACGAGGAGGACCGCGAAACGCCTCTCGAGGAGACGCTCGGCGTGGTCGCCGAGCTCGTCGCCGAGGGGAAGGTGCGCGCGTTCGGCACCTCGAACTACGAGCCGGAGACGATGGAGCGCGCCGCGGCGATCGCCGCGAAGCTCCGTCTGCCGTACGTCTCCGAGCAAAGCCAGTACTCCTGGCTCGAGCGCGGCGCCGAGCGCGAGCTGCTGCCGGCGTGCGACCGCCTCGGCCTCGGCTTCATCCCGTACTTCCCGCTCGCGAGCGGCCTGCTGACCGGCAAGGTGACGCGCGACCGGCCGGCGGAGCCGGGAACGAGGCTCCATGGCCGCGACATCGACGCCGACCGGCTCGACAAGGTCGAGCGGCTCGAGGCGTGGGCCGAAGCCCACGGCGTCTCGCTGCTCGACGTGGCGATCGGTGGGCTCGCCGCGGTCTCGCCGGTCTCGTCGGTGATCGCGGGCGCGACCCGGCCGGAGCAGGTGCGCGCGAACGCCGCAGCCGGGGCGTGGGAGCCGAGCCCGGCCGAGCTGGCCGAGCTGCTCGCCCTCTGAGCGAAGGGACGGTGCCCGGCACCTCCTATTCGGTGCGAAGGATCCCGGTCTCGCGCGTGAGCCGCTGGGCGATCGCAACGGGGATCGTGGTGAGGACGATCACCACGAGCGCGACCACGTTGATGACCGGCAGCTGCTGCCCCTGGCGCAGATTGTCGAGGATGAAGATCGGGAGCGTCGTCTGCGCGCCGGCGGTGAAGGTCGTCACGATCACCTCGTCGAACGAGAGCGCGAACGCCAGCAGCGCCCCCGAGATCAGGGCCGTCGAGATGACGGGCCACGTCACGTAGCGGAACGTCTGCCAGCCGTCGGCGCCGAGGTCCATCGACGCCTCGTAGAGCGAAGGGGCCGTGCGCCGCAGCCGTGCGAGCACGTTGTTGTAGACGACCACGACGCAGAACGTCGCATGGCCGATGACGATCGTCCAGATCGAGAAGCTGATGCCCGCGAACACGTAGAACGAGTTCAGCGCCATCCCCGTGATGATGCCGGGGAGCGCGATCGGGAGAACGAGCAGGAACGACACCGACTCCCGCCCGAAGAACCTGAAGCGGTGGATCGCGAAGGCCGCCATCGATCCGAGGGTGAGCGCGATTGTCGTCGCGATCAGCCCCACCTTGACCGAGAGCCAGAGCGAGTCGCGCACGTCTGGGTCGTGCCAGGCGACGCTGAACCAGTGCGTCGTCCAGCCGGGGATCGGCCAGCTCTGGACGTTCGACTTGTTGAACGCGTAGACGCCGATCAGGACGAGCGGCACCCACAGGAAGGCGATCACGAACGCTGTCCAGATCCACAGCCCGACCCGGGTGGCGCGAGCCTCCATCACAGCGCGTCGAACGCTCCGAGGCGGCGTGCGATCACGAGGTACACGCCCATCACGGCGACCGGGATCGTCGCGAGGGCGGCCGCGAACGGGACGTTCGCGTTGATGCCGATGTTCTCGTAGACGACGTTGCCGATGAACGTCGAGTTGGTGCCGCCGATCAGGAGCGGCGTGATGAAATCGCCGAGCGTCAGCGAGAACGTGAAGATCGAGCCGGCGACGATGCCGGGCAGCGCGAGCGGGAGGATCACGGAGCGGAGCGTCCGCGATCCGCGGGCGCCGAGGTCACGCGACGCCTCGATGTAGGAGTGGGGGATGCGCTCGAGCGCGCCGTAGACGGGCAGCACCATGAACGGCAGCCAGACGTAGCTGAACACGAGCCACATCGCCCAGTTCGAGTACGCGATGTTGGCCGCCGGGAGCCCGATCTTTCCGAGCGACCAGTCGAGCGCCCCGCCGCCCGAGAGGATCGTCTGCCAGGCGTAGATCCGGACGAGGTAGCTCGACCAGAGCGGGAGCACCACCATGATGAAGAGCAGACCGCGGAGGCGGGGTGTCGCGACCCGGGCCATGAAGTACGCGAGCGGGAAGGCGAGCAGCGCATCGGTGATCGTCACGGCCGCGGCGATGCCGATCGTCCGCCCGGCGATCCGCAGGTACGTCGGATCGCTGAGCGAGAAGATGATCCGGTAGTTGTCGAGCGTCCATTGATGGACGAGCTCGCCGGTGAACGAGTTGACCGTCCAGAACGAGGAGACGAGCAGCGCGGCGAGCGCGCCGAGGTAGACGACGCAGAACGCGACGGTCGGCGGCCCGAGGAGGCCGATGGCCTTGAGCCACGGCCGCCGCCACACCGCCGCACCGAAGCGGAGGCGGGCCCGCCGTATCGGCGGGCCCGCTCCGGGAGGTGCCTGAACGTCGACGGTCACCGGCTAGCCGGTGATCTCCGTCCAGGCGCGCTGCCAGGCGCTGTAATCCATGCAGTCGTTTCCGGGCTGCCAGCCGCACTGCGCGACCGGCGTCTTCCAGAACTTGATCTTGCTGTAGTAGGACGCCGGCTCGTTCAGGTGGTACTTGGCGCACGAGCCTGCTTCGATCTTGTTCATGTACGGGCAGGCCTTCGGGTTGACCGGCGTTTCGCCGAACACGAGCGCCTGCTTCGCCTCGACCTGTGGCGTGGTGACGTACTTCATCCACATGTAGGCGCAGTTCGGATGCGGAGCCTTCTTGGCGAGCATCCAGGTGTCGGCCCAGCCGGTCGTCGGCAGCGGCACGATCTCCTTGATCGGCGCCTTCGCTCCCTGCAGCTGAAGCGTCTGGTACGGCCAGCCGGCGCCCATCCACACGTCGCCGTTCTTGAACGACGTGATCTCGTCGGTGGCGTAGTTCCAGTACCGCTTGAGGAGCGGCTTCTGCTGCTTGAGCAGCGAGACCGTCGCGTCGAGCTGGCTCTTCGTCAGCTCGTACGGGTCCTTGATGCCGAGGCTCGGCTTCGTCTGCTCCAGATAGAGAGCCGCATCCGCGATCTGGATCGGGTTGTTCGGGACGGTCAGCTTGCCCTTGTACTTGCCGCTGTAGATGTCGCCCCAGCCGGTCGGCGCCGGCTTCACCTTCTGCGTGTTGTAGATGAGCGTGTTCGGCCCCCACTGCACGGAGACGCCGTAGTGAACGCCCTTCACCGTGTTGTGCGCCGGGGACTTGAAGGCCGGCAGGAAGTCCTTCCACGACGGGATCAGGTTCACGTTCACGGGCTGCACGTCGCCGCCGTAGATGAGCCGCAGGCTCGCGTCGCCCGAGGCGGAGACGAGGTCGTACTGGCCGCCGCCGCCACCGCCGCCGGCGCGCATCAGCGCGACCATCTCGTTCGAGCTTCCGGCGTCCTTACGGTGGATGGTGCAGCCGGTCTGCTTCTCGAACTTGTTCGCGAAGCTCGGGTCACTGTACGCAGACCACTCGATCAGGTTGAGCGAGCCTTCGCCCTTCCCGATCTTCGTGGGCAGGCTCGTGCCGTTGCCGCGCGACACCCCGGCGGCGGGCACGAGCAGCGCCGCGACGAGGGCGAGAACGAGCACGTGGATCTTGCGGATCCGTTTCACGTTGGTCCTCCTCCTTGCAGGGGGGTCGTCTCTGTAGGCGAGATCTCGAAGGTGTGCTCGGGGCGCCAGGTGAGGCGCACGCGCTTGCCGCGCTGCTCGAGCGCGTCGGCCGACGAGGTCTCGAGGTTCTGGCGCAGCGCGACCAGGTCGCCTCCGCCGTCGAGCGCGACCACGTAGCGGGTGACGGCTCCGAGGTAGACGACGTCCCGGATGCGGCCGGGCTCGCCCTCGCCCTGGTCGCCCTCGAGCATCACGACCTTCTCGGGTCGCACCGTGAACCGCCGGCCGTCCCGCTCGAGGATGTTCGAGGTCCCGACGAAGCCGGCGACGAACTCGGTCGCCGGCCGCTCGTACACCTCGGCCGGCGTCCCGACCTGTTCGATCTGGCCGTGGCTGAACACGGCCAGGTGGTCGCTCATCGTCAGCGCCTCCTCCTGGTCGTGCGTGACGTAGAGGAACGTCATCCCGAGCTCCTGCTGCAGGCTCTTCAAGAACACCTGCATCTCCTGGCGGAGCTTCAGGTCGAGCGCGCCGAGCGGCTCGTCGAGCAGCAGCACCTTGGGCTGGTTGACGATCGACCGCGCCAGCGCGACGCGCTGCCGCTGGCCGCCGGAGAGCTGGATCGGCTTGCGCGGCCCGAATTGGTCGAGGCGGACCATCCGCAGCACCTCGGCGACCCTCGAGTTGCGTTCGCGGCGGCCGACGCCCTTCACCTTCAGCCCGTAGCCGACGTTCTCCGCGACCGTCATGTGCGGGAACAGTGCGTAGTCCTGGAACACGGTGTTCACGTCCCGCGCGTACGGCGGACGGTGGGTGATGTCCTCGCCGCCGAGCGTGATCGTTCCGGTGTCCGGCTGCTCGAAACCGGCGATCATCCGCAGCGTCGTGGTCTTGCCCGAGCCGGACGGCCCGAGCAAGGTGAAGAACTCTCCGTCGGCGACCTCGAGGTCGACATTGTCGACTGCCACCACGTCGCCGTACGTCTTGCGCGCCCGGTCGACGCGGACGTCAGCCGCCAAGGCACTCCTGGAGGATGTCGAGTCCGCGGTCGAGCTCCTCGTCGGAGACCGTGAACGGAACCAGGATCCGGATCACGTTTCCGTAGATGCCGCAGGCGAGGAGGATCAGACCGCGCTCACGCGCCGCCGCAGTGATGCGAGCCGTCTCGTCGCTCGACCGCTCGGGGAACTCGAGCGCGAGCATCGGGCCGAGGCCGCGCACGTCGGCGCCTTCCGGCGCCATCACGGTGAGCCGCTCGCGAACATGACGGCCCACCTCCTCGGCGCGGGGCCGCAGGCCGGGCAGCACGTCGAGCACCGCCGTCGCAGCCGCGCACGAGACAGGATTGCCCGTGAAGGTGCCGCCGAGCCCGCCGGGCGGGACGGCATCCATCACCTCGGCGCGGCCGGTGACCGCCGCGAGCGGCATGCCGCCGCCGAGGGTCTTCCCGCTGACGAGCAGGTCGGGCTCCGTGTCGTAGTGCTCGATCGCCCAGACGGGGCCGGTGCGGCCGCAGCCCGACTGCACCTCGTCGTTCACATACAGGATCCCGTAGGAGTCGAGCAGCTCCTGCAGCCGCTTCGGGAAGTCGGACGGCATCGGGATGAAGCCGCCCTCCCCCTGTACCGGCTCGAGGACGGCGCAGGCGACCGACTCGGGGTCGACGTCGCCTTTGAACAGCTCCTTCAGCGCGGCGATCGCGTCGTCGGAGGTGACGCCGCGATACGGGTACGGCGCGGGCGTACGGTAGACCTCCGGCGCGAACGGCCCGAAGCCCTTCTTGTACGGGACGACCTTCGCGGTCATCGTCATCGCGAGCAGCGTCCGCCCGTGGAACGCGTTGTCGAAGACGACGACGGCCGGGCGGCCGGTCGCGACGCGCGCGATCTTGACCGCGTTCTCGATCGCCTCGGCGCCCGAGTTCAGAAGCAGGGACTTCTGGTCGGCGCCACGACACGGCGACAGCTCGCCGAGCTTGCGGCACACCTCGATGTACGGCTCGTACATGCCGACCATCGCGCACTGGTGCAGGTAGCGGTCGACCTGTTCGTGGATCGCCTTGACGACCGCCGGCAGCGAATGCCCGACGTTGGCGCAGCCGATGCCGCCCGCGAAATCGATGTACTCGCGGCCCTCGACGTCCCAGACCCGCGCCCCTTCCGCGCGCTCGACGAAGATCGGCTGCGTCGAGATCCCGCGCGCGACGTGGCGCTCCCTCGCCTCCTGGAGGCGCTCGGTGGCTGTCCGCTCCTGCAGCGACACGGCAGGGCCGACTGTATACGCCGGTTCCCGCAGGGGCCAGGGTGGGCCCGGCGGCGCCCCGATACGATGGCCGACTCCGGGCGCCTTGGCCGAGTGGTTAGGCAGCGGCCTGCAAAGCCGTTTACAGCGGTTCGAATCCGCTAGGCGCCTTCAGTGCCGTGGCAGCGAGCGGGCCGGACCGCGTGTTCGTCCGGCGGTCCGGCCCGCTCGGCGACCCGCTTTCAGTCGCGGTCGATCTTCTTGCCCGTGGGCGCGAGCGCGTACCAGCCGGCACCGAAGTCGCGCAGCCCTTCACCGTTCGTCTGACCCCGCCCCGCGTCTCCGGAGAAGAAGTACAGCGGGTGTCCGGCGTACGTCACCTGGCGGGTCCCGTCGGCCCTCCGAATCGTGCCGATCAGCGAACGCCGAGCTCCCTTCACGGCCACTGCGCCACCCGTCGTGACCAACGGTGGCCAGTAGGTCGCGCAGATGCCGGAGCATGCGCTGCGGCCCGTTCTGTCCTTCTCGAACAAATACAGGGTGCGGCCGTTGCCGGCGGCGACGACCTGGCCCAGCGACGTCCTTGC
>DATIXY010000071.1:0-84795 GCA_035518115.1 Gaiellaceae bacterium | reverse complement strand
CCCGGCGATCTACGGCGGCATCGCAGGCATGGAGCTGATGCAGGAGATCGGGATCGCGGACACGCGGGACCACGTCCTCGCGCTGACCGACCGCCTGATCGAAGGCGTCGATGCGCTGGGCGGGATCGTCCCGACCCCGCGGGTGCACGAGCACCGGGGTGCGCTCGTCTGCATCGCGTCGACCGACGCCCCGGCGCTCGTCGCGACCCTCGAGACGGAGGGGATCGTCACCTCGGAGCGCGACGGCAACCTTCGGGTCTCGCCACACGCTTACAACACCGAGGAGGACATCGACGCGGTGCTCGCCGCCCTGGCGCGGCATCGGCACCTGCTCCGGACTCCGTAGCGAGGGCGGTTACGCGGCTAATTCGGGCCCGGGAACCGGCCGGCGGCGTCCTCGACGGTGTCGGCGAGCGACCTCGGCGGGCGCTCTCCCGCGCGACGCGACTCCTCACGCGCACGCGCCACCGCCTCGCGGTCGGCTCGCCTCGCCGCACGCCATTCCTTCAGGCGGCGGAGCAGGCTCACGGGTGGGCGGGGCCTCGAACCAACACGTACGAACTTGCGCGAGTCGCAACCGAGATCTTATAAAACGTGGACATGCTTCTCCGCGAGGTCGGATATGCGCGCCCCGCATCGCTCGGAGAAGCGATCGAACTGCTCGCGGCCAACGACGGCGCGAGGGCCCTGGCGGGCGGCCAGACCCTGATCAACGTGATGAAGGCGCGGGCCGGCTCCCCGGACGCGCTGATCGACCTGAACGGGCTCGAGGAGCTCCGCGGGATCGACCTGGCGGCGGACGGGACGCTGTCGATCGGTGCCATGACGACCTACTCCGAGATCGTCGGCAGCGCCGAAGCGCGGGCCCGGCCGATCATCGGCGAGGTCTGCGCCCAGATCGCCGACGTCCAGGTGCGCAACCGCGGCACGATCGGCGGCAACCTCTGCACGAACGACCCCACGAACCACCTGCCGCCGCTGATGGCGGCACTCGGAGCCACGATGACGATCGCCGGCGCCGACGGTGAGCGGACGGTCACCTCGGCCGAGTTCTTCCTCGGCGTCTACCTGACCGCCGTCGTCCAGGGTGAAGTGCTGACGAAGATCACCGTTCCCGCCGGCCGCAGCGACGGCTTCGCAGCGGTGACGCTCGGCGTCGACGGCACCTGCATCGCGAGCGCCGCAGCCTCTCTGAACGGGCGCATCACCGTCGCGCTCGGCTGCGTCGACGCCGTCCCCGTGGTCGTCGAGCCCGCAACCGCGAGCCCCGACGACGTGCGCGCGGCGGTCGAGGCGGCGGACATCGATCCTCCGTCGGACGTCCATGCCTCGAGCGCCTACCGGGCGCACCTCTCGCAGGTGCTCGCGGTGCGCGCCGTCAACCAAGCCCAGGGAGCCGCATGATCACGACCGAGCAGACGATCACCGTCACGATCAACGGCACGACCTACGAGCGCGAGGTCGCGGCGCGGAAGCTGCTGATCCACTTCGTCCGCGACGACCTCGACCTCACCGGCAGCCACATCGGCTGCGACACGGGCAACTGCGGCGCCTGCTCGATGCTCGTCGACGGCATGCTCGTGAAGAGCTGCATGATGCTCGCCGTCCAGGCCGACGGCACGACCATCGAGACGGTCGAAGGGCTCTCGGACGGCGAAGAGCTCAACACCCTGCAGGCGGCGTTCCGAGAGCACCACGCGCTGCAGTGCGGCTACTGCACGCCGGGGATGCTGATGAGCGCCACGGCCCTCTTGCGCGAGAACCCGAGCCCGTCGGACGACGAGATCAAGAAGGCGCTCCAGGGGAACATCTGCCGCTGCACCGGCTACTGGAACATCTTCGAGGCCGTGAAGGCGGTGGCACGGTGACGAGCACGACGATCGCCCCCGAGCAGGTCGAGGTCGGCAAGACCTGGTCGGGGCAGAGCGTCCCGCGCAAGGAGGACAGGCGGCTCCTCCAGGGCCAGGGCGTGTTCGTCGACGACATCAAGCGCCACGGCATGGGCTACCTCCACTTCGTCCGCTCGCCGTACGCGCACGCGCACATCACGTCGATCGACGTCTCGCAGGCCGAGGAGCTCCCCGGGGTCTACGGGACGCTGACCGGCGAGGAGGTCGCGGCGCTCACCGACCCGTTCTTCCAGATCTCGAGCCCGCCCGGCGCGAACGTCAAGGACTTCTCGCTCGCGCTGGGCAAGGTGCGCTACGTCGGCGAGGCGATCGTCGCGGTCGTGGCCGAGACGCGCGAGCTCGCCCGCGACGCGTCGGAGCTCGTCGAGATCGAGTACGAGCCGATCGACGCCGTCGTCGATGCCCGCTACGCCCAGGACGCGAACGTGCCGACGATCCACGAGGACGCGGGCGGCAACCTGATGTGGCACGGCGTCTACGAGTGGGGCGACCTCGACAGCGCCTTTGCGGAAGCAGATCGCGTCGTGAAGATCGACCAGCTCCACTTCCACCGCTTCAACTCGACCCCGCTCGAGTGCGACGGGGCGCTCGTCGAGTTCAACAAGGGCACCGGGCAGTGGACGATCCACACCAACAACCAGTTCCCGGGATTCGCAGCGATCATGATGGGCCCGGCGATGCGCACCGGGCTCGACCGGCTCCGCTTCGTCACGCAGGACATCGGCGGCGGTTTCGGCAACAAGATCACCTCGCACCCGCAGCTCGTCGTCTGCTGCCTGCTGGCGCGCAAGCTCGGCCGCCCGATCCAGTGGACGGAGTGGCGCACCGACTTCCACCTCTCGATGTCGCACGGCAACGAGCGCTGGTTCCTCGAGACCGAGGTCGCGGTCAAGAACGACGGCACGCTCCTCGGGTTCCGGACGAAGGCGCTCGACGATGCGGGTGCCTGGCTGCGATACGAGCCGCTCGGCGGCGTGATCTGGGCGCAGGTCACGCCCGGGATGTACAAGTGGCGCAACATCCGGGTCGACTTCACACAGGTCGCCACCAACAAGGCGCCCGTCTCGCCGAACCGCGGCTATTCGCGCATGCAGCACCTCTGGTTCACCGAGCGCGTGATCGACATCGTCGCCCACGAGCTCGACCTCGATCCGGTCGAGGTGCGCAAGCGCAACTACGTCACGGTCGACGACATGCCCTACGAGACGCCGAACGGCTGCGTCTACGACTCGGGCGACTACGCGCAGATGCTCGACATCGGCCTCGAGCTGATCGACTACGCGGGCATCGAGGAGCGCCGCGCCGATGCGAAGGCGCGCGGCAGGCTGCTCGGCGTCGGCATCGGCTCGACGCTCGACTCCGGCACGAACAACTTCGGCCAGTCGCGCATGATCAACCCGGAGCTCCAGTTCTCGGGCAACAACGAGGTCGCCACCGTCAAGCTCGACATCTTCGGCGAGATCGTCGTCACGCTCGGCACGACTCCGCAGGGCCAGGGGCACGAGACGACGGCGGCCCAGGTCGTCGCCGACATCCTGAAGTGCTCCGTCGACGACGTGAACGTGCGGGCCGGCCACGATTCCTACTGGAACTCGCACGCAGGGTTCTCCGGCACCTACGCGTCGCAGTTCGCGGTGACCGGCCTGTCGGCGGTGAAGGGCGCAACCGAGATGCTGGCGGTCGAGATCAAGAAGCTCGCCGGCGCCGTGTTCGGCGGCGTGCCGGAGGAGGCGCTGGAGCTTGCCGACGGCGGCGTTCGGATCAAGGAGAGCCCCGACGCGTTCCTGCCGTTCATGGCTTGCGGCGCGATCATCAACGCCAACAACGCCGGCCTGCCGGAGGACCTGGGCGTCACGCTCAACTGCCGCTACGTGTACCGGCCGCCGTTCCAGGTGCCGGACGTCGAGCGCAAGTTCGGCAACCTCACGCTCACCTACGCGACGCAGATCCATGTCGCGGTGATCGAGGTCGACCCCGAGACCGGCTACTACGACATCGTCGACTACGCGGCCGTCGACGACTGCGGCAGGCGCATCAACCCGCAGATCGTCGAGGGGCAGGTGATGGGCGCGACCGCGCAGGCGCTCGGCGCCGCCGTCCACGAGAACTTCGTCTACGACGAGGACGGCAACCTGCTGACGCCCAACTTCTACGACTACCACGTCCCCCACGCGCTCGACATGCCGCCGCTCGCGACCGGCAGCCTCGAGAGCCCTTCGCCGTTCACGCCACTCGGCACCAAGGGCATGGGCGAGGGCGGCGGCGCAGGCATCCACGCCGTCTGCGCGGCGGTGCAGGACGCGCTGCGCGGGCACGGCGACGCGATCGTGTGGGACAGCTGCAACCCGTACCACCGCGTGTGGGAGATGCTCAACGACCCGAAGGGAGCCGGCGGGACGGTCTCGGTGACAACGACGTGATCGTCTCGGGTGACCGGACCTTCAGCGCCCCGCGCGCTGCCGTGTGGGGCGTGCTGAACGACCCGGCCGCGATGGCGAAGACGATGCCGGGCGTCCAGAGCTTCGACGTGCACGACCCGGCGCACTGGACGGCCAACGTCAAGATCCCGCTCGGGCTCGGCGGGCTGCGCATGAAGGTCGACATGGAGAAGGTCGAGGAGCGCGAGCCCGACTTCGCGAAGCTCGCGATCAAGGGTCAGGGCGTCGGCGCGATGATGCGGATGGAGACGCAGTTCGAGCTGTCGGACGCTCCCGACGGCGGAACGGCGATGCACTGGACCGCCGACGTCCGCATCGCCGGCCCGGTCGGATCGATGGGCCAGCGTGTACTGCAGCCGATCGTCAACCAGCAGGTGCAGCAGGTGCTGACCGCGCTCGACCGTGAGGTGAAGGAAGCGGCGGGCGACTCCGCATGACGTCGCCGGGTTTCCGGGTCGGCGTCATGCAGCTCACGATGGAGCCGCTCGACGAGATGCTGGCGTCGGCGCGGGCGATGGACGCCGCGGGCATGGACACGATCTGGCTGGCCGAGGCATATCCGTGGTGGCGCAAGCACGGCATGGAGGCGCGCTCGTCCACCGTCGTCTCGGCGCTCATGGCGCGCGAGACGTCGCGGCTGACGATCGGCTGGGGGATCATCTCGCCGTTCACGCGGCACCCGGTACAGGTCGCCATGGACGCGCGCGTCGTACAGGAGGCGGCGGGCCCGGGCCGGTTCATCCTCGGCTACGGGACGTCGAAGATCTTCCTCAACAACGCCCGGATGCAGACGTCGAAGACGCTCGGGCCGATGCGGGACGCGGTCTCGATCGTGCGCGGAGTGCTCGGCGGGGACGCCTTCAGCTACGAGGGCTCGACGTGGAGCGCCGACGTGCCCGCGCTCCAGGCCGAGGCCCACACGCCCCGCGACGTCCCGCCCGTCTACGTCGCCGCAACGGCGCCGAAGATGCAGGCGCTCGCCGGCGAGATCGGCGACGGTTGCCTGACGCCCTCGATCACGACCCCGGCGTTCGTCCGGTACACGCGCGGCAACGTCGATGCCGACATCGACATCGGCTGCACGATCGTAGCCTCGATCCACGCCACCGACCGGGCCGCCGGCCGGGACGGCGCCCGCGAGATCGCCGGCATGTACCTCGCCAACAAGGTGCAGAACATCCAGGGCTCGGCCGACACGCTGCTCGACCTTGCGGGCATCGAGCAGGACGAGATTCGCCCCGTCGCGGAAGCGATGGAGCAGGGCGGCCGCCTGGCCGCGAAGGCGAACGTGTCGGATGGGCTGCTCGACAAGTGCAAGCCGATCGCCGGGACGCCCGCCGACTGCATCGCGGCGATCGAGGAGTACAAGGAAGCCGGCTGCACGCACGTGATGCTCGAGCTGTGGGGCGAGAACCGCCACGAGCAGATCCGCCTGTTCGGCGAGCAGGTGCTCCCGCACGTGCGGTGATCGAGAAGATGCTGGCCGAGGCTCGCGACCGCATCGTGCGGCTCTCGCCGTCCGAGGCGCAGGCGTCGGACGGGCTCATCGTCGACACCCGCTCGGACGACGAGCGCGTGCGCGACGGGATCGTGCCGGGCTCGGTGCACGTTCCGCTGTCCGTGCTCGAGTGGCGCGCCGACCAGGCGTCGGGCAACGCCAATCCGGTGCTCGCGGGCCGGACGCTGATCCTGCTGTGCGCGCACGGCTACTCGTCGAGCCTCGCCGCCGCGCGGCTCGTCGACCTCGGCGTCGACGCCGGCGACGTCGACGGCGGCTTCGAGGCGTGGCGCGACGCGGGCCTGCCGGTGGTGCGGGCGCCCGCGCCGGCGGGCACGCCGGGCATGGGCGGGCCGCAGTGAACGTCGACCGCGACCGCCTCGTCGCGACGGCGAGCGCCCTCGTCGACGTCCACAGCTTCACCGGCAACGAGCAGCCGCTCGCCGAGCTGATCGCGGCGATCTACGAGGAGCTGGGGCTGCACGTGCAGTGGCAGCAGGTCGAGGACGGCCGGGCGAACGTGCTCGGCACGTGGACCGGCACGGGCGGCGGCAAGAGCCTGATGTTCAACGGGCACATGGACACGTCGTACTCCGGCGACGAGCCGTGGCTCCGCGGCGTGCCCGGCTTCCAGCCGCGCGCGTTCGTGAGCGACGGACGCATCTACGGCCTCGGGATCTCGAACATGAAGGGCGCCCTCGCGTGCTACCTGGAGGCGGTGCACGCGCTCCGCGACGCGGGCGTACGGCTGCGCGGCGACGTCCTCATCGCGGCCGTCTGCGGCGAGATCGAGAAGACGCAGTACGGCGAGGCATCCGGTGCGCAGTACCGCGGCTATGCCGCGGGGACGCGATATCTCGTCTCCCACGGCGGCGTCGCCGACATGTGCCTGCTCGGCGAGCCGACCGAAGGCAAGGTCGTGCTGGGCCACTTCGGCGCGCTCTGGCTTCGCATCCGGGCGCACGGCGACTTCATCCACACCGCCTTCAGCGAGGGGCGCCGCGACCGCAACTCGATCCTGCGCATGCACGAGCTGACCGCCGCGGTGCTCGAGTGGATTCCGACGTGGGAGGAGGATCCGTCCAACTCCTATCGCGGCGCGAAGGCGATCGTCAACGTCGGCGCGATCGAGGGCGGGTTCGGGTGGCGCGTGTCGCGAACACCGCATCACACGGACCTCTTCCTCGACGTGCGGGTGCCGCCGACGAAGCCGATGAGCGTCGCACGGCGCGAGGTGCTCGAGCTCGTCCGCTCGCTGGCCGACCACTTCCCCGAGTACGGCGTCGAGGGCGAGGTGTACGTCACGGCGCCGGGCGCCGAGATCGAGGAGAATCACGAGCTCGTGCAGGCGATCGACGAAGCTCACGCGGAGGTGCACGGCGAGCCTCCGGGCCGCGACGTCACCCGCTGGTTCAGCGACGCCTCGGCGCTCACCCGCTACGGCGTCCCGACCGTGAACTACGGGACCTCGACCGGTCTGATGGATGTCGAGCTCGGCGAGAACCTCGACATCGACGGCCTCGTGAAGACAGCCCAGACCTACGCGCGCGTTGCGCAGAGGATCTGCGGATGAGGCTGACCACGTACGACGACGGGAAGGTAGGCCGCATCGACGGCGACCAGGTCGTCCGGCTCGAAGTCCCGACGATGCGCGCGTACTTCGAGCGTGGCGGCGCCGAGGACACCGGCGAGCGCACACCGCTGGCCGATGTCCGCCTGCGGGCTCCGATCGTCCCGAAGAAGTTCTTCCACACCGCCGGCAACTTCCGCGAGCACGACGAGGAGTCCAAGAACGTCAACTGGTCGCACGAGGTCGCGCCGTGGATCGTCTTCTTCCAGAACGTCGACGCGATCATCGGCCCCGACGACCCGATCGTCTACCCGGAGCACCTGACCGAGGAGCTCGACTACGAGCTCGAGCTCGCCGTCGTTATCGGCAAGGACGGGAAGTGGTTCGGCCCGGACGAGGCGATGGACTACGTCGCGGGATACGTCATCTTCAACGACATCACGGCCCGCGACATCCAGCGGCGCGAAATGGTCTCCGGCGTCTTCAGCTTCTGCAAGGCGATCGACACGTTCTGCCCGCTTGGACCGTGGATCGTCACCCCCGACGAGATCCCCGACCCCGCCGACCTGACGATGCTGCTGCGCGTGAACGGCGAGACGCGGCAGAAGTCCCACTCCGGGAACATGTCGACCACGATCGCAGAGATCGTCAGCCACTACTCGCCGCTCGGCTTCAGCGCGGGCGACGTGCTCTCGACCGGCACCGTCTCCGGCGTCGCCGGCTTCAGCCCGGACGCGGCGTCGCTGTACCTCCGGCCGGGCGACGTGATCGAGGCCGAGATCGAGCGGATCGGCGTGCTGCGCAACCCGGTCGTATCGTGGCAGGAGGCGCACGGGACGCCGCCGCCGCCGCGCGTCCGGTGGTGAGCTGGCCGCTCGACCAGTCGAAGCTCGACCGTGTCCGTACGCTGCTCGACGAGCACGGGCTCGATGCGATCGTCGTGCGCGCGCCCGACAACGTCCTCTACCTGACCAACTTCTGGGGCATGAAGGGCTTTGACGCCTGCGTCTTCCCACGGGAGGGCGAGCCGGTGCTGATCTGCCTCGAAGCGTCCGCCGAGGACGCCGCGGGGGCCGCGTGGACGGGCGACGTGCGCTACGTCCGAGGCTACGACGAGCACGACCCGCGGCCGCCGACCGCGCGCACGCTCGAGCTGGCCGTCGAGGCGGCAAAGCCGTTCGGCAGGGTCGGGCTCGAGCTCTCGCTCGGCACCCAGGCCTCGGACCGCATGGTCGGTGAGCCGACGACGTTCACGCGGGCGTGGTTCGACGCGTTCCCCGACGCCGCCGATGCGACGCCGGTGCTCGCACAGGCGCGTGGGGTGAAAACCGCGCAGGAGGTCGAGCGGATGCGGATCGCGAACGCGATCGCCGCCGACGCGACGGAGCACGTCCGCGGCCTGCTCGACGTCGGCATGCGCGAATCGGAGGTCGCGGCGCTCTGGCAGGGATTCGTCCACGGGCAGGGCACGGCACGCGACGACGTCGATCTCGCCCTTCCGTTCTCGCTCATCTGGGCGGGGCGCGGGATCAAGACGTTCACCGCGACCGGCGACCTCCCGGTGACCGAGGACGAGCCCGTGCTGTTCGAGATCTGGGTCTGCGCGGACGGCTACTGGGCGGACCACACGAAGAACCTCGTCGTCGGCGACCTGCGCGACGACTACCGGGAGCTCGAGCAGGGCCTCGTGGAGGTGTACGACCGTGCGGTGGCCCACTGCCGGCCCGGCGCCTCGATGGCGGAGCTCGACACGCTCGTGCGCGAGGGGATCGCAGCGCTCGGCTACCCGGGCCAGCCGTCGCACCCGATCTGCCACGGCATCGGCGCCCGGGCGCACGAGCCGCCCTATCCGCACCAGGCCGGGGGCGGTACGTTCTCGGACGGCATGGTGCTGGCGATCGAGCCCGGCTGCTACTGGGAGGGCGGCGGCGGCCTGCGTGTCGAGGACAACTTCCTGATCACCGAGCGAGGGCAGGAGAAGCTCTCGCCGTTCCCGGACGGGGTGGTGCGATGCAGGAGCTGATCTGGACCGGTGCGCTGAACGATCCGTTCGCGATCCGGGGACGGGTCGGCCTCTACGACACGACCCTGCGCGACGGCGAGCAGACCGTGGGCGTCGTGCTCGACCCGCAGCAGAAGCTCGAGATCGCACGCCTGCTCGACGAGCTCGGCATCGACCGGATCGAAGCCGGCTTCCCGCGGGTGTCCGACGACGACTGGCAGGCGGTGCAACTCATCTCGGACGCCGGCCTCCGGGCCGAGATCTGGGGGTTCTCGCGCGCCGTGCCGGCCGATCTCGAGGCGCTCGTCGAACTCGGCGTGTCGTACTCGGTGATCGAGTCGCCGATCTCGGATCTCAAGCTCGATGCGATCGGCGTCTCGCGCGAGAAGATGCTCGACCGGATCGCCGCCGCGATGCGCTTCGCCGCCGCGCACGACATCCACGCCGCGTTTTTCGGCGTCGACTCGACCCGGGCCGATCCTGCGTTCTTCCGGCGCGTCTACGAGACCGCCGTCGAGGCCGGCGCGCGGGAGGTCGCCGTCGTCGACACGCTCGGCATCGCGTCGCCCGAGGCGGTCGGCGATCTGGTCGGCCGAACGATCGAGTGGCTCGGCGACACCCCTGTCCACTTCCACGGCCACAACGACTTCGGCGTCGCCACCGCGAGTGCGGTCGCAGCGGTCCGCGCCGGCGCGAGCTGGATCCACGGGACCGTCAACGGGATGGGCGAGCGCGCAGGCAATGCGAATCTCGGCGAGGTCGCACTGACGCTGCGCGCGCTCTACGGCGTCGAGACGAACCTGCGGCTCGACCGCATCCGCGCCGTGTCCGAGCGCGTGCGTGAGCTGTCGGGGTATGCGCTGGAGCCGTGGAAGCCCGTCACGGGCGAGACGCTGTACCGGCGCGAGAGCGGCGCGGTCGCGAGCCAGTTCCACGACCCGCCCTCGATCGAGCCCTACTCGTCGGAGCTCGTGGCGACGCAGCGGTCGATCGTCCTCGGCAAGAAGAGCGGGCTCGACTCGATCGTGATCAAGGCCGACGAGCTGGGGATCGAGATCCCGGAGGAGCGGCGCGCAGACGTGCTGGCCGCCGTCAAGCAGCTGGGCATGCAGAAGCGCGGGCTCGTCACCGACGACGAGTTCCGCGCGCTCGTCGATGGCTGAGCTCGGCTCCTACGACGCGATCGTCATCGGCAGCGGCGTCAACGGGCTGGCATGCGCGGCGCTGCTCGCGAAGGCCGGGCGGAACGTCTGCGTGCTCGAGCGCTCGGACTGGTTCGGCGGGGCGATCAAGACCGCCGAGATCACCCGGCCCGGTTTCCACCACGACGTCTTCAGCGCCTGGCACCCGCTCTGGGTCGGCGCTGCTGCGCACGCACGTCTCGGCGACGATCTCGCCCGCCACGGCCTCGAGTACCTCAACACCGACCACCCGACGGGGACGCTGTACCCCGACGGCGAGGCGGCGTTCCTGCTGCGCACGGCCGAGGCGAACGCGGCGGAGCTCGACCGGCTCTCGCCCGGCGACGGAGCCGCGTGGCGGGCGATGCTCGACGAGTTCTTCCCGAACGCGGATCTCGCCTTCGGCGTGCTGGGCACCGAGCTCTGGTCGCGACACGGCGCAACGCTTGCGCTGCGCGCATACCGCAGGCTCGGGCGGAACGGCGCGGCCGAGTTCGGCGCCGGGCTGCTGATCTCGGCCCGCGACTGGCTCACGCAGACGTTCGGCTCGGAGCGCGCCCACGGGCTCCTCGCACCGTGGGTGCTGCACACGGGCCTCGGCCCGGATGCCGCCGCATCGGGATACATGGCCGCCGTGATCGCCGTCGCGGTGCAGGAAGGCGGGATGCCGATCCCGCGCGGCGGCGGTGCGCGACTCGCCGACGCGCTCGTCGCTCTGATCCGCGAGCAGGGCGGCACGTGCGAGACCGAGGCCGAGGTCACGCACGTGATCACGCGCGACGGCCGGGCGGCAGGCGTCGAGCTCCGGAACGGAGACGTGATCCGTGCGCCGATCGTCGTCTGCAACGTCACCCCGACGCAGCTCTACGGCCGCCTGCTCGGCAACGTCCCGCCGGCGCTCGCCGCGCAGGCGCAGCGGTTCCGCTACGGGCGCTCCGAGATGCAGATCCACTTCGCGCTGTCCGAGCCTGCGGCCTGGGAGGGCGACGACCGGCTCGCGAAGACGGCGATCGTCCACCTCACCCCGGGCCTCGACGGCGTCTCGCGCGCCGTCAACGAGGCCGAGCGCGGGCTGCTGCCGGCCGAGGCGACGGTCGTCGTCGGCCAGCCGCTGACGATGGACCCCTCCCGCGCCCCCGCGGGCAAGGGCCTGCTCTGGATCCAGCTGCAGGAGCTGCCCTGGCAGGTGAAGGGCGACGCGGCGGGCGAGATCGACGTCGCCGACGGGACGTGGACGGCCGTCCTCCGGGAGCGCTACGCCGACAGGATCCAGGCGCGGCTCGCCCGCCACGTCACGAATCTCGAACAGGCGCTGCTCGACCGGACCGTGCTCTCGCCGGCCGATCTCGAGCGGGCCAACGTCAACCTCGTGCACGGCGACCCGTACGGCGGCTCGCTCGCCCTCGACCAGAACTTCCTGTGGCGCCCGCTCGCCGGCGCGCCCGGCCACCGCACGTTCGTCGAGGGCGTCTGGCACGTCGGCGCCAGCACGCACCCGGGACCGGGCCTGGGCGCGGGCTCGGGCACGATCGTCGCCGACGCGATCCTCGAGCCGCCGGTGCCGAAGCGCCTCGCCTCGAAGCTCGCCGGCCTGGCGCGCCGCTAGTCGCCCGAGGACTTCTCGGGCGCCCGCACGATCAGCACGTCGCAGTGCGCGTGCTTCGCGACCCCCTGCGAGACGCTCCCGCCGAACACCCGCTCGAGCATGCCCGGGTCGCGCGTCCCGACGACGATCAGGCCGGCGTTCCGCTGCTCCGCGACGTCGACCAGCTCGCCGGCCGGCTGGCCGACGACCCCGGCGAACTCGGCCTTCACGCCGCGCTCGGCGAGGTACGCCTCCACCTTGCGGCGGTGCGCGCTCCACAGCGCGTCGTCCGCGAGCTCCGCGGCCTCGACGGAGGAGTAGGGATACGAGTAGGGCGTCAGCCCGAAGGCGCCGTCCGAGCCCTCGATCGGCGTCGGCCCCGCGACGTCGACGACCACCAGCTTGGCGCCGGACACCTTCGACAGCGCGACCGCGCGCCCGAGCGCGAACTCGGCCGGCTCGGTCCCGTCGTAGCCGACGACAATCGACTCGTAGAGCCCCTCTTCCACCACATCACCTCCGGCTGTTGGGTCAGCGAGAGCTTGCCAGGAACGCATGAGCGGCTGCTCTGATCCCCCGTTCGGGGTAGCGCCCGGCCCCGCGTAGACCCGATGAGTTCGGTATGTGGGCAGGCAAGACCGCCGTGATCACCGGCTCGAGCGGCCTGATCGGCTCGGAGCTGGTCGCGTACCTCGACGCTCGCGGCTGGCGCGTTCAAGGGATCGACAACAACATGCGCCGCGACTTCTTCGGCCCCGATGGCGACACGACGTGGAACCTCCAACGACTGCGAGCGTCGACCTCGCGCCGCTTCGTGCACAACGACGTCGACATCAGAGACAGGCAGCGGATCTGCGAGCTGGTCGAGCGGACTCGGCCGAGCCTCGTCGTCCACTGCGCCGCGCAGCCGTCGCACGACCTCGCCGCGCGCCGGCCCTTCGACGACTTCGAGGTCAACGCGGTCGGTACGCTGAATCTGCTCGAGGCGGTGCGCGCGCACGCGAGCGAAGCGCCGTTCGTCTTCCTCTCGACGAACAAAGTCTACGGCGACGGGCCGAACGAGCTCGCCCTCGTCGAGCATGCAACGCGCTTCGACTTTGCCGACGAGGCTCTCCGGGACGGAATCGACGAGTCGATGCGGATCGACGCGACGACGCACTCGCTCTTCGGAGCGTCGAAGGCGTCGGCGGACCTCCTCGTCCAGGAGTACGGCCGCTACTTCGGCATGCCCACCGTCTGCTTCCGCGGCGGCTGCCTCACCGGCCCCAACCACTCCGCCGCCGAGTTGCACGGGTTCCTGGCCTACCTGGCGCGCGCCGTTCACGACGGGCTTCCGTACACGGTCTACGGCTACAAGGGCAAGCAGGTGCGCGACAACATCCACGCGCGCGACGTCTGCACGGCGATCATGGCGTTCGCCGCAGAGCCGCGGGCCGGCGCCGTCTACAACCTCGGCGGCGGCCGCGCGAACAGCATCTCGATGATCGAGGCGATCGCGCGCTTCGAGGAGCTCCATTCCCGCCACCTCGACTGGACGTACGTCGACGAGCCGCGGCGAGGCGATCACATTTGTTACATCACGAACCTCGGCCGCTTCCGTGCGGACTACCCCGAATGGGAGCAGCAGGTCGACCTCGACGACCTCTTCGCGCAGTTCGCGCGCGCCAGCGCAGCGGCCGCTTAGAAGCTAGAGCTTCCTCTTCGCAATGAAGAGCGTCTGCTTCCCGAGCAGCGCCCACGCCGGACGGCAGGCGAGGTAGGCGCGGACGAGCCGTCGGCTCTGCGGCAGTCGGCTCTTCGTGGTGTAAGGAAGAAACCGGGTGATCGTCTGGTCGACGGCGAGGCCGGCCAGCTCCGCGGCCTCGGCCAGGCTCTGCTCGGTGAGCGCAACCGTGTGGTCGATGAAATCCCAGTAGCGGCCGCCGACCAGCCTGATGTTCGGCTGCAGCACGATCGTGCGGCCTCCGGGGCGGAGCAGCGCACGGGCGACCCGGAACTGCTGGATCACCGCCTCTCCCGACGGCAGGTGCTCGAGGTAGTTGCTCATGAAGACGACGTCGAAGTGTGCGTGCGGCAGGGTCTCGGTCAGCGCGAGGCCGTCGGCCTGCACGAAGTTGACTTCGCTCCCGAGATGGCTCGAGACGTCCCGGAGGTCGGTCGCCCACTTCTCACGCGCCTGCACGGCGCGGATGAAGTGACCGCGGTCGCACGCGAGGTCGAGAACGACCGAGCCGGGATCGATGAAACGCTGCAGGTAGGCAGTGACCTCCTCCCACAGGGCCTGCTTCGCAGCCTCGTCGGCGTCGTCGAAGCGGCGACCGTAGACCGCGTCGAGTGATTGCTCTACCTGCATCGCCTGAGCAGGACGTCGCCGCCGCTCGAGGCGACCCTGCAGAAGTGCCGGGCGACCATCCGGCCGGGAGCAGCGGAGCCCGGCGTCTGCGAGCTGTTTCGCTCCGGCCACGAGTCGTATCGGCGCGTGAGGATGAGCCAGTCGGCAACCGCGAGCTGGTGCGCGAGGCCGGAGCCCGGCCGGTTGGCGGTCTGGGGGTTCATCTCCATGTAGAAGGAAGCCGGCCGAAGCTTCGGCAGCAGGTAGTAGACATAGGTGTCGTTGTAGTTGGTGCGTCGGAGGTCGACGGGGCCGACGAACAGCGACTGGCCCGGCTTCGCAAGGCGGCCGGCCGCATCGACCACCACCTGCGCCGACCGCGCCTCGGACTGCTGGGCGACCGGGAACCAGCGGGAGCCGGACGTGACCCGATACGAGGCGAGCGGTTGCGGCGTGATCACGGCCTCGAGTGCAGCAGGGCCGGCGCCGAGCACGAACAGCACCGTCAATGCACAGAGGGCAAGCGCCGCAGCCGAGGCGGTAAACGCGACGATCGCGCGCCCGCGGCTGGCCTGCAGGGAGCGCACGAGCGGCGCCACCAGCGCCGGAAGGAGTGCGAGCGGGACGACCGCGAACGGGATGACATGGGCGCCGTCCATGCGCGAGAGCGCGGTCGGCAGCAGCGCGGCGGCGAACAGCCCGGTCGCGAGCAGAACCCGCCCTTCGAGATCGGCGCGCCGCCGGCAGACGATCGCCGCACCGACTGCGGTGAGCAGCACCGTCACGACGATCCCGGCCGTGAAGAGCATCCCGGGGTAGGCGCCCGGAACGGGGAAGGGCAGGCGGCGGCCGGGCTCCGTCGCCCTCAGCTGCCGGACGAGACGCTCGAGCCCACCCGCTCCGACGAGCCAGATCTGGGGGATGTACGCGGCGGCGACGACCAGGAAGGCGACGATCGCCCGCCGGCGCTCTCGCCCCGAGAACGACGGCAGCAGGACGGCGGCCGGAACCGCGACCGCGAGCACGAGGTCGAAGCGCACGAGCAGCGCGCAGGCCGACATCGCCCCGGCAGCGACCAACAGGATGTCCCGCCCGCGGCCGGTCGGCCACGCCGCCGCGGTGACGAGCGCCGCGAGGCCCGCGAGCGCGAACGCCAGTGACCCCCACAGCGCGAGAGCCGCGATCCCCTGGCCGGGGACGAGGACAGCCGCAATCGCCAGCGCGAGCACGCCGACGCATCGCCCGAGACGCCGGGCGATCAAGTACAGCGCGAGGACGACCGCGAGCCGGTAGCAGAGCCCGACCGCACGCTCGGTCGCAACGTCGAGCCCGAAGACCTTCGACACGCCGCCTACGAGCCAGAGGTTGCCGGGGCCGTAGAACGTCTGGAAGTCACGCCACGGAACGGCGCCGTGCAGCACGCGGCCGCTGTACGCGAGCACGGCTCCCTCATCCATCTCGGCGCCGGGGGCGCGGAACTGCCGAGCGAGCAGCACGCCCGCGCCCGCGACGAGCAGGACGGCGATGCTTGCCTCCAGCGCGACCGGCACGCTCATCGTCCGGCCCGCGCGTCCAGGCCGCACCACCACCCCGGCCCCGGTCACCGAACCGCGATCCGCTTGCGTCGCCGCTCGACCTGTGCGCCCTGCTCCGGCTCGCCGACTCGGTTGGCCCGCCGCCAGGCGGAGCCGGCTCCATTCCGCCGGTAGTCGCCGCAGCTCAGATGCGCCTCGAGGAAGACGTAGAGGACGATGAACAGATAGCGGCTGCCCATCTCCCGCAGCGAAAGCTTCGATCGGCCCGACGACCGATTGCGCCAGCTGATCGGGATCACGCCGAAGCTGTGACCGCGAACCGACGCCTTGAGCGGGATCTCGACCGTGAGGTTGAAGTGGTTGGAGAGCAGCGGGGAGACCGTCTCGATCACCTCGCGGCGATATGCCTTGAATGCATTCGTCGTATCGTTGAACCCGGTGCGAAAGAGCACGCGGATCCCGAAGTTGACCATGCGGTTGATGACCAGCTTGACCCACGGGTAGTCGACGACCGTCGAGCCGCGCATGAACCGCGAGCCGAATGCGCAGTCGTAGCCCTGCTCGAGCAGCGCGTGGTAGCGGACGAGATCTGCCGGATCGTCGGAGCCGTCGGCCATCACGATCGCAACGGCCTCGCCCGTGAACACGTCGAGCCCGGAGCGCACCGCATAGCCGAACCCGCGCGGGTAGTGCGAAGGGATGCAGTGAACGTTCCCGTCGGTCCGGGCGATCGTCTCGACCGCGGCGGCGGTCGCGTCGACCGATCCGTCGTCGACCACGATCACCTCGTACTCGATCCCGGCGCCGGCGAGCGCGGAGATCACACCGCCCACCGTCTCGGCGACCGAGCCTTCCTCGTTGTGCGCCGGGACGACGACCGAGAGCTTCACGCGAGCACCGTCCTCAGCTCTCGACGGTGGTCGGTCAGCCAGCCGTGGATGTCCGAGAGCACGTCCAGCGAGCTGCGTCGCGGACGCCAGTCCGTATGCGCGGCAAGGCGGCTGCAGTCGCTCACGTAGATCGGGAGATCGCCGGGCCGCGACTCGGACGAGGCATCCACCGCGACCGACACCCCGGAGATCTCGCGACAGAGCTCGGTGGTCTCGCGCAGCGAGAGCGCGCGCTCGGCGCCGCCGCCGACGTTGGCGGTCACGCCGGCCCAGGCGCCGGGACGACAGAGCTGGTCGTCGACGAGCTCGGCGAGGTCGTCGACGTGAAGGACGTCCCGCACCTGCTTGCCCGAGCCGTTGAAGCCGAGGTAGCGAAGGCCCTTGCCCAGCGTGTGGGCTGCCATCCAGTAGGTGAAGACGCCCTGGTCGACCTTTCCCATCTGCCACGGGCCTGCGACGACGCCGCAGCGATCGACGACGCAGCGGAGCCCGTAGGCGGTTGCGTACTCCTCGATCAGGAGCTCGGCGGCGAGCTTCGTCGCGCCGTACAGCGTCCGCGCTCCGGTGAGCGGGAAGAGTTCGGAGATGCCCGCCGCGCTGACGCCCGGGAGCTCCTGGTCGCCGGCGAGATCGAAGCGGCTTGCCGTCTCCACGTAGCGCACCGACGCCAGGGCCGCGGCCGGATAGACGCGGCTGGTCGACAGGAACACGAGCTGCGCCGACTCGCGCCGGGCGAGCTCGAGGCAGTTGTAGGCGCCCGAGAGATTCGTGTGGAGGGCGTAGTCGGGCGACGACCCGACGCCGGCCAGCACCGACGGCTCCGCCGAGCACTCGACGATCGCATCGAGCCCGTCGAGCTCGCACAGGTCGGCGGGCTGCCTGACGTCGCCGTGGACGAATGCGACGCCGGCGTCGCGGAGCCGCGGCAGGTTCAACTCCGAGCCGCGCCTCTTCAAGTTGTCGAGCGCGATCAGCTCCCAACCGGGATGGCTTCGTGCGAGCGCGACGCTGAGGTTCGCACCGATGAACCCGGCGCCGCCGGTGACGAGAACGCACTTCCGTTGTTCCGAGCTGCCGTTTGCCGCTTGTCCAGGCATCCACACACACCTGACCTCGAGGTTCGGACCGTCCAGTCGAACGTCGGCGCTGCCCGAGGGCCGTCTCATCCCCCAGGAGGGGGAGGACAGGCGGTGGGGCGCCGCCTACCGTCTACCGCTCGAAGATGCCGCGGTCGCCGAGCTCGGGGCCGTAGAAGCGCCCGGCCAGGTCGAGATGCTCGAAGAGCGTCCGAGAGGCGCCGTCCGCGTCCCCCTCTGCCACCGCGTCGAGGAGCCGGCCGTCGATCTCGCGGTGGCGATCCTGGAGCTCCCCCGCGCCCGAGAACAGGGCCGGGCGGAACCGCTCGGTGCGATCCCAAGCGGGGCGGATCATCTGCAGCAGCCAGGGCGCGCCGCATGCGTCATACAGGGCGAAGTGGAAGTCTGTGTGCGCACGCATGGCCGAGCGGACGTCGTGCCCCCCGCGGGCGCGGTCGAGGTCGATCAGGTGGACGCGGGCGGTCTCGACCTCGGCGGGCGTGACCCGGTCGGCAGCGCGCCTCACGGCGAGCGACTCGAGCGCGAGCCGCACGTGGAAGAGGTCGCGCAGGTCGTCGACGTCCAGCTCGACGACCTTCGCGCCCTGATGGGGCACGTGCTTGGCGAGGCCCAGCGCCTCCAGCTGCCGCACCGCCTCCCTGATCGGCGAGATGCTCATCCCGAGCGAGCGGGCGAGCTCGTCGAGCCGCAGCGGCGTCCCGGCCTGCAGCTCCCCCATGATGATCGCCTCCCGGAGCTGCTCGAGCGCATATTCGGCCATCGTCCGGTGGCGCAGCCGGCGGCCGTCGGTCTCGCGGATCGAGGACACTCTCGCGGCAGGCTCACACGCGCTTGATCAGATGTCAAACCCTGTGCGAGGATTCCGCAGGTGTCGTCGGCCAGGCCGCGAGTCTCGATCTCGCAGATCTCCACGTTCGCCGCGAGCTTCGCGGACGACGTCGACGCGTACAGCGCCGCGGGGCTCGACGGGATCGGCATCTGGGAGATGAAGCTCGGCGACGGGCCGGACGACGACGCGCTCGAGCGCCTCGAGCGGTCGGGGCTCGACCGCGCCTCCGCCGTGCCGGCCGTGCCCTCGATCCTGCCCCTGCCGCTGCTGGGCGGGCCGGAGGACCCGCGGGAGCGGATCGACGCGATCCTCGCGTCGCTGCACCGCCTGGCGGAGTTCGACCCGTCCGGCATCGTCTGCCTCACCGGAACGGGACTCGGCCGGGACGTGGACGAGGCCCGCCGGATCGTGGTCGACGGGCTCAGGGAGATCGCAGCCGAGGCCGCCGCTCTCGGTCTCCGGATCGCACTCGAGCCGTACCAGCGCGACGGAGGCGGCGAGTGGACGATCGTCTCGACGATCCCGGAGGCGCTGGAGTTGATCGCCGACGCAGGCGACCCACCCGCGCTCCACCTCCAGTTCGACATCTGGCATCTCTGGAACACGGAGACGCTCTTCGACGACATCGCGGCGCACTCGGGCCGTTTCGCCGGCGTCCACGTATGCGACATGCGGGTGCCGACGCGCGGCTGGGCCGACCGCGCGACGCCCGGCACCGGCGCCGCCGACGTTCCTCGGATCCTGCGGGCGCTCGAGGAGGCAGGCTATGACGGCCTCTACGACGTGGAGATCTTCTCCGACGACGGCACACTCGGCGCCTCGTACGAGGACTCCCTCTGGCGCCTGTCCCCGGCCGAGGCCGCGACGCTCCTCCGCGGTGCGTTCGAGGATTGCTGGCGCGCCCGGACCGGGGATGGCACCATCACCTTGCCTCCCAGTCCCCCCAGTCCCCCGTCCGCCCGCGAATCGCGGCGGCTGACAGTGAAGGAGTAGAGAGGATGAGAGGACCGAGTTCCCGCCTGGGGCTCACGCTGGTCGCAGTCGCGGCGGTCGTCGTTGCGATTGCGGCCACGGCTGCGGCACGCACGACCGCGGCCAAGCCGATCGTGATCGGCTGGGCGGCCGACGGCAGTGGGGCGATGGCGCCCTTCGACCAGCCCGCGCTCGCAGCCGCGAAGCTCCGTGTCAACCAGCTCAACGCCCGCGGCGGCGTCGATGGGCGGAAGCTGCAGATCATCACCTGCGACACGCAGGGCAACAAGCCGACGATCGCAAAGTCCTGCGCGCTCAAGCTGATCGGCCAGGGCGCGGACATCATCTTCACGACCTGCGACGTGAACTTCGCCGCGCCGGTCGTGCAGGAGGCGATCAACCGCGGCATCCTCGCGGTCGCGCCGTGCATCGGCACCGACCAGATGGGGCCGAAGAGGTTCGGCAAGAAGGGGGCGCTCGCGTTCAGCTTCGGCAACGTCGCGCAGGATGAAGGCTCGGCGATGGCGCAGTACGCTTGGGGCCGTGGCTGGCGCACGGCGTCGCTCGCAACCGACAACGTGATCGTCTACTTCCAGAACGTGGTCCAGGCGTTCAAGGCACGCTGGCTGCAGCTGGGAGGCAAGATCGCCGATCAGGAGACGTACCAGGATCCGACGTTCGGCGGCAACAACGTGCAGAACGCGGTCAGCCGCCTCAACAACGCCAAGGCCGACGTGATCGTGACATCGACCGCGGGTGCGTACGGCGCGCTCGCACCGCTCGTGACGGGCCTGCGGACGCTCGGGAACAACACGCCGATCCTCAACTCGTGGGCCGGCGACGGCACCTACTGGCTCCCGAAGAGCCCGAAGGTGACGAACTACTACTTCGTCACCTACGCATCGAGCTTCGGCAACGACCCGAACCCGGCGATCAACAAGCTCGCCAAGCAGGTCCACGCGGCGACCGGCGGGTTCGTCACCGGGCCGGCCGCGATCGACGGCGTCGCGACCGCGATCAGGCGGGCCGGCGGCTCGACGAACGGTGCGGCGCTCGCGGCCCAGATGGTGAAGTTCAAGAAGGTGCCGACGCTGTCGGGCCTCGTGAGCTTCTCGCCCCAGCTCCACAGTGTGTTCGGCCGGCAGTACCGGGTGATCGAGATCAACAACAACGTGCCCAAGCTGGTCGGCCTCGTGGTCGCCAAGGTCGTGCCCAAGATTTAGCGCCCTTGGCGGTACCGGCCGAAGCAACTGACGGGAGGCCCGGAGGGACACTCCGGGCCTCCGCCGTCTCGCGCTCGTTCGAGGGCGTGCAGGCGCTCGACGACGTCACCCTCTCGCTCGAGCGCGGCGAGGTCGTCGGTCTGATCGGCCCGAACGGGGCCGGGACGTCGACGCTCGTGAACGTGCTCTCAGGCTTCGACCGCCCCTCCCGCGGGCGCGTCGAGCTCGACGGACGCGACGTGACCGGGTGGCCGGCGCACCGGCGCGGCCGGCGCGGGCTCGCACGGACGTTCCAGCACAGCCGCTCGTTCAGCACGCTCAGCGTCCGCGAGAACATCGCCGTGTCGGCGCTCGGCGTGGGAGCATCCCCGCGTGCGGCTGCGGCGAGGGCCGCCGAGCTGCTCGACCTGCTCGATCTGAACAGCCACGCCGAGGTCCCGGCGAGCTCGCTCGCCCACGGCGACGAACGGAGGCTGAGCGTCGCGCGGGCGCTCGCGACGGAGCCGCGCTTCGTGCTGATGGACGAGCCCGCCGCGGGCCTCCCCGAGGCGGAGGTGCCGGCCTTCGCCGCGGTCGTCCGCCAGGTGCGCGACGACCACGGAGCAGGTGTCCTCCTGATCGACCACAACATGGCGCTCGTGATGGACGTCTGCGACCGCATCCACGTGCTCGACCAGGGCCACACGCTCGCGGAGGGGACGCCCCGCGACATCCGGGCGAACCTCGACGTCGCCGCCGCGTACCTGGGCGAGAGCGCGGTGCACGAGGAGGACGAAGCATGAGCTCGCTCACCCTCGAGTCGCTCGAGGTCCGCTACGGCGCGGTCTCGGCGGTCCGCGGATTGTCGCTGGAGGTGCACGCCGGCGAGATCGTCGGGCTGATCGGCCCGAACGGCGCCGGCAAGTCGTCGACGCTGCACGCGATCATGGGCGCAGCGCCGGTCGTCGCCGGCGACGTGCGCCTGGACGACCGCTCGCTCGTGGGGCTGCGCCCCGAAGCGGTTGCGGGGAGCGGCGTGGCGCTGGTCCCCGAGGGGCGGCGGATCTTCGCCGAGCTCACCGTCGCCGAGAACCTGTCCCTCGGGCTCGCCGGACGGCGCAGCCGCGCTGGAGCGGCGGCGGCGATCGCGCGCGTCGGCGAACTGTTCCCCATCATCCACGACTTCCGCGCAAGGCAGGCGGGAGCGCTGTCGGGCGGGCAGCAGCAGCAGCTCGCGATCGCACGAGCGCTGGTTGCGGAGCCGGACGTGCTGCTGCTCGACGAGCCGTCGCTCGGGCTCGCGCCGCGCATCGTCGACAGTGTCTTCGAGACGCTCGACGCGCTCCGCACCGCCGGCGGCGTCGCGGTCCTGCTCGTCGAGCAACGCGCGCAGCGGACGATCGAGCTCGCCGACCGCTCGTACGTGATCGCGAACGGCGAGCACCGGCTCACGCTCGGCCCGGGCGACGCCGCCGACACGGACCGCCTCGTGCAGGCGTACCTCGCATGATCGCCTTCTTCCTCACCGTCGACTGGCAGACGCTCGCCGACGCTCTCGCACTGGGGGGCATCTACGCGCTGATGGCGATCGGCATCGGGCTCGTCTTCGGCGTGCTGCGCCTCGTCAACTTCGCGTACGGCCAGCTCGTGATGGCGGGCGCATTCGCTCTCGCGCTCGGCTCGCAGTGGAACTGGCCGACCTGGCTCTCGATCGTCCTCTGCTTCGCCGTCGTGCTCGCGTTGTCGTTCCTGCTCGACCGGTTCGTCTTCCGCCCACTCCGCACGCAGTCTCCGGCGGTGATGCTCGTCGCCACCTTCGCCGTCGCCTTCCTGCTCCAGAACATCGCGCAGGTCTGGTTCGGGTCGCTCGGGAAGATCGCGACGTCCCTCGCTCCGCTGAACCAGCCGTGGACGATCTTCGGCGTCGACATCCGCAAGATCTCGATCGTCGCGATCGCGGTGACGATCGTCTGCCTCGCGCTGCTGCAGCTGCTGCTCACCCGTACCTCGGTCGGCCTGCACATGCGGGCCGCCTCGCAGGACTTCGAGACGGCGCGGCTGCTCGGCGTCAAGGCAAACCGCGTGATCGCCTTCGCCGTGCTCATCTCGGGCGCACTGGCCGCCGTGGTCGCGGTGATGCTGACCACTCAGAATCCGCTCGTTACACCCGACTTTGCGCTTCAGGACACGATCGTCGTGCTCGCAGGCGTCGTGCTCGGCGGGCTCAACCGGCCGATCCCGGCGACGCTCGGCGGATTCTCGATCGGCTTCGCGATCGGTCTGCTCGGCGGTGCGCTGCCCACGAACCAGAGCCAGTACCTGCCCTCGTTCATCTTCGCCGCGGTGATCCTCGTCCTGCTCGTCCGGCCGGACGGCCTCTTCGTGCGACGCTCGGCAGCGGCGCGGCTGTGACGAGAGCCTCCGTCCTCGCGGGCCCATGCGTCGTCATCGTCGCAACCGCGCTGCTCGGCAGCGTCGTCTCGAGCGCCACGGGCGTCTACTTCATCACCGCGCTCGTGAGCGTCTCGATCGTCGTCGCGCTCTACGTGTTCATCGGGAACTCCGGCGTCGTCTCGTTCGGACATATCAGCTTCGTCGCCCTCGGCGTCTGGACAGCGGGAGTCCTCACGGTGCCCCGCTCCGAGAAGGCGGCGATCATGCCGGGCCTCGCCGGATTCCTCCAGCGAACCACCGTCGGCAACGTCCCGTCGCTGTTCCTCGCAGCACTCGTCGGCGGCATCGCCGCCGTCGTCGTCGGCCTGCCGCTGATGCGGCTCTCGGGTCTCGCTGCCGGGATCGCGACGTTCGCCGTGCTCGAGATCACGAACAACGTCCTGCGCTACTACGACAAGATCGGCCCCGGTCTCAACAACTTCTCCTCCGTCCCCGAGACGACCGGGATCTGGCAGGCAGGAGTCGGTGCGCTCGCGGCGATCGTGGCCGCGTACCTGTACGCGCGCAGCCGCTTCGGACGGTTGCTTCGCGCGACGCGCGAGGACCCGGCGTCCGCCGCGGCGGCCGGCGTGTCGATGTACCGGCAGCGGCTGGTCGCCTTCGGCCTGTCGGGCGCGATCGCCGGGTTCGCAGGCGGCCTGTACGTCCACCTGCTCCCCCTGAACAGCGAAGACGTGTTCCTCGACCTGACATTCATCACGCTCGCCATGCTCGTGATCGGCGGGACGACCAGCCTCTGGGGCGCCGTCGTCGGCGCACTCGCGGTCAGCGCGCTCGACTCCTTCCTCGCGGAGGCGGAGAACGGGATCAAGATCCTCGGCGGGACGATCGACCTCCCGAGCGGGACGCGCGTGATCGCCGAGGGGGCGCTCATGGCGCTCGTGCTGATCTTCCGCCCCGGCGGCCTCACCAACGGGCGGGAGTTCGTGCTCAGGTGGAGGCGGAAGTGACCCGGGTCTGCGTCGCCGGCGCCGGCTCGATCGGGAGCCTCCTCGCCGCCCACCTCGCCCGGGTCACCGACGTGTCCGTGCTGACGCGGCGAGCCGACCACGCGCAGGCGCTCGAGCGCGACGGCTTGCGCGTGTCCGGGCGTTCCGATTTCGTCGCGCGGCTCACGGCGGCTGACGATCCCGCGGCGCTCCCGCCCGTCGACCTCGTCATTCTCGCCTGCAAGGGCACCGATCTCGAGAGCCTCGCCGCCCGCATCGAAGGCCAGTTCGCCGGCGCGACGGTGATGACCGTGCAGAACGGCCTCGGCGCGGAGGAGGTCGTCGCGGCGCACGGCGACTGGCCGCTGCTCTCGGCGGTGACGTTCATGAGCGGGACGCGCCACTCGGACGCGCACGTCGAGTACGTCCTCGACACCGCCACGTGGATCGGCCCCTTCCGCGGCACGACGGGCGACGACGCACGCGCGGTCGCCGAGCTGATCGTCTCGTCGGGGCTCAAGGCCGTCGGCTTCGACGACCTGCGGCCGGCGCAGTGGTCGAAGCTGATCTTCAACGCAACGGTCAACGGGGTCGCCGCGCTCACCGAGCTGCCGCACGACTTCCACTTCGCCGAGATCGAGCACCAGGGCGACCTCGGGCTCCTCGTCCGCGACCTCGTCGACGAGGGCAAGGCGACGGCCGCCGCGGCCGGGATCGAGCTGGACGAGGATCCCTGGGAGATGAACGTGCTCGCAACACAGCGCGGCCACCGCCACTACCCGTCGATGCTCGAGGACGTCGAGGCGCACCGCCCGACCGAGGTCGAATCGATCAACGGATCGCTGATCCGGGCGGCGGGACGTCACGGCGTCGCCGTCCCGCTGCATACCGCCGTCTACAGGCTCGTCAAGGCAAAGGAGGCGTCGTACACCCAATGAGGATCTGTGTCGTCGGCTGCGGGGCGGTTGGATCGCTCTTCGCAGCGAACCTTTCGCTGCTCGACGACGTCGAGGTGGTCGCCTACGACCTCTCGGCCGCTCATGTCGACGCGATCAATGCGGGAGGCCTACGCCTGTCCGGCGCCGGTGACGTGCTCGGCCGGCCGCGCGCGACCACCGACGCGGCCGAGATCGGCCCGTGCGACTTCGGCATCGTCGCGACGAAGGCGATGCACACCGAAGCGGCGATCGCAGCGACGGCCGGCGCCTTCGCCGACGGCTCTGTCGCGACCGTGCAGAACGGGATCGGCAACGAGGAGGTGATCGCACGCCACGTCCAGCGCGTCATCCGCGGCACGACGTTCCCGGCGGGGAAGATCCTCGAGCCGGGCCACGTGCAGTGGGACGTCAAGGGAGACACGACGCTCGGCCCGTTCGAGCCGTCGCCGGCTCCGTTCGGGAATGTCGCGCGCCTCGCCGATGCGTGCACGCGTGCCGGCATGCCGACGCACGCCGTCCGGGACGCGCGGGGCCCGCAGTGGCGGAAGGTGATCTTCAACGCCGCGACCAACCCGGTGGGCGCGCTGACCGGGCTGACCCACGGCCGCGTCTGCGAGCGCCCCGACCTGCGGGCGCTCGTCTCGGGGCTCGTGTCCGAGGGCAAGGCGGTCGCTGCGGCGCAGGGCATCGAGCTCGACGCCGACCCCGAGGACCTCGTCGATCACGCCGCGAAGCCCGAGGTCGGGTACAACCACAAGGCCTCGATGCTGCAGGACATCGAGGCGCGCAGGCCGACCGAGATCGACTACCTGAACGGCGGTATCGTCCGGTTCGGGGGCGAGCAAGGGGTTCCGACCCCGCTGAACGAGGCGATCTGGGCACTCGTGAAAGGAGTGGAGCAGTCGTGGCAGCAGTGACGGGGCCGACGTACACGGGGCTACCTCAGGCGGAGATCGACCGCCGCTACACGCGGATCCGCGAGGCGGCCGCACGCGACGGCCTCGACGCGGTCGTCGTGTGCGGGAACGAGTACACCGGCTTCGAGGGGGCCGTCACCTATCTCAGCGGCTTCGTGATCGTCCACCGCTACGCCTACGTGCTCCTGCCGGTCGACGGCCAGCCGGCGATCGTCTTCCCCAGCGAGGCCCGCTACGTGGGCGAGCACGGGACGACCTGGATCGCCGACCAGGTGTTCGTCGACCGCCCGGGCGACTGGATCGCCGACCGCATCCGCGGCAAGCGCGTCGGCGTCTACGGGCTCGACTACGTGATGACGGTGCGCGACCACTCCGCACTCGCAGGCGCGTCCGAGCTCCACGGCTGGGATGTCCAGTTCGACCACGCGCGCGCGGTCAAGTCCGAGCTCGAGCTGGAGTCGGTGCGCGAGAGCGTCCGCATCAACACGGAAGGGTTCTGGGTCTTCCTCGAGTCGTTCGAGCCGGGCAAGACGGAGCGCGAGATCCTCGCTCCGTGCGAGGAGTACTTCGTCTCGCAGGGCTGCGGGCGCTGGACGATGGACATGGTGCTGGACGGCCCCGCGGGTGCGGCGCTGCCGGAGTTCAAGATCGCAGGCACGCGGCCGCTCGAGGCGACCGACATGCTGCTGCCGTCGCTGGAGATCGCGGGGCCGGGCGGCCACTGGGTCGAGATCTCGCGCGCGATCTGCGCCGGCGAGCCGAGCGACGAGACGAAGCGCATGATGGAGGCCTACGACGAGTACTACGCGGTCGCGCCGGATGCACTGCGCGCGGGCTCGACGGCCCGGGAGGCGCACCGCGCGGTTGCGAAGGGATTCGTCGAGCGCGGCTTCCACCTGGGGCACGTGACCGGGCACTCGATCGGGATGACGATGATCGAGTTCCCGAAGATCGGAGAGGCGGACGAGACGGTGCTCGAGAGCGGGATGGTGCTGTCGATGCATCCGCACGCGATCTCGGTCGACGGGCAGGCCTGCCTCTACATGCAGGACACGTGGCTCGTCACCGACTCCGGCGGCATCCCGCTCGCCGGGCTCGAGATGAAGATCTACGACGGGACGGAGCGCAGGCCGTGACCGAGGCGCCGGGCCTGTCGAAGCCGATCCTGCCGGGCAGCGGGGGCTCCGACTACGAGCGGTACCTGCGGACGGACGAGCTGCTCGCGCTGCAGAAGACCGCGGAGGAGTGGATCCATCGCGACGAGCTGCTGTTCCAGACCGTCCACCAGTCGTCGGAACTGTGGCTGAAGCTGGCGTGGCACGAGGTCGAGGAGGCGACGCGCCTCGTGAACGAGGACGACCTCCCCGCCGCGCTCCGGCTGCTCCGCCGGGCGAACGACTGCCTGAAGATCGTCACTGCGGCACTCGACATGCTCGAGCACATGTCGCCGTGGGAGTACACGACCGTGCGCAAGGTGCTCGGCCACGGAAGCGGATTCGACTCGCCCGGCTTCCGGGAGATCCGCCGCGTGACGCCGCTGCTCGGGGAGGCGTTCGACGCCGCCCGCGAGCGCGCCGGCCTGACGCTCGTCGAGGTCTACACACGCGGCCGCGAGTTCGATGTGCTGTACAACCTCGCGGAGCAGCTGATCGAGTGGGACGAGCGCGTGATCGTCTGGCGCGTCCGCCACTTCAAAGTCGTGCAGCGCGTCATCGGCGCCGACGTGATCGGAACGCAGGGCACCCCGGTCGAGGTGATGGGACGTCTGATCCACAAGTCGTTCTTTCCCGAGCTCTGGGACGTCCGCAACGAGCTGACCTATCTCAACCCGCCCGAATGACCGTCTTTCGCGGGGTCGCTCTCGGCTGCGGGAACTTCGGCGGCATCGGCTCGGCGCCCGAGTTCTTCGGCCAGGGGATCGACGAGGAGACGGCGATCGAGATCATGGATGTCGCCTGGACCGGCGGGATCCACTGGTTCGACACCGGCGACGCGTACGGCGGCGGCTCGAGCGAGCGGTTCATCGGCCGCTGGGTGCGAGAGCGCCGGCCGGAAGGGCTGCAGCTGACGACGAAGGTCTTCCACTCGACGACGGGGACACCGGGCGACGTCGGGCTGGCGCCCGACCGGATCCGGCGCCAGCTCGAGGGAAGCCTGGAGCGTCTCGGCGTCGACCGCGTCGACCTCTACCTGGCGCACGAGCCGGACGGGTCGGTGCCGCTCGAGCTGACGATCGAGACGTTCGAGGCGCTCCGCTCCGAGGGCGTGATCGGCGCCTGGGGCCTCTCGAACTACGACGCCGCCGGGATCCGCGAGGCGCTCGCCGCCGGCGAGCCGGCGCTGGTGCAGAACTCGTACTCGCTGCTGGATCGCGATGACGAGGACGCGGTGATCCCGCTGTGCGCGGAACACGGGATCGCGTACGTGCCGTTCGGGCCGCTCGCGGGCGGCTGGTTGACCGGCAAGTACCGGCGCGACCAGGCGTTCCCTGTCGGCTCGCGGATGACGCAGCGTCCCGGCCCCTATGCGGGCTACGTGACCGAGACGGTCTTCGACGGGCTCGAGCGGCTCGCCGCGGAGGCCGAGGCGCGCGGCGTCGACTCTGCGACGCTGGCATTCGCTTGGGTGCTCTCGAGCCCGGGCGTCTCCGGCGCGGTGTGCGGGCCGATGCGGCCGCAGCACCTCGATCCCGTGCTGAAGGCGGCGGCACTCACGATCCCCACCGCGGAACGTGACAGGATCGCGGGGTTCTTCGAATGAGCGTGCGGATTCTCGACGAGACCGATGTCCGGCGGCTGCTGCCGATGGGCGAGTGCATCGACGTGATGACCGACGTCCTCGCCGGGCTCGCCCGCGACGAACTCTACAACCCGCTCCGTTTCGTCGTCCGGCCGCCGGACGAGCCGAGCCTGATGGGCCTGATGCCGGCGCACCGGCGCGGCGACGCGCCGCTCTGGTCGCTGAAGGCGCTCACGATCGTCCCGGGGAACAGCGCGCGCGGGCTCGACTCCCACCAGGGGTTCGTCGCGCTCTTCGACGGCGTCACCGGCGAGCCGAGGGCACTGCTGAACGCCGGCGGCATCACGGCGATCCGCACCGCCGCCGTCTCCGGCGTCGCCACCCGCCTGCTCGCGCGCCAGGGCGCGAGGACGCTCGCGATCCTCGGAACCGGGACGCAGGGACGCTCGCACCTGGAGGCGATGAACGCCGTCCGCACGTTCGAACGCGTGGTCGCCTGGAGCGCGAGCGGCCGCTCGCTCGACGGCGCCGAGAGCGCCGCCAACGCCGAGGAGGCCGTCCGCGAGGCCGACGTGATCTGCACCGTGACGGCATCGGCGGAGCCGGTGCTCGAACGCGGCTGGCTGAAGCCCGGGGTGCACATCAACGCGGTCGGATCGAGCATCCCGACCACCCGCGAGCTCGACACGGCGACGATGGCCGCCGCTGCGCTCTTCGTCGACCGCCGCGAGTCGACCGTCAACGAGTCCGGCGACTACCTGTTCCCGCTGCGCGAGGGCGCTCTCGACGAGTCGCACATCCGGGCCGAGCTGGGCGAGGTGCTGATCGGCACGGCGGCCGGCCGGACGAGCGACGACGAGATCACCGTCTTCAAGTCGCTCGGCCTCGCGGTCGAGGATCTCGCCGCCGCCGAGCACGTCTTTGCGCGCGCCGAGGCGGAGAACGCCGGCACGATGGTCTCCGTCTGACGCGATGATCCCGGCCGGAGACATCCTCCGGGCGCGCGAGACGCTGCGCGGCGTCGCGCTGCGCACACCGCTCGTGCCGCTCGCGGTCGCCGGCGACGTCGAGATCCTGCTCAAGCTCGAGCTGTTGCAGCCCGTCAACTCGTTCAAGATCCGCGGCGCCGGCAACGCGATCCTGCAGGCTTCGGATGACGCGCTGCGCAACGGCGTCCTCACCGCGAGCGCCGGCAACATGGCGCAGGGCGTCGCATACGCGGCGCGGCTGCGCGGCGTACCCGCGACGATCGTCGTGCCCGAGCATGCGCCACAGACGAAGATCGCTGCGATCGAGCGTCTCGGCGGCACGGTGATCCGCGTCCCGTACGACGAGTGGTGGCAGGTGCTCGTCGAGGGCCGGTACGAGGGAGCCGGCGGTCTGTTCGTGCACCCCGTCGACAACCCGTTCGTGATGGCCGGGAACGGCACGATCGGGCTCGAGCTGCTCGAGCAGTCGCACGACTTCGACACGGTGATCGTGCCGTACGGTGGCGGCGGCCTGATCACGGGCATCGCGAGCGCGGTGAAGGCCGCGCGGCCGGAAGTGAGGTTCTTCGCGGTGGAGCCGGAGACGGGCGCACCGGTCACGGCGACGCTCGCTGCCGGCGAGCCGACCGCCGTCGACTACACGCCGTCCTTCGTCGACGGCTCTGGGAGCCGCGCGCTGATCCCCGGCGTGTGGGCGCACGCTTCGGACCTGATCGACGGCGCGTTCGCGCTGCCGACGACCGAGACGGCCGCGGCGGTGAGGCTGCTTGCCGAGCGCGTTCGTGTGATTGCCGAGGGCGCAGGAGCTCTCTCCGTGGCCGCGGCGACGGGCGGCCGCGTGCCCGACGCGCGCAAGATCGTCTGCATCGTCTCGGGCGGGAACATCGACGGAGCCGTGCTCGGCAGGATCCTCGCCGGCGACACCCCGTGAGCACGCCGCCCGCGGGCGGACGCGTCGTCCTGTGGGACTTCGACGGGACGCTGGCCGAGCGTCCCGGGCTCTGGAGCAGGTGCCTGATCGAGACGCTCGACGAGGCTGCGCCGGATCACGGTGTGACCGCGGACGACCTCCGGCCGCATCTCGCCGGCGGGTTCCCGTGGCACCGGCCCGAGCGGCTGCATCCCGAGCTGTCGGAACCGGAGGCGTGGTGGGCGAGCGTCGAGTCGCTGCTCGCGAGGTCGTACCGGGGAGTCGGCATCGAGCCCGAGCGCGCACGCGCGCTCGCGCGGGTCGCACGGGCGCGGTACGTCGATCCGACGGTCGGCTGGCGGCTCTTCCCCGACACGGTCCCGGTGCTCGAGCGGCTGCGCGGCCGCGGTTGGCGGCACGTGATCCTCTCGAACCACGTCCCGGAGCTCGAGGTGCTCGTGGCGGGGCTCGGTCTGGCGCCGCTCGTCGACCGCGTGCTGACCTCGGCGTCGATCGGCGCCGAGAAGCCTCATCCCGCGGCCTTCGAGCAGGCGCTGGCCGCGGCCGGGCGTCCCGGCGAGGTCTGGATGGTCGGCGACAACGAGACCGCCGACGTCGCCGGCGCCGAGGCGGTCGGGATCCCGGCGATCCTCGTCCGGCGCGAGCCCACGGCCGCAGCACGCCGCGCGGGCGACCTGGAGGCCGCTGCCGCTCTGATCGAAGCCGGCGTCTGATCCCAGCGCGCCGGCGGCGCGGCTCGGTCCATGCGGAGACTGCCCCGGCAGGCATCCCACCTGCCGGCCCGCCGCCGGAGCGGCGCCGCACGAGCCCAACCCTGGCCGCGGTGTCCTCCCGACTGCCTCCGCGGTGAACGAACGACCCGAGTGTGGCTGCCGCCGCAGCGGGCGTCATCGTCTGTGCACGAACCGGCACGGATTCGTCACACGACCAAACACGGTGCCTGGCCCCGCTGGGGGCGCTAAACCGTGGCGGAGATCGCCGGGACCGGCGCCGGCCGGCCGAAGTAGAAGCCCTGCGCCCCGTGACAGCCGAGCTCGCCGACGATCCTCCGCTGGTGCTCGGTCTCGATCCCCTCCGCGACGAGCGTGAGCCCGAGCGCGTTCCCGAGATCGACGATCCCCTTCAGCAGCACGAGGTCGTCGTGGATCCCGTCGATCGCCGCGGTGAAGCTGCGGTCGATCTTCACGATGTCCACCGGCAGGCGGCGCAGGTAGGCGAGCGACGCATAGCCCGTGCCGAAGTCGTCGAGCGCCAGCGAGATCCCCATCGTCTTGAGCGCGCGCAGCTGCTGCTCGACGGCGTCGCCCGACGAGAGAAGCACCGTCTCGGTGAGCTCGAGCGTCAAGCTGGCGGGCGGGAACCCGGACGACTCGAGCGCGTGCTCGACATGGCTGACGAACTCCGGATGCTGCAGCTGCCGCGCCGAGACGTTGACCGACATCCGAACCGGGCGGGCACGCTCGGCGTGCAGCTCGGCGCCGCGCGCGCACGCCTCGACGAGGACCCACCGCCCGAGCGGGACGATCAGCCCCGTCTCCTCTGCGAGCGGGATGAACTCGAGCGGCGCCACCTGGCCGAGCTCGGGATGCTGCCAGCGCAACAGCGCCTCGTAGCCGGAGATCGAGCGCGAGTCGAGGTCGACGACGGGCTGAAAGTCGAGCGTGAACTCACCGTTGTCGACGGCACGGCGCAGCTCGGCCGCCCGGCGCGACCGCTCGACCGCGGAGCTGTCGAGCACCGGGTCGAAGAACGCGAAGCCCGCCTCGCGCTGGCTCTTGGCCCGGTACATCGCCGCGTCCGCCTCCTTGAGCAGCCGCTCCGGCTGGTCTCCGAGCGCGATGCCGATGCTCGCCGTGACCGAGACGAACGACGGCCCGAGGCCGACCGGCTCACAGATGCGCTGCAGCAGCCGCTCGGCGGCCCGCGCCGCCTCGCCGGGCTCGGTCACCGTCGCGAGGACGATCGCGAACTCGTCGCCCCCGAGCCGCGCAGCCGCGTCGCCGGCGCGGACGGTGTGCTGGATCCGCTGCCCCAGCCGCGCGAGCACAGCGTCGCCGACGTCGTGCCCGAAGCGGTCGTTGACCTCCTTGAAGTGATTCAGGTCGACGAAGAGCAGCGCGGTCTGTTCGCCTTGCTGCTTTCGCAGCGCGGTCGCGTGCTGCAGCTGCTCGTGGAAGAACGCGCGGTTGGCGAGGCCGGTCAGCGGATCGAACAGCGCCATCTGGCGGAGCTGGGCCTGCGCCTCGCGCTCGGCCGTCACGTCGAGGAGATACCCCTGGAGGTAGAGCGGGCGGAAGTCGTCGTCGAGCACGACGACGCCCTCGTCGCGCACCCAGACAACGCGGCCGTCGCGGGCGATCAGCCGGTACTCGACCGAGAGCGGCTCGTGCGTCGCGTGCGTCCGCGCATGTGCGGTGAGCACGCGGTCGCGGTCCTCGGGGTGCAGCGTCCGGATGAAGAGCGTCGCGTCCGAGGCCCAGTCCTCGACCGAGTAGCCGAGCAGCGGCTCGATCTGGGCGCTCGTGAAGAGGTTGGAGCTGGCCGCGTCGAGCGCGTCGATGTAGACGACCAGCGGAAGCTGCTCGACCAGGGTCCGGTAGCGGCGGTCGACGTCGTCGTAGGCCGCGACCCTCGGCGAGCGCGTCGGCTCCTCCCGATCAGGCTGCACTGAAACGGCATCGGCAGCCGGACGGGGCCGCCCGTCCCCCGGGCGGGGGACAGCCTACGAGGTGCCGAAGTAGACCTGGAAGGAGCGGCCGGTCGAGTCGACCGCCGTCGGGGTCGCCGTGCCGGAGGTGCCGAGGCCGCCGAAGTGGCCCGAGGCGTCGGGCACCAGGTCGATCGCGGTCGAGGCCCACGTCGTGTCGGTGACGGTCCCCGGGTGGTTGTTCGCGATCGCCGCGATGCGGGTGAAGGGCACCGCGCCGAAGTTCGCGAGCGGCAGTGCACGGCAGCGGACGAGCATCGCGTCGCACGTCGACGGCGCCTCGGCGATCCATTCGGCCGAGGTGAAGTCGGTGGTCGCCGGCGTCGGCAGCAGCTTCGTGAAGTTCGTCTTCCGCGTGCGGTCCTTCACCTGCACGAGGATGCCGTCGGGCTCGACGTTGACCGACGCGGTGATCAGGTCACCCGGGCGGATCTTGAGCTTCACGTTCACCGAAGCCGCCGGCACGAGCTCGTACCACGCGTAGTAGACGGCCTTGCCTGCAGCGGTGCAGTTCGCCTGCGTCCCGACCTGCTCGAGCGCGCTCGAGTCGCTCGCCAGGCCGCCGAGGCCGACCCAGAAAGCCGAGTAGGTCGGCTGGTTCGGCGAGCACACGACCTTGGGCTGCACCCAGGTGGCGGTCGTGCTGGTGAAGTTCAGCGTCGTCGTCGAGCCGGCGATCGGCGCGCCGGCGATCGTCTGCGCGTCGGAGACCGCCCAGCCGGCCCAGTTCGAGCTCTGCTCGTCGCCCGACGCGGCCGCCGCGATCGAGGGGAAGGCGGCGACCGCGGCCAGCGCCGCGGTCGCCAACAGGAGGATCCTGCCCCTCAACGGTCTCACGAAGTCGCGGGTCGCGTTCCCAAGGTCGCGGACACGGTACGCGATTGACCGGCCTGGACGACGACCAGCTTCACCACGTCGCCGGGCTGGTGGGTGTCGATGATCGCCCGCAGCTGCTGGGCGGTCGTGACGGCCGTCCCGTCGACGCTCGTGATCACGTCACCGCCGGTCGGGTACTGCACCCCGGCGATCGTGGTCGTGCCGGTCGAGGCCTTCAGGCCCGCCTTCCCGGCGCCGGTCCCCGACTCGACCTGGGTCACCGCCACGCCGGCGGCATCGCCGATCGTGGAGGCCAGGCTCGCCGGGATCGTGGCGACCTTGATCCCGAGCAGCGCGTGCTTGGCGACGCCGTTCGAGATCAGCTCGTTCGTGATCATCGAGACGGTGTTCGACGGGATCGCGAAGCCGATGCCCTCGTTGCCGCCGCCCTGGCTCTGGATCTGCGCGGTGACGCCGATCACCTTGCCGTCGAGGTTGAGCAGCGGGCCGCCCGAGTTGCCGTGGTTGATCGCGGCGTCCGTCTGGATCGCGTTCTCGATCGGCATGTTGTTGGGCGAGGTGATCTCGCGGCCGACCGCGCTGACGATCCCGCTCGTGACGGTGTCGTCGAGCTGGTACGGATCGCCGATCGCGACCACGCCGTCGCCGACGCCGACCGTGCTGGAGTCGCCAAAGGTCAGAGGATGAAGGACACTTGCGGGCGCGTTCACCTTGAGCACCGCGAGGTCGGTCGACTCGTCCTTGCCGACGAGCGTGGCCTTGTACGTCGAATCGTCGTCGAACGTCACCGTGATCGAGGTCGCGCCCTGGATCACGTGCTCGTTGGTGACGATATGGCCGGCCGTGTCGACCACGAAGCCCGTTCCCTCGGCCTCGGAGGTCCCACCGCTGCCGCCGCCGCCGAACGGAACCTGTGAGCTTCCGGAGCCGGAGGTCGTCACGTCGACCTCGACGACGCCGGGCGAGACGTTCTTGGCGATCTCGGCGATCGACGTCGGCCCGCTCGTGTTGGCGGTCCTCGTCGTGGTCGGGACGGGTGGCGCGGAGGTCACCGCGGGTGCGACGGCCTGGGTGTTGTTGGACGCTTGGTGCGCGCCCAGGCCGTACGCAACGGCGGCGGCTCCTGCACCGACGAGCACCACGACTGCGACGAGTGCCGCAGCGCGCCGCCTGGAAGAGCTGAACATGTCACTTCCCTTCTTCGGATTCGATGTCAGGCCTCCAGCGAATCCCTACCTGCTCTGAGCCGGCTCGGAGCGACCTGTGGAAAACCTAAGAAGGCGCGGCGGCGCCGGCACGGGCACAGTTCGGCCTCGTGCCGCTCTTCGGCCCCGCCCGCCGCCAGCTCCCGCCTCCCCTCCACCACCGGGACTTCCGCCGCCTCTGGAGCGGTTTTCTGGCTTCGGGATTCGCGACCCAGATGGTCGCGGTCGCGGTCGGCTGGCAGGTCTACTCGATCCACCAGAGCGCCTTCGACCTGGGCTTGATCGGGCTCGCGGAGTTCGTGCCGCTGCCGCTCCTCGCTCTGCCGGCCGGCCAGATCGCCGACCGCCTCCCGCGCGTACGTCTGTTCGCCGTCTCGATCGTGGCCGAGGCGGTCGTCGCGGGCTTCCTCCTCCTGGTCACGATCCGGGGCGCACACGCGCTCTGGCCCTTCATCGTGCTCGCCGCCCTGACCGGAGTGACGCAGGCGTTCGGCGCGCCCGCCGGGCGCTCGCTGACCCCCGAGATCGTCCCGGTCGACCTGCTGGCCGGCGCGCTGGCGCTGCGCTCGGTCGCCGGCCAGCTGGCGACCGTCGCCGGCCCGGCGGCCGGCGGGCTCCTGTTCGCGATCCACCCCGAGACGCTCTACGTCGTCGCGGTGGCGATGCTCGTGGCGTCGGCCGTCGCGGTGATGCTCGTCACCGACCCCGGGTCGAACGTCGAGCGGGACGAGCCGCCGCCGCGGCTCGAGAGCCTGCTCGGCGGGATCCGCCTGATCCGCGCGACCCCGATCCTGCTCGGTGCGATCACGCTCGATCTGTTCGCCGTGCTGTTCGGCGGCGCCGTCGCGCTCTTGCCTCTGTTCGCACGGTCGATCCTCCATACCGGGCCGTTCGGCCTCGGCATCCTCCGCAGCGCACCGGCGGTCGGCGCGCTGGTCGCCGGGATCCGGCTCGCACGCCGCCCGCTCGGCGGGCGCGCGGGACGAACGCTGCTCCTCGTCGTCGGCGTGTTCGGCGTCAGCATGATCGTGTTCGGCCTCTCACGCTGGTTCTGGCTCTCGCTGGTCGCACTGGCGGTGAGCGGCTTCGTCGACATGATCTCGATGAACATCCGCTCGACGATCGCGGCGCTCGCGACGCCGAGCGAGCTCCGGGGGCGCGTCAACGCCGTCGAGAACGTCTTCATCAGTGCTTCGAACGAGCTCGGCGCCTTCGAGTCAGGTGCTGCGGCGGCGCTGCTCGGCGCCGTCCCGGCCGTGGTCGCCGGCGGGCTGGTGACGGTGGCGCTCGCCCTCGGCTGGCACCGCGCCTTCCCGTCGCTCGTACAGGTCGACCGCCTGGAGGACATCGAGCCCGCCGAGGTTCTCGTCTAACCGCCCGTCTTCGAGACGTGCTGCCAGTCGGGCGCGGACGTCCAGCGGCCGCCCCAGAGCCAGCCCACCGAGGCGAATGCGCGCACGAGCACGCCGCCCGCCCTCGAGCTAGGGGTTCTCGACCGTGTTGACGTCGACCGCCTCGCCGTAGGCGTGCACCGACCAGCGCTTCGGGCCGCGGCGACCGCGTAGCGGCAGTTGAAGGCCGACGTTTTGTCCGCCGCCATCGAACGGTCGTCGCTCCCGCCGTAGGCCGACACCGGCCGCATCCGGCGGATCGGGAAGCGGGAGGCCTACAGGCGCCGGAAGATCGTCCCGGCGTCGCCCGTGACGGCGCGGTTGACCACGAGCTCTCCGCGATGGGCGCGGCCGTCGAAGCCGACGTACGAGACGAAGACGCGGCGCAGGCTCGCCGGCGAGACCGGGCAGCCTGGATGCCACGAGCGTCCGAGCTGTGCGGCGGTGACCGGCGCGACCACGACGCTGTACGGCGGCAGCGCGCCCATCGGCGGAAACGTACCCTCGGGCGGTGATCACACTCGCGCTCGTGCTTGCGCTCCAGGCGTGCCCGCAGCGGATCCGGGTCGTCGCGCCGACCACGAGGTCGACCTCCGCGCGGGTAACGCTCACCGAATGCGGACGCCGCGTCCTCGGGCCGTGGCGCGCCTGGGTCGGCCACGCCGGACTCTCGACGCACCACCGTGAGGGCGACGGCACGACGCCGATCGGCACCTTCGCGATCGGCCCCGTCGTCTACGGCCTCGATCCCGACCCCGGCCTGCACCTCCGCTACCACCGGCTCCGCTGCGGCGACTGGTGGGACGAGGACCCCTCGTCGCCTGCCTACAACACCTTCCAGCACGTCCCGTGCGGTACGAAGCCGCCGTTCGGCGGCTCGAGCGAGCCGCTCTGGCGCTCGACCGTCGCCTACCGCGAGCTCGCGTTCGTCGAGTACAACTCGAGCCCCGCGATCCCCGGCCGCGGATCGGCGATCTTCCTGCACGACGACCGCGGCCGTCCGACGCACGGCTGCATCTCCCTGCCGCGCGCCGAGCTCGCGCAGCTGCTTCGGCGGCTCGAGCCGGGCGCGACGATCTCGATCAGCGTGGCCGGGTGAGCGCGGCGGCCGCCCAGAGCACCGCAAGGACGGCGAAGCCGATCCGGCCGTCGCCGGGCAGCGAGAACGTTAGCCCGAGCAGCGGCGTGCCGAGCAGGATCGTCCCGGCGGCAGCCATGTTGACGGCGCCCGTCGCGGCCGCCGGCGCATCGGGCCGGAGCCGCTGAGCGCCCGCGAACGACGGCGCGAACGGGATGCCGGCGGCAAAGCCGGCGACGGCGCAGACCAGCACCGCCGTCGGCACGGCGGAGACCGCCGTCAGCAACGCAACCGCCGCCCCGCCGACGACGAAGCTCCACTGCACGACGGCCGGCCGGTCGATGTAGCGGCCGCCGAGCGGCCGCGAGACGATGCCGACCGCGAGCACGAGCCCGCCTGCCACGCCGGCGATGTGATCGGAGAGCCCGCCCGCGCGCTCGAGCAGCGTCACCACCCAGTTTCCCGCGACGACCGAGAGACCGAACGATGCGGAGTGCCAGATCGCGAGCGGTAGCAGACGCCGGTCGAACACGCCGGCGACGGCCGCGCGGCGCGGAACGCGGACGCCCCGCGGCGCGAAAGCGACCAGCAGCACGCCGGCCGCGGCGACCAGTGCTGCGGCTGCGAACGGCGCGGCCCACGTCCCCCACAGTGGCACCAGGGCGAGCGCAAGACCACCCGCGCCGACGCTCACCGCGCCGTACGCCCCCTGCGCCACCGGCGTGCCGATCGTCGAGCGGATGTAGTCGCTGCCGGCGACGAACGATCCCGCCGTCCCGATGCCGGCGACGAGGCGCATCGCGATCGCGAACGCCGCCTCGCGCCACAGGAGCGTGGAGGCCGACGCGACCGCCACGACGGCGAGCCCGGTCGCGCCGACGATCCGGGCGCCGAGCCGGTCGCAGAGGCGCCCGGCCGGGATCTGGAACGCGGCGTGCGTGATGAACAGCGCCGTCGTGAAGAGACCGACGACCGCGAGCCCGACCCCGTAAGCGTGCGCGGTGCGATCGGCGACGGCGCCGATGTTGGCGACGTTGAAGCCCGGCGTGAACGCGAGTGCGAGGCCGCCGAGAGCGGCCCGGAATCTCAACCGGCGGCCTTGCGGCGGCGGTAGGCGCGCGTCTTCTTGCGGTTCCCGCAGAGCTGCATCGAGCACCAGGTTGCCGATCGGTTCGGCGAGTAGTCGTAGAACGACCAGCGGCAGTTGCGGCATGCCTTGAGCCGCTCCCAGCTCCCGTCGAGCATCGCTGCGAGCGCGACCGCGACGATCCGGTCGAGCTCGTCACCGGCCGCGCGGACGCCGAGGCGGCCGTCGACGGAAAGCTCGAGCGACAGCCGGGCAGCGGCGTCGTTCACGACGGTGACGGCCGCCGGGTCGAGCGGGGCGACGTTGTTGGCGAGCGCGAGCGAGCGGAGCGCCTCGCGCAGCGCGCGGGCGCGCTCGAGCTCGCCCGCGAGTGCATGCCCCTCGAGCCACGCCGGAAGCCAGTCGATGTCATTCTCCAGGTCGGCGCTGTTGATGAACTGCTGCACCGAGCGGAGCGGCTCGGGCGCCGCCTTCGGGACGTCGTAGCGGGGCATGGTTGCCGCGTATCTTAGACACCGGTACCATCCGAGTACCGGTGTCGCTGCGACGCATCGCCTTTCCGCTTCGCCTCGTCGGGGCGCGCCTCACGTCGGGCGGAGAGCGCGCGCTCCTGATCGTGCTCGGCGTCGCCGCCGGCGCCGCGGTGCTCGCGGCCGTGCTGGGCGGCCGGCTCGTGATGCAGGACCGATCGCTCGCGCTCGCGACTGCGCAGCTCCAGCCGGCCGACCGCGAGGTGCAGGTGACGTGGAGCGGTGCTGTCGACAGCTTCTCGCGGCTCAACCGCGAGGTCGTGCCGCAGTTGACGAAGGTCACCGGCGCCGCGCCCGCGGCGGCGATGCTGTTCCGCGAATCGTCGATCCAGGGCCGGCTGGTCAACCTGCGCGCCGCCGACGACCTCGGCCGCTACGTGCGCCTGGTCTCGGGCCGTCTCCCGACGACCTGTGTCCCGACGCATTGCGAGGTGTTGCGGCTGAAGGGCGCCGGGCCGATCCCGTCCACACCGGCGCTCCGCCTGATCCTGGTCGGACGCGCGACGCTGAAGCCGGGAGCGCCGATCGCGCCGTTCGTGCTCCCCGCGCCGCAGACCGAGATGGTCGCGCAGGCCGTCCACTACCACACGCCGCAGCCGTCTCCGATCGTGATCGCGGACGGGATCGCCGGGCTGTCGCGCACGACCGAGCTCGAGACCTTCTACCGCTCCTATGCCTGGTTCGTGCCTGTGCGGAAGGGCGACATCCACCCGTGGTCGGTCGGCGCGTTCTCGGCGCGCGTGCAGAAGATCGCTGCCCAGCTCGAGGCGAGCCCCGACGAGTTCGAGGTCACCGCGCCGACCGACACCCTCACCGCCGCTTCCGCATCGTCCAACGCGGCCTCGCGCCGCCTGCTCCTGCTCGGCGGCGAAGGCGCGGCCCTGCTGCTCGCCTTCACCGTGCTCGCTGCGTCGGCGCTGCGCCGCGACGTCGGCGACGCACGACGGCGGCTCGTCTGGTTCGGCGCCACGCGCTGGCAGGTCGAGTTGTTCACGCTCGCCGAGGCGGCCGCGCTCGCGGTGACGGGCACGATCGCCGGCTGGCTGCTCGGCGGCGCCGTCGCCGCACTGGTCGCGGAACGTGCCGGCTCGCCCGCCGGGCAGGTGGTCGCTCACGGCCTGCTCTCGGGCGACGCCCTGATCGCCGCGGCGGTCGTCGCTGCAATCGCAGGCTTTCTGCTCTACGCGACGGTGCGCGCGCCCGGGATCCAGCTCGGCCGCCTCGCGTTCACGCCGCTCGACGCGGCGGCGCTCGGTGCGATCGCGATCGTGCTCATCGGCTGGGCGCGCGGCTCGATCAGTGCGCCGGCGCTGGCGTCGAGCAAGGGCACGAGCGCGTTCCTCCTGCTGGTGCCGGCGCTGATCGTGTTCGCCACGGCGGTGCTCGCAGCGAGGCTGCTCGCGCCCGCGCTGCGCGCGGTCGGCCGGCTCGGCCGCCGCGGCCCGATCTCGGTCCGCCTCGCCGCAGCCTCGCTCGCGCGCAACCCCGGGCACGCCGCGATCGCAGCGACGTTTCTCGTCGCAAGCGTCGGCCTCGCGCTGTTCGCCGTCGTGTATCGCTCGACGCTCGTCCAGGGTCAGCGCGACGAGGCTTCGTACACCGTGCCCGCGTCGTTCGTGCTCACGGAGGACCTCACGCAGCTGATCCCGGTGCTCCACGGCGCGCGCGCCTCGGCGTACCCGGCAGCTCCCGCGCACGTCCTACGGCTCACCGGGAACGTCCCGAGCGGCGCCACGTTCACGATGCTCGGCCTGCCGACGCCCGGGCTCGCCAACGTCGGCGGCTGGCGATCCGACTTCGCGTCGCTTCCGCTCGGCGAGCTCGGCCGCAGGCTCACGCCGACTCGCACCATGGCACTGCGCACGCAGTCACTGCCTCCCGGCCGCCGGTTCACCCTCCCCGTGTCGGTGCGCGGCGACAACATCGGCGTGATCGCGATCTTCCGGTCGGCGCTCGACGACTATCAGCCCGTCTCGCTCGGGCACTCGAACGGCAGCACGGTCGTCGTGCTGCACGGACGGATCCCGTTCCGCCACGCCACGCTCGCGCAGCTCCAGTTCACCCTCACGGCGAACAACCTGCACGGCTCGGCGAACGGCGGCACGGGCATCCAGCCGAGCGCCAAAGGCGTCGCGACGTTCGGCACCGCACGCGTCAACGGCACGCCGGTGGCCGGCGCGCTCCACGCCTTCACGGGAACGGTGGCGCTCAGCGGCTCGCCGCCCCGTGTCGGCTACCTGATCACGCCCGACCGGCCCGCCGTCCTCCGGCCCGTTCAGCCCACCGACGGGCTGGCGATCCCGGTGCTCGCGACGCCGGCGGTGGCGGCCGAGGCGGGCCCCAACGGGATCATCCCGCTGCAGGTCGAGGGCGAGCAGATCGCCGCGCGGGTCGTCGGCGTGGTCCGGCGCTTCCCGTCGATCGTCGGCGACGCGGTGGTCGCCGACCGGCAGACGATGTCGACGCTGTTCGACACCCGCTCGCCCGGCCTCGGAACGACCGACGAGCTCTGGCTCGACGTGCCGCAATCGCAGGAGGCGGCGACCGCCGCCAGGCTCGGCCGCGCGCCGTTCACCCAGCTCACGGTCACCTCGCGGGCAGCGACGCTGCGGACGCTCGAGGCCGACCCGCTCGCCCGTGGTGCGCTGCTCACTCTGGCCGGCACCGCAGGGGTGGCACTCCTGCTCGCGCTCGTCGGGCTGCTGCTCGCGATCGTCTCCGACATGCGCGACGACCGCGGCGAGCTGTTCGACCTCGAGGCGCAGGGCGCGGCGCCCGCGACGATCCGCGCGCACCTCAGGATCCGGGCGCTTCTCGTCGCAGTGTTCGGGATCGCCGGCGGCCTCGTTCTCGGAGCGATCCTCTCGGCGCTCGTGATCTCACTCGTCTCGGTGACCGCCGCAGCCGCCGAGCCGGAGCCGCCGTTGCAGTTGACGCTCGACTGGGGCCTGGTCGCGATCGCGGCGATCGGCTACGTGCTACTCGCCGCGCTGCTCGTCGTCTTCGCGACGAGCCTGCGCGGCCGCGAGCCCTCCCGCGCAGCCGAGGCTGCCGCATGAACGCGCCCGCGATCGAGCTGCGCGACGTCTTCCGCGTGCACTCGACGCCCGAGGGCGACGCGGCGGCGCTGCAGGGCCTGTCGCTGCGCGTCGAGGACGGCGAGGTGCTCACCGTCCTCGGGCCGAGCGGCTCCGGGAAGTCGACGTTGCTCCGGATCCTGGCGGGCCTCGACCGGCCGTCGGCGGGCGTCGTGCGCGTCTACGGCGAGGAGGTCGGGAAGCTGGCCGCGCGGCAGCTCGCGCGCTACCGCTCGTCGCTGCTCGGGTACGCCGACCAGCACTACACGCGGGCGCTCTCGCCCGAGCTGACGGCGCGGGAGCTCGTCGCCGTTCAGCTGGGTCTGCGCGGGACGAACGCCTCGGCGCGGCTGCGCCGGGCGGACGAGCTGCTCGAGCGGGTGGGGCTTGCCGACAAGCGGAGCCGGCACCCGGCGCAGCTGTCCGGCGGCGAGCAGCAGCGGGTCGCGCTCTGCGCGGCGATCGCGCATTCGCCGCGCGTCTTCCTCGCCGACGAGCCGACCGGCGAGCTCGACGCTGCGACCGCCGACCAGGTGTACGAGACGCTCGCCGAGCTGGTGCGGGAGCACCGGTGCACGACGGTCATCGTCAGCCACGATCCGGAGTCGACGCGCATCGCCGATCGCATCGTCCGGATCAGGGACGGCCGCGTCTCCGAAGAGTGGGGGCGCGACGGGGCGGCGAGCGACACGATCGTGGTCGGCCGGGGCGGCTGGCTGCGCCTGCCCGAGGAGCTGCTCCTCCGGGCAGGCATCGGCACTCACGCCCGGGCGAGGCTCGCGACCGGCGCCGTCTTCGTCGAGGCGGCGCCCGGGGGCTCGGGCGCCGGCCCGGCAGGCGTGGAGCCGGTGCCGGGCACCTCGGCGCCTGGCACCGGTTCTCCGGCGCCTGACCGGCCCGTCGTCGCGTCGGTCGACCGGCTGCACAAGCGCTTCGGCGACACGGTCGTCCTCGACGGGCTCTCCGCAGAGCTCCGCGGCGGCCTGCTCCACGCCGTGACGGGCCCGTCGGGCTCCGGCAAGACGACCCTGCTCCACCTGCTCGCCGGGCTCGAGCTGCCGGACGAGGGGGCGATCGAGGTCGAAGGCACCCTGCTTGGCTCGCTCGACCGGACGGGGCGCGCAGCTCTGCGCCGCGCGAAGATCGCCTACGTCGGGCAGCAGGTCGGCCTGATCCCGCACCTCTCCGCGCTCGAGAACGTCGAGCTCGCATTGGCCGTGCGCGGCCTCGACGACCGCCCGGCAGCGCTCACCGCGCTCGACTCGGTCGGGCTCACCGACCGTGCGACCCAGCGCGTCTCTCGGCTCTCGCAAGGCGAGCGTGCACGTGCGGCGATCGCACGTGCTCTGGCGTCACGGCCCGCGCTGCTGCTCGCCGACGAGCCGACGTCACGTCTCGACGGCGCGAACGCCGTCTCGGTCGCCGTGCTGCTGGCGCAGCTCGCCCGCGCGACCGGCGCCGCCGTCGTCTGCGCGACGCACGACCCGCTCGTGATGGAGCAGGCCGATCAGACGCTCGCGCTGACTTCCTCGTCGTAGACCGCGCCGGTTCTCCGCCGCCAGTTCGACCAGCCGCCCTCGAACGAGCGAATGCCGCCGTCGGCCACCTCGACGATGCGGTCGGCGATCCGGTCGAGGAAGTAGCGGTCGTGCGAGACGAAGACCGCCGTGCCGTCGAACGACTCGAGCGCGGACTCGAGCATCTCGACGGACTCGATGTCGAGGTGGTTGGTCGGCTCGTCGAGCAGCAGGCAGTTCGCGCCCTCGAGCATCAGCAGCAGGAGCTGCAGCCGCGTCCACTCGCCCCCCGAGAGCGTGCTCAGCGGGCGGCGCACCTGTTCGTACGAGAAGAGGAACTTCATCAGGCGCGAGACGGCCTCGCCCTCGGAGATCGGCGCCGTGCGGCGGACGAGCTCGAGCGTCGTCGCAGTCGGATCCTCGGGGCGCCGGTCCTGCGCGAGGCGGCCGAACCTGATCGACGGGCCGGCCTTGCGCTCGCCCTCGGTCGGGTCGAGCTCGCCTCCGAGCACGCGCAGCAGGACCGACTTGCCCGCGCCGTTCTCGCCGACGACGCCGACCCGCTCGCCGCGCAGCACGGTCAGGTCGAGGCCGGCGAGGATGGGCGTCCCGCCGAGCTCGACGCCCGCCTCGATCAGCTCGACGACCCGTTCGCCGCCGCGCGCGTGCGGCCGCAGCTCGAGCGCGATCTTGCGCCGCTCCAGAACGGGCCGCTCGATCTTCTCCATGCGGTCGATCTGGCGCTGCTTGTTGCGGGCCTGCTTGATGTGGCGCTCGTCGACGACGCGGCGCGCCCAGTCCTCGAACCGGCGGATCGCCTCCTCGAGGCGCGCGATTTCCTTCTGCTGGGTGACGTAGAGCTGCTGTTGCCGCTGCAACTCGAGCTCGCGCGCGACGCTGTAGGCGGAGTAGTTGCCGGGCCACATGCGGATGCGGCCGCCGGTGAGCTCGGCGATCTGCGACACGGTCTCGTCGAGGAGGTACCGGTCGTGGGACACGGCGACGACTGCGCCGTCGAACGTGCCGACGAGCGACTCGAGGTGCTCGCGCGCCTCGACGTCGAGGTGGGCCTCGGGCTCGTCGAGCAGCAGCACGTCGGGGTCGTGGAGCAGTGCGACGGCGAGCGTGACCAGCTTCCGCTGGCCGCCCGACAGCAGCCTCGTCGGCTTCGCGAGATCGTCCTCCGCGAGCCCGACGTCGAGCAGCAGCGCGCGGGCGCGGCCCTCGAACCCAGGCCCGCCGGCTGCCGTCCACCGCCCGACCAGCTCTTCCTGCCGGCGCAGCAGCCTCGCCATGCGCGCGAGATCGGCTCCCGTGTCGCCGAGCTGCGCCTCCACGCCGGCCAGCTCGCGCTCGAGCTCGTGCAGGTCGGAGCGCGCGGCGTGGGCGGTCTCGAGCGCGGTGCGCTCGTTCCCCTCGGGCTGCTGCGGGACGAAGGCGACGACGAGGCCGCGCCGCTGGGTCAGATCGCCCGCGTCGGCGGTCTCGAGACCGGCGAGAATGCGGAGCATCGTCGACTTCCCGCCGCCGTTCGGGCCGATCACGCCGATGCGGGCGCCCGGCTCGATGTCGAAGTCGAGGCCGTCGAGGATGAGGCGCGAGCCGAAGCTCTTCGCGGCGCCGCGCAGCGAGAGGAGTGCCATGGCGGACGCACGGTAGCCGCGAACCCGCGCCGCGTCGTCGTCCGCGAGGAGGAGCCGCGGTGGGTGGCCGCGGGACCCTCGGGGTCAGACCCGGGTCAGACCCCGAAGGGGAAGCGAAAAGCGAGCTCGCCGAGCCGCCGGTAGCCGGCGATCGAGGGGTGGTCGCCGTCCGCATGCGTCCACTCCGCCTTCATCCGCTCCGGCTGCTCGGGATCCTCGAGCGTGTCGTGGAACGGCAGCACCGGGACTCCGAGCTCGTGGATCCGCGCGTTCAGCTCCCGGATCGGGACCTCGGCGGCCGGCCACCCGTTGTTCCACGGGAGCACGTCGCACACGGCGACCGGGATCCCGAGCTCGAGCCCACGCTCCACCATCGCCTCGAGCACGACCGCCGCGCCGTCGACGGTGCGCCCCTGCGCGATGTCGTTGATCCCGCCCTGCACGACGAGCGCGTCCGCGTGGCGAACGGCCTCGTCGAACCTTGACGCGATCTCGTCGGTTCGCTCCCCCCAGATGCCGAAGTTGCGGAGCTCCAGCTCGGGATGCCGCAGAGCCGCCCAGTGCTCCCACTGCCCCATCGGGTTGCCGATGCGCCGCTGCGAGTCCCAGTAGGGAGAGCCCTCGGTGATCGAGTCACCCAGGCACGCGACGACGAGCGCGCTCATTGCGGCAACGCAAGCGCACCCGCACGGTAGTAGCTGCGCGCCTGCGCCTTGAAGTAGCCGCCGTCGTCGTCGGCCGAAAGCGACGGCCGCGTGTTGCCGTTGATCGGCGGAGGATTCGTCACGCCGTCCTTGTCCGCGTCGCACGCGCACGTCGTCCCCGATGCGCCACCACCGAACAGGAACCCGGCGAACCCCGCTGCGACGTACTGCTCGAGCCGCGCGCGCGACCCGTCACCGAGCAGCCACTGCACGCGGTTGTCCTGGTAGTGGCCCCACGTGTTGTTCTGCGCGCGCATCAACGTGTTCCCGAGCGGGATCTGCCACGCGACCATCCGCACGCCCGCCAGCCGCACGAACGTCTGTGCGTAGAGCAAATGGCGGTGGAAGTCCGCCGGCTTGAACCACGTATTCGGGTTGTTCTCGACCTTCGCATAGAACGCCGCGTCGCGATCGGAGAAGTCCTCGAACGCGATGTCGAAGTGCGCATGCAGCGACCGGTAGAACGCGGCGGACTGCGCGGCGTACGCGCGAACCCCGGCGTCCGGCGGCTTCTCGTAGACGATGTCGTGCTTCGTCCCCCAACCGCTCATGTGGTACGCGAGGATCACGTTCGGCGCGAGCTGGTCACGAAGCTTGATCCACTCCTGCGCGAACGCCGACGCGAGGCTGACCGCGTTCGCCTGCTCGAGGTACCCCCACAGATCGGGCTCGACGTGCACGACCACGGGCTTCGATCCCTTCACGCGCGCGAAGAGGAGCCGCACGTCGTTCCAGTACGCCGACATCGTCGCCGCGTTCTGGAGGTTCGTCAGGTCGGCGTGCGCCTCGTCACCGCCACCCGGCTTCGACTGCAGCAGCATGTAGTACGTGAGCACGGGGATCTCTCCGTGGCTCCACGAGTCGGCGACGTACATCGAGGCGAAGCTCCCGTCCGGGTTCCAGGTCGACCAGCCCTGACCCGTGTTCACGCCGCCGGCGAGGTACTGGTAGCGGAAGCCGAAGGGCGCCGCCTTGCGCAGCGCCGCTGCGCCGCCGGGCGAGTCGGCCAGCCCGAGCTGGAGCGTCCTCGGCCAGCCGGCGGGCAGAGGCGGAAGCCCCGCAGTGCCGGAGCGTGCGCCGGCCGCGCCCACGCAGACGAGGGCGGCGAATGCGGCGGCTGACCAGGCACGAAGCACGGTGCGGCCCTCTCACCGTACTCGCACTGCCGGAAAGACGAAACCTCCGTTGCTAGAAGAAGAACTGCCGCCAGGCGGTCCACCAGTCGTCTGCGCGAGAGACGATCTGGCGCGAGTCGGTGATCTCGACTCCCGGACGGTAGCGGTAGCGCTCGACGTGCTCCGACGTGTTGAAGTCGACCGTGATCTCGCAGGGATGGCCCGGGTCGTTGGGCGCGACCGCGCGCAGATCCGTGAGTGCCTGCTTTGCGCCCGCTTCGATCCGCTCGCGTGCCCGTGCAGCCGGAAGCTGACGCGCCGAGAACCGGCCGAGGCCCTTCTTCACGGCGACCGTCGTCAGCCCTTCGCCGAGCAGCGCCGTCCCCTCGCGGCACGACGCCTCGTCGCCCGTCACCAGGACGACGGGGCAGCTCCACGTGCCGCACAGCGCTGCGTTGATGCCGGTCTCGCCGACCTCGACGCCGTTGAACCGGAGACGCCACCACGACGATCCGCTGACGGTGTGCGCGAGGACGCCGTCGCGCGTCCCCGCCATCGCGTGCATGCCGACGAACAGCGCGGCGTCGACGCCCCGCTCGAGGTAGTCCACGTACTCGGTCCACTCGTTCTGGACGACGTACTCGCAGTCGGGATCGAGCTCCTCCGGGATCAGCGAGTTGAACGTCCATCCCTCGCCGGCTCCGTGGCAGTCCATGACGACGATCTCGGTCGCGCCGGCCGTCTTCGCACCGCGAACCGCGGCGTTGATCTCGCCGGTGTACAGCCGGCGGCCCTCCTCGTACATCTCGTGGCCGCCCGTCACCTGCTGCCACTTCACGATCCCTGCGACGCCTTCCATGTCGCCGACGATGAACGTCTTCATGCGGAGATCGAGCCTACGGTCTCGCCGAGGCTGTTCGTCACGGGAACCTCGCGAAACGCGTCGATCCCGAGGAGCGCCCCGAGCGCGGGCCCGATCGCGCGGTACGAGCCGTCCTCCGCCTTGAGCGCGAAGCCGCGCCCGTCGTCGTGCGCTGCGCAGAACAGCCCTTCCGCTCCGCCCTTCGCGATCCAGCCCTCGCGAGCGCGCATCAAGTCGGTGTCCGGAGCCCCGCGGGATGCGCCCACCAGTTCCGGCCGCGCCTGCATCGCGGTGCGGATCCGCGGCGGCGTCTGCGTCAGGAGAGCCGCGGCCGCGGCCAGGTTCGAAGCGAACGTCGGCAGTCCGCATCCATCGACCGCCGCCGGCTCGCCGACGATCGCAGCGATGCGGAGCTGGAGCGGATGCGCGGGGTCGCGGTAGGGATGGAGCGGCCAGCCGTGCGCGCGGCAGGCGGCGAGCATGCCCGCGTGCTTGCCCGAGCAGTTGTGGCCGAGCCGGCCGTCGGGCCGGCCCTCCTGCGTGCCGTTCTCGAGATCGTCGACCGTCGCGCCGGCCCGCGCGAGCACCTTGCGAACCGCGGCGAGCTGCGCCGGTTCCGCGTGGTGGGAGGCACACGCGATCGCGATCTCGTCTTCGTCGAGCTCCTCGTAGCCCTCGACGAACGGAATCGCCTGCAGCGGCTTCACCGACGAACGGAGCAGGAACTCGAGCGCGGGATCGCCGTGCGACTCGCCCCACGTGGTGGCGGCATGCACGTGGTGCACCGCCTCGACGACGGCGCCGCGCCTGACGACTACCCTGATCGCGTCCACCGTCACTCGCCCGCGAGGAGCCTACGCTGCCCGAGCTACCCGAAGTCGAGGCATGGCGCCGCCAGCTCGATCCGCTCGTGGCGGCATCGCCGGTCGAGCGCGCCGGCCCCGCGCATGTTGCGACGCTGAAGACGATCGACCCGCCGCTCGAGGCGCTCGACGGCCGGACGCTCCACGTCGAACGGCGGGCGAAGCGCTTCCTGCTCCCATCGGACGACGGCGAGCTCGTGCTGATGGTGCACCTGATGAGTGCCGGCCGCCTGAAGCACGTGCCGGCCGGCGGCAAGGGCGCCAAGGCGCCGATGTTCCGCCTGCGCTTCGAGGACGGCGGCGAGCTGCAACTCACCGAGGCCGGGTCGAAGAAACGCGCAGGCGTCTGGCTGCTGACGCCCGCGGACGCGGCGGCCGAGCTCGCCCATCTCGGCCCCGAGGCCGACCAGGTCGGCCCCGGCGAGCTCGCGGCGATCCTGGCGTCGGACTCGCGGCGGCTGCACTCCCTTCTCCGCGACCAGCGGCTGATCGCCGGGATCGGCCGCGCCTGGGCGAACGAGATCCTCTGGACGGCCGAGCTCTCGCCCTACCAGCTGTCGACCCAGCTCTCGGCCGCCGAGATCGACCGGCTCGCAGAGTCGATCCACGCCGAGCTCGCACGCGGGCTCGAGCTCCGCCTCGCCGGGGCCGGGGACGCGAAGACGTACCGGATCCACAACGCTCTCGGGCAGCCCTGCCCCCGCGACGGGACGCCGATCGCCCGCGTCGACTTCGACGAGCACACGATCTTCTACTGCCCGACCTGCCAGACCGGTGGCCGCGTGCTCAAGGACCGCCGCCTGTCGCGCCTGCTCCGGTGAGGCAGGCCGTCCTGCGCGCCCGATAGCGTCTCGCGCCGTGATCAGGACACAGCCCTCCCGCGGTGGTTGGCTCGAGGTCGTCTGCGGCCCGATGTTCAGCGGCAAGAGCGAAGAGCTGATCCGGCGCCTGCGCCGCGCCGAGATCGCAGGCCAGCGTGCGCTGATCGTGAAGCCGCTGATCGACACCCGTTACGACGTCGGGCATGTCGTCTCGCACGCCGGCGCGAAGATGCGCGCGGTCACGGTCCGCAACGGATCCGAGGTCGCCCGCCTCGCGCACGATTACGACGCGGTCGGAATCGACGAGGTGCAGTTCTTCGACGACGGGATCGTGGACGCGATCGAGGGCCTCGTCCGCGACGGGACGCGCGTCGTGGCCGCCGGCCTCGCGCAGGACTTCCGCGGGCTGCCGTTCGGCGCGATGCCGACGCTGCTCTGCGTCGCCGAATTCGTCGACAAGCTCGAAGCCGTCTGCCACCGGTGCGGCGGCCCGGCGACGATGACGCAGCGGCTCGTCAACGGCGAGCCCGCCCCGTTCGGCGGGGCGACGATCCAGGTCGGCGCGCTCGACTCCTACGAGGCGCGCTGCCGCAGCTGCCACTCGGTGAGCCGCGAGCGCGCGGACGCCGAGCGGGTCGCGGTCTAGACCTGGGCGTTCTCGACCTCCGGCAGGTCGGCGTCCGCCGCGGCGGCAAGCACCTCCTTCGGGACGTCGACTGGACGGTCGGAAGCGGCGAGCACTGGGTCGTCGTCGGCCCGAACGGCGGCGGCAAGACGACGCTCGTCCGGATTGCCTCGGCGCAGCTGCGGCCGAGCGACGGCATCGTGCGCGTGCTCGGCAAGCAGCTCGGCCACTATCCGCTCGCCGAGCTCCGCCGCCACATCGGCTACGTCGATCCGCTGCTCGCGCGGCGCTTCCGGCTCGAGCAGACGGCGCTCGCCGTCGTCGAGACGGGCGCGGCCGGAACGGTGCTCAACGTCGAGGCAGGCGACGAGGCCCACGGGCAAGCGCTCCTCGGCCTCGTCGGCGCCGGCGAGCTCGCCGGTCGGCTGTTCTCCTCCTGCTCGGAGGGAGAGCGCGCCCGCATCCTCCTCGCCCGGGCGCTCGCCGCCGATGCGGCGCTGCTCGTCCTCGACGAGCCGACGGCCGGGCTCGACATCGGGGGGCGCCTGCTCTTCCTGCACGTCCTGGCCGACGTGATCTCGGCGCACCCGGACGTCCCGACCGTGATCGTAACGCACGAGCTCGACGCACTCCCGCGCGAGACGACGCACGTCCTGATGCTTCGGGCCGGGTGTGTGGTCGCGCGGGGCGAGCGGGAGACGACGCTGACGGCCGAGAACGTCGCCGCCTGCTTCGACATCCCGCTCGAGGCGGCGCAGCGGCTTCGTCTCTGAGGCCCAGCTAGCATCGGCGCATGGCAACCGCGTCCGATCCGCGCACGATTCCGTACCAGTGGTACAGCGACGAGGAGCTCCTGCGGCGCGAGCGGCGCGAGATCTTCGCGCGCTGCTGGCAGTACGGCGGACGCGCCGACCAGGTCTCCGAGCCGGGCTCGTTCCTGACGACCGACGCGGGCGGTGTCCCGCTGCTCGTCACGCGCGGCGCCGACGGCGAACTGCGCGCATTCCTGAACGTCTGCCGCCACCGCGGCGCGATCCTCACCGACGGCTGCGGCCGGCGCGAGACCATCCAGTGCCACTACCACGCGTGGACGTACGGCCTCGACGGTGCGCTCCGCGCCGCGCCGCGGTCCGACCGCGAAGCCGCGTTCGACAAGGAGGCGCTGTCGCTGCTCCCCGCCGCGGTCGGCGTCTGGGGCCCGTTCCTGTTCGTCAATCCCGATCCCGGCGCCGAGCCGCTCGGCGACTGGCTCGGCGACCTGCCGGCGATCCTCGCGCGCGATCTCGACCTCGACGCCATCACGTTCCACTCGCGTGTCGAGTTCGACTCGAACGCCAACTGGAAGGTCGTCACCGAGAACTTCCTCGAGTGCTACCACTGCCCGACCGCGCATCCGGGGTTCAGCGCGGTCGTGGACGTGCACCCCGACCGCTACGTGCTCGAGCCGCATTCCACGTTCGCGTCGCAGCACTGCGAGTCGCGGGCGGGCGGCGAGCACGGCCAGTTCCATCTCCTCTACCCGAACACCGGCATCAACGTGTTCCCGGGGCCGGCCAACCTCTCGATCGGCCCGATCGCGCCGGCCGGGCCGGGGCGCACGCACCGCTATCTCGACTACTTCTTCGCACCCGACGCCGACGAGCGGTGGCTCGAGGACTTCTTCGCGTTCGACGACCAGGTCGGCCGCGAGGACACCGCCCTCGTCGAGTCGGTCCAGCGCGGCATGGCGTCCGGGATGCTCGAGGAAGGCCGGCTGCTCCTGAACGCGGAGCCGCTGATCGCCGCCTTCCAGGGATGGGTGACCGATCGGCTCACGGGCTAAAATCCCCGCGCCCCCCTGCTTCCAAAAACCGCACTAGGAGGAAAAACCTGTGAAGCGTCTCGTTGCTCTCGTCGTCGCGACGGCGCTCGCGGTCGCGCTCGCTGCAGTTGCCTCGGCCAGACCGGCGGCCTCGCCGCCGGTGATGACGCCGGGCAAGCTGGTGGTGGGGTTCGGCGACCCGGCCGTGAACTTCGCGAACGGCAAGATCCGGGGCTCGAGCTACATCAACCCCAAGGGGTACGAGGTCGACCTGGCGGCGGCGATCGCCAAGGGCCTCGGCCTGACCCCCTCGTACGTCTACACCCCCTGGGCGAAGCTGTTCGCACCGGGCCACAAGTCCTTCGACATCTCCTTCCAGGAGGCGACGATCACGGCCCAGCGCAAGAAGACCGTCGACTTCACGTCGTCGTACTTCGACGCGAACCAGGGCGTGCTGCTCTCGAAGACCGCTCCGACCCCGCACTCGCTCGCAGACCTGAAGAAGCTCCAGACCTGCGCGCAGACTGACACGACGGGGCTCGATTACATCCAGCAGAAGCTGCACCCGGACAAGTCGCCGCTGATCTACCAGTCGACGTCAGCCGCATTCGTCGCGGTCCAGATCGGAAGGTGCCAGGCACTCGTGCTCGACACCCCGATCGTGGCGTCGGAGAAGAAGGCCCGCCCCAGCCGCTACGGCATCGTCGGCGGACAGATCGTCACCCACGAGCAGTACGGCGCGGTTCTGCAGAAGGGCTCGAAGCTCACGCCGCTCGTCAACGCGCAGATCGCGAAGCTCTGGGCGAACGGCACGATCGCCAAGCTGCAAAAGAAGTGGTTCAACCTCGACTTCTCGAAGATCCCGGTCCTCAAGTAGCCACATAGGCCTTGAACCAGGTCGTCCATACGTTCCTGTCGCCGCACGACTTCCGTGTGTCGCTGCCGGACGTGTGGGCAGGGTTCAAGGTGAATCTCAAGCTGATGGTGGTCGCCGAGTCGCTGGTGCTCGTGCTGGCACTCACGGTCGCCATCATCCGCGGTCTCCCAGGGCGCGGAGCGAAGCCGCTCCGCGCCCTGATGATCGTCTACACGGACTTCTTCCGCGGCACGCCGCTGATCCTGGTCGCGTTCGTCGTCGGCTTCGGATTGCCGGCGCTCAACCTCCATTTCCTGAGCAGCCTCTCGAACTTCACCTACGGCGTGATCGCGCTGACGCTCGTCTACACGGCGTACGTCACGGAGGTGTATCGCGCCGGGATCGAGTCGGTGCACCCGTCGCAACGGATGGCCGCGCGTTCGCTCGGGCTCTCCTACGCGCAGTCCATGCGCTACGTGGTCGTGCCCCAGGCCGTCCGCCGCGTGATCCCCCCGCTCCTCAACGACTTCATCGGACTGCAGAAGGACACGGCGCTCGTGTCGGTGATCGGCGTCGCCGAGGCCGCCCTCCAGGCACAGGGCTACTCGCAGACGTACGCCAACTTCACCTCGTACACGGTCGCGGCCGTCTTCTTCGTGCTGCTCACGATCCCGCTCGCACGGTTCACGGACCACCTGATCGCGAAGCGTGAGCGCCGCGAGCGCGCCGCCGCGACGTGACCTTCGTCGAGGCGCGCAACGTCACCAAGCACTTCGGTGACAACACCGTGCTCAAGGGCGTCGACCTCGACGTCGGCGAGCACGAGGTCGTCTGCCTCATCGGCGCGTCGGGATCGGGCAAGTCGACGCTGCTCCGGTGCCTCAATCTGCTCGAGGAGGTCGACGAGGGGACGATCGAGGTCGACGGTCAGACGATCACGAACGGGAAGGTCGACGTCAACGCGCTGCGGCGCAAGATCGGCATCGTCTTCCAGGCCTACAACCTCTTTCCGCACATGACGGTGATCGAGAACGTGATGCTCGCGCCGGTGAAGACCAGGCGGCTCAACTCGCGCCAGGCGCGAGGCGAGGCGGTCGAGCTGCTCAAGCGCATCGGGCTGGCCGACAAGGCCGAGGAGTTCCCTGACCGCCTCTCCGGCGGCCAGCAGCAGCGGGTCGCGATCGTCCGCGCGCTTGCGATGGGCCCGAAGCTGATGCTGCTGGACGAGATCACGAGCGCGCTCGACCCGCAGCTCGTCTCCGAGGTCCTGAACCTCGTGCGCGAGCTGGCCGAGGTCGGGATGACGATGATCATCGCGACGCACGAGATGTCGTTCGCCCGCGAGGTCGCCGACAAGGTCTGCTTCCTCGACGCCGGCGTGATCCTCGAGGAAGGCAAGCCCGACGCGATCTTCTCGAGCCCGCAGCAAGCGCGGACGCGCGAGTTCCTCGCGCGGATCATCGAGGCGGGGCGGCTGTGAGGCGGCTCGCGCCGCCGACGAAGGCGCCGCTCGCAATCGCGGGCTTTCTGGCGCTGCCGATCTTCTTCGCCTCGCTGATGGCCTCTTCGCTGGCGCTCGAGAAGCCGCGCGTCGTCGAGTGGTCGCGGCCGCACGGCCACATCGCGCGCATCTTCCACAACGCGAGCGGCTCCAACGAGGCGCGGATCTGGCTCTTCGCGCTCGTCCCGCCGCTCGTCCTCGTCCTCGCCGGCTGGATCGCTTCGTTCATGCCGTACGGCTTCTACATCTCGTGCGGCGCGGCGATCGTGGTCGGGCTGGCGCTGTTCCCGCGGCTCCACCGCTGGCAGGTCCACCACACGATGCGCTTTCCGTACGGGGAGGATCTGCTGCCCGACAACACCACGTCGAGCTCGCTCGCACGCGGCGAGTGGGAGAAGGACGCGGCCGACACCGTGCGCAGCCTCGTCCACTACACGATCGGGCTCGCGATCGCGGCCACGCTGATCAGCCTGTTCCTCGCCTACCGGCGTCGCCGCGCGCACCACCCGCCGCCTGCGCTCGACGGCCCGGACCTGCAGACCGGCGGCGCGCCCACCGCGACCGGCGGCGTCTAGAGCGAGACGCGGAGCGTCTCGCCGTCGAGTGCGAGCGAAGCGCCGAGCGCCTCGAGGACGAGCCGTCCGACGAGCGCGCCGAGGTCGCGCAGCTCCTCGCCCGTGACGACCGGGGCGGCCGCGGTCGTGACCGGGGCGAGCACGAGGACGCGGCCGTCGACCGTGTAACGCACCTCCTCGACCGGGCCGTGACGGAGCGCCGCAACGGCCAGCGAGCGAAGCGCCTTGCCGGCCGCTTCGGGATCCGTCTCGACGGTCGCGCCCGTCCCGCCGGCGCCGATGCGCGGGTCGTCGGAGGGGACCAGCTCGAGCGTGTCGACCTCGCGGAGGACGGGCTCGAACCGGCCGCCCGTGATGCGCGCGGCGACACCGAGCTCGTCGAGCAGGTCGGTCATCTGCTCGGACCCGGCCTCGATCATCCCGAGGAACCGCGCCGTCCGCTCGTCGTGCCCCTCGGCCCGGGTCAGCGTGCGCGCGAAGCCGTAGACGGTCGCGAGCGGCGTCCGCAGGTCGTGGCAGGCGAGCGACACGATGCGCGCAAAGCGTTCGGCCTCGTCCATCGCGCTACGGTTCTACCCGATGGGGAGCCTCCGGGACGAGTTGACGGTCGATCTGCAGGCGTCCGAGCCCGAGATCCTGCTCGGCCTCACGCGCGCCGGCGTGACCGGCGTCCAGAAGGCGATCAGGATCCGGCACGAAGGGCGCGAGAAGACGTTCGCGGCCGAGATCTCGTGCACGGTCGACCTCGACCCAGCGCAGAAGGGCGTCCACATGTCGCGCTTCCCCGAGCTGTTCGGCGAGGCGATCGACGAGGTCGTGATCGGCGAGGCGTTCCTGGTCGAGACCCTGGCGGAGCACATCGCGCGCCACATCGTCGAGCGCCAGGACGCGCTTCGGGCCGAGGTCCGGATCGAGGCCCAGTACCCACTCGCGCGCCGCACGCCGGTGACCGGGCTCGCGACGCAGGAGATCGCGACGCTGATCGGCATCGCCTGTGCATCGGCCGGGCGCGTGCGCCGCGTCGTGGGCGTCGAGGCATCGGGGATCATGGCCTGCCCGTGCGCGCAGGGGCTCGTGCGCGGCGCCGCCGCCGACCGCCTGCTCGATGCCGGCTTCGGCGACGGGGACGTCGAGCGGATCCTCGAGCTCGTCCCGCTCGCCACCCACAACCAGCGCGGCTGCGGCACGCTGCTCGTCGGGACCGACGCCCGGATCAACGCCGAGCATCTGGTCGACATCGTCGAGCGCTCGATGAGCTCGCCGGTGTACGAGCTCCTCAAGCGGCCAGACGAGCTGTTCGTCGTCGAGCACGCGCACCTGCAGCCGCGGTTCGTCGAGGACGCGGTGCGTCATGCGCTGGCGGCGACGCTCGAGCAGCATGGGGATCTCGCCGACGACGACTTCGTCTCGGCCAGGCAGTTGAACCTCGAGACCATTCACCGGCACGACGTCGTCGCTGAACGCTCGGGGACGGTCGGCGAGCTGCGGCGCGAGCTGCGCGGCGCCGTCGCCGGGCGCCACACCGAGCTTCGCGACTGGCTCAGCGCTTCTTCTCGAGCCGCGCGGTGACCGATACGCCGTAATCGGTCGCAGGGGTGCAGGTGAGCCGCACGCCCTTGCACGCCCCGCCCCAGCCGGCGAACTTCCAGCCCTTCGCCGGCGCCGCCTTCATCGATAGTCGTCGTGGTTGAAGTCGAGCACCTACGGTGAGCGCGAGGACGAGCTTACGCATGCCGGGGCCGCCCGAAGGTGAAGCGGCTCTCGGTGCCGGCGCGCAGCCGCCGGAGGTTCGCGCGATGGAGGAACAGGATCGCCCCGAAGGCCACGAAGCCGAAGACGATCACGGAGACCGGATAGCCGAACGCGATCGCCGCGACCGGCAGCGTGACGCCGGCGAGGATCGAAGCGACCGACGCGTAGCGGATCGCGAAGAAGGCGATGAGCCACACGGCGCCGGCCGCCGCCGCGACCCAGGGCGCGACGCCGAAGAACACCCCGCCGCAGGTCGCGACCATCTTCCCGCCGCGGGCGAAGCGGAGGAAGAGCGGACGCCAGTGGCCGAGCATCGCCGCCCCGCCGGCCGCGAGGCCGGCGAGGTCGTGCGGGGTCACGAGCATCATCCCGGCGAGTGCGGGGACGTAGCCCTTGAGCGTGTCGAGGAAGACGACCGGGATGCCGAGGCTCTTGCCGTAGGTGCGCCAGACATTGGTCGCGCCGATGTTGCCCGACCCGACCGTGCGGATGTCCTCGTGCTTGAAGATGCGGACGAGCCAGTAGCCCCATGGGCACGACCCGAGCAGGTACCCGAAGAGGACGACCCCGGCGAAGCTCACGGGCGAACGCTAGCGCCTGTTCCGGTCAGGGCTTGATTCCGTAACGCTGGACCCAGTCGTTCACGACATCGTAGTCGAGGTTCGAGAAGAACGCGTCGATGTAGGAGGCGCGGTCGGTCGCGAAGTCGATGAAGTAGGCGTGCTCGTAGACGTCCAGTGCGACCACGGGGCTCGCGTTCCACACGGGGAACGTGTTCTGCGCATCGCCGATGTAGTTGAACAGGCGGCCCTCGTCCCAGTCGTAGGCCGTCCACGCCCAGCCGCGCCCGGCGAGGCCGGTCGCCTTGAGGTCGGCGCGCCATGCGTCGACCGAGCCGAAGTCGCGCTTCACGAGGGTGCCGAAGACCCCGGCCGGATCGCCCCCGTGGCCGCCCAGGTGCTCGAAGTACAGCTCGTGGTTCTTGATGCCGCCGATCGCGAAGGTCAGGTCGACCTTGAGCGCCCGCAGCTCGGAGTAGACCTGGTTCGCGCTCCCGAGATCGACGCCGTCGAGCGCCGCGAGGATCTCGTTGCGCTTGTTGACGTAGCCCTGGTAGAGCTTGTAGTGGGCCTCGACCGTCTCGCGCGAGATCCCCTCCATCTCGAGCAGCGCCGGCTTGAGCTCGCGGGGGGTGATCTCGTCGTGTTTGTGGGCTACCGCCATGTCTCTCCTCACTGGCTCGCAGGGTGCGGCGCGGAGCATATCTTTGTCGGAACCGAATCGAAGGAGAGCCGATGCCCTACGAGCTGCCGCCCCTGCCGTACGACTACGACGCGCTTCAGCCGACGATCGACGAGCAGACCATGCGGATCCACCACGACAAGCACCACCAGGCGTACGTCGACAACCTCAACAAGGCGGTCGAGGGCACCGATCTCGACGGGACGCCGATCGAGGAGCTCGTCCAGCAGCTCGACCGGCTGCCCGAGGACCGGCGCACCGCCGCCCGCAACAACGGCGGCGGGCACGCCAACCATTCGCTCTTCTGGCAGATCATGAAGCCCGGCGGCGGAGGCGACCCGTCCGGAGCGCTCGCGGGCGCCGTCGAGTCGGCCTTCGGCAGCGTGGACGCGCTGCGGGAGCAGCTGAACGACGCCGGCGTGAAGCGGTTCGGCTCCGGCTGGTCGTGGCTCGTCGTCCGCAGCGGCTCGCTCGAGGTCGTCTCCACGCCCAATCAGGACAGCCCGCTGATGGACGGTGCGACGCCGGTCCTCGGCATCGACGTCTGGGAGCACGCCTACTACCTCAACTACCAGAACCGGCGCCCCGACTACCTGAAGGCGTGGTGGGACGTCGTCAACTGGGACGAGGTCGCGCGGAGGTACGACGCAGCCGTCTCGTGACGGCTGTGGACGAAACGTTGCACTTCCGGGGCGGTGCCTGCCCCCGGATTTTGGCTCGCCTCCAGGCGTCGCGGGCGCATCCGCGCGACGCCTGGCACCGTTACTTCTGGCGCCAGGTGATCGTCGGACCGACCGCGCCGAGGTAGCCCGCCCCGGCCTGGTTGACCGACATCGTCAGGCGCAGCTCGTTGACGCCCTTCGGCAGCGTGACCGTCACCCTGGCCGAGGAGCGCGCGTCGAGCTGCACCTTGCGCAGCGTCACCCACTGGCCCGTCGAGACATTGAGCCGCTGGAGCTGCACGCTCCGGCCGGCGAAGGACCGGCCGCCGGAGACGTGGATCAGCCACGCGCCCGACCGGCCGAGCGAGAGGTGCGGCCGCACCTGCACCGTCACGGGCGTCGCGAACGCACCGCTCCAGGACGCCTGATAGGTCGTCAGGACCTGCGGCTCGACGAGGAAGCTGAAGGTGCCGCCCGACGCGGTCAGCAGCGTCGTCCGCTGGATCAGGTTCGGCTGCGGGTACGGGCGGTAGTAGATCGTCACCTGCTGCCCCGCCGCGTGGCTCGAGATCGTCCCGGTCAGCGTGACCTTCGTCCCGTACACGACCGACGACTGGGACACGCCGAGCGTCAGCGTCGGCGGCGCGACCTTCACCGTGATCTTCCCGGTGAGCTTCGTGTGCAGCTCGTCCTCGTACGCGTACGAGCCGGGTGTGTTGAACGTGAAGGAGTACTTCTGCCCCGGCTTCAGGATCGCCGAGACGAACTGGCCGCCCGTCGCGAGCACCTGGTGGTTCACCGAGTCGCGATTGACCCAGGTCACCGTGTCGCCCTGCGTCACCGTCACGTTCTTCGGCGAGAAGCCCGACGAGTAGATCGACACCGCCGAGGTCGCGGCCCCGGCCGGGCCGGCGACCGCAAGGGCCGCGAGGACTGCCGGGACGATGAGCACCATCCGCATCGGACAGATCATGGCCGCAGCGGACGACGAAAGCACGCCCGAAGACGCGTGTTTTACTCAGGTCTGCGATGTCCTTACACGCACCGAACAGCAGGGCCCTCGTGGCCGGCGGGACCGGCCGTGTCGGGGGCGCGATCGCCGCCCGGCTCGAGGCCGACGGGTGGTCGGTCTTCGCCGCCGGCAGGCGCGACGGCGACCTGCGGACGGCCGCCGGCGCCCGCACCCTGGTCGCGGCGGCGCTCGCCGGGCTCGGCGGGCTCGACCTGCTCGTCCACGCTGCAGCGGACGCCTTCGCGCCCACGCCCTTCGACCGCGTGACCGAGGCGGACTGGGAAGCGGCAATGGACGTGACTGCCAAGGGCACCTTCTTCCTCGCCCAGGCGGCTGCGGATGCTCTGCGCGAGTCGCGCGGCGCGATCGTGATCGTCGAGGACGTCGCCGCGTTCCGGGCATGGCCGGCGTTCGTTCCCCACTCCGCCGCCAAGGCCGCCCAGGCGATGCTGACCCGGGCCCTCGCGCTGGCGCTCGCCCCCGAGGTCCGCGTCTGCGGGGTCGCCCCCGGCGCGGTCGCGGTCGACGCGGGCCAGGAGCCCCGGCGCGCCGCCGAGACGCTGCTCGGGCGGATCGGCCAGCCGGAGGACGTCGCGGACGCCGTCGCCTACCTGGCCCGCGCCTCCTTCGTCACCGGCACGTCGCTCGTGGTCGACGGCGGGACCTCCCTCAAATCCGGTGGGGGCGCCGTGCCGTAACCACCGATGATGGTGGCTGCGGTTCGACTCCGTACGATTCCGGGCGTGACCAGCGACGGTGAGTTGATCCAACGTGCTGCGGGCGGCGATCGCTCGGCGTTCGAGGATCTGTACCGGCGCTACGCCAGGCCGGTCTTCGGATTCGCGCTACGGCGACTCGGCGACCGCGGGCGCGCGGAGGACGCCGTGCAGGAGACGTTTGCGTCCGTCTGGCGCTCCGCCGGGTCGTACAAGCCCGAGCGCGGCCCGGGCGCGCCCTGGTTGTACGCGGTCGCCCGCAATGCGATCGTCGACCGCGCGCGCGCCCGCTCCGAGACCCCGTCGGAGATACCGGAGACGCCCGCCGACGAGCCCGGACCGCCCGAGCGCGCCGAGCAGAGCTGGGTCGCATGGCGCGTGCACCGCGCGCTCGAGGAGCTGCCGGAGCGCGAGCACGAGGTGATTGCGCTCGCATACTGGAGCGGGCTGTCGCAGAGCGAGGTGGCCGAGTACCTCGGCATTCCGATCGGGACCGTGAAGACGCGGACTCGCTCCGCGCTGGCTCGGCTGGCCGACGTGCTCGGCGAGGAACTGGAGGGAATGTGACCGATTTCCGCGATCTCGTCGACCCCGACGACCTGTCGCCCGAGGAGGAGCTGCGCCTGCGGCGCGTACACGAGCTGCTCGTCCAGGCAGGGCCGCCGCCCGATCTGCCGCCGGCGCTGCTCGAGCCGCCGACGCGGCCTGCGGCCGCCGACGTCGCCGAGTTCCCGCTCCACCCCCGGGGCCGCCGGCCGGTGCTGGCGCTGCTCGCGGCGGCGCTCGCGCTCGCCGCCTTCGGCGGCGGCTACCTGCTCGGCCACTCGAAGGCGAAGCCCGAGTCGTTCGCGGTCGCACACCTCGTGCCGCTGCACGGCTCGTCGGCGAGCGCGGTGCTCAAGGTCTCCTACCGGGATGCCGCCGGGAACTGGCCGATGCAGATGCAGGTACGCGGCCTCCCCGAGCAGCAGAACCGGAACGCCTACTACGAGCTCTGGGTCACGCGGAGCGGCCGGCCGACCGAGGCGTGCGGCCAGTTCCGCGTGCACGGGAAGACGACGAACGTCACCTTCAGCGTCCCGTGGTCGGCGAAGGGCGTGGACGGCTGGGTCGTCACCTCCCAGCTGCCCGGCCAGGAGGGCCCCGGCCCGGTCGTGCTTCGCACCTGACCGCTACGCGTCGAGGCGCGAATCCTCGAGGTCGAGGTCGCGCTGGACGCGCTGCATGACCTCCTCCGTGATCATGCCCTCGTTGCGCAGCCGCAGGACCGCATCGCGCTCCGCCGAGAGCAGCTCTCGGCGCAGGCGCTGATACTGCTGCGAGCGCTGCTCGACACCGTCCTCGTCCTGTCCGTCGAGCCGCGCGCGAAAGCGCGTCTGCCGGAAGCGATACGCGCCGCGCAGCCGCTCGGCCGTGTCGTCGCGCACCCACTCCTCCGACGCGAGCTGGTCGAGCCGGAGCAGCGCCGCTTCGGCGGCCTTGATCCGCGCCTTCGCGTCCTCGCGTTCGGCGCCGTCGTCGCCAGGGATCCTCAGCATGCGAATCAGTGACGGCAGGGTCAGGCCCTGACCGACGAGCGTCGCGAGGATCACGGTGAACGTGAGGAAGACGATGAGATCGCGCCCGGGAACGTCGGTCGGAAGCGCGAGCGCCGCCGCAAGCGACACGGCGCCGCGAATGCCCGCCCACGAGATGATCACCGGGTACTGCCACGGCGGGTACGGGTCGCGCTCCCTGACCCGGCGGAAGAGCACGCGGGGGACGTAGGTCATGATCGGCACCCACACGACCCGCGTCAGGATCACGACGGCGGAGACGAGCAGGCCGTCCGCGATCAGCGACACGGTCGACCGTCCCGACAGCCGGTCGAGAATCCCGTGCAGCTGGATCCCGATCAGCGCGAAGAGCAGCGCATTGACGAGAAAGACGAGTATCTCCCAGAAGGCGTTCCCGGAGAGCCGCGTCTCGACCGTCGTGAGCTGCGGCGTGTACCAGCCCATGTAGACGCCGATCGTGACCGCGGCGAGCACCCCCGAGACGCCGATCGCTGCCGCTGGCAGGAAGGCGAAGTAGCCGGACAGCAGCGCGAGCGCCACCTCCGTCGGCGTGTCGTTGACGCGGAGCCGCACCTGGCGCACGACCCACCCGACGGCTAGGCCGACCGCGATCCCGCCGATCACGTTGACGACGAGGTGCCAGCTGGCGTCGAACAGCGAGAACGTGCCTGCGACGGCGGCGGTGACGGCCGTCCGGTAGAGCACGAGCGCGGTGCCGTCGTTGACGAGGCTCTCGCCCTCGATGATCGAGACGATGCGCCGCGGGACGCCGAGGTTGCGGGCGATCTCGGTCGCAGCGAGGGCGTCGGTGGGCGACACGATCGCACCGAGCGTGAAGGCAGCCGCCCAGCTGAGACCGGAGATCTCCTGATGGGCGACGACTGCGACGCCCACCATCGTCACCAGTACGAGGCCGATCGCGAGCAGGCCGATCGGCCGGATGTTGGCGCGAAGGTCGCGCAGCCCCGTGAAGAACGCGGAGGAATAGAGCAGCGGCGGCAGGATCGCGACGAGGACGAGCTCAGGCGGGAGCGTGATCTGCGGGAACCCGGGGGCGAAGCTGAGCAGGAGCCCGCCGCCGACGAGCAGGATCGGCAGCGGCACCTTGACCGCGGTCGAGACGACGAGCATCACCCCGAGCGCGACGAACAGGACGAGCAGCTGCAGCTCGAGATGCGTGCCGACGTGCATCCGGCGAGACTACAAACAGCGGCGAACCGATCCAGCAGCCTTGAACGATCCCCCGAAGGCGTCTAGTTGAGGAAGATCATCCGGCTGAACGTCTTCGGCGGAACATCGACGATCGCGACCGGGCTGTCGTTCCCGACCGCGATGACGATCGGGCCCGACGGCGCCCTGTACGTGTCGAACCTCGGCTTCGCCGGCCCGGGCGCGGGGCAGATCCTCCGCGTGCCGACGACTCGGTTCGGATAGGTGAAGCGCCTCGCCGGCGCGGCTCAGGCCGCGTCGGCGAGGTCTTCGTTCTGGGCGAGCCGGCGCAGCGCGTCGGTCTCGATCTGGCGAACGCGCTCGCGCGTCAGGCCGAGCTGCTTGCCGATCGCCTCCAGCGAGGCGGGGCCGTCTCCGACGAGCCCGAAACGGAGCTCGACGACGGCACGCTCGCGGTCGGGCAGGTTGGCGACCGCCTGGCGCACGGCCAGGTCGCGGAGCGAGGCTGATGCCTCCTCCTCGGTGGACGGGCCGGTGCCGGCGATGAGATCGCCGAACGACGCGTCGCCGTCGTCGCCGACCGGCATGTCCGTGGAGGCCACGGCACGTGCGGCCGCCATCACCTCGTGGACGTGGCCGATCGGAAGCTTCGAGTGCTTCGAGATCTCCTCGGGCGTTGGGTCGCGCTCGAGCGTCGCAACCAGCTCGCGGCGCGCGCGTGCGACCTTCTGCTCGCGCTCCACGACATGCACCGGGATGCGGATCGTGCGCGACTTGTTGGCGACGCCGCGCTGGACCGCCTGGCGGATCCACCACGTCGCGTACGTGGAGAACTTGAATCCCTTGCGCCAGTCGAACTTCTCGGTCGCGCGGATCAGGCCGAGGACGCCCTCCTGGACGAGGTCGCCGAGCGTGATGCCCTGCGTCTGGTAGCGCTTGGCGATCGAGACGACGAGGCGGAGGTTGCAGTTGATCATCCGCTCCTTCGCCGCCATGTCACCACGCTCGATGCGCTTCGCCAGCTCGACCTCCTCCGCCGCCGTGAGCAGCGGGTAGCGGCCGGCCTCGTTGAGGAACATCTGGAATGAGTCGGTGGTGTAGTGGGCCTCGCCGATCGAGAGGTCGAGGGTGAACTCCTCCTCCTCCTCGACCTCGGGCGCGGCGCCGTGCGCCTCGAGCTCGTGCTCGAGGGCCTCGGCCTCCTGCTCGTCGAGGTCGTTGGCGAGCACCGCGTCGGCCACCTCGGCGGAGGTGATCGAGCCGTGCTCGGCACGGAGGTTCAAAAGCTGCTCGAGGGCTTCGGCGACAGCCGTGGTCATGCTGAGTTCGGTCAACGTGCTCCTTCTTGTCTTCGAGGAAGACGGGCGCGCGGTTTGCTCGTGCGCGCCTCTGTCGAAGATGAAAACGGCATAGATCCAGGAGCTATTCCCCCTGGCCGCCAGAACTTAGTGACAGATTGTTACAAGTCTGTAAGGCTTCGACCCGGGAGGCCGTTAAGCCCTCGTAAGAGGTCTCTAAGAGCGGCTCAGGGGGCCATTCTGCCGTTTTCGACGAAGGCCGCGTGCGTCACGGGCATCAGCTCCGCGAAGAAGGACTCGACCGCCTCGGCGTAGCGGCGGATCTCGAGCTGGGCGAACTCGGAGTTCCGCAGCGAGACGAAGTTCATGAGCGCCCGGGCGTTGACCGTCCAGTAGAACTGGGTGTAGGCGCCAACGGGGAGCACCGACCGTGCGAGCTCGCGCGCCACACCCTGCTCGACGAGGCGCGTGTAGGTCTCGTAGGCCTGCTCGTAGACCGCCCGCAGCTCCTCGCGGGTCGTTTCCGCCAGCTCCTCGTCGACGGGCTCGAAGGTGTACGCGCCCGGCTTGCCCACCTGGGTGCGCACGTCCCCCGCCTCCGGCACGTAGAAGTCGTCGGTCGCCTTCGCATACCGAAGACTGAACTCGTTGAAAGAACCGATTCGGTGGCGAAACCATTCGCGTGCGACGAAGATCGGGCAGCGGACGTGGAATCGGAACGCGTTGTGCTCGAACGGCGAGCCGTGCCTGTCGCGCATCAGGAAGCGGATCAGCCCCTCGTCGGAGGCGTCCATCTCGTCCTTGCGGCGCGCGAACGAGACACGCGCCCCGTTGACGACCGAGAGGTCGTCCGCGAGCGCCCCGTCGAGGCGCACGAAACCATGGTCGAGCAGACGAATCGTGTTGTCCGGCGTCGTCTCGGTCACGGTCAAAGCTCGCGGACCCTAGTCCGCGCCCCGGACATCATCCCTGCTATGCCTGCGCCGTGATCAGGATCGGCACCTCGGGCTGGTCGTACCCGTCGTGGCGCGGCGGTTTCTACCCCGACGGGATGAAGCCGGCCGAGTTCCTCGGCTTCTACTCCGAGCGCTTCGACACGGTCGAGCTCAACTCGACCGGGTACCGGCTCCCGAGCGAGGATCAGTTCCGGCGCTGGGCGGAGGCGGTGCCCGACGGCTTCCGGTTCGCCGTGAAGCTGCCGCTGGGCCGGCTCGACCGCGTGACGCCGTTCCTCGAGCGGGTGCTCGCGCTCGGCGACCGGCTCGGCCCGGTCCGGGTGGTCGTGGAGGCGGCGAGGGACGACGGGCTCGTCTCGTTCGTCCAGGGCTCGGTCCCGGGGGACGTCGAGCTGGCGTGGGACTTCCGGCACGAGTCGTGGGCGGGCGGAGGCGAAGGGATCGTCCGCGTCGGCGATCCCGGCGCCGAGCCGTTCCGCTACCTGCGGCTGCGCGAGCCGCCGTACTCGGACGACGAGCTCGCCGAGGCCGCGACCGGCGTGCGCGACCCCGCGTACGTCTACCTGCGCCACGAGGACGAGCCGACGGCGCCGGCGTACGCCCAGAAACTGCGCGCGTTCGTCGGTCAGTAACCGGCGGCGACGCCGGCGCGCGCGAGATGCGCACCGGACTCGAGGATCTCCGCCACCTGAGACACCGCGAACCGAAGCTCGTCGTCGGTGGTGAAGAAGTGCGGGCCGAAGCGAATGCCCGCATCCGGCCGGTAGTCGCAGATGATGTCGCGCGCCGCGAGCTCGGCGTGAACCGCGCGGAAGTCCGGCACCGAGAACACGACCGAGCCGCCGCGGATCTCCGGGTCGCGCGGGGACGTGAGCTCGAACCCGGCGGCGTCGATCAGCTCCACGAGCAGCGCGGTCTGGCGCATCGAGTTGGCTCGAATCCGGCCGACGCCGATCTCGGCGAGGATCTCGTACCCGGCGCCGGCGGCGTAGAGGGACGGCACGGCCGGCGTGCCCGTGAGGAAGCGGGTGGCGCCGTCGGCGTACCGCATCTCGGTCTCGAACGCGAACGGCTCGGCGTGCGCCTGCCAGCCGGCGAACGCCGGCTCGAGCCGTTCGGCGACGTCGGGCCGGACGTAGAGCCAGCCCGCGCCGGGGCCGCCGCAGAGCCACTTCACCGAACCGCCGACGCAGAACTCGACACCGAGCGCGGTCACGTCGAGCGGCACGGTGCCGGCCGACTGATACGCGTCGAGGCAGACGTACGCGCCGGCTTCGCGCGCGCGCTCGACGATCCGCTCGACGGGCTGGATCTCGCCCGACTTGTAGAGCACGTGCGACACCGGGACGAGCAGGGTGCGCTCGTCGATCGCGTCGATCACCGCCTCCGCGTTCTCGCAGACGACGACGTCGGCGCCGAAGCGCGCCCACGCCTGCTGCACGTAGCGCACGGAGGGGAACAGCCCTTCCTCGAAGACGATCCGGTTCCGCGGCGGCTTCAGGTCGAAGCACGAGAGCACGATCGCCTCGGCGACGGTCACGTTCTGGTGCATCACGACCGTCCCTGGGGCGGCTCCGATCACGCGGCCGAGCAGGTCGCCGACCGTCAGCGGCGTCGCCCACCAGCCCTCTCCCCACGCGCGCGCGCCGCGCGTCGCCCACTCGTCGGCGAACCGCTGCAGACGGCGGGCCGCCTCGGCCGGCATCGCGCCGAGCGAGTGGTTGATCAGGTACGTCGTCGACTCGAGGATCGGGAAGCGATCGCGATAGTCGAGCAGTTCCACGTGAACAGATTAGAGGCGCCAGACCGTGTTTCCGGTCGAGTGCGACACCCACACCCCGCCGCCGACCGGGAGCACGACGATCGGCCCCGGCCCGGCCGGGAAGGTGCGAATGACCTTCGCGGTGCGCGGATCGATCACCACGACGGCTCCGCCGTCGATGCAGGGCACCCACAGCCGGCCATCGACGACCGCAGACCCGAGCGGGTTGCGCTTCACCGGCACCCGCGCGAGCACCTTCAACGTCGCCGGATCGACGCGCGCGACGACGTTCGTCTCCTGGGAGACCCACAGCGAGCCGCCGGCCTCCGTCACCCAGTCCGCCCCGGGCAGGTCGACGGAGCCGGTGACGCGGTTCGTGCGCGGGTCGATGCGAACCAGCTTCCCGAGCGTGTGGTCGGTCACCCAGAGCGAGCCGCCGATCGCACTCAGGCCGTTCGGCTCGACGCCGACCCTGATCGTCTTGACGACGCGCTTGCCGGTGATGCGCGAGACGGTGCCGTCGCCCGAGTTCGAGACCCAGGCCGAGCCGAAGCCCCAGGCGACGTCGTACGGAGCCGCGCCCACGGGGACGGTGGCCGTGACGCGACCGGTCTTCGCATCGATCCGCACGGCCGTCTGCGTGATGTTCGACACCGCCCAGACGGCCCCCGGCGCGGAGGCGAGGTTGAAGACGCGCACGCCGACGCTCACGCGCCGGACGACGCGGCCGGTCGCCGGGTCGAGACGCACGACGTCGCCGCCGTCGAGACCGCCGACCCAGACGCTCCCGCCGGCGGCGGCCAGGCCGTAGTTCGCCTCCCCCAGGTCGACCTTCAGCGTCGACGGCGCCGCTGCCAGAACGGCGGCAACCGCTGCGAGCACCATCCGCATGACCTCGAGTGTGACCGCGACGGCGCGCCGCGGCCACACTCGATCTGCAACTCAGATCACCGTTGCGAGGCGGCCTGCGCCGGCTGGCTCGGAACCGGGCGCGGCGGAGGCTTGGAGTCGACGAGCACCGCGGCGACCAGGAGGACCGCCATCCCGACGATGCTCTCTCCGATCAGGCTCCGGCCGATCCGCGACAGGAAGCCGGCGTCGCCGCGCTGCAGCGCCGGCGCGACGACGAACTTGTGGAACGCGCCCCAGAGCAGCGCCAGGCTCACGAGCGCGAGCTTGACGATCAGCACCTGCCCGTAACCGGTCATCCAGAGGTCGCGCAGGTGCGGCAAGCGCACGATGCCGAGATACGTGCCGGCCGCGAGCACGAGGGCGATCACGACGGTCGCGAGCTGCGAGAAGTTCGCGAACGCCGCACGGCGGAGCTGCGGCGCCTGGAACCAGAGCAGCACCGCCATCGTCGCCAGCCCGCCGATCCAGAGCGACGCGCCGGACAGGTGCACCCAGTCGGCGATCTCCGTCTTCCACGACGAGCCCGGATCGACCGCGTCGTGCCCCGACACCGACAGCCCGGCGACGAAGACGAGTGACAGCGCGAACGCGGGAACGAAGAAGACGACGCGATCGAGCAGCCACGCGAGGTAGACGAGAGCGAGCACCAGCGCGAACCCGAGCGTCATCGTCACGAACGCCTCGCCGAACCGCGTCTGCGCCATCGGCGAGAGGTCGCCGTAGAGGAAACGGCCGAACGGGAGCTGCAGCGCATCCTCGGCGCGGAGCGAGAACGCGGCGATGCCGGCCTGGAGGCTGACGACGCACCCGAGGCCGGCAGCGACGGCGATCCTCCGGTCGAGCCCGAGCGGCACCTCGAGACCGCGCAGGCAGATCAGGCGGAAGCCGAGCGACCCGATCGTGAGCGCGAGCCCGAGGAACCAGAGCCACCGGACGACCGCCTCGGTGTTCGTCGGCCCTTCCGCGCCGTACGCCTCGGTGACGGGAAGGGCGGGCACGCGAACGCCGAACGTCCAGACGCCGGAGACGACGTGGGAGTCGGCCGAGATCGCCTGCCATCGCACCGTGTACGAGCCGGTGGGCAGCCGGCGCACGGACGCGGACACCGTGGTGCCCTGCACGAGGGGCGGCCCGGCGAAGTCGCGGCCGCGGCTGTTCAGCACACGGATCGCGCCGGGGAGGATCTTGACCTCCTGGTCGAAGTGCAGCGCGACCACGGCCGGACCGCGCTGCAGCTCCTTGGCGAAGTGCGGGCTCGTCGAGCGCAGCGTCGCATGCGCCGCTGCGGCCGCCGGGAACGCGAGTGCGAGGAACGCGATGACGGCGACGCGTCTCATCGGTGCGGAGGCCCTGCGAGCGGTGACAGGTGGCCGAACACCGGCGCGACGTCGCGGTCGCAGTACAGCATCACCGCGACCAGGACGATCGAGAGCGCGAAGAACGACTGCAGCGCCGGCGACCGAGGACGCCAGACGAGCAGCAGCGGAACGCTCGCCGCGATCAGGAACGTCCAGCCGAGCAGGTGGTGGAGGAACGCCGAGCGAGCGAAGAACCAGGGGTTCTGCTCGTGCACGATGAACGCGATCCCGGTGACCGCGAACGCGAGCGGCCATGTGAGCCGCCACCACCGCGACTTCAGGCGGCCGTGCACGAGCCCGAGCTCGGCTCCTCCGGCGAGCATCAGCACCTCGGCCCACGATCCGTGCGCGTACATGTGGATCGCCGAGTTGGTGAAGAACGCCATCACCGGCCAGAGCAGGAGCCCGAGCGTGAACGCGAGGCCGGGCCACAGGTACTTCCGCCACGGGCGCATCCGCCACACCTCGGTGCCGACGATCGCCTCCGCCAGCAGACAGAGCCCGACGAGCAGGATGCCCGTGGCGAACAGCCAGTGCACCATCTCAGCCTTCGGCAGCATGGTGCGCCTCCATGTCGGCGAGCAGCGGCCGTGCCACGACGAACGTGAACACGATCCCGGCGAGCACGACGAGCAGCGGCGGCTCGACGGCAAGCCACCACAAACCCTGCCCGCGTGGGTGCAGCATCGTCAGCCGGTAGGGCTGGACGATCGCCCAGATCAGGCCGGCGGCGGCAGTGAGCGGGCCGATCAGCGAGACGGCCTGTGCGCGACGGCTGCGCCGCCGGGCATCCGAGGCCGGTAGGTGGTGAGCATAGGAACCTTGCATTTCCCCTCCGCAATCAGTCGACAACGACGCCGAACGCCCGCGGACGGTGAGAGAGTGGCCGCGGGTCAGGCGGTGAGCGGAGGCGGCCGGCACTCGAAGGCCAGGCCGAACCGGCGCCGCGGGGCGGCGTCGGCGGTTGCGCGGGCGCGACGGACGGGAAGTGCGAGCGGCCCGGTCAGCAGCCGGCGCACGCGAGCGAGCGTGCGATAGGCGTAGTCCTCGACTTCGTGCAGCCAGCGCGCGAACCGCCACGCGACCGCGACGAGCACCGAGACCGCCGCAAAGACCGGCAGCGCGTACGTGTGCAGCCACGGCTCGAAGACCGCCCACCGCCCGGCGGCGGCGCTGTCGACGTCCGTGTGCACGAGATACAGGAGCGACGTGGCGACGAACGACGCGAGCCAGACTCGCGGCGACAGCCCGGGGCGAAGCCGAGGGGTCCCGCGATGGCGGTGCCCGATCGCCTCGAGCAGACGCTCCCCCGCATCGGCCGCCGCGCGCGCGCGCACGAGACGTGCGAGCAGGCCGGCGAGCGCCAGCGCAGCCGCCGCCTTCAGCCCGACCAGCGCGAACGGGTAGTAGTCGGCGCCGGTGGGGGCCAGCGGCGCGACGTGGAGAGCGCGGTCGACCCGCGCCGTCACGCTGCGCCCGACAACCTCCGCGACCAGCACGAGAAGGACGAACGTCGCAGTGCCCCTGCGGCGAAACATGGAGCACCGAAGTCTACGCCCGGATGGGCGGGCTGCAATCGTCTAGGGACTCCAGAAGTTGAGGCGCGTCGGCGGCCAGTAGTCCAGGATGACCGGCCCGATCAGGCTCGCGCGCGGCACCGCTCCCCAGGATCGCGAGTCACACGAGCTCCCGCGGTTGTCGCCCATCATGAAGTAGGAGCCCTTCGGCACATGCCACGTGTGGTTTCGGTACGTCACGTCCTGGGCCCGCGCGGCGGCGGTCACGTAGGGCTCTTTGAGCTCCTTGCCGTTGATCCAGATATGGCCCGAGCCGTCCTCGTGAATCGTGTCGCCCGGCAGCCCGATCAGCCGCTTGACGTACGTGCCGGCGGCGCCGCACTTCTCTGCAGCCGCCTCGGGCGCGTCGAAGACGACGATCTGGCCCCGTTCGGGGTCGGCGAAGCGGTAGCAGAGCTCGCAGGCGATGACGCGGTCGGAGAACCGCGCCTGGCAGCCCACTGCCGGCCGCGCGCAGTGCAGCGTCGGCTCCATCGACTCGGACGGGATCCGGTACGGCTTCGCGACCTCGGCCTCGAAGACGAGCACGATCGCAACCGCGATCCCGATCGTGAGCACCCAGTCCAGTGCCTTCCGCCACGGTCCCGGGATCCGGGATCTCAGCTTCGCACCGAGCACCGCGCCACGATAGCGCCCGTCTGCGGGGACTTGACGGCGACCGGCGCGGTGCTCGCGGCCGCCGACGACGGCACGATCGCGACTGGGAAGTAGTCCCACACGAAGACACCGACCGCCGCGGCCAGGACGAGGAACGTGATCGTCGACTCGCTCACGATGTCTGCGCGACCGACCAGCGGTGCCGCTTCGCGAGCACGTAGGCGACGAGCCCGGCCGGGAGTGGCAGCCAGTAGCTGACGAGCCGATAGCCGAGCGTCGCCACCGCTGCGTCGCCGGGATTCACGCCCGCGAGCGCGAGCAGTCCGACGAGGCCGGCCTCCACGAACCCGAGGCCGCCCGGCGTCGCAGGGATCAGCGCGAGGAACTGGGCGGCCCCGTAGGCGAGCAGCACGAGCGCCGGCTCTGGCCGCAGATCGAGAGCAGCGAGGATGCAGATCAGCGCGAGGTAGTCGAACGCCCACTTGCCGATGGTGGCGAAGAACGCGATGAACGGATGCTCCGTGAACGCCGCCCGGATCTGGTCGCGCTGCCGGATCAGCCGGTCGGGGAGCCCGGCAAGGCGGTGCCCCTGCTTCACCCAGCCGCCCGCGGTGCGAACCCCCCGCCCGACGAGCCGCAGCGGCTCGTCCCAGGCGAACGCCACGAGCGCGATCGCCGCGAGCAGCACGAATGCGCCGACACCGACGTAGGCGACATCGCGCAGGCCGCGCGGCGCCGCCGTTCCGCCGATCGCGGCAACGACGCCGACGACCGGGATCAGGAACAGCGCCCCGGTCGTCGCGGCCAGGGTCGCGGTGAGCCCGGAGGCGACGTTGGCGGCGGGGACGCCCGACTGGACGAGGATCCCGAACTGAACGGCGGCGGCCGCGGCGCCGCCGCCGGGGATCACGCTTCCGGCGGCGCCCGCCGAAAGCTGCGACGTCGCCACGGCGAACCAGCTGCGGGTGCGGAGCGCGACCCGCTGGAGCGCCCACAGCGATGCATAGCTCGCCGTCTCGAACAACACCGCCGGCACGATCCAGTACGGGCTCAGCGTCCTCAGCTGCGTCCAGGACGAGAACACCTGCAGCAGGCTCGGCGCCAGCAGGTACAGCGAGATCGCGGTGACGGCGAGCAGCGCGACGCGCATGAGCACCTTGCGCTCGAAGCTCCTGCCGTCTGCAGCCGTCTCGGACTCGCTCACCTCCTCGACGAGCTCGCCCACGTCGAGCACCGGCGGCTCGGGACGAGTGCCGTTCGCGCTCGCGTCGCCGGAGTCGGTCACGCCGTCGCAGCAGCCGGCGAGGCCGTCAATGCAGGTGCACGGGCGAGCCGGGCCCGAGCGGGATCCCGAGGAGGTACCACGCGACGAAGAACAGCGTCCACGCAATCGAGAGGACGAGCACGTACGGGAGCATCATCGACACGACGGTGCCGATGCCGGCGTCCTTCCGGTAGCGCCTCGCGAAGATCACGATGAGGGGGAAGTACGCCATCAGAGGCGTGATCACGTTGCCCGGCGAGTCGCCGACGCGATAGGCCGCGAGCACTGTTTGCGGCGCGACGTCGAGTCTGTTGAACAGCGGGATGAAGATGGGCGCCAGGAGCGCCCATTTCCCGATCGCCTGCGGGATGATGAGGTTGACGATCCACGTGATGATGATCACCCCGATCAACAGCCAGACCGCGCCGATGTTCATGCGCTCGAGCACGTCACCGAGCTTCACGGCTGCGACCTCGGCCATGTTGCTGAAGTTGAAATACGCGATGAACTGCGCGATCAGCAAGAAGAGGAAGAGAAGACCTGCGAGGCCTGACCACGACTTGACGATCGTCGCGATCACTTCCTCCTTCGTCTTGATCGTGCCTGCTCCACGGCCGTAAGCGAGCCCCGCCGCGAAGAACACGAGCGTGATGATCACGATCAGGCTGTCCATGAACGGTGAGTTGCCGATGATCTTTCCGGTCACTGGGTTCCGCAGCGGCGCGTTCGGCAGGACGGTCAGCAGCGTGATCCCCACGAGCACGGCGACCGTCGCAAGCAATGCGAGCCGCAAACCGCGCGACTCGGCCTCGGGCGAGACCTCGGGTGTCTCGTCGGCGGTCTGGATCCCCGCGCCGGCCTGGGCCGGGTCCCACTCGCCGAGCCGGTTCTCGACGAGCTTCGCCGTCACGAACGTGAGCACGAAGGCCACGAAGATCGTCGAGCCGATCCCGAACCAGAGGTTGGCGGCGATGTCGATGTGATGGGCTCCTGCGCCGGCCGCGTCGTTCGTGATCTCGGTCAGCACCGCGTCGAGCGGCGTGATCAGGAAGTTGACGCCGAAGCCGGCGGCCACGCCGGCGACGGCCGCGGCGATGCCGGCCAACGGGTTTCGCCCGACGCTCTTGAACGCAGCTCCGCCCAGAGGTATCAGAACGAGATAACCCGCGTCGGAGGCGATGCTCGAGAGCACCCCGAGCAGCACGATGATGAACGTCAGCGTGCCGCGCGACGAGACGCCGACGAGCTTGCGGATCAGGGCGGCTATGAGCCCTGCGGCCTCCGCCAGGCCGACGCCGATCATCACCACCAGGATGATCGCCAGCGCAGCGAAGTTGCGGAAGTTGGAAACGAACGACGTGAACAGGTAGCGGACGCCCTCGCCCGTGAGGAGGCCCTTGACCTTCGCGGTCTCGGTGACGACGCGGTAGTCCTTCGCCGGCTCGGGCTCGCTCGGCCCGACGTAGGTCGGCTCGACCGAGCCGCCGTAGTACGTCTCCTCGGCGGGCGCCGGCGGCGGCTTCACCACTTCGAACGTCGCCTTGACGCCGAACCAGAACAGAACCTGTGAGAGCACGATCACGATCCCGCAGAGGATCAGGAAGAGGATCGCCGGGTCGGGCATCTTGTTCCCGAACCGCTCGATCCCGTCGAGCATGCGCTCGAGGAAGGTGTGCTCGGCGGCTGCCGCCGCGTCGGCGCTCACGCCCGCCGGCCTGCGGCGGCGTAGCGGCCGAAGAAGTCGGCCTCGGCGACGACGGCCTTCTCGAACTCGTCGACGAGGACCCGTTCGTTCGGCGCGTGGATGTTCGCGAAGCCGTCCGTCGTGCCGAGCAGCAGCATCTCGGCGCGAGGCACCGCCTCCTGCAGCGCGCTGACGAGCGGGATCGACCCGCCGGACGCGAAGGTGACGGTCTCGCGCCCCCAGGCGCCCGCGAGCGCGGCGCTCGCCGCCTCGTATGCCGGCCCCGACGTCGCCGCCGCAAAGCCCTTGCCCGTCTCCGCCGCGTGGACCGTGAGCGAGACGCCGAACGGATGCAGCCCCTCGAGGTACGCGGCCAGCGCCGCCTGCGCCTCGGCCGGGTCCTGCTCCGGATGCACTCGCAGGCTGAGCTTCGCTCTCGCGTAGGGCACGACGGCGTTCACGGCCTTGTCGACCGGCAGGACGTCGATCCCGGTCACGGTGACCGCCGGGCCCGTCCAGATCCGCTCGCCGAGACCGCCGGTCCCGAAGAACGGGACTCCCGGCTCGACCTCGGCGAGCTCGCGGAACTCCTCGTCGCTGTACGACGCGCCCGTCCATTCCTCGCGGCGCAGCCCCGGCACGGTGACGTCGCCGTGCTCGTCGTGCAGGGACGCGATCGCGTGCACCAGCGCGAGCAGCGCGTCCGGCGCGGCACCGCCGAACTGCCCGCTGTGCTTCGGGCCGGCGAGCGTCCGGGCCTCGACGGTGACCATCGCCATGCCGCGCAGCGCGACGGTCAGGGTCGGCACGCCGGGCCGGAAGCTGCCCATGTCGCCGATCACCATCGCGTCGGCCTCGAACAGCTCGGGGCGCGAGGGCGGGAACACGGAGAAGGCGCTTCCAACCTCTTCCATCCCCTCGATGACGACCTTGATCCCGACGGGCGGCCGGCCGCCCCAGGCGCGCAGCGCACCCACGTGCATCAGGATGTTCGACTTCGTGTCGGCGGCGCCGCGGCCGTAGATCGCCCCGTCGCGCTCGGTCGCCTCGAACGGCGGTGTCTGCCACTTCGCCTCCTCGCCGACGGGCACGACGTCGTAGTGGCTGTAGAGGAGAACGGTCGGGGCGCCTTGCGGGGCCGCGATTTCGCCGATCACGACCGGCGCAGTGTCCGGCAGCTCGAGCGGGTCGAGGATCGTGACGCCGGCATCCCTGAAGAGCGCGACGACGTCCTCGTACGCCTCGAGCAGCGCAGGCCGGGTCGACTCGGGGTAGTTCGGCGCAGAGACCGAGGGGATCGCGACCAGGCGCGCCAGGTCCGCCTTCAACTGCGGCATCAGAGAGCGAACGGATTCGGCGGTCGGCCCGCCGGGGGTCTCGAGCTCGGTCATCGGTTTCTCCCCTCGATCGGCGGGCGGCTTCATCGAGACTCGCACGGGCCTCGCCCGAACGTCAAGCCGCCTCGAATTGACGCAAACGGCTCATACCGCCCGGACCGGTTCTCCGCGACGCTGTCGCACATGAACGACGTCTCCTTACTCGCAACCGACGCGGTGCTGTTCGAGCTTCCCTCACCCGACGACGCCGACGACCTTTCCCGGATCCTTCACGAGAGCTGCATCGCGTGGACGGAGCGCTGGGACGACGTCTGGATCGTCGGCGCCGAGCTGCGCGAGGACGACGATCTCGCAGCGCTGATGCGCACCACCGAGCGGTGGGTCGCAGAGCGCGGGCTCGTCGCGATCCGCTTCTCCCTCGACGCCAGGGCCTACATCCTCCGGGCCGGCGAGATCAGCTGGTCTGCGGCACTGCCCACGGCACCCGAAACGACTTCTCTCCCCGACGGCGCGTCACCTGCCGAAGCCGCCTAACCCCCTCAGGCGGCTTCGCGCAGGTCGCGCACCCGGAACGCGAAGACGATCGCGCTGATCCCGCGCAGCAGCGCGAGGGCCCCGACCCAGACGATCAGCAGGATCTGGCGGTGGCCGAAGTCACCGGCCGCCCAGAAGCCGATCACCAGCTCCGCGAGGCCGACGATGAGCGCGAGCCACCACAGCTCGGCTTCCTTGCGCGAGGCCAGCGCCACGATGATGGTGAACGCGCCCTTCAGGATGAAGTAGAAGCTCATCACCGCGGCGAGCGCCTTGAAGGTGTTCCCCGGATGGATGAAGGCGATGACGCCGATCACGACGAACGCCGCCGCGAGCACGAGCCGCAGCGCGATCATCCATCCGCTCTGACCGCCGGAGAACGCGATCAGGATCTCGTCGATCCCGGCGGCGAGGACGACGACGCCGAAGACGATCGAGATCGCCTTCACGCTCGTCCAGTCGAACCGGAACACCAGGATCGCCAACAGCAGCCAGGCGGTCCCGATCACCAGGAAGATCCACCACAGGCGCGTGGCCGACTGGAAGGCCTCGACGATCTCCCTGTCCTCGTCGACTCCGATCGAGGTCATCCTTGAACCCGCCTTTCTCCTGGAAGGACCGAAGGTGCTCGGCCGCAGAGGTTACTCGCCCTCGGGCGCGGAGACGAAGAGATCCAACCCGAGCCGGTCGGCCAGAAAGCGCGCAACGAGCTGGCCCTTGACGCTGTTTCCCGACTGGTCGAGCAGCGGCGCGAACGTCGCGATGCCGCCCTTCCCCGGCGAGACGGTGACGATCCCGCCGCCGATGCCGCTCTTGCCCGGCAGGCCGACGTCGTAGAGCCAGTCGCCCGACGTCTCGTAGAGGCCCGCGCTCGCCATCACGGCGAGCGTGTGCCGGCAGGTGGCGGCGTCGACCGCGCGCACCCCGGTGAGCGGGTTGACGCCGCCGTCGGCGAGCGTGGATCCCATCACCGCGAGGTCCTTCGCCGTGACGGCGAGCGAGCTCTGCCGCGTGTAGAGGTCGACGGCGTCGTCCGGATCGGAGCCGAGGCGGCCGAGATCCTCGAGCAGCCGTGCGATGCCGCGGTTGCGGTGATTCGTCTGCGAGGCGGAGGCGTACATCTCGTCGTCGAGTGCAAGCGGGCGTCCGGCGAAGCGCTCGAGGCCGTCGCAGATGAAGCGCCACTGCTCGTCGACCGAGCCACCCGGCACGAGGCTCGTGGTCGCGATCGCCCCCGGATTGACCATCGGGTTCGTTCTGCCGTCGGTGCTGAGCTCGACTGCCGTCAGCGAGTTGAACGGGAGGCCGGTCGCGTTCACACCGACCCGGCGACGGGTCTCTTCCGGGCCGAGCTCGGCGCAGACGAGCGCGAACACGAACGGCTTGGCGACGCTCATGATCGAGAACTCGACTTCGAAGTCACCGACCCCGAAGACGCGCCCGCTCGTCCCGACCACGCAGATCCCGAACAGCTCCGGGGCGACCCGCTCGAGTGCCGGGTAGATCCGCGAGGTCGCGCCGCGCATGTCCGAGCGGAACCGGTCGTGGGCGTCGAGGACGAACGTCTGGACGTCCCCGGGCGCAGGCAGGCGGCCCGTCGAGACGAACGGGCTCATCCGGTCCCCCGGCCTCCGACCGTCAGTCGCTGCCGAGGCCGCGCTTCGCCTCGTCCCAGCGAACGGTGAGGGCGTAGAAGACGACGATGTTCAGCGCCAGGACGGTGAGCGCCCACAGCGGGTACTGCGAGCTGCCGGCGAACCCGAGCTGGATGAAGATGTTGAGCCCGGCGACGATGATCGTGAACCACCGCGCCCAGGCCGACGCGGCGAGGAGGCCGCAGCCGGCGAGCGCCACGATCACGCCCCACACGATCAGGATCCAACCCCAGGTCCTGAAGTCGACGAGCAGGATCTGGTCGGCGGTGAGCACGTAGTACTGGCCCCTGATCACCGCGATCAGCCCCTCGACGACGTTCAGCCCGCCGATCACGATCATCACGATCCCGGCGAAGCCGACCCATCCCGTCCAGGTGCCGCCCGTCTTGCCGGTCGCTGCCATCGTGCCACCTCCTTCCGGTCGCTCCACGCGATTATCAACCGTCAGAGGTACCGCTTGCGCTGGAGCCAGCGGAGCGCGAAGAAGCCCCAGACCGGGGGCAGGTAGAACACCGAGACGCGGTAGAGCAGCACCGCCGCGAGCGCCGACTCCTCGGACATTCCCGCCGCCACCAGTCCGACCGTCAGGCCGAGCTCCGTGACGCCGATCCCACCGGGAACCGGGATGAACGTCGAGAGCAGCGACACGCCGATGTTGATCACGAGCAGGTCGGTGAGACTGATGCGCGTTCCGAGCCCGAACGCGAACATGCCGAGCGCGAACGCGAACAGCACCTCGGTTGCCACCGTCCCGAACAGCAGGAGCGCGAGCCTGTCCGATGAGCGCAGCGCCCGGAGCGCGGCGCGCACCTCGGGCCACCATTGCCGCAGTCGCGACGCAGCCATCTCTCTCGTGCGCCGCACGAGCGCGGCGGCGACGAGCGCGAGGACGAGCAGCACCGCCACGACCGCGATCAGCACGATCACCTTGGTCGACGGTGCATTGACGTCGAAGCTCAGCGTCGACTCGCTGAAGATCAGCAGCAGGCCCAGGATGACCGCCTGCACGATCGTGCTCGCCAGCGAGTCGATCGCGCCCGAGGTGACGGCGGCGGCGGCGGTGATGCCCTGCCGCTGGAAGAACCGGATCGTCACTGCGAGCCGCGCGACGCCCGAGGGGAGCGCGAGGTTCATGTAACCCGATGCGAGCTGCATCGCATAGACCGGGCCGAAGCGCAGGTCGGCGGCGACCGAGCCCAGTGTCGCCACCGACTGCGTGAGCCGCGGCGTCTGCGCAACGACGAGGCCGACGACGACCCAGCCCCACGATGCGTTCTGCAGCCCAGTCCTGAACTGCGCGTAGTCGATTCCGGTCCCGAACGAGAGGATCGCGAGCGCCGCGAGGAGCAGCAGCCCCGTCTCGAGGAGCGACCGCCAGGTGACGCGGCGGAGACGGACCAGCGACGGCTCGTCCTCTCCGACGAGGGCCGACGTCTGCTTGCGCAGCTCGTCGACCTCGACCCCCGCCGTCCGCGTCTCCTCACGCAGGCGATCGGCGAGCGCGGCCAGCTGCAGGTACGGAAGGAGCGCGGCAACTCCCTCCTCGCCGAGCGCAGTGAACGCGGCATCGAGCGCGCGCTCGTTGCCGACTCGCGTCGCCGTCGCGACCAGCAGCTGGGCGCGGTCGGTCATCAGGTGGGCGTCCGTCGGAGTCGCCGTCGCGCCGCCGTAGTCGACGAAGCCGATCTCGCCGCCGATCTCGGCGATCGTGCTCGTGTCGAGCCGGCGATGGGCGACGTGGGCGGCGTGGAGCTCGGCGAGCGACCGCCAGGCCCCGGCCACGTGCGCCTCGTCCAGCCCGCCGGTGGGAATCTCGGCGAGCGGGACCGCGTCGCCGGCGAGGACGAGCAGCGCGTCGTCGCCGGTGGTCGTGCCTGCCCGGAGGACGTCGAGCCCGGGCACGCCGGCATTCGCAGCGAGCAGCGTGAGGAGCGCCTCGTGCTCGACGGCCTCGCGCCGGCTCAAGCGGAGGCCCGGACCGGCGTCCCGGTACCAGAGCGTGTGCCAGAACTTCTCGACGAGCTGGTTGTCGTATGCATCCCGCCCGTACACCTTCACGGTCACGCCGCACCCGTCGGGCTGCTTGCCACGGACGAGGACCACCCCGGCGCGGTCACGGTCGGCCAGCTCGAGCCGCTCGACGGGGACGCGCAGCTCCTCGAGCGACGCGATCACGTCGTCGAGGCCGGGCAGGCCGGCGGAGGTGCCGAATGCGAGTCGCACGCCGGCGGCGGCGACGATCGCGATCAGAAGGCCCGCGACGTAGCCGCTCGGCGCGGCGGCCCCGACCGTGAGCGCCCCGACGAAGCCCGCGGCGAGCACCCACCGGCTTGCACGCTGCAACGGCTGGATGAGGTGCGGGCTGATCGCGAGGATGACCGCCGCCCACTCGGCGAGCCGCACGCCGGGAAAGCGCGGCGAGCCCGGGCCGCCCCAGGCGGCATCCGCAAGGTCCGGCCAGTGACCGAGGACGATCCTGGCGACGACGACGGCGACGGCGAGCGCCAGCACGAGGGACGCGACCGCCTGCAGCGCAATCAGCCATCTCCGGGTGGCGAGCGTCGTCACGCCGAGAGCGATTGCGGCGGCCGCGAGGATGTCGTAGAGGAACGCGCCGGCGGGATCGAGCCAGCTTGGGATCGCGCGCAGCAGCGCCGCGAGCGCCCGCTCGAAGTGCCCGGGTGGGTACGCCGCGACGAGGATCGCGAGCACGGCGAGCGCCGGGATCAGCAGCAGGATGTCCGTCGCGCGCCGGAAGCGCTCGTCGCGCGGCGACGACGAGAAGACCCGGAGCGTCCGCACGACGCGCGCGCCGCTCATCGTTGACTCCACCCGCGCGCAGCCGCGGGAACGATCCCCGTTCCCGCGGCCGTGCGCCAGGCGGTCAGGCTATGCGAGCGCCTTCGCCTTGAGCTGATCGAACTCGGCCTGCGAGATCGCGCCACTGTCGAGTAGCTCCTTCGCCTTTGCGATCTGCTCGGCGGAGTTGCCGCTCGACACGTTACGGACGTACGAATCGAAGTCCTGTTGCGCCTGCTGCTCCGACTTGGCATGCCGTTGGGCGATGCCGTCCCCGTTCACGATCAGGTACACGATCAGGCCGAGGAACGGGAAGAAGAAGATGAAGATCAGCCAGAGTGCCTTCTTGCCGCCCGAAGCATCATGGCGCCGGAACACGTCCACGATGACCGTGAACAGCATGATGAAGTAGACGACCATGAAGAAGATGACGATCAGGCTCCACAGGAACGTCCAGAAGCTGGTGGCAAGAATCACGTTGGTCCTTTCTGCAGATGCGTTGGGGGGTCCGCCGGCGGCTCGCCGCGACCGGCGAGAACCTATAGCAACCGGGGGTTTGCAGGCAATCTTGCCGCCGGCACGCTAGTTCATGCCGGGCACGAGATCGCCGTGCGCGAGCGCGACTGCCTCGAGCCGCGACTTCACGCCGAGCGATCTGAGCAGGCCGCGCACGTGGTTGCGGACGGTGTCGCGGCTGAGATGCAGGTCGGCGGCGATCTCGTCGGTCGAGCGTCCCTGCTCGAGCAGCTTCAGCACCTCGGACTGGCGGGGCGTCAGGTCGAGCTGCGGGAGCGGCGGCGCCTCCCACTCGATGTGCGCGACCTGCCCGAACACGCCGACCACGCGGTCGCCGCTCATCAACGGCACGGAGCTGACCTGGACGCCGAGCCGCTCGCCGGTCCCCGGGACGACGATCGAGTCGAAATCCGTGACGACGGTGCGGCCCGCGACCTTGCGCGCGAACATCTCCCGGACGTGGCGGGTCTCCTCCGGGGCGACGAGCGACGTGAACTGGCGTCCGACGACATCGCCCACGATGCGCTGCCCCGCGTGGTTGATCCAGCGGATCACGCCGGCGGAATCGACCACGTAGGCCGGGATGCTGACGTGCTCGAGCGCGCTCTCGAGCCCGGCGCTGATCGCCGCGAGTTCTGGCACGGCCCCGAGTCTGCCAGGATGCGCGCATGCCCGACAGCGACCAGAAGGCCGAAGGGACATCCGCCCCGCTGCCGACCCGCCGCGACCCCCAGGCCGGACGCCGGCCGGAGGACGTGGCCGTCGGCGTGTTCATGTTCGGCGCGCGACTCGGCGTCCAGGCCGGCCGGGTCGCGATCCTGCCGCTGCGGGCCGCCGGTCGGCTCGCGGGGCCGAGTCGCGTCGACCAGGCCGCCCGCATTCTCGGCGCGGACGGCCGCGCCGCCTCGGCGCAGGGCCGTGCGCTGGTCGAGAGCGCAGTCGACCGGACGCTCGCCGGGCCGCTGCCTGATCAGGTCGCCCAGAAGCTCGTCGAGCACCACGTGGTCGAGCGGATCGTCGCCGACGTGATGAGGCAGATCGACCTCGACGCGCTGGTGACCCAGATCCTCGAGGACGAGCGGACGAAGGAGCAGCTGGAAAAGGCGCTGGCCAATCCCGCGCTCGAGAAGGCCGCCGTGTCGGCGATCGAGAGCAAGCTCACCGGCGAGCTGACCGAGCGGCTGCTCGCGAGCCCGCAGGTGCACGCCGCGATCGCGCGCCAGACCACCTCGATGGCGGGCCAGATCATCGGCCTGATCCGCGATCGGTTGAGACAGGTCGACGAGATGCTCTTCCGCCGCCCGTCACCGGACCCCGGTGTCCACTACGGCGGGATCGCGACGCGCGCGGTCGCCCTCACGGTCGACGCGTTGCTGGCGCACCTCGCGGTGCTCGTCCCGGCGGCCGTGGTCGCAATCCTCGCCTCCCTGGCCGGTGGGTTCAGGTCGAGCTGGTGGATCGACACGATCCTCGGCCTCGCGTGGATCATCGTCGGGTCGACGTACTTCATCTTCTTCTGGAGCGTCCTCGGCCAGACGCCGGGGATGATCCTGATGGGGCTGCACGTCGTCGACCCCCGTGGGAGCCCGCCATCGTTCGTGCGCTCCGCCGTCCGGCTCGTCGGGCTGGTCGTGTCGGTCGCGATCGTCTTCATGGGCTTCCTTCCCGTGCCGTTCGACGGGCGCCGGCGAGGGCTGGCCGACTTCGTCGCCGGCACGAGAGTGCGCGCCGACCAATGATCGGGGCCGAGAAGACGCACTGGCGCCCGGGCGCTCGTGTGGCGCGGCTCAAGGCGAGCCACGGGTACGGCTGGGTCCTGCTGCTCGCCTTCGCAACCTTCTTCTACGCCGCGGCGGCGCCCGACGAACAGTGGAGTCGCGGCTTGCTCGTGCTTCTCGAGTCGGCGACGCTCACGCTCGCGATCTGGACGTCGGGGGTGTCCCGCGATGTCCGGCTCGGCGGCCTGATCGCGGTGATCGGAATCGCCGGGCTCGCGCTGTCGCTCCTTGGCAGCAAGAACGACTACATCGGCGCGGTGTGGATCGTGAACGTCGCGCTGGTCGGCGCGACGATTCTCACGATCGGTCTGGGCATCGTCGATCAGGGCGAGGTCAACCAGCAGTCGATCACGGGCGCCATCTGCGTGTACATCCTGATCGGGCTCATGTTCACGTTCCTCTACGGCGCGGCGGCGGCGATCGGCTCGGGGCCGTTCTTCGCCCAGGGGACGGACGGGACGACGTCACTCCGCGTCTACTTCAGCTACGTCACGCTCGCGACCCTGGGCTACGGCGACTACACGCCGGCGGGCAACTTCGGGCACACGGTCGCCGTCCTCGAGGCGCTGCTCGGCCAGATCTACCTCGTGACAGTGGTCGCACTGCTCGTCGGCAACCTCTCGGGGCTGACCAGGAGGATCAAGGCCTCCGCGAACGAGACCGATCTATAGTCGGCCGGGTGCTCCGTGCCCTGCCCCTGCTCGCGAGCGGCGATCTCCGGGAGACGGCCGCCTTCTACGACCGGCTCGGCTTCAGGAGCAAGGGCGCGCCGCCCGAGGAGTGGGACTACCTGATCATCGAGTACGACGGCGGCGAGCTCCATTTCGCCGGGCCGGTGCTCGGCGAACGCACGCCGGGCAGCTGCTTCATCTACGCAGAGAACATCGACGCGGTCTACGCGGACTGGACGACCCGGGCCGAGGGT
>DATIXY010000070.1:0-37638 GCA_035518115.1 Gaiellaceae bacterium | reverse complement strand
GCGGGCAGCCCGCCCTTGCCGGACGTGAAGTCGCCGTTGATGCCGACGACGGTCGCCTGCGAGCCGAGCGACGCCTCGATCTGCGTCAGCGGGGCGCCGCCGGCGCTGAGCGGCCCGCGCGCGGTCACGGGCGCGAGCGCGTAGAGGCCGCCGTCGTAGCCCGACGGCGGGCCCGTGACGACGTCGTAGGCGACGGGGCCGTGCAGCGTGAACTGCAGGCCCTGCTGGAACGTCACGCCCGGCATCAGCGTGACCGGCGCGGCGGCGCGGGCGGGCGCTGCTGCGATCGCGAACGCGGCCGAGACGAAGGCGAGGCGGCGGCCCATGACCCCCACCGACGTTACCGCCCACACCGGCTCGCCCCTGCGATAGTCCTGGAAATGGGGATCGCCCACTGGGACGAGGTCGAGTTCAACCGCGCCGCGAACGGAGAGATCGACGCGTCGTGGCAGCGCCTCGGCGCGACCGCCGGCGCCGTGGACGTGGGCGTCAACCGCGTTCGCGTCGCCCCCGGGATGCTGCCCACGCCGCCGCATTCGCACGGTGCGGCGGAGGAGATCTACTTCGTGCTCGACGGCTCGGGCCTCGCCTGGCAGGACGACGCGGCGCACGAGGTCGATGCCGGCACCTGCGTCGTCCAGGTCGCAGACCATTTCGAGCACACGTTCCGGGCCGGCCCCGGCGGGTTGGAGTACCTGGTCTTCGGGACGAAGCATCCGACGGAGTTCGGCTGGCTGCCGCGTTCGGGCGCCGTGCGGCTGGGATGGCCGTGGGTCGAAGGCCGCACCGACGATCCCTGGGACATCGAGGCGAAGGCGGAGCCGCTCGTGTTCGCCGACCCCACCCCGCGCCCGCCGAACATCGTCTCGCTCGAGCCGGGCGAGTCGTACCGGCGGCTCGGTGCCGACGCAGGCGCCGCGCGGACCGGCCTGACCTGGCTCCGCGTCGCCGAGGGCCGGCTGAGCGGCCCGCCGCACACGCACTCGGCCGCCGAGGAGGTGTTCATCGTGCTCGAAGGCGAAGGGACGCTCGAGCTCTGGCCGACCCCGATGGCGGTCGAAGACGGCGCCGGGCGCGAGGACATCCCCGTCCGCGCCGGCCACGTCGTCGCACGGCCGGCGTCGAGCGGCTTCGCGCACGCGTTCCGCGGCGGCCCGGGCGGGCTGACGCTCCTCGCCTACGGGACGAACCCGGCGAACGACATCTGCTTCTACCCGCGCTCGAACAAGATCCTCTGGGGTGGCATCGGTGTGATGGCGCGCGTCGAGCCGGTCGCCTACGGGGACGGCGAGCCCGACGACTGGAGATAGGTTGTCCGTCGTGAGCCGGACCGCGCTGGTCGAGGACTTGATGTCGCGCTTCTCGCACGTTCCGCGTGAGGCGATCGTGAAGGAGGACCTGCTGCGGACGGGGATCGCGTTCGAGGAGTCGGCGCTCACCGACAACCTCGACGGGGACGTGAAGCCGAAGTCCTACTTCATCTTCTCGTTCGACCAGAAGCCCCTCGCCTCGCTCGGCGAGGCTGCGAAGCGCCGGCCGCCCGAGGAGATCGCGCTCACCGGCGGCGAGTACGGCCTGCGGCGGACGATCGTCTCCGTCCGCGTCAACCCGACCTCGCCCTACCGCGCTGCGCGCGGCGAGAACGGCGCGCTGCTGCTCTCGCTCGAGGGGCGCACGATCGCCGACATCGCGCTTCCGCCGATGCCCGAGTACTACCGCCACGAGCTCGCGAACGGCAAGACGGTGATGGAGACCGCGCCGACGATCCAGTGGGGGTACCTGATCTACCTCACGGTGCTTCGGCTCTGCCAGTACTTCGGGGCCAAGGAGGAGTGCGGCTTCTGTGACATCAACCACAACTGGCGGCAGCACAAGCGCGAGGGCAGGCCGTACACGGGCGTCAAGCCGGTCGCGGACGTGCTCGAAGCGCTGGAGCTGATCGACCGCCACGACACCGACCGCGCGTCGAAGGCGTACACGCTCACCGGCGGCTCGATCACGAGCACGGTCGACGGGCTTGCGGAGGCGGACTTCTACGGCCGGTACGCGCAGGCGATCGAGGAGCGGTTCCCCGGCCGCTGGATCGGAAAGGTGGTCGCGCAGGCGCTGCCGCGCGAGGACGTGCAGCGCTACAAGGACTACGGCATCTCGATCTATCACCCGAACTACGAGGTCTGGGACAAGCGCCTGTTCGAGCTCATCTCACCCGGGAAGCAGCGGTACGTGGGACGCGAGGAATGGCACCGCCGGATCTTCGACGCGGCCGAGGTCTTCGGTCCGCGCTACGTGATCCCGAACTTCGTGGCGGGGGTCGAGATGGCGAAGCCGTTCGGCTTCGCTGCGGTCGACGAGGCGATCGCGTCGACCGCGGAGGGCCTCACGTACTTCATGAGCCGCGGCATCACGCCGCGGTTCACGACCTGGTGCCCGGAGCCGGCGACACCGCTCGGACGCGACAACCCCGACGGCGCGCCGCTCGAGTACCACATCCGGCTGCTCGAGGCCTACCGCGAGACGCTCGAGCGCCATGGCCTGAAGCCGCCGCCCGGCTACGGCGTCGCCGGCGCGGGCAATGCGGTGTTCTCCGTCAGCTCGTTCATGGACACACTCGCGCCCGAGGAAGTCACCGTCGAGGAGGCGGTGCCGGCGTGACCGAACGTATCGACGTCGACGAGGCCCGCCGGCTCTGGCTCGACGCACCGGACGACGAGCTGCGGCGCCTCGCGCAGGCCGCACGCGCCCGTTTCCACGAGCCGGATCACGCGACCTACATGGTGATGCGGATCGTCAACTACACGAACGTCTGCGTCGCGCAGTGCGACTACTGCGCGTTCTACGTGCTCCCGAACCAGGACGGCGGCTACGTGCTCTCGCAAGACGCGGTATTCGCGAAGATCGACGAGCTGATCTCGCTGGGCGGCGACCTCGTCGCGTTCAACGGCGGCTTCAACCCGAAGCTCCCGCTCGATTTCTACTGCGACCTTTTCGCAGCGGTGCGGCAGCGCTACGGCGATCGTGTCGAGTTCTACGCGCTCACCGTCGCCGAGTTCGTCTACCTCGCCGACCGCGCAGGCCTCAGCCATGCCGAGGCAGCTGCGAGATTGCGCGACGCCGGCGTGCACTGGGTCACCGGCGGCGGGAGCGAGATCCTCACCGAGGACTTCCGCAAGCGCCATGCGAAGTTCAAGTACACCGTGCGCGAGTACCTCGAAGCGCAGCGTGCGATCGTCGAGTCCGGGATGAGGACGACCGCGACGATGGTGATCGGGTTCGACGAGACGCTCGACGAGCGGCTCGAGCACCTCCAGCGCACGCGCGACTTCCAGGACGCGTGCATCCGCGACGGCTACGACGGCCTGTTCTCGTTCCTCTGCTGGACGTACAAGCCGTACGGCACGGCGTTCGGCGGGCGCGAGATCGCGCCGCACGAGTACTGGCGGCACATCGCGCTGTCGCGGATCTTCCTCGACAACGTCCGGCACGTCCGGACGTCCGTCCTGACGCAGAACGAGGAGGCCTTCCGCGCGCTCGAGTACGGCGCCGACGACTTCGACCTGCCGATCGAGGACGAGGTGACGCAGAAGGCGGGCGCGCGGATCGACCTGGATCTCGAGGGCCTGCTCGCCGTCCCGCGCCGCCTGGGCTACACGGTCAGCTATCGCCGCGCCGAGCGGCCTGCCGTGCTCGCAAGCTAGACCCCGTCGGGCCGGCGCAGTAAGTTCATCGCAACGCCGACAGGGGGAGCTCGAGCATGAGACGCATCCTGGCCATCGTCCCGATCGCCGTCCTCGCCGTGGCCGCGGCAGGCTGCGGGAGCAGCGGCAAGCCCGCGAGCGGCACCACCACTCAGGCCGCCTCGACGGCCTCCGGCCAGTCGACGAGCTCGTCCTCGACCGCCTCGTCGTCGTCCTCCTCCTCGTCGTCGTCCTCATCCTCGTCGTTCAGCTCGTCGAAGAACTGCACGAAGCTCGTCGCCCTCGGGACGAAGGTCTCGCAGTCCCTGCTCAGCCAGGGCTCGTCGGGGATCACCAGCCTGCAGAGCGAGGCCAAGGCGGTCCAGAGCGCCGCCTCCGCGGCGCCGGCGGCGATCAAGAGCGACGTCCAGACCCTCGCCGCGGCTTACGCGACGTACGCGACGCAGCTCCAGAAGGCCGGCTTCAAGCCGGGTTCGACGCCGACGGCGGCGCAGATCGCCACGTTCGTCGCGGCGATTCAGAAGACGTCGACACCGAAGCTCCAGGCCGCGATCCAGCACATCGAGGCATGGGCCAAGCAGAACTGCAACGGCTAGATGACGGTGGCACCGGCGGCGACGAAGCGAAGCTCCGGCACCTCGGACAGCTCCCCCACCTCGTGGGCGAGCTCGAGGAACGTGTACAGCCCGGCGCGCTCTCGCGGCCCGAAGCGGTAGCGCAGCTTCTCGAAGTACCGCGCGAGAAAGCCGGCGGGGTAGCCGTACCGCTCCGAGGACGCGAACGCGAGCTGCTCGGGCTCTGCACGCGCCGCGCGCACCGACGCGACCAGCGCATCCTCGAGCTCGACGAGGCCGGGATGCGCCGGCTCGGGAGCGGCCCAGACCGCGAACACCATCGGGAGCCCGGTGCGCTCCAGCCAGAGCCGGCCGAGGTCGTGGTGCGGCGTCGGATCCTCGAAGGCCGAGCGGAGGGCGGCGTCGCCGATCAGGAGCTGCGCCTCCGCCTCGCCGCTCGCGAACGCCTCGAGCGGCAGATGCTCGGCGTCGGGCAAAAGGACGCGCGTCAACACGACCGACGTCGCCGACTCCGGCGTGACCGCAACCGTCCGGATCTGCTCGAAGGGCGTCTTCGAGACCAGCTGGATCGACTCGACGGCGCCCTCGCTCGACACGCAGAGGCGCGGCAGCAGCCGCAGCCGGTCGGCGTTGCGCGCATACGCGATCGACGAGATCGGCGCGACGTCGAGCTCACCGGCAACCAGCTTCCCGTTGAGCTCGGTGGGGACGCCGACGACCTCCTCGACGTCGGCGTCGAGCCGGTAGAAGACCGGCGCCATGTTCACGTATCCGATGCGGCCGAGGCGGATCATCCGGCGCGGTCGACCACCGCGTAGGTCAGCGCCTCGAGCTCTTCCCGGTAGCGCTCGTCTCGAAGGTGCGCACGGGCGTCCGCCGCATAGCGCAGAGCGGCCTCGCGCGAGCGGTCGAGCGCGTCGGTCGCCGCGACGCGGACGAGCGCACCGTCGACGGCGCCGCCCGCGAGCGCCCTCCTCACCGTCTCGTCCTGCTGTGCGGCGAGCAGCAGCGGCATCGTCGGCGTTCCCTCGCGCAGGTCGGTCCCGGGGATCTTCCCCGTCTCCTGCGTCTGCCCCGCGCAGTCGAGGATGTCGTCGGCGATCTGGAAGGCGATCCCGAGATTGACGCCGTACGCGCCGAGCCGTGCCTCGCCGCCCGAGCCGAGCAGGCAGGCAGCCTCGATCAGCTTCGCGGTCTTCAGCCGGCAGCGGGTGACGTAGGCGTCCAGGGTCGTGTCGGGATCGCGCGTCTGGAGCCGCTGCATCGCCTCGCCGCGTGCGAGGGCCAGCGCGGCGTCCGCGAGCGTCTCGACCGCAGACCGGTCGTCGGTCTCGACGAGGACCGCGAACGCGCGCGCGTAGAGATAGTCGCCGGCCGACTTCGCAGCGTTCGCGCCGAACACCGACCAGGCGGCAGGCATGCCGCGCCGCATCCGCGCGCCATCGATGAGGTCGTCGTGGACGAGCGTCGCCATGTGCACCAGTTCGACGGCGACGCCGGCCGCCACCGAGGGTGCGCCGGCGGCCGTCAGGAAGCAGAGCAGCGGCCGGAGTCGCTTGCCGCCGGCCGCGAGCGCCTCGCCGGCGACCGCCTGGACGAGCCCGTCACGCGCCGCGACGGCGCGGTCGAGCCCCGCCTCCACCTCTGCCATGTACGCGGCCACGCCCGGCGTCGCATGGACGGCGGCAAGCGTCGTCATACCGCCTCGCCCGTGTGCAGCGCCACGATCGTCGCCCCGAAGAGCCGGTAGCGAACGTCGTCGAAACCGGCCTCGCGCATGCGGTCTACGAGCTGCTCCGCCGACGGGAACCGCTTGACCGACGCGGGCAGATACGTGTAGGCGGAGCCGCCGGGAAGGATCTTGCCGAGCAGCGGGACGATGCGGTCGAACCAGAGCGAGTAGAACGGCCGCGCGATCCCGCGCGGCTGCGTGATCTCGAGAATGGCGACCCGGCCGCCAGGCTTGAGCACGCGCCTCAGCTCGCGCAGCGAGCGGTCGAGGTCGGACACGTTGCGCACACCGAACCCGACGGTTGCGACGTCGAACGTGGCATCGGCGAACGGCAGGGCCAGCATGTCTCCCGCCACCCAGTCGAGTGCCGCCTTGCGCCGGGCGCGGGCAAGCATCTGCTCGGAGAAATCGAGGCCCGTCACGGCGCTCGCGCCGGCGCGCAGGTCGGCGATCGCGAGGTCGCCGGTCCCGCAGGCTGCGTCGAGCACACGGTCGCCCGGCCGGACGACCGCCCGCGCCGTCTGCCGACGCCAGCGGACGTCGAGGCCCGCCGTCATCACGCGGTTCATCACGTCGTACACGGGCGCGATCCGGTCGAACATCGTGCGCACCGACTCGGGCGCGAGGGTCATGAGGACTCGCCCCAGCGGGCGACGAGCGTGTTCGCGAGCCCGAGCTGGTCGAGGATGCGCCCGACGACGAAGTCGACGAGGTCGTCGACCGTCTCGGCGCCGTGATAGAAGCCCGGCGCGAGGAAGAGCACGGTCGCACCTGCCCGGCGCAGCGCGAGCATGTTCTCGAGGTGGATCGTCGAGAGCGGCGTCTCGCGCGGGCAGACGATGAGCTTCCGTTCCTCCTTGAGCGCCACCGACGCCGCGCGATGCACGAGGTTCTGCATGGCGCCGGATGCGATCGTCCCGAGCGTCCCCATCGAGCACGGGCAGATGACGTAGCCGTCGACCTTTGCCGACCCCGAGGCGTACGGCGCCCGCCAATCGTTCGGCTCGTACACCGTCACCTGGTCGCCCGTTCCTTCGGTGAAGCGCGAGATCACCTCGTCGCGCGAGAGGCGCGCGTCTCCGTAGAGCTCGGTCGCGAGCACTTCGATCGCCGCGCCAGAGACGGTGACGCCGACCTCGCAGCCGGACGCCGACAGTGCCTGGACGAGCCGCCGCGCGTACGGCGCACCCGAAGCGCCCGTGATCCCGAGGAAGATCCGCACTGCCTTGCCCAGGTTACGCCGCAGACCGCGGCGGAGCGGCTACTTGCCGCCCTTCGAGGCCTCCAGGAAGGCGGCGAGCTCGGAGAGGCGTTCGGGGCCGAGGTCCTGGAACGAGGGCATCGGCGATCCCGGGTTGACGCAGGACGGGCACTCGAGGTGGCGGATCTGGAAGTCGATCCCCTTGCCCTTCGCGCCCTCGGCCGACAGGTTCGGCGCGCCCGCGAAACCGCCCCCGATCCCGAGGTACTGGTGGCAGTTGGCGCAGCCCACGACCGCGAAGAGATTCGCCCCGGCAATCGCCTTGGGATTGTTCTCGAAGCCCTGCTTCTTCGCCCACGACGGCACGAGCGCCTTGAGCTCCGACCCGAGCGCCTCGCGCGCGGTCGCGCCCTTGTAGGTGAGGACGCCCATCGAGATGATCACGAGCACGCCGGCGACCATCGCGACCGGACGGCGGAGCGGGTGCCGCTCGGGACGCACGTCGTAGAACGGCAGCATGAGCAGCAGGATCAGGCAGATCGTCGGGATCCCGATCGTGCCGAGGATCACCGTGTTCGGCCACTTGAAGACGCGCAGCAGGTAGAACAGGAAGTAGAAGTACCAATCGGGCCGCGGGACGAAGTTGATCGTCCCGGGGTCGGCCGGCAGGTCGTAGAGCTTCCCGAGCAGGCTCGTGTAGCGCCACACGACCGCGAGCCCGATGATCACGCACACGACGACCAGCGACATGACCGTGTCGTGGAACATCGCGTACGGGAAGAACGGCTTCCCGCGGTCCTTGACGTCCTCCTTGTACTGAAGGAAGACGCGGCGCCGCTCGACGACGCGGTCGCTAGGCACGAACGTCCTTGCGCGGCTGCGGGTTCACGAGCCCGGCGCGCGAGCCGTTCGCGGAAACCGGCTCGAGCGGCCCGGTCCCGGCGGCCTCCTTCGACCACGGCGGGGAGGTGACGCCGAGCCGGATCACGAGATAGAGGTGCAGCCCGATCAGGGCGAAGATCGCCCCCGGCACGAGCAGCATGTGGATCGAGTAGAAGCGCGACAGTGTGTCGGGATTGATGTACGTCCCGCCCTGCAGGAACTGCGCGATGAAGGGGCCTAAGAACGGCGCCGTGCCGTTGATGTTGATCCCGACGACGGTCGCCCAGTACGCCGTCTGGTCCCACGGCAGCAGGTAGCCCGTGAAGCCCTCGGCCAGGCCCATCGTCAGCAGGAGCACGCCGATGATCCAGTTCAGCTCGCGCGGGTACTTGTACGCCCCGAACAGGAACACCCGCCCCATGTGCAGGAACATGAGGATGATGAACACGGAGGCGCCCCAGCGGTGCATGCCGCGCACCAGCCAGCCGGCCCACACGTCGTTGGTGATGTGCTGGATCGAGGCGTACGCGGCGTTCGGGTCCGGCTTGTAGTACATGGCGAGGAACACGCCGGTCGTCGCCTGGACGAGGAACGCCGTCAACGTCGCCGACCCGAGCGTCGTGAACCAGTCGACGTCGCCCGGCACCTTGCGGAAGAGGAAGTACTTGACGCCGCCGACCAGGCCCGACCGTTCCTCGAGCCAGTCGAGCGGATACATGATCGCGGCCTGGACCGGATGCTGCTTCGGCTTGCGGGTGGTTGCCATCGTCGGGGCTAGTGGGGCGGCTGCACCGGGTAGAGCCAGGACTCGATCCCGTTGACGTGCTCGCCCGGGAACGAGTAGGGCCACTTGTGGATCTCCGCGGTCGCCCCCGTTCCGTCGACGTAGGAGACCGAGAACGGGGCGCCGACGAACAGGTGCCCGTTCCGGATCGAGAAGGCGTACCGATCGAGCGCGCGGACGGGCGGCCCGGCGGTGCGGTTGCCCTCGGTCGTGTACTGGCCGCCGTGGCACGGGCAGCCGAACCCGGCGATCGCGACCGTCGGAATCAGCGTCACGGAGCCGAAGTGCTTCGTGTTCGCCTGGTCGAGCAGCCCGTTGGGCTGGACGGGGCACCCGAGGTGCGCGCAGTGGTTGGAGATGATCGTGAAGCTCGGCTGGCCCTTCAGCTGGCCGTTCGAGCGCACGAACGCCGTCCGCCGCGAGACGTCGCCCTGCGCGGGGTCGCTCGTCCACGTCACGACGACGAACTTGCCTTCGGGATAGTCGTCGAGCGGGCCGAGGTCGTGGTCCTTCGACCCCTGCTTGAGGAAGGGGGGCATGACCGCGAAGCCGAGCGCCGGTGCGGCGACGAGCCCGCCGATCACCGCCCCGAGGCCGAGGGTCGAGAGCTCGAGGAAGTGCGAGCGCGGGAAGCGCTCCTCCGGCGTGGGCGGCGGAACCGTGACGTCGGGCGCGGCGGGCGCTGCCGCGGCCCGCTCCGGCTCGACCTCGGGCGTCTCGGCCAGATGGCTGTCGGTCGTGAGGTCGCGGATCCAGAGGAACGCGAACGCGAGCGCGATCAGCGCGCCGATCCCGGCGATCCACCACGAGATGATGAGCCCGACCAGGAACACCACCACGCCCACGGCGAAGCCGACCGGCCAGAGGCTCGGCCCTGGGGTGTGCGGGTGGTCGTCGTGAGGCTGCAACAGCTACGGAGGATTCAACCCGGCCGAGCGGACACCGGTCAACGTCGTAACAAGCTGCGCGAACTCTGACGGATCGCCCCGTTCCCTGCTGGGGGAACCGCATCGAGGCCGTACTCCGCCCAGCGCCGGTCGACGAGCTCCCTGACCTCGGCCGCCATCTCGATCTCCGGCGGCCACTCCCGGGCGCCCTCGGCCGGGCTCTTCGCAGTCGCGTCGATCCCGATCTTCCCACCGAGGAACTGCAGGGTCGGGGCGTGGTCGAGGTGGTCGAGCGGCCCTTCGCCGATCACGACGTCGCGCTTGGGATCGACGTTCGCCCCGGCGTAGAAGAGGACCTGCTCGTAGTCGTGCACGTCGACGTGCGCGTCGACGACGACGATCCCCTTGGTCAGGCTGAGCAGCCCGAGGCCCCAGAGCGCGTTCATCACCTTGCGCGCGTGGCCGGGGAAGCTCTTGCGAATCGAGACGATCGCGAGATTGTGGAAGGCGCCGGCAACCGGCAGGTCGTAGTCGACGATCTCGGGAACGCTCATTCGAATCGCCGGCAGAAAGATCCGCTCGGTCGCCTTGCCGAGCCACGCATCCTCCTGCGGCGGCTTGCCGACGACGATCGAGGGGTAGACGGCGTCGCGGCGCATCGTCATCGCCGTCACGTGGAAGACGGGGAACGGCTCGGCCGGCGTGTAGTACCCGGTGTGGTCGCCGAACGGCCCCTCGTCGACGAGGTCGTCGCGCGCCACGTAGCCCTCGAGCACGATCTCCGCCTGAGCCGGCACCTCGATGTCGACCGAGACGCCCTTGACGAGCTCGACCGGCTCCCCGCGGAGGAACCCGGCGAGCATGAGCTCGTCGATGTGCTTCGGCAGCGGTGCGCTCGCGGAGTAGGCGGTGACCGGGTCGAGCCCGAGCGCGACCGCCACCTCGAGCCGGCCGTCGCTGAACAGGTAGTCCGCACGGCCGTCCTTGTGCAGCTGCCAGTGCATCGCGGTCGAACGCGGCCCGAGCACCTGGAGCCGGTACATGCCCACGTTGCGGCCGCCGGTCCGGGGATCGTGCGTGATCACCGCGGGCAGCGTCACGAAGGGGCCCGCGTCGCCGGGCCAGCACGTCATCACCGGCAGCAGCCCGAGGTCGACCTCGTCGCCGCGCAGGACGACCTCCTGGCTCGGGCCGCTGCGCACCACCTTCGGCCTGGAGTCGGCGATCGACTTGAGCATCCTCAGGCCGCGCACCTTCGCGGCCAGGCCCTCCGGCGGCTGCATCTCGAGCACGTCGGCGAGCTTCGCCGCGACGTCGTCGAGCCGCTCGACGCCGAAGGCGAGGCACATGCGGCGCTCGGTCCCGAACTGGTTGATCAGGAGCGGATGCGTCGAGCCCTTCGGCCGCTCGAAGAGCAGCGCCGGCCCTCCGGCCTTCACCGTGCGGTCGACGATCTCGGTCACCTCGAGGTGCGGGTCGACCTCCGCAGAGATCCGGTGGAGCTCGCCTTCGCGCTCGAGCAGCGCAATCCACTCCCGAAGGTCGCGCAACGCCATCGCGGGTCAGTCTACGGAGCGGCAGCGAGGCGTCAGTACGCGCTGCGACGAGCCCGGCGCCGGTCGGCGCGGCGGTGCCCGACCCACTTCGTGAGCTGGCCGAGCGCGATCACCGCGCAGAAGATCAGCCCGACGATCAGCATCGCTGTGATCACGTGCTTGCCGTCGGTCGCGGCGTCGAAGATCACGGCGCGACTCTATCGGAGTGCCAGGCGAGCGCGCGCCCGACGTCCTCGCCGTTCGGCGCACCTCCGAGCGCGCGGGTGACCTCGACCCACGCGTCGCCGTCGCCGGGAGCACCGTCCGCGCGCAGCGCCGCGCAGCTCGAGATCAGCTCGGCCATCGCGGCGACCGCCGGCACCCCGCCCGCCAGTGCGATCCGGACGAGGCCGTGTGCGTACAGGTAGTCGCCGAGGAGGACCGCCTCGTCGGCGTCGGGGGTGACGAAGAGCCTCGGCCGCGCGTAGTGCACGAGGTAGGCCTCGTAGATCGTCTCGACGCCGACCGCGAAGCGCGGCGGGGCCAGCTCGGAGAAGACCGGGTCGAGGTCGCGCTCCTCGTGCGGGCGCAGCAGGCGCGCCCAGAGCGGGCTCTCGGTCTCCGCGTCGCCGGCGATCGTGACCAGCACGTCCACGGACCTAGGGTAAGAGCTGCGCGACGGCGGTGTCGCCGGACCAGCGCTCGTACTCGTCCGGCGTCCAGCCGCGGAGCCCGACGAGGAGCTGCCAGACGCCCGGGTGGTTCAGCGTCCAGAGCACGTCGGCGGCGCGTCCCTCGTCGAGGCCGGCGCGGAGCGCGCCCCTGCCCGCGAGGCTCTCGACGATCGCCTGCTGGTTTGCGTGGTACTCGGACTGGATCCGGTCCCAGAGCGCAGCGATGTCGGTGTCGACGGTCGCGGCGGCGCGGATCACCTCGACGACGCGGCCGACCCGCTCCTTCCCGGCGCGGGAGTTGCGCGCGTTCAGGCGGAGCTGGCGTTCCGGATCGGGCTCGTCGAGCACCTCGCGGTACGCGGCCCGTTCGGCGACCGGCGCGTCGCCCTGGTCGCCGCGCAGCCGCAGGTTCCAGAGAGCGCGCAGGACGCCGGCCTTGGTCTCGAACGCGACGTACACGGTCTTGAGCGCGACCCCTGCCTCGCCGGCGACCGCCGCCATCGTCGTCCCTTCGTAGCCCAGGCGCTCGAACAGCCGGCCCGCCGCCTCGAGGATCTCGAGCCGGGTCGCCGCGGCCTGGGCCCGGCGGCGCGGCGAGTGGTAGCGGCGCCGTCCGCCGTCCGCAGGCCTGCTCATTTCGCTATCGTAGCGATCACTTCAATATATGGTGTGTGTAACGAATAGAGGAGAAGGGATGGAACAGGCAAGCATCGAGCTCCGGCACCGGCTGCACCGTCTCTGGGGATCGGTGGCAGCGGGCTGGGAGGCTCACGCCGCCTATGCGGACCTGCGCGGCGCGCCCGTGACGTCGCGGCTGCTCGAGCTGGCGGGGCCGCGGCCCCGCGACCGCGTCCTCGAGCTCGCGGCCGGAGCGGGCGGAGTCGGCCTCGCGGCGTCGGACCTGGTCGGGCCGGCCGGCGAGGTCATCATCTCGGACGTCGCAACCGAGATGACCGCGATCGCGGCCCGGCGGGCCGAGGCGCTCGGCCGCCGTAACGTGGTCACGCGCGACCTCGACCTCGAGGCGATCGACGAGCCGGACGACTCGTTCGACGTCGTGCTCTGCCGGGAGGGGATCATGCTCGTCCCCGATCCGGATCGGGCGGCGCGCGAGATCCACCGGGTGCTGCGGCCGGGCGGACGCACGGCGCTCGCGGTCTGGGGGCCGCGCAGCCGCAACCCGTGGCTCGGGATCGTCTTCGACGCGGTCGCCGACCAGACCGGCGAACCCGTGCCTCCCCCGGGCATCCCCGGCCCGTTCTCGCTCGACGATGCCGAAAGGTTCGCCCGCGTGCTCACCGACGCGGGCCTGACCGCCGTCGAGGTCGGCGAGGTCGGCGTGCCGTACACGGCCTCCTCGGCCGACGAGTGGTGGACGAGGACGGTCGCGCTCGCCGGACCGTTGGCGCAGCGGCTCGCGAGCCTGCCCGTGCCGGCCGCGGCAGCTCTGCGCGATCACGCCGAATCGGCGGTCGCCGTGTACGACACCGGAGCAGGCTTGACGATCCCCGGTGTCTCGCTCGTCGCGGGGGCGACGAAGTCCTGATCTCAGGAGGACGCGACGGCAGCGATCGTCGCGTCGATCTCGGCGTCGCCGTGCGCCAGCGAGGGGAACAGGCACTCGTACGGGCTCGGCGCCACGTACACGCCGCGGTCGAGGAGCGTCCGGAAGAGCTCGCCGTACCGCTCCCCGTCGAGCGTCGTGAACCGCTCGACCGGCTCGTCGCGCCCCGGGAAGAGCGTGAGCATCGCCCCGACCGCCTGCACGCACCCGAACGGCGCGAGCCCGGCCGCGAGCCGGTCCGAGCGGCGCTCGAGCTCGTCGTAGACCTGCGGGTGGCGGAGGCGGCGCAGCACGGAGATCCCCGCCGCGGTCGCGAGCGGATTCCCGCTCAGCGTCCCGGCCTGGTAGACGGAGCCCGCCGGCGCGAGCTCGGACATCAGCTCGCGGCGACCGCCGAAGGCGGCGAGCGGAAGGCCGCCGCCGACGATCTTCCCGAGCACCGTCAGATCCGGCAGCACGCCGAAGCGCTCCTGCGCGCCGCCGCGCGCCACCCTGAAGCCCGTGATCACCTCGTCGAAGACGAGCAGTGCGCCGGACGCGTCGCAGAGCAGCCGCAGCGCCTCGAGGAACCCGTCGCCCGGCGGAACGCAGCCCATGTTGCCGGCCACCGGCTCGACGAAGATCGCCGCAAGCCCCTCGCCGTACCGCTCGACCGCGGACGCGACACCGTCGATGTCGTTGTACTCGCACACGATCGTGTCGGCAGTGACCCCGGACGTCACGCCGGGCGAGCTCGGGATGCCCAGCGTCGCGAGGCCCGACCCCGCCGACGCGAGGAACGGATCGGCGTGCCCGTGATAGCAGCCGGCAAACGTGATCACGCGGTCGCGCCGGGTGACGCCGCGCGCGAGCCTCAGCGTCGACATCGCGGCCTCGGTCCCGGAGGAGACGAGCCGCACCGACTCGACCGACGGGACCGCGTCGACGATCTCCGCCGCGAGCTCGACCTCGGCCTCGGTCGCCGCGCCGAACGTCGTGCCGCGGAGCGCGGCCTCGCGGACCGCGTCGACCGTCTCCTCGTCGGCGTGCCCGAAGATCAGCGGGCCCCACGACTGCACCCAGTCGCAGAGCCTGCGGCCGTCGGTCGTCTCGAGATACGCGCCGTCTCCGCGCGCGGCGAACAGCGGCTCGTCGAGCCCCACCGAGCGCATCCCCCGCACCGGCGAGTTGACCCCGCCCGGGATCAGGCTCTGCGCTCTGCGCCAGAGTGTCTCGACCGGCACGCCCATGCTCAGGGTGCGGCTCGCCGGCGTAGCCTCGACGGAGCCGGCCAAAGAGCGGAGGTGCCGGCTTCGCCGGCGCCGGAGAGGGTCACAGCCATCCTGCGAGCTCCTTCGCCCAGTAGGTGAAGATCACGTCGGCGCCGGCGCGGCGGATCGAGGTCAGCGACTCCAGCGCCACCGCCCGCTCGTCGAGGTCGCCCGCGGCAGCGGCCGCCTTGAGCATCGCGTACTCGCCGCTCACGTTGTACGCGGCGAGCGGCAGGTCGAAACGATCACGCACCGCGCGGACCACGTCGAGGTACGGAAGCGCGGGTTTCACCATCAGCATGTCCGCGCCCTCGTCGACGTCGAGCTGGCACTCGCGCAGCGCCTCGCGCACGTTGCCCGGGTCCATCTGATAGCCGCGGCGATCCCCGAACGCCGGAGCGGAGCCGGCGACGTCGCGGAACGGCCCGTAGAACGCCGACGCGTACTTCGCCGAGTAGGCGACGATCGGCGTCGTCGGCAGCTGCTCGCGGATCGCGGCGACGCGCCCGTCCATCATGTCGCTCGGGCACACGGCGTCGGCGCCGGCCTCGACGTGCGAGACGGCCGTACGCGCGATCAGGTCGAGCGACGCGTCGTTGTCGACCTCGTCGCCGACGAGCACGCCGCAGTGACCGTGGCTCGTGTACTCGCAAAGGCAGACGTCAGTGAGCAGCAGCAGCTCGTCGAACCGCGTGCGCAGCGCGCGCAGCGCCTGCTGGACGATCCCGTCGTGGATCCAGGCACCGGAGCCCTCCTCGTCCTTCTCCTCCGGGATGCCGAACAGGATCACCGACTTCACGCCGAGCCGCACGAGCTCCTCGCACTCGCGCACGACCCCCTCGACGGTATGGCGCCGCAGGGCCGGCAGCCGCTCGTTGTCGAGCGCCTCGGGCGCCACGAACAGCGGGAAGACGAGGTCGTCGAGCGACAGCGTCGTCTCGCGCACGAGGTCGCGGAGCGCGGCCGTCCGCCGAAGGCGTCGGAGGCGTGCGACGGGGAACGAGCTCACAGCGGCAATGGTCGCACAGGCGCGGCGGGCCGGTTCACTTGCGCGCCGCCGACGGCGGCTCGACGAGCTCGACCTCGACCGGCAGGGGCTGCTCCGACCACGGCTCGAGCGTGACCCGGCCGCGGAAGAACTCCCACACGGCGCGGCCGACCGCGAGCACCGGCAGGGCGAGCAGCGCGCCGGCCAGCCCGTAGATCTCGGCACCGGCTGCGAGCCCGAAGATCACGAGCAGCGGGTGCAGCCGCAGTGCGCTGCCCATCACCTTCGGGACCACGACGTGTCCCTCGAGCTGGTGGATCCCGAGGAACAGGATCGCGACCCAGATCGCCGACACCGGGTGCACGACGAGCGCGAAGACGAGCGGCGGGATCGCGCCGAGCCAGGGGCCGATGTACGGGATCACCTCGGTCAGCGCGACCCACCCGCCGAACAGGAGCGCGTATTGCTGGCCGTTCGGAAAAAGGCCGAGCTCCGCCAGCAGCCAGAGCCCGATCCCGGCGCTCGCGCCGATGATGAAGCTGAGCAGCGCCTGGCCGCGCACGTACGAGGCGAGCGCCGACTCCATGCTCAGGAGCAGTGACCGTCCGCCCGGCCTCGCCGGGAACCTCCGGTCGAGCACGCGCCCGAGTCGCTGGATGTCGAGCAGCATGTAGATCGAGACGACGACGAGGAGCACGACGCTGAAGAGCGTCTTTCCGATCGAGATGGCGGCGCCCTCGACGAAGTTGACGATGCGCGTCGTGTACTTGCCGACGTCGCGCTCCCTGATCCGGCGCACGAGGTTGTGGCCGCTCTTCTGGATCTTGATCGACCGCAGATGGTGCGTGTTCAGCCAGACCTGAAGGCGATCGACATCGCGGTCGGCGCTCGTCTGTCCGGCCGGTGCGTGACGATGGGTGAAGTAGTCGTTGAACCGCGTGGCCGCCGTCTTGGTCTGGCCGACGACGACGGCCGCGAGCGCCACGATGACAAGGACGAGCGCCGCGAGAAACGTCAGGTACACGAGTGCGACCGCAAGCCCACGCGGCAGGCGCGCGCGCTGGAGCCCGCGCACGATCGGGTCCAGCAGCAGCGCAACGAGCGACGCCACGAGGAACAGGAAGAACACGTGAGCCGTCGCCTGCACGAGGATCCAGGCGAGCACGATCAGCAGCGGCAGCGTGACCAGCTGCACCCAGCGCGGGATCTGCAGCCGCGGCGGCCGCCCGGAGACCGTCATGTGACCGATGCTACAGCGCCCATCCGGCGGCTCCGGCCGCCGGGCTGGGACTGGTCGTTCGACGTCGACGGCGCACTGGCGCTCGAACGCGACCCCTGGGACGAGCCCGCGGGCAGGCCCAGGCTCCACCTGCTCGCCGACACCCGGTTGAATCGCCCCCGGCAGTCGGCTACCGTGCCCCGGATGTCGCCCCAGCCGGCACGCGGCCGCAGGTATCAGGCGCGGTCCCGGCACCTGGAGCGCGAGCGGCGCCTGCGCCGGCTCGCCGTTCTCGCGGCGCTGGTCGTCGTCGCCGCCGTCGTGGTGCTCTTCTCCGCCTTCGGCGGGTCGGCGGCGCCGACGCAGCAGACGGCTCCGGCGAGCGCGTCCCGGCTCATTCCCGTCGGGCCGCCGACGCTCGAGGCGATCGCGAAGCTCGGCGCGCTCCACCTGCAGCTGCCGGTCAGCCAGGCGCGGGTCACAGCGATCGGGTTCCAGGGCGGCACCGAGGGGTCGCTGGCGCTCGACCCGATCGGCACGCAGGCGAACCAGGGGCTCCTGCGCCGGCTCGCCCGCAAGCTCGTCGGCGACTCGAGCACCGGCCCGCGCTGGTACCAGCTTCCGGGCGGCGGGCTCGGGCCGGGGACGTCGGCGCTCGACGTCGGCGCGCCGAGCGGCACCGACGTCTTCTCACCCGTTGACGGCAGCGTGGTCGCGGTCGAGCCGCTCGTCCTCGACGGCGCGCGCCTCGGCTCGACGATCGAGATCCAGCCCACCGGCTCGGCGTCGCTCGTCGTCGACGTCTCGCACGTTCGGGTCGACCCCGCGCTCTTCGTCGGATCGCCCGTCACGGCGGGCGGCACCCGCCTCGGCTCGATCGTCGACTTCTCGCACGCCGAGCGCCAGGCGCTCTCGCAGTACACGAACGACGCGGGGAACCACGTCGTGATCGAGGTTCACCCCTCGGCGTCGCTCGCGGTCGGTTAGAACCACTCCGTGAGGATCCTCTTCGTCGCCGACGTGTTCGGCGCGCCCGGCCGCCGCGCCGTCGAGAACCGGCTGCCCGATCTGCGCAGCGAGCTGGGCGTGGACTTCTGCATCGTGAACGGCGAGAACGCCGCCGCGGGGCGCGGGATCACGGCGAAGATCGCGGACCGCCTGCTCGAGCGCGGCGCCGATGTGATCACCCTCGGGAACTGGACGTGGGGACAGCCGGGGTTCGCCCCCTACCTCACGGGAACCGACCGGGTCCTGCGGCCCGCGAACCTGTCGCCGCGAACGCCGGGTGTCGGCCTCGCCGTCCACGACGGCGTCGCCGTGATCAGCCTGCTCGGCGTGTTCTCGCTCGACCCGTTCGAGAGCCCGTTCCTGGCCGCCGACCGGCTCGTCGAGGAGGCGCGCCGGTCGACGCCGGTGATCGTCGTCGACTTCCATGCCGAGGCGACGAGCGAGAAGGTCGCGCTCGCCCGTTACCTCGACGGGCGCGTCACGGCGGTCCTCGGAACGCACACGCACGTGCAGACCAACGACGCGCGCGTGCTCGCGGGCGGCACCGCCGCGATCACCGACGCAGGGATGACGGGACCGCACGAGTCGGTGATCGGAAGCGAGGACGAGGGCGCGATCAAGCGCTTCCTCACCGGCCAGCCGGTCCGGCTCGAGCCGGCGACGCGCGGCGTCCGCATCGAGGGCGTCGTCCTCGATTGCAATCCCGACGGCCGCGCAACGTCATGCGAGGCGCTTCGCGTGACGATCGACTGATCTTCCGCTCCGGAGCCGGCAAAGCCGGCACCTTCGCATCAAGGCGGCTCCGTCGAGCCTACGCCGCCCGGCCTCGCGAGGCTGCCAGGCCAGGCGAGCACGACGAGCAGCGCCAGGAGCACGAGGTTGCGGGCGAGCACGACGCCGGCGAGGTGGAAGTGCTCGACATACCCCCAGTAGCGCCACGGGAACCAGACCTGCGTCAGCACGAGCGCGGCCGAGAGCAGGATCGTGGCTGCAATCCCGCGCCGTCCACGCACGAGCGGCACGAGTGGCACGAGCCACAGCAGGAACTGCGGCGACAGCACCTTCCCGAGCGCGACGAACGCGCACACGCACGCCGCGGAGTACTGAAGGACGCGTTCGCGATCGATGGGGCCTCTCAGGAACGCAATCCACAGCGCGACGATCGCGATCACCTGCGCCGCGGCGAAGAACGCCCCGAGCGTGCCGTGACCGGCGAGGCTCTGCGACCCGTGCGACGTGATGACGAGCGGGCGGCCGAAGGTCGTCAGGAGCGACGCACCGAGGCTCTCGATCTGCAGCGGCCGGTCGCCCTGGCCGCGCACGCTCTCGAAGAGCCCGTGCGGCGCGATCAACGCGAACGGGACGACCGTGATCGCAAACGTCGCGAGCCCGACGAGCGACGCACGCAGCCTGCCGTGCATGAGCGACCACGCCAGCGCGAGCGGCACGATCAGGACGGGCCAGAGCTTCGCCGCGACGGCGATCCCGAGCAGCCCCCAGCCGAGTCGATGCCTCCCGCCGAGCAGCGCGGCGAGCGCTCCCGTCGTGAGGAGCGCCGGCCAGAGATCGAACCGCGTGAGGATGAGCGAGCCGACCAGCAGCGGGGAGATGCCGACGTAGTACGCGGCGGCCGGCCGGATCGTCGCAACGACGGCGACGAGCCCGACGCCGCACAACGCCATGAGCACCTCGAACGACAGGCGGTAGTCGCCGACGAGCGACGGGATCACGAAGACGACGAGCGCGGCGGGCGGATACTCGAGCGCGAAGTCACGGTATGGCACGAGCCCGTGATGGACGATCGCGTCGCCGTACGTCTTGTAGACCGGCCAGTCGACCAGCTGCCCGTGCGCCCAGAACCAGCGGTTGACGAGCGCGAAGCAGAACAGGAACAGCCCGCCCGCAGCGAGCGTGACGTCAAGCTGCGGCCAGCGCCGGCTCAGCTCGTTCATCGATCATCGGCTCGACGGTCGCCTCACGGCCGGGCAGCGGGGCCACGAGCGCAAGGCATGCGAACGGGAAGAACCAGACGAGGTACGGGTAGTTCCAGTAGGTCAGGACGAACTCGAACCCGACAAGCAGGATCGTCGTCATCGCGGCCATGCGAAGCGGCGAGCGCTTGCGCGGCCAGAACCCGAAGGCGACCGCGGTGGCGACCAGCACGACCTCGAGCACGATCTGCACCACATGCAGGTTGGGGATGCCGCGTGCGTGGTACTGCCGCCAGTCCCACAGCGAGAACGGGGCGGAACGGCCGATCTGGTACTTGACCGTACGGTCGAAGAACACGTTGGCGGCGTGAATGGCCGACGGCTCGAGGAAGAGGACGAAGAAGACGGCGAGCGTCGTGGCCGCGAAACCGAGGGTGTACCAGCCGATGCGCTTCGGCCTTCGCGCCTCCGGGTAGCCGGACCACAGCGGGAACAGGAGCAGGGAGGCGAACTTGGTCCACCCCGACAGCGCGACCACAGCGCCCCGGCCGATGTCGCTCGTCAGGACGAGGAACCCATAGATCAGCAGCGCGGGCATGATCGAGTCGTTCGTGTTCGAGCTCGAGGCGTACTGCGAGAACGGCCACGCCACCCATGCGAACGCGAGCGACGCCGCAAGTCGGGGACCGCCGAGCCGCCGCCCGACGAGCGCGAGCCCGATCAGCGCAAGGGTGTCGAACAGGATCGACGTCGCGTGCGACGTCGGCAGCGTGTCCCACTTGTGGCTCCAGCCGAAGATCAGGTAGCCCGGGATGTACGCGAGGTAAGCGACGGGGCCGTACGTGTCGCCGAGCGGGTTCGCGGTCTCGCAGATGCCGTTGGTCTGGACGCGGTCGCGGATCTCGCCCGTGGAGTCGGCCGGGCCGCACGGCTTCTGGCTCGGCAACTCGGTCGGGAAGTGGCCGTACGGGCTCTGGCCGTTGAGGATCCGGTTGGCGCCGATCACACCCGAGTAGCCGACGTCGATCACGTTCGAGTCGCGGACGTTGAGACCGATGCGGAATCCGGCGAGGAACACGGTGGCCGCTGCGAGCACCCAGATCGGCCACACCGAGCCTCCCGCCGAGGGCCGGTCGCGCCGCGCGACCCAGGCGCAGCGGACGATCAGCCACAGGTACGCGGGGTAGAGCAACGGGACCGACGCGAAGATGTTGCCGTGGTTGAAGAGCCACAGCGGTACCGTGAAGGAGAGCAGGACGAGCAGGTCGAGATTCCGGACCGAGAGCAGCCGCCGCCAGTCGACGAGGCCGATCAGGAACGCGGCGCAGAAGCCGAGCCAGACGGGCGCGCTGTTGATCTTCTTTCCGCCGAACTGCCCGGGAATCCCGCGCGCCTGCCGCCAGGCGACCTGTGGGCCGGTCCACGCCTCGAGAACGGCGCCCGTGCCGTCGTCGACGGTGCCCGTCGCGACCTCGCCCGCCTCACCCGACCACACCTGCACCGTCCACTGGCCGTTCTGATATGTCGCGTCCGTCGTCGGGTGCGGCGGATACCGGTCGAGCCACGACTTCACCTTCGCGCTCGCCAGGAACAGCGAGATCGCCTGCTGCTCGCTGAGGCGCGCGTTCGCGGAGTTGCCCGATGGCACGGGCGGCGCGATCGGGTTCGTCGCCGCCGAGGCGGCGGGCACGGCGATCAGCAGCACGGCGAGAAGCGCCGCGACTCTCAGCGCCGAAACGACCACAGCTTGTTGCCGAGGAAGTTCAGCGGCATGACCAGCAGGATCGCGATCGCCTGCGACGTGATCTTCCCGAGCCCGAGCGTGTCGAGGAACACGAACAGCCAGAACTGGTTCACGAACCAGCCGATCACGGCGACGACGAAGAACCGCATCCCCTGGTACGCGAACGCTCCGCGCTCGCGCCTGAACGTCCAGACGCGGTTCCACCAGTAGTTGTTCGCCGCTGCGACGACGAACGAAACCGCCGCCGCGCGATGCGCCCCGATGCCGAGCAAGGCCGCGTAGACGACCAGGTTGATGACGTAGCCGCTCAGCCCGACGACGGAGAACTTCCCGAGCTGGATCCAGTTGTGCGGGCTGCGAAGCGCAGCGACTGCGCGTGCCGAGGCGGTCACCGGAGGGCGAGGCTACCGGACGCCCTCGACGAGCGGCACGAAGCGGACGTCGGCCAGCCGGCGCGTGGCGAATCCCTCGGCGGTTCGTTCGATCAGCACCAGGCGCTGCATCCCCGGCCCTCCGACGGGCGCGACGAGGCGGCCGCCCGGCTCGAGCTGCTCGAGCAGGCTCGGCGGCGGACGGCGGGCGGCGGCGCCCACGGCGATGGCTGCGAACGGCGCGCGGTCGGGAACGCCGGCGCTGCCGTCGCCCACGCGGAGGTCGACGTCGAGATAGCCCGCCGCGGCGAGCGACTCGCGCGCACGGGCGGCGAGCTCAGGGACCCGCTCGATCGAGACCACTTCCGCTGCCAGTTCGGACAGCACCGCCGCCTGGTACCCCGAGCCCGTGCCGACGTCGAGCACGCGCTCGTCGCCGGTGAGACCGAGCGCCTGGCACGTGCACGCGACCACGTACGGCTGCGAGATCGTCTGGCGGTGCCCGATCGAGAGCGCAGCGTCGTCGTATGCGTGGGCGCGAGCATGCTCGGGCACGAACAGCTCGCGCGGCACGCGGGCCATGGCCGCGAGAACGCGCTCGTCGTCGATGCCCCGCCGGCGCAGCTGCCGATCGACCCAGCCGGCCGCCGTCACGCCGCGCGCGCGCCGGCCGACCGGAAGTGCTGCACGACGAGCGGCTTGATCCCCGTGATCGACGACGGCGGCGGCGCGCCGAGACCGACGGTGAGCATCGGCACCTCGGAGTCGGCTAGCTCGAGCGACCCGTGGCTCCCACCGCCGAGATGGTGGCGGCCGGCGAGGTCGACGAACTCGTAGCCCGGCGCCGCGGAGACGATCACCTCTCCCGCGTTCGGGTTGCGCAGCGCGTGCTCGGCCCGGGCCAGACCGTCGGGAACGGCGTCGAGCAGCGCGAGATCCTCGTCGCCGTCGCGCCGCGCGATCACGCGGTCGTCCTCCAGGAAGACGACGGTGCCCGCGGAGGCCTCGCCGTCGAGACGCGCCGCGACGCCGCGCGGATCGTCGGTGTACACCATCGCCGCACGGTTCGACGCTGTCACGCGCTCGTCGCCGACCTCGAGCCGAGCGACGGTCTCGATCCGCGACTGGCCGTGGTCGGAGCAGACGACGACGGCGTAGCGGTCGAGGAACTCGTCGGGACCGCCGGCGGCGTCGAAGAGCGCCGCGATCGCGGCATCGCTCCGCCGCAGCGCCTCGTGCGCAGCATCGGGACCCTGCGCGTGCGACGCGTAGTCGTAGTCGGGCAGGTAGTAGACGAGGAGGTCGAATCCGTCGCGTGTCACGAGCCACCGTCCGACCGTGGCGGCGTAGGCGTCGATCGAGCCGAGCGCGCGGTTGAGCACGGCGATCGGCGCACCGGTGGGGTCGCTCTCGTACAGCGAGTAGAAGAAGAAGCGTTTCGGCCCGTAGACGGCGGGCGCTCCGGGGATCGTCGGGAGGTGGCGGTGCGTGCCGCGGTAGCAGGTGATGTTGATCGCGGCCGTCGTCAGACCGGTCGCCTCGAGCGCTTCGTAGACCGTCTCGGCATCGCGGGAGAGGTGGCGCGCGTTGAGGTCGACGATCGTGTCGCGCAGGCCACGCGCAAGCCCGGCGGCCCGGAGCGCACTGAACGACGATCCGTACTCGACGAGGCGGTGCTCGCCGCGGTGCCACCACACGAGGTGGGGGATCCGGTGCACGTCGGGATACGCGCCGGTGGCGATCGAGGAGAGGCAGACGGGCGTCAGCGACGGAAAGACGGAGGCCGCGCGCGCGTACTCGCCGCGCTCGGCGAGAAACCGCAGCGCCGGCGTCTCGGCAGCCTCGAACATCGACGGCGTCAGGCCGTCGATCACGATCAGCACGACGGGCTTCATCGCCTAGTCGCGCGCGAGTGTGCGCAGCCCGGCGTGCGTGTCGGGCGCGCGCCGGCGCAGCCGCGCCCCGAGCACGAGCACCGCCACCGCCTCGAGATATCCGACGACCGGCACGAACGCGAGCGCTGCCGCGATCAGGGCGGCGACGCCAAGGAGCGCGGCAGTGCCCCCGCGCGTGCCTCCGCGGCGAAGCGTCCCGACGACGAGGGGCATCGCTCCTGCGGCGCCGCAAGCACCGCCGATCGCGCCGCCGACCGCCTCGGGCCACCCCCAGACCAGTGCGCCGATCACGGCGCCGACGACGATCGCCACGGGCAACGCGACCTGGAGCCTCCGCAGCGCCGCGCTGAATGCGATCCCGACGGCCGTGCCGAGGCCGACCATCACCCCGATCGTGTACCAACCACCCACTCGGCCGCCCAGTGTAGACCCGGGCGGGCCGGGCTCAGCCGGAGCCCTGGAGCCGGCCGATCACGTCGAGCGCGAACGCCGCCGCGCGCGCGCCGTCCACGACGCGATGGTCGAACGTGACGCTGATGTTCCCGACCGGCCGCACGACGATCTCGCCGTCGCGCACCACCGGTCTCGGCGCGATGCGGTGCACGCCCAGGATCCCGACCTCGGGTGCGTTGATCAACGGCGTCACGAGCAGGCCGGCGAGCTTGCCCGCACTCGTGACGGTGAATGTCGAGCCGCGCAGCTCCGCCGGCGCCAGCGTTCCCGTGCGGGCGCGCTCGGCGAGCGCATCGATGTCCGCGCGGAGCTCCTCCGGGGAGCGCACGTCGCAGCCGCGCACGACCGGGACGACGAGGCCCTGCGCGGTCTGCACCGCGATGCCGAGGTCGTACCGCTCGAGGTAGACGATCTCGTCACCCTCGAGCCTTGCGTTGAGCTCCGAGTAGTCGCGCAGGGACTCCGCGGTCGCGCGAAGCACGAGCGGCAGGAGCATCGCGATGTCGATGCCGCTGAAGTCGCACTCCTCGACGTAGGTCACCGCGGGGATCTCCCGGTGCGCGCGCGACAGGTGCTCGGCGATCTGGCGCCGCACGCCGCGCAGCGGCTCGCGCCGGCCCTCGGATGCTTGTAACAGACTGTTACTTGGTGGCTGTTCCGTGACAGGTCCGCCTCCCGCGGCTGCCGCCCTCACGTCGTCCTCGGTGATCCGGCCGCCCGGTCCGGTCGGCGCGACCGCTGCGAGGTCGACGCCGAGCTCCTGCGCAACGCGCCGCACGAGCGGCGTCGCCTGCACGCGCGCGGGGGCCGCCGGCTCGCTCCGGGGCTCCTCGGGCTCGCCGCCGATCACCACGAGCACCGTCCCGACCGGCACGACCTCCCCGGCGGCGACCAGGATGCGCGTCACGGCACCGGAGGCGGGCGACGGGATCTCGACGGTGGTCTTGTCGGTCTGGATCTCGACCAGCGGGTCGTCCTCGGCGACCTCGTCGCCTTCGGCGACGAGCCACCGCGAGACCTCGCCCTCGGTCAGCCCCTCGCCGAGATCGGGCAACTTGAAGGCGTACGCCACGGCCGGGAGGCTACCGGCGTCGCGGCCTGCCGACCCAGGAGCCCGCCGGGACGATCAGCACGCGGAGCCCGGTCCCACGGCGCCAGAGCGAGACCGCCTGCTCGCTCCCGGCGAGGGACGGCGCATCGTCCCGCGGGACGTACCCCGCCTGCAGCGTCCGATCCTCGTTCCAGACGCCCACCGCGTTCGGGTCGAACTCGTTCTGCGGCTCGGGCACGAGCGCGAGGGGAAGGCCGGGATCGAACGACGCGTCGAGGACGGCGTCCTCGCGAAAGGAGACGCCGGCAACGGGCACGACCAGGATGCGGGGATCGTCGGTCCGCACGGGCTCCCCGGTCGCGGCGTCGCGGAGGTGGTATCCGGCTCCGTCGCGGGAGCGTTCGAGCCAGAGCCGGAGCCGGTCAGGCGATGAGCCTGCGGACGGCAGCGCTCACCCGCTCGACGGAGGGCACGTAGTCGTCCTCGATCGTCCAGTAGGGGTAGGGGACGTCGTAGCCGGTGACGCGCACGACCGGCCCCTGCAGGTCGAAGATCGCCTTCTCCGCGATCAACGCGGCGAGCTCGGCGCCGAAGCCGGCGGTACGTGGAGCCTCGTGCACGATCACGACGCGCCCGGTCTTCGCAACCGACGCGAGAATCGTCGACTCGTCGAGCGGCCGGAGCGAGCGGATGTCGACAACGTCGCAGGACGCCTTCCCGTCGAGCTCGTCTGCGACCCGCTCGCAGACGGGCACCATCGCGCCGTAGGCGATCAGCGACACGTCGTCGCCCGCGCGCGCGATCCGCGCCTGCCCGAGCGGCACCACGTGATCGCCTGCCGGCACCTCGCCGCGCGCGGTGCGGTAGACGAGCTTCGGCTCGAACACGACGACCGGGTCGGGGTCGCGGATCGCGGCGGCGAGCAGCCCCTTCGCGTCGGCGGGCGTCGACGGGATCGCGACCTTGATTCCGGGCGTGTGCACGTAGTAGGCCTCCGGCGAGTCGTCGTGCAGCTCCGGCGCGCGGACACCGCCGCCGTAGGGCATGCGGATCGTCACGGGGAACCGCATTCGGCCGCCGCTGCGCCAGCGGTAGCGGCCGACATGCGTGATCAGTTGGTCGAGGCACGGGTAGGAGAAGGCGTCGTACTGCATCTCGCAGACCGGCCTGAAGCCCGCCATGCAGAGACCGATCGCAGCGCCGAGCATGCCGGCCTCGGCCAGCGGCGTGTCGACGCACCGGTCGGGGCCGAACCGCTCGCGCAGCCCCGCGGTCGCCCGGAACACACCGCCTGCGCGCCCCACGTCCTCGCCCATCACCAGTACGTCCGGGTCGCGCGCGAGCTCGGTGTGGAGCGCGTCGTTGACCGCCTCGACCAGTGTCAGCTCAGCCATCGCGCATCGAGGGCGGCGGATCGACGTACGCATGCTCGAACAGGAGCTCCCGGCTCGGCGCCGGCTCCGCCTCGGCGGCGGCGATCCCGTCGCGCAGCGCCTGCTCGGCCTCGGCGCGCACGCGCCCGGCCTGCCCGGCGGCCAGCACACCCGTCCGCAGCAGGAACTCCTCGTAGCGTCCGACGCACTCGCGCGCCCGCTCCTGCTCGACCCGAACGGGATCGATGTACGCGCTCGGATCGTCCGCCGTCGCGTGCGGCGCGGCCCGGTAGTGCACCGCCTCGATCAACGTCGGCCCGCCGCCCCCACGCGCCCGCTCGACCGCAGCGCGCGCCGCCTCGTACACCGCGAGCACGTCGAGCCCGTCCACACGCACACCCGGGATGCCGTAGCCGACCGCCTTGTCCGCCAGCGACTCGGCACGCGTCTGCGCCTCGATCGGCGTCGAGATCGCCCACTGATTGTTGTTGCACACGAACACCGCCGGCGCGTTCATCACCGCCGCGAAGTTCACGCCCTCGTGGAACGCACCCTCACTCGTCGCACCATCGCCGAAGAACGCCATCGCGACCACGTCCTCGCCGCGCAGCTTCTTCCCCCACGCCAACCCCGCCGCATGCGGAACGTGCGTCGCGATCGGAACGCAGATCGAGGCGACATTCCACTCGTCCGGGCTCCACCAACCCGACGGATGCCCCCGCCACCACTGCAGAACCGTCTGCGGGGGCAGCCCGCGCGTCAGGCCGATCGCGCTCTCCCGATACGACGGAAAGATCCAATCGCGGTCCTCCAGCGCGAACGTCGCGCCCGCCTGGATCGCCTCGTGGTTCCAGAAGATCGCGTACGTCCCGATCCGCCCCTGCCGCTGGAAGACCACCGCGCGCTCGTCGAACACCCGCAGCAGCACCATCCGGCGATGCAGCTCCAGCAGATCCGACGGGGTGAGGCCCGCGGGCGGCTCGGAGCCGTCGAGGACGCGGCGAAGCTCGGTCACGGCCTGCGCCATCGCCCGCGCAAGCTACCTACACGAGGACGGAGACCGCGTCCCGCCTCGCCTCGAAGACCGCCTCGACCACGTCGCCGAGATCCTCGCCGTCGGCCTGCAGCGGGAGCGGCCGGTCGCAGCGCACGACGATCCGGTCGAGATCGTGCCCGCTCCAGAGGTCCCTCGCCTCGAGCTGACCGCGGCCGCGGACGAGATAGAGCGCGAGCCGTGGGACGTCACGAGCGCGAACCCGCTTGGGCGCGACGAAGTCGAGCCCGCCTTCGAACCGGGCGTCGGGTGCGACGTGCAGCGGGATCCGGCCCGCGTAGGAATACGGGTCGCAGTTGGCGACGAGGATGAACGCGGCCCGGCCGACGCCGTCGATCTCGAGCTCGGGCGCCCAGCGGCCGCGGTGCTCGACGACCATGCGGGCGACCATCCGTCCGAAGGCGAGATCCCCGGGCCGTGCGCCCCCCGGGGCCCGGCCGAGCTCGTCGAGACGGCGCACGGCGTCGGCGTCGAACCCGATCCCGGCCGCGAAGCAGAACCGCCGGCCGTTCACCGAGCCGAGCGAGATGCGCCGCGTGCGCCCGGCGGCGAGCGCGCTCGCGACCTCACGGGCGGCGCCGACAGGGTCGCGCGGGAGACCGAGCGCGCGCGGCAGGACGCTCGTGCCGCCGCCGGGGAGCACCCCGAACGGCACCGAGCCGTCCGCCGCGTTCAGCGCCTCGTTGTAGGTGCCGTCCCCGGAGAGCACGACGATCGCGTCCGTGTCGCGGGCGGCAGACGCCGCGAGCTCGGTCGCGTGACCGGGGCCCCTGGTGAACTCGATCCGAAGCTCCACCTGCTCGCGCAGGACGCGTTCGACCGCGGTGATCAGCTCGCCGGTGACCTGCGTCGAGTACGGGTTGACGATCATCGTGGCGCGCTGCACGCTCGCGAGCATGCCACGCCGGACCGCGCTGATCGTGGAGGTGCCCGAGGCCGAGGCCGCGGTCGGCGCGCTGCGACTCGAGCACGACCCGATGGCGCGGCTCGGCGTGCCCGCGCACGTCACGATCCACTTCCCGTTCGCGCCGCCGGAGACGGTCGACCAGACCGCTGTCGCCGACATGTTCGCGGCCCACAGCGCGTTCGCGTTCGAGCTCGCCTCGGTCGAGTACTTCGACGACGACGTCACCTTTCTGGCTCCACGCCCGGACAGGCCGTTTCGCGAGCTGATCGAGGCGAGCCGGGCCCGGTGGCCCGAGTACCCGCCCTACGACGGCGCATTCACCGACGTCGTCCCGCACCTGACGGTCGGCCTCGCGCGCCTCGAGCCGGCTCTCGAATTGCCGATCCCGTGCGTCGCGCGCAGCGTGACGCTGCTCGAAGAGCAAGCCGACGCGCGGTGGCGCGTGCGCCGGCGGTACCGGCTTCAGGCCCTCGTCGCATAGCCGCGCATGCCGTCGAGCAGCGCGGCGAAGAGGCGGTCTCCGAGCGCATCGGTGTCGGCACCGGGCTGCAGCCACGTGTACGCCCAGTTCGCCGCCGACAGGAAGAGAAGCGCCGCCGTCTGGACGTCGAGGTCGGTGCGGAGCTCGCTCGCCTCGACGCCGTCGCGAAAGAGGTCGCGGACGCGCTGCTCGTACCGGCGCCGCTCGGCGACGAAGGCCTCGCGCCGCTCGCCGCCGAGGTACCGCCATTCGCGGACGAAGACCGTCGCGACGTCGAGCTGGCTCGCGACGACCCCGAGGTGGGCACGGAGGGCGAGGCGGATGCGGTCGGCCGGGGGCGCAGTGGCCGGGACGGCGTCGAGCGCGGCATGGAACGCCCCACCGCCCTCGCTCGCCACCGCCCAGAGGAGGTCCTCCTTCGACGCGATGTGGTGGTAGAGCGACGGCTTCTGGACACCGAGCGAGTCCGCCAGATCGGCGAGCGAGGTGCCCTGGTAGCCCCGCTCGGCGAACAGCCGGGCGGCGATCCGGGTCAGCTCCTCGCGCCGTTGCGACATCCGTCTAGACTGAGCCTAACGATCGGTCGGTAGGGAGGTCTCGGTGGATCAGCGCACGCAGGAGTTCCTGGCGTACGTCCAGGACGGGGGCCAGGTCGAGGCGACGGACTGGCTCGCGGACGAGTACCGGCAGCGGCTCCTGAAGTTCGTCGAGATGCACGCCAACAGCGAGCTGATGGGCGTCCTCCCGGAACGCGAGTGGATCCTGAAGGCCCCGACGCTCCAGCGGAAGCTCGCGCTGACGGCAAAGGTGCAGGACGAGGTCGGGCACGCCCAGCTGATCTACCGCGTCGCCGAGGATCTCGGCAAGCCGCGGGAGCAGATGTTCGCCGACCTCGTCTCCGGCAGGGCGAAGTTCCACAACGTCTTTCACTACCCGACCTACACGTGGGGCGACGTCGGGGTGATCGCCTGGCTCGTCGACGCGGCGGCGATCATCAGCCAGAAGGCGCTCCTCAAGTGCTCGTACGCGCCGTACGCCCGGATCATGCGGAAGATCTGCTGGGAGGAGTCGTTCCACATCCTCCACGGCCGCGACGTGATCCTCGCGCTGATGACGGGCACGGACGCGCAGCGCGAGCTCGTGCAGGAAGCCGTCACCCGCTGGTGGCCGCCGCTGATGCAGTTCCACGGCAACCCGATTCCGCGCGACGAGGACCCGATGTGGATCTGGCGGATCAAGTCGCAGGGCAACGAAGAGGCGCGCCAGCAGTTCCTCGACGGCTACGTGCCGCAGATCTGGGAGCTGGGGCTCACGGTGCCCGACCCGAAGCTTCGCCGGCGCGACGACGGCGTGTGGGAGTACAGCGAGCCCGACTGGGACGAGCTGCGCTCGGTCGTCACCGGGCACGGCCCGCGCTCGCAGGACCGGCTCGCGTTCCGGCGCCGCTTCCTCGACCAGGAGCAGTGGGTGCGCGACGTGGTCCTCGCGGCCTGACGTGAAGGTCTACGAGGTCTTTCGCCGCGAGCGGAAGGGGCAGCCGTTCGAGCATGCGGGGTCGATCGAGGCGCCGGACGCCGCGTTCGCCGACACGTGGGCGCGCGAGCAGTACGGCCGCCGCGGCGAGTCGGACGCGCTCTGGCTCGTGCCGCGCGAGTCGATCCACGAGATCACGGAGTGGGCGGACGAGTTCGACCTCAAGTACCGCCGCGTCGACGGCTACTCGATCAAGGCGCGGCTGAAGGAGGCCCGTGAGCGAGCGAGCGTCGCTGCTCCTGACGCTGGCTGACGACGAGCTGATCGTCGGCTGGCGCGACTCGGAGTGGACGGGGATCGCGCCGACACTCGAGGAGGACGTCGCGTTCTCGTCGATCGCGCAGAACGAGATCGGCCACGCGCGCGCGCTGTACGAGCTGGCCGCGGCCGACCTAGGAACCGATGCCGACGCGCTCGCGTTCGATCGCGAGCCGTCGGAGTACGCGTGCGCGCCGCTCGTCGAGCTCCGGCTGCTCGACGACTGGGCGATGACGATCGCCCGGCGCTACCTCTACGAACAAGCCGACCAGGTGCGAATCTCGGCGCTCGTCTCGTCGAGCGATCCCGAGCTCGCAGGGCTCGCTGCCAAGATCGACCGCGAGGAGGTCTACCACCGCCTCCACGCCGAGCTGTGGGCCGAGCGGCTCGCCGGGGAGCCGCGGTTCCGCTCGGCGGTCGAGGAGCTCTGGCCCTACGCGCTCGGCGTCGTCGCGCCGGAACAGCGCGACGAGCTGGCCCGGCGCGTCGGCCTTCCCCTTCCAAGTAACAGTCTGTTACAAGGTCACGCTCGCGGCACACATACGGACGAGCTCGAGCCGCTGTGGACCGAGATGACCGAGGTCCGGCGCAGCATCCCGGGTGCGCAGTGGTGACGGCCGGGCAGGTCTGGGCGGCGATCGACGAGATCCCCGATCCGGAGATTCCCGTCATCTCGCTGGTCGACCTCGGCGTCATCCGCGACGTCGCCGTCGACGGCAACGTGGTCCGGATCGAGCTGACGCCCACGTTCCTCGGCTGCCCGGCCGTCGACGCGATGCGGCGGGCGCTCGAGGAGACGGTCGCCGCGCTCGGCGCCGAGGCGGAGGTCGCGGTCGTCCACGACGACTCGTGGTCGACGGACAGCATCACGCCCGCAGGGCGCGAGAAGCTTCGCGCCGCCGGCTTCGCACCGCCCGCTCCCCGCGCGGCCGGCGAGACCACGCTCGTCCAGCTTCGGTCGAAGGCGTTCCGCTGCCCCTACTGCGGCTCGACCGCCACGCGCCTCGAGAACATCTTCGGGCCGACGCCCTGCCGCTCCATCCGCTGGTGCGCGGACTGCCGTCAGCCGTTCGAACAATTCAAGACGATCTAGCCGACCGCCGGTTTCGACGTCGGCGCCGCGTGTTGTTGACCGCTTCCAGCGCCGGATGTTAGATGGCGGCGAGGCAGGCGCCCCGCAGAGTGGGAGGACGTGCGCATGGACGTGTCGAGCAAGTCCCCAATAGCTCGCCTACGATTCGCCGCCCTGGCCGCGATCGCCGCCGTGGTTGCGCTGGCGGCCCTTTCCGCGGCCGGCGGAACCGGCATAGCCCCGACGGCTCGGGCAACCGCCGCGGCGACGGTCCGCATCCGGCCGATGATCAGGAGCCGGCTGGCGGCGATCAGCCAGCCGCCGACGCAGGCCCAGTGCGTCGAGGCCTTCACCGTGCCGTGCTACGACGCACCGCAGATCCAGACGGCCTACGACGAGAAGCCGCTGTTCACGAACGGGATCACCGGCAGCGGCCAGACGATCGTGATCGTCGACTCCTTCGGATCTCCGACCATCCAGGCCGACCTGGCAACGTTCGATGCGGAGTTCAACCTCCCGGCTCCGCCTTCCTTCAAGATCATCCAGCCGGCCGGCGCCGTACCTCCGTTCGACCCAACCGACAGCAACGGCGACGTCGGCTGGGCGGGGGAGACGACGCTGGACGTCGAGTGGGCGCACACGATCGCGCCCGGAGCAAGCATCCTCCTGGTCGAAACGCCGGTCGCCGAGACCGAGGGGACCGCAGGCTTTCCGCAGATCGTCCAGGCCGAGAACTACGTCATCGACCACCGCCTCGGCGGAGTGATCAGCCAGAGCTTCGGAGCCACCGAGCCGACGTTCCCGTTCCCGCCGCTGGGCATCTACCTCTTGAGGGGCGCCTACATCAACGCGGCGCTCAACGGCGTGACCGTCCTGGCCGCGACGGGTGACGCCGGCGCGACCGATTACTCGAACACCGCCGGAACGCTGCTCTACACCCATCCGGCTGTCGATTGGCCGTCGAGCGACCCGCTCGTCACGGCAGTCGGCGGCACCCAGCTCCAGCTCGATGCGTCGGGCGCCCGGACCGCCCCGGACCAGGTCTGGAACGACAGCTTCAACACGGACCTGAACGAGGTCTTCTTCGGCGATCCCGGCCCGAACGCGCTCGGCACCGGCGGCGGCAAGTCGTTCATCTTCGGCCGGCCGTCGTACCAGAACGGGGTCGCCGGCGTCGTCGGCGGACAGCGCGGCGTGCCGGACATCTCGATGAGCGGAGCATGCTCGGGGCTGGTCGACACCTACCAGAGCTTCCCGGGCGAACCGCCCGGCTGGTACGTGGACTGCGGGACGAGCGAGTCGACGCCGCTCTTCGCCGGGATCGTCGCGCTGGCCGCCCAGGTCGCCGGCCACCCGCTCGGGCCCATCAACCCGACCCTGTACCGGCTGTCGGCCGAGCACGCGCCCGGCCTGGTCGACGTCACCAGTGGCAACAACACCGTGTCCTTCACCCAGAACGGCACGCTCTACACCGTCAACGGCTACTCCGCTGGCCCCGGGTACGACCTGGCCTCCGGAGTGGGAACCGTCGATGCGGCCCTGTTCGTCCCCGAACTGGCCCACGGCGGATGAGCAAGCGCGCGACGGGCTGATCGGCCCGCGAACGACCATCAGCCGGGGCGCCGCCGAGCGCCCCGGCTGACGGTCCACGGAGACAACCGGGGCGATTCGGCCAACCGCCGCTCCTACCTGCGGATGACGGCGAATCGTCGGCTCGTCCGAGCGCAATCGCGCCTTCGCGACGAGGCTCGCGCGGCCCGTCCTTCCTAGCGTCGAGACATGCACTCGCGCACGTTGTCCAAGACGCTGGAAGGAGGGACGACCATGTCCCATGCACCGCAGAACAGAGGCCTCGCGGTCCGGATGGGCCGCTGGAGCGCCGCCCACTGGAAGACCGCCGTGTTCGGCTGGCTCGGGTTCGTCGCCCTGGCGTTCGCGCTTGGCGGCGCCGTCGGGATGAAGAACGTCGATCCCAGCGGCACGGGCCCCGGCGAATCGGGTCGGATGGACAAGATCCTCGACGACGGCTTCAAGCAGCCGGCCGGTGAGAGCGTCCTGATCGAAAGCCGGTCGGCGCGCGTCGGCGACCCGGCGTTCAGGGCAGCGATCGCCGACGTGGTCGCACGCGTCTCGAAGGTGCCGGCAGCGGAGCATGTCCGGCGCGGCGCGACCGGGCGCGACGGGCACGCCGTGCTCGTCGACTTCGAAATCCGCGGCGAGAAGACAAAGGCGGCCGACAAGATCCAGCCCGTCCTGGACGGCGTCGCGGCAGCCGCACGGGCACATCCGGGCTTCTTCATCGGCGAGTTCGGCGATGCGAGCGCCCAGAAGGACGTCGAGACCGCTTACGGCAAGGATCTCGGCAAGGCCGGCGTGCTGTCGCTTCCGATCACGCTGATCATCCTCGTGCTCACGTTCGGTGCACTCGTCGCGGCCGGTGTCCCGCTGCTCCTGGCGCTGACCGCAGTCTTCGCCACGTTCGGACTGATCGCCCTGCCCAGTCACGTGATCCCGGTCGCGTTCGAGGCGCCGGCGATGGTGCTCCTGATCGGGCTGGCCGTCGGGATCGACTACTCGATGTTCTACGTCAAGCGCGTTCGCCAGGAGCGGGCCGAGGGCCGCAGCACGAATGCGGCGCTCGAGGTCGCCGCCGCGACCTCCGGCCGCTCGGTGCTCATCTCCGGGCTCACGGTGATCATTGCGATGGCCGGCATGTTCTTCACCGGCGACCAGACGTTCGCGTCGCTCGCCACCGCGACGATCCTCGTCGTCGCCGTCGCGGTGATCGGCTCGCTCACCGTGCTTCCCGCACTGCTCTCGCGGCTCGGCGACCGCGTCGACCGGCTACGCGTGCCGCTCGTCGGACGCACCAGCCGCAAGAGCGGAGAGGGTGGCATGTGGGGCCCGATCGTCGATCGCGTGCTGCGCCGGCCGGGCCTCTCCGCGGCGCTTGCCACCGGGCTGCTGCTGGCGCTCGCCGCACCGGCGCTGCACCTGCACCTTGCGCCGCAGGGAGCCGAGTCCTTCCCGAAGTCGCTCGGCGTGATCAAGACCTACGACCGGATGCAGCAGGCATTCCCGGGCTCGGCGCTGCCGGCGAACGTGGTCGTGAAGGCACCGAGCATCCACACGCCGGCCATGCAGAAGGCGATCGCCGAGCTCGAGCGGCGGGCGATCGCGAGCGGCCGCGCGTTCGAGCCGATCACGGTCGACGTCAACCCGGCCGGCACCGTCGCGAACATCACGATCCCGATCGCTGGGAACGGGACGAACGCGGCCTCGAATGCTGCATTTCGGTCGCTGCGCAACACGATCGTGCCGGAGACGGTGGGTAGCCTCCCGCAGGCCGACGCCGGCGTGACCGGACAGACGGCCGAGTGGAGGGACAGCGCCGGCGAGCTCCGGTCGAACCTCCTCCCGGTCGTCGGCTTCGTCCTCCTGCTCGCGTTCACGCTGATGCTGGTCGCGTTCCGCTCGCTCGTCGTGGCGGCGAAGGCAGTGCTGCTCAACCTGCTCTCCGTCGCCGCCGCCTACGGCGTGCTCGTCCTCGTCTTCCAGTACGGATGGGGCAGCAGCCTGCTCGGCGCCGGCTCCGCGAACGGGATCGAGGTCGTCGTGCCGCTGCTGCTGTTCGTGATCCTCTTCGGCCTCTCGATGGACTACCACGTCTTCATCATCAGCCGTATCCGTGAGGTGTACGACCGGGGCAGCACGATGGACGATGCGGTCTCTCGAGGCATCAAATCCACGGCGGGCGTCGTCACGAGCGCGGCGATCGTCATGGTGTTCGTGTTCGCAGTGTTCGCAACGCTTTCGATGCCGTTCTTCAAGCAGTTCGGGGTCGGGCTCGCGGCTGCGATCCTGATCGACGCGACGATCATCCGCGGCGTGCTCCTGCCGGCGACGATGAAACTGCTCGGCAGCTGGAACTGGTACCTGCCGCGCTGGCTCGAGTGGCTGCCGAAGCTCGACCACGGCAGCGACGCGGCACCCGCCGCCCCGGCGCTCGCGCCGACAAACTAGGCCGCCATGCGCACGAGGGCCCGGGTGTCACGCCGTGACCCCGGGCCCTCGGCACGGTCCGGCCGCGTAACACGGCGTCAACGTCGCCGGGACTACGCTCGCGCGGATCATGCGAGTCGCCTGGCTCCTCCTGACGGTGCCTGTGCTCGCCGCGTGTGGCACGTCGTCGGCCGCGAAGACGGGTGCGACGACAACCGTCGAGGGAGCCCCGCGACTGACACAGAAGAGCTTCATCGCCGAAGGCAACCTCGTGTGCCTCCGATCCGACCGGCGCGTCTACAAGCTGGGCACGCTTTCGCGCAACCCCACCGGCTGGGAGAAGGTGGCGAAGGCCGCAGATGTCGCGATCGCCGAGATGCAGAAGCTGAGGCCGCCGCTTCCCGATCAGGCCCGCTTCGACCGGCTGCTGCTGCTCGCCCGCCGGATGGAGGACGCGATCGTCGACGTACATGCCGCGCTCGTACGGCGGAACTTCACCGTCGCGCGCACCGATCAGGCTGCGGCGAAGCGGGAAAGCGCCGAGATCCACGCGCAGTCGCAGAAGCTCGGCCTCACGTTCTGCCAGCAGGTGCTGACGAACTGGCCTGCGTGACCGCAGACGGCTCGGCCAGCGCCGGGTAGCGGTCGGTGAGGAACAACAGATAGGCGAAGGTCTGCGCCTGGTAGCGGAGCGTGTAGGCGCCCAGGTCGCGGAAGCCACGCGGGTACCGCCCGATCGCGAGCGCGACGAAGTAGCCGAGGAACCCGACGATCTCGAGCACGTAGCCGAGCACGACCGCGAAGACGTAGGCGGGGATCACCCAGACGATGCGGAGCGCCGTCTTCCAGCGCGCCTGCTCCGCCGGCGGGGCGATCGCGACGTCGATCGGGTAGTTGCCCGACTGGCCGGTGAAGGACGGGAAAGGATCGGCGACGAGAAACGTGTACGCGTAGACCTGCGCCTGGTAGCGAACGAAGCGGGCAAGCCAGTCGTGCACGCGATCGGGCGAGCGTCCCCGGATGAGCGTGAGCAGCCAGTCGACGATCGCGACGAGCAGTGCGACGAGCGACCAGAACGAGAGGACGAACAGGTGCGGGAGCGCGAGCAGCCAACGCAGCGCGACCGTCAGGCGCCAGCGCTTCAGATCCTCGTTCACGATCAGCCGGACCGGGTGCGTCCATTGCACCGGCTCGCCGGTGAACTCGGGCGGCCGCTTTGCCAGAAATGCGGCTACGCCCTCCTGGAAGTCGTGTGTCTTCGTGAGGTCTGCCTGCGTCCGCGCCTCGAGTTCGAGCTGCTGCTCGAACGTGGTCGTCTCCGCCGCGTCGAGCAGCCGCTTCGTCTCCCAGACGGCGCGCGTCGGCATGTTCGCGAAGAGCTGTGCCACTTCCTGGGCGCGATCGGCGAGCTCCTCGGCCGACACCACCTCGGACACGAGGCCCCACGTCCTCGCCTCCTCGGCGTCGAGGCGGCGGCCTGTCGTGTACCACTCGAATGCGCGCGCCGATCCGAGCAGCC
>DATIXY010000069.1:0-3854 GCA_035518115.1 Gaiellaceae bacterium | reverse complement strand
GGTCGCGAGCACGATCCTGCGGTCGCGGCAGGAGACGCTCGTCTCGCGGGAGATCGTCGCACGCACATCGTGCTTCACCTCGGTGCGGCCGGCCGACGACGCGATCAGGCTGGCCGCCGAGCAGGACGCCGACCTGCTCCTGTTCCATGCCTCCGACGCCCTGCTCGACGATCCGTTCACCCGTCTGCTCCTCGAAGGGTCACCGTGCGACGTCGGCGTGCTGATCGCGCGCGATGGGGTGCCCGACCGGCCGGTGCTGGTGCCGTTCGGCGGCGGCGAGCACGACTGGACGGCGATCGAGCTCGCCGCCTGGCTTGCGAGCTCCTCCGGCGTCCAGCTGCGGCTCGCCGGTCCACGCGAGCCCGACCGCGATGCGAGCAGGCTGCTCGCGAGCGCGTCACTCGCGATCCAGCGCGCGTTCGGCGTGACGGCCGAGCCGCTGCTCGTCGAGCCCGGGCCGGCTGCACTGGTCGCCGCGGCCGCAGGCGCCGGGCTCGTCGTCGTCGGCCTGAGCGAGCGGTGGCAGCGGGACGGTCTGGGCGAGGTGCGCGGCGCCCTGGCCGCGTCGGCGGAAGCTCCCGTCCTGCTGGCGAGAAACGGTCCCCGGCCCGGCGGGCTCGCGCCGCCCGAGAGCCTCACCCGCTTCACCTGGACGGTCAGGCTCTGACGTCATCCGCATTCGGAACGCGTCGAGCTGCCTGTTTCAGGCGGGCGCCGCGGACACGAAGGACAGGAAGCCGGCAGTCGTGATTCCGGGCGTGCGATCCGCGTGTGCGATCCCCGTCGCGGACATGACGGCGTGCCGGGCCGGATCCGGCTGCAGCCTGCGGTAGGCGGCGAAGAATGAGCTCGCGTTGAGGAAGTTCGGCATCAGCGCGACGCCGTCGGCTGCGACGGGATTCGACCGACCGCCGGCGCCCAGCTCTTTGCATTCGGCTCCACCCAGACCCGCTTCACGATGGTGCCTTCCAGCGAGCAGAACTCTGCGACGAACCCGGACGCGAGCGACCAGCCGACGTAGTCGTCCTCGCCGACGACCGCCGCGGTGCGCCAGCCCAGCTGCTCGTACGCGTAGGCGCCGAGGCCGCCCGATCCCTGCCGCGAGCTCGGTGCGACGCCGGCGAGTTCGGACGCCAGCACCTTGAGGGCGACGCGCCGCTTGAGCAGCCGCGTTCCCGGCCGGGGTTCCAACGGGGGAAAGGGCGCCGAGGCAGCCCTTCCCCCCGTCCACCCTTACGGGTGCCCCGCGGCCCCCGCCGCGAGCTGCGCGAAGGTCAGCCGCATGATCGCCTTCGTGTAGCGCCTCGTCTGCGGATCCATCGCGGCGAGCACCGCCGCCAGCGTCGGCCCGTGTTGGGCCTGCGGGAGCTGATACCCGCTGCCGAGTGCGCCTTCTGCGAGCGCCGCCGGTGTGAGCGACATCAGCGGCTGATCGCGCCGGGCGTCGGCGACGGCCGAGTCGGTCGGGACGTTACGGACCGCAACCGCCGTCGAGCTCCCGGACCTGAACGCGATCACCGACGCGACCGCGACGGCGATCAGCGCCACCGCGACGGCGAGGGCGGCTACGAGCCACGCGTGCCGCGAGCCGGGCTTCTCTGCGATCGTCGGATAGACGGACATCGAATAGCTCGTTCCAATCGAGGACATCTCATGCCCTCGACGATCGCGCAGAGCCCTTTTCGATCCCTTGCAGCACGCTAAGCAGCCATTCGTCTAGGGTTCGCGGCGTGAGCGATCGGATCCCGACGCTCGAGCTGGACGACGACGACACCGTCGCGCTGGCGGTCGGTGCGGGCGCGGTTGCCGGCCTGGTGGTCGGGTTGATCGTGGACTCGCGCCTGCTCCGCGTACTCGGCTTCGCCGGGATGGTGGCGGCCGGAGGTCTGTTCGTTCGCGCGAAGCTGAGCGAACGCAGCGAGAAGATCGACGAGGCAACGAGCGCCATTCGCTCGGAGCTCGACGATCTCGACCCGGTCGCACGGGCGCAGGTGCTCGCCGACATCGCCCAGTCCGAGCTGTGATGCCGCCGCAGGTCTAAGGCGGCACTTAGCAAGCAGGGGTATCCCTGTCCGCATGCCCATATTTCGCCGCCCCGAATTCAGGTTCTTGCTCGCCCTCGTCGCAGGTCTCGTCACCGTCGGCGTCGTTGCCGCGCTCGCGTTCGCGCGCGGCAACACGATCGGCACCGGAATCGTCGTCATCGACACGAATCTCGGCTACCAGGGCGGCGCGGCCGCCGGAAGCGGCATGGTGCTCACCCCGTCCGGCACGGTCCTCACGAACAACCACGTGATCTCGGGCGCAACGACGATTCGCGTCGTCGTTCCGGGCACGACGCACAGCTACAAGGCGACCGTCGTCGGCTACGACAAGACCCGCGACGTCGCCGTGCTCCGCCTGAAGAACGCCTCGAACCTGAAGACGATCTCGGTCGCCTCGGCGAGCCCGTCGGTCGGGCAGTCGGTGGTGGCGGTCGGCAACGCCGGCGGGACCGGCTCGCTGACCTCGGCGCGCGGTGTCGTCACCGGGCTCAACCGGTCGATCACCGCCAGCGACGAGCAGAGTGCGCCCGAGCAGCTCACCGGCCTGATCGAGACGAATGCCGGCGTGCAGCCCGGTGACTCGGGCGGACCGCTGCTCGACACCACCGATCGCGTCCTCGGCATGGACACGGCGGCCTCCGCGAACTCCAGCTACGCGTCCGAGTCCTCTGACGCGTACGCGATCCCGATCGGAAAGGCGCTCACGATCGCCAAGCAGATCCTGGACGGGAAGTCGTCGGGCACGGTGCACGTCGGGCCGACCGCGTTCCTCGGGATCGAGGTCCAGTCGACCGATGACGGGTACGGCGGCGGAGGCTACACCTCGTCGGGCGCCCTGATCGCGGGCGTCGTCCCCGGCGGGCCTGCGGCCAGCGCGGGGCTCTCGCAGGGTGACGTGATCACGGCCATCGACGGCCATGCGATCTCGTCGCCCGACCAGGTCAGCCCGCTGATCCTCGCCAAGAAGCCGGGCGCGAAGGTCTCGGTCACCTACCTCGACCAGGACGGCGACAGCTACACGACGACCGTGAAGCTGGGCACCGGCCCGGCCCAGTAGCCGGCCTCAGCGCTTCCGGTAGAGCGAGACGTGCGAGCGGCTGAGCGCCGTGAACGGCTCACGACGCCATCCGGCATAGCGGCCCTCGAGTGCGAGCCCGGCGATGCGCGCCATCAGATCGAGCTCGGCGGGCCACGCGTAGCGGAACTCGAACGGGTGGGCTTCGACGCCGCTCTCCGCGAACACGTAGTGCTGCGAGCTGAACTGCTGCGTCACGACGTCGTAGACGTCGAACGAGACGCCGCCGGGGTCGGCGCGGAACGGGATGACCGTCTGTCCCGGCGGGAGGAGCTGCAGGTCGGGGACGCCGGTCTCGATCACGAACCGGCCGCCGCTTCGGAGGTGAGCCGCAGCGTTCTCGAAGCACGCGACCTGCGCATCCTGCGTCACGAGGTTGAAGATCGTGTTGAACACGAGGTAAACGACGGCGAACTCACCCGTGACACGCGTGCTCGCGAAGTCGCCGATCGCAACCTCGATGCTCTCCGCTCCCGGCTTCGCGCGCAGGCGCGCGACCATCGCCTCGGAGCTGTCGATGCCGGTGACCCGCACGCCGCGCTCGGCGAGCGGCAGTGCGAGCCGGCCCGTGCCGACGCCGAGCTCGAGCGCGGCGCCGTCGCCGGCGAGCTCCGCGAGCAGGTCGATCGCCGGCCCGACGACTTCCGGCGCGAACATGCCGGCCGTGCGCTCGTCGTAGGTCGCTGCGACGTTCTCGCCGAAGAAGCCCTGCTCGTCCGTCAAGTGCCGAACCA
>DATIXY010000068.1:0-18477 GCA_035518115.1 Gaiellaceae bacterium | reverse complement strand
CGCCCAGCTGGCGGCGGCGCTTGCAACGAGATTGGGCCTGCGGCTCGTGCTGGTGCACATCGCCGCAGTCGATCGGGAAGACGCGGACGTGGAGGAAGGGCTCGACGCCGTCGCGGAGGGGCTCGGCGACGACGTCGAGGTCCGCGTCGTGCATGGCAATCGCGTCGACGGACTGGCCAAGGTGGCTGCAGACGAGGGAGCCGACGCGATCGTCCTGGGCGGCCGCGCGCGCGGGGCGCGCGGCCGCCAGGTCCGGTGCACGCTCGCCCGTCAGCTCGAGGCCGTGCAGTCCGTGCCGGTGTTGATCGCCCCGCCGGCGACCCGGGCCCGCAGCGGCAGCCGCCTCGGCCTGGTCGAAGCGGGCGCAGCCCGCTAGAACACTCTCGACAACGCTGCGATGCGCTTCTCACGGCTACCGCTGCTCTGGCGGGTCTTCCTGATCAATGCAGGACTGCTGCTCGCCGGAACACTCGTCCTGGTCTTCCTGCCGGGACGGATTCACGCGTCGCTCGCCGTGCTCGAGGCGCTCGACGTGGTGGTCGTCCTGAGCGTGATGCTGGCGGCCAACCTTCTGCTCCTCCGGCACACGCTGGCGCCCGTCGACCGCCTCGTGGAGCGGATGCGGACGGTCGACCTGCTCCGACCCGGCCAGCGGCTGCCGGAACAGGGCGGGGCGGAGGTCGTCGCGATCGTGCGGGCCTTCAACCAGATGCTCGACCGGCTGGAGACCGAGCGGCGGGAGAGTGGCGGCCGCGCGATCGAGGCCCAGGAGGCGGAGCGTCTCCGGGTCGCCCGCGGCCTGCACGACGAGGTCGGCCAGGTGCTGACGGGCGTGCTGCTCCAGCTGGACGCGCTCGAAGACGCCGATCTCGAGACGCGCCGGTGGCGCGCCGAGCAGACCAGGCAGGCCGTCCGGCAGGCACTCGAGGAGGTGCGCCGGATCGCGCAGGAGCTGCGGCCGCAGCCGCTCGAGCACCTCGGGCTCGTGAGTGCGCTCACCGAGCTGTCGCGCAGGTTCGCGGATCAGAGCGGCCTCGAGGTCGAGCGCCGCTTCGCCCGTGACCTGCCGTCTCTCTCGCCCGAGGCCGAGCTCGCGATCTACCGGGTCGCGCAGGAGAGCCTGACCAACGTCGCCCGCCACGCGCAGGCGCGGCGCGTCGAGCTCACGCTCGAGCCCGGCGGCGGCAGCGTCGTCCTGAACGTCGCCGACGACGGCCGGGGAATGAGCGAGTCGCGCGCCGAGAACGGAAGCGGCGGCCTGCGCAGCATGCGCGAGCATGCGCTGCTGGTCGGAGGCGCGCTGGCCATCACGCCGGGCCGAGCAGGGGGCGTCGAGATCCGGCTCGAGGTGCCGTCCGGGGAGGGCTGATGCCGATCCCGCTCGTCACGCGCGTGCTCGTCGCCGACGACCATCCGATCGTTCGCTCCGGCCTGCGGACCGTGCTCGACGCGCAACCCGATCTGCAGGTCGTCGCCGAGGCGGCCGACGGCGCCGAGGCGGTGAAGAAGGCGCTCGCCGAGGAGGTCGATCTCGCGATCCTCGACGTCGCGATGCCCAAGCTCACCGGCATCCAGGCGGCCGCCGAGCTGCACAAGCGCAAGCCGGAGCTCCGGCTGCTGATGCTGTCGATCTACGACAGCGAGCAGTACCTGCTCGAGTCGCTGAAGGCCGGCGCCTCCGGGTATGTGCTCAAGTCGGGCGCCGACCAGGACATCGTCGATGCCTGCCGGCGGACGATGCGGGGCCAGTCGTTCCTCTACCCGTCGGCCGTCGCCTCGCTCGTACGCGACTACGTGGAGCGCGGCCGCGCGGACGACGACGACTTCGACGTCCTCACCCCGCGCGAGCTGCAAGTCCTGAAGCTGATTGCGGAGGCGCACACCTCGAAGGAGATCGCAGCCGAGCTGGTGATCAGCGTGAAGACGGTCGAGCGGCACCGTCAGAACATCCTGGACAAGCTCGGGATGAACGACCGCGTCGAGCTCACCCGCTACGCGATCCGCCGCGGCCTCATCCAGCCTTAGAGGTTCTCCGGAAGATGGGGCGACGGCCCGATGGCGGGCCACGCGGCGGCGAGCGATCCTCGTGGGAGATGACCCGCTACGTCCGTACCGTCGCCTGGACAGTCGTTGCGCTGCTCCTTCTCGCACTCGCAGCGTCGCTCGTCCTCGACGGAAGATAGGGCAGAGGAGGAGCAGCGACATGCGCTCGGCGAGCGTCTCTAAGTGACCTTGAACGTCCCCTTCATGCCGACGGACGCGTGAACGTCGCACTGGAACGTGTACTTGCCGGCCTTGAGCTTCACCGTCCACGTCTGCGATCCGACGAACGGGACCGACGTGGTCTTGTTGACGCCCGGGCCGAACAGGTGGAAGTTGTGCTCGGAGCTCTTGTCCGAGACGACCACGGTGTAGGTGCCTGCCGTCAGCGTCTTCACGGGCTTGCCACCGCTCTTCAGCGTGATCGTGAATCCGGGCCCCGCGACGCCCGTGAGCTTCGGCGTCGCGGCGTTCCCGGCGCCGACCACGGTAACGGCGAGCGCGGCCGCCGCGAGCCAGAGCGAGATGCGCAGCATCATTCCCGTCCTTTCGTGAATCGAAGAAGGTCGGTCTTGATACGCGCGCGGCCGCCGCCCGGTTTGTGCCCGGCCCGTCAGTCGCCCCGGCGCGCGCCGGCGGCGGCCAGGTCGAGCCCTTCGAGGCCGCGCACGAGCTCTTCCCGTCCGGGCCAGGCGAACCCGAGCCGGAAGGAGCGCCGGTCCTGGTCGAACCAGTGCCCAGGGCCGACGTAGGTCCCGTGCTCGTCGAGCAGCGCGCGGTAGAAGCCGTCCACGTCGACCTCGATCGCGGGGCGGATGCGCGGGAAGCAGACGACGCCCGCCTTCGGCTCGACCCACTCGAACACCTCGTTCCCGTCGATCCAGTCGCGAACGACGGCCAGATGCTCCCGGGTCTTCGCGCCGACGAGCGCCAGCACTTCGGTGCGCCGCTCGAGGACGCGTGCCGCGAGCTCCTCCTCGAGGACGGCACCGCAGATGAAGATCTGCTCCTTGGCCGCGAGCAGCGTCTCCATCAGCCGTTCGTCGCGGCAGGTCAGCCAGCCGACTCGCAGCCCGGGGAGCCCGTAGGTCTTCGACATCGACGACACCGCGAGCACGCGCGGCGACAGGCCCGCCGCGAGCGGGAGCGTCTCGGCGTACGCGAGCTCCCGGTACGTCTCGTCGACGAGCAGGCGCGCCGACGGATGAGACTCCACGAGCGCCACGAGGGCCTCGAGCTCGTCTCTCGTGATCATGCTTCCCGTCGGGTTGTGTGGGTACGTGACGCTCACGAGGCGCGTCTCGGGGCGCATGCGCGACGCGAGGCTGTCGAGGTCGAGCTGCCAGCCGTCCTCGAAGACGAGCTCGATGGTCTCGACGTCGGCGCCGATCGCTCGTGGCGTCTCGAGGTTCGTCGCATAGTTCGGCGCGCAGATCAGCGCGTGGTCGCCGGTGCCGAGAAGCGCGGTCGCAATGATGAACAGCGCCGACGCCGCCCCTGCCGTCACGAGGACGTCCCCGGCGGTGAGAGTCTCGTCGCCCTCCACGATCAGCGCCCGCAGCCGCTCCGCACCCAGATGGTCGCCGTAGGGCAGGAGCATGCCCCCGAGGTCGGCCTCGACGCCGTAGTCGGCCAGGCGCATGTCGGTGAACGAGCTCTCGGCCAGGTTGTTCCTGATCGTCGAGTAGCCGAGCTGTTCGGGCGACTCGATCTCGATCGGCGTCCGGCGGTAGCGCACGGCGCGCTGCTCGCCGATGCTCACCGTCCGGCCGCCTCTTGCGTGGTGGATGCCGTGCGGGGCTCGAGGCGCGCTGCCTGGCTTCGCGTCGCCTCCCGCATGACGAGGGCTGCGATCGCGGCGTCCTGAACGCCGACGCCTGTCAGGTCGGCGACCGTGATCTCCTCGGACGACGTTCGCCCTGCAGCCTCTCCGTCGAGCAGCTCGCCGAGCGTGACCACGTCCTCCGCGGTACGCAGCCCCCGGCCGATCGCGTGGTGCAGCTCGCCGAAGGCTGCCGTCTGCCGCCGGTCGTCCACCGCGACGACATCGGCGCGCGCGAGCACCTCGGCATCGAGCTCCTGCTTGGTCGGCTCGTCCGAGCCGACCGCGGTCACGTGCGCGCCGGGGGCGAGCCACTCTGCGCGGACCAGCGGAACGGTCGACGGTGTCGTCGTGATCACGATCTCGGTCCCGCGCACCGCCTCCTCGATGGAGTCGCAGCGCCGTACGGAGAGCCCGAGCGCCGCGATCTCGTCGACGAATACCTGCGTGCGTTCGGGCGAGCGCGAGGAGACGCGCACGTCGTCGATACCGCGAACCTCGAGCAGCGCCTCGAGCTGGTAGCGGGCCTGGCTGCCCGCGCCGATGATCGCGGCCGTCGAAGCGTCGGGGCGCGCCAACAGATCGGCTGCGACCGCCCCGGCCGCGCCGGTGCGCAGCTCGGTCAGGAAGCCGTTGTCGGCGAGGACGCCGAGCAGCGTGCCGTCGATCGCGCTCGAGACGAGCATCAACCCGCTGTGCGTGATCGGACGGCCGTCGCCCGGATCGAAGTCTCCGGACACCTTCACCGTCCAGACCGCGTCGGCGTGCAGGTGGCCGGCCTTGATGTGCGCGACGCCGTCCGGGCTGCGGAACGGAACCGAGATCACGCTCGGAAGGGTCGCCTCGCCCCGGTGCAGCGCGCGAAACGCGCCCTCGATCGCAGTGCGCGCGGCCCTTGCGTCGACGAGGCGGCGAATCTCGGGCTCGTTCAGGATCAGCATGCGTCGTCTCCCTCGGCGGCTCGCGTTCCGAGACGCTACCGATCGTCCGTTGTCGGCGCGCAGCGCCGCGCGTAGGCTCGCCCGGTGCCGGCCGAGTACCGCTTCCTCGATCGCTGGATCGTCCCGCACGTCATCGATGCGGTCTACGACGTCGTCGGCGATCCGCTCCGGTATCCGGAGTGGTGGTCCGACGTATTCGTCTCGGCCGAAGGCGACCCCGGCCCGCCGCGGGCCGGCAACCGGACGACGGTGCTCGCGCGCGGCTTCCTGCCGTACCGCCTCCGGTTCTCGCTCGAGACGACGGAGGTCGAGCGGCCGGCGCGGATCCACTCGCGCCTGGTCGGCGACTTCGAGGGATCGGGCGAGTGGCGCCTGCGCGAAGAAGGGGGCGCCACGGTGTGCGAGCTCGACTGGCGCCCGATCGTGAACAAGGCCGGCGTGCGCCGCCTGACGCCGGTTCTCAGGCCGCTCTTCCGCGCGAACCACAACTGGACGATGAAGCGGGGGCAGCAGCACATCCTCGAGCGCCTGCAGGGAATGCCTCGCTGATCGCACGGCAAGAGTTCACTTCAATCTGTAAAGTCTTGAGATGTCGCCCCGGGATTTCGCCTCGGCTCGCATCTCGCGGACCACGGATGCCGTCGGCGACGGGCTCGTGTCGTTCGAGCTCGTGCTCTACGCGTGCGTCGGGCTCCTGCTCGGCGTCGCCGGCGTCCTGATCCTCGTCGGCACGGTCACGGGCCTCTTGCACGGGCTGCGGCGCGGGGACGACTCCGTCGACGTCGCCGTGCTCGTCCTCGACCGCGTGCTGCTCGCGCTGATCGTCGGCGAGCTGCTCTACACGCTGCGATTCGTGGTGAAGACGCACGAGATCGCTGTCGAGCCGTTCCTCTACATCGGGCTGATCGCAGTGGTGAGGCGCATCCTCATCGTCACGGCCCAGTTCGAGCGAAGCCCGCACGGCGGGCGCGCGCTGACGAACACGCTGCTCGAGTTCGGCCTGCTCGGACTGACGGTCCCCGCGCTCGCCGCGGCGGTGTACCTCGTGCGGCGCAGCGCGCCGCGGCCCGTCTAAGCCGGCTGTATGCGCGGGTCGAGCTTCATCGCCGCCAGGTCGGCGAGGATGTTGAGGACGATCACGGTCGTCGCGACGACGAGGATGATCCCCGTCATCATCGGCAGGTCGTAGCCCGGCTCGTCCCCGACGCCGAGCGCGGTGAGCGCCTGATGGGCGATGCCCGGAAGGCCGAACACGGTCTCGACGTACATCGCGGCAGTGATGCCGACGCCGACGTCGAACGCGAACATCGTGACGATCGTGGCGGAGACCGGGCGCAGCAGGTGATGGGTGAGGACGCGTCGCTCGTCCGCGCCTTTCGCGCGTGCTGTGAGGACGAACGGCTCGTTGTAGGTCTCGAGCAGGCGCGCGCGGATCATGCGGACGTAGAACGCGAGGAAGAAGAGCGCGAACGTGAACCACGGCAGCACCATGTGCTCGAACCAGCGCCACGGCCACGGGGCGCCGGAGCAGTAGACGGAGGGCGACTTGTAGTAGCCGAACTCCTCGAGCAGCTGGTGGCTCAGCTTGGCGACGGGGACCTGCTCGCCTCCGTACACGGTCCACGTCGTGGGCGGCGTCATCTTGTGCATCGGGCAGTAGCCGCCCGTGGGGAAGAGCCCGAGCTTGGAAGACGCCTGCTTGAGGAGAACGCCGACGACGAACGGGTGGAGCGCGATCCCGAGCACGGCGATGACGAGGATCGCCCGGTCGATCGGCGTGTTCGGATGCCGCGCCGAGAGCAGTCCGAGCGGTATTGCGATCGCGAGCATCAGGATCGCACCGCCGACGATCAGGAACGCGGTGGGCGGCCCGGTGTCCGCGATCGTCCTGGCCACCGTGCCGCCGCCGAAGTTGTGGCCGAGCGAGCCGTGCTCGACGAGCCTCTGCAGGAAGCTCGCGTACTGCTCGTAGAACGGCCGGTCGACGCCGAGTTTGTGGTCGGCCGCCTGCAGCTGCGCCGGCGGGACGGGCGCCCCGGCCGGGAACAGGATCCGCCCCGGGTCGTACGGGATGATCGAGAAGACGGCGTACATCACGAAGGTCAGCACGAGCAGCAGGCCGAGCCCCCAGAGGAGGCGGCGGACGAGGTAGGCGCTCACCGCCGGTCGGGGTCGGGGTTGATCGCCTGCCGGAGCGACTCGCCGACGAGCCCGAGCGCGACGATCGTGAGCAGGATCGCGATCGCCGGGAATGCCTGCGTCCACGCCGTTGCCTGGACCGTCGCGGCGCCGCCGTTCGCGTTGTTGAAGATCAGCGTGCCCCAGTTCTGCGAGAGCATCGCTCCCCAGTCGGGCACGTCGAGCTGGAGGCCGAGGTTGAGCGCCGACAGCGCCGCCTCCAGGACGACGTTGGCGGCGAAGATCAGCGACCCGTAGACGAGCAGCGGCGCGGCCAGGTACGGGAGGACGTGGACGCGGATCGTGCGCCACTGCCCGCTGCCGATCACGCGCGCCGCGTCGATGAACTCGCGCTGGCGCAGCTCGACGACCTGGGCGCGGACGATGCGCGCGGGGTACGGCCACGTGAAGGCGCCCAGGACCACGATCAGCGCCAGGACGCCCTGCGGGAACACCCCGAGCGTGACGCCGTTGAGGCGTGCACCGATCGTCCACCCGATCGCGGTGACCAGCAGCAGCAGCGGGAACGCGGCGACGAACTCGCTCAGCCTCGATGCGAAGAGATCGGTGCGGCCGCCGAAGAAACCCGCCGCCGTCCCGAGAACGATCCCGATGAAGAGCGCGAAGAGCGTCGCGCCGAAGGCGATCTCGAGCGTCGTTCGGCCGCCGTAGAGCAGCTGCAGCAGCTCGTCGTGCCCGAGCGGGCCGTCCGCGCCGAGAATGAAGAGCGTCTTGCCCGTCTTCGTCGCCGCGCCCCCGGCACCGTGGTTCGCGACCCACGTCCACGGCCCGACAGGCTGGAGCGTGCTGAACGATCCGGAGGAGACGTAGTTCGTCGCCTGTGGGAAGTACTCGGTCGGGCCGTGCCCGAGCACCCGGGCGGCGAGCGGCGCTCCGGCGAAGCACGCGAGGATGAGCAGCGCGAGAAAGACGGCCGCGGTCAGGGCGAGCCGATCGCGGCGGAGCCGGCGCCAGACAGTTCGCCGGAGCGAGGGGTTGTCGACGACCCTTCCTTCACCGGGCGCAGCGCGGCCGCGGCCGCCGGCGAGATCAGCCGCGCTCATCTCTCACGGAGCCGACGGTACCCGCGGCGGCCGGATCAGGTCGACACGGACTGCGGCTTGATCAGGACGAGGTCCTTCAGCTCGTGCGTCAGCTCGTTCAGGACCCCGGCGTAGGTCAGTGGCGCCGCGAGGTGCTGCGAGATCACGTAGACGTTGCCCGCATGGCGCCACAGCAGCGCCAGGTGCCAGGTGTCGAAGTCCTGGTTGACCGTGTAGAGCCGGGCATGGATCCCGTTGCGGATGACCACCTGCTTCGGCCCGCCGAAGCACGGGACCGGCACGTTCTCGATGCTGAGGCATCTCGGGATCGTGGTGCGGTGCGGGTAGCCGTGGAGGATCACGTGCTCGACGCCGCTGATGCCCGGCGTGTCGGTGTCCTGCCAGATGAAGCTCTCGACGTAGCCGCTACGTGGGTCGACCGAGTTCATGCTGTTCCACTGGCCGCCGATCTGCGAGGTCAGCGGGTCGGGCAGCCAGCCGGGGCAGTACACCGCCATCTTCATCCGGTTCGCGAGCGACTGCCACTGGCCGCGGTGCGCGCAGCTTGGCTTCGGCGGAGGCGGGGGCGCCGCCGCCTTCTTCGCGTCGCCGCAGCCCGCCGCGAGCAGCACGACGAGAACGGCGAGGACCGATGCTCCGAGGATCTTCTTCACGCGCGCAGTCCGATCGATCGTAGGCGGCCCCGGCGGGCGGCCGCGTCGCAGCTCGCCGCTCTTAACCGGACGACAAACCGGAGCCGGCGACCGACTCGGCGCGCCGGGGCAGGACCCAACCGGGCCGTGGGAAGTGGCACGTGTAGCCGTTCGGGTACCGCTCGAGGTAGTCCTGGTGCTCGGGCTCGGCCTCCCAGAACGGTCCCGCCGGCGTGACCTCCGTGACGACCTTTCCGGGCCACAGTCCCGAGGCCTCGACGTCGGCGATCGTGTCCTCGGCGACCCGCCGCTGCTCGTCGTCGAGGTAGAAGATCGCCGAGCGGTAGCTCATGCCGATGTCGTTGCCCTGACGGTTCAGCGTCGTCGGATCGTGGATCTGGAAGAAGAACTCGAGCAGGTCACGGTACGAGGTCTGCTCGGGGTCGAAGACGATCTCGATTGCCTCGGCGTGCGTCCCGTGGTTGCGGTACGTCGCGTTCGGCACGTCTCCGCCCGTATAGCCGACACGCGTCGAGATGATGCCCGGCCGCTTCCGGATCAGGTCCTGCATCCCCCAGAAGCAGCCGCCGGCGAGGATCGCGGTCTCCATGCGGCCGAGTCTACCCATGGGGTGGGTGCGTGAGACGATGCGCCCCGATGTGGGCCCGGTTCGACACGGAAGATCCACTCGTCTCGGGCCGCCGCGCCGGGAGCGGCCCTCCCGTGCTCCTGCTGCACGGTGGCCCGGGCCTCGGCTTCGACTATCTCGTGGGTCTCGCCGACGAGCTCGCCGAGGGGAACGACGTCGCGTGGTACCAGCAGCGCGGACTGCCCCCGTCGGCGGCCGATGGGCCGTGGACCGTCGCGGCGAACGTCGACGATGCGCGCCGCGTCCTCGATGCGCTCGGCTGGGACCGGGCGTACGTCGTCGGCCACTCGTGGGGCGGCCACCTCGCGCTCCACGTCGCGGAGGCGCTGCCGGAGCGCGTGCTCGGCGTCCTCGCGGTCGATCCGCTCGGCGCGGTCGGCGACGGCCGCTGGCCCGAGTTCGACCAGGAGATCTTCCGGCGCACGCCGGAGGACGTCCGCGCACGCGCGCAGGAGCTCGACGCGCTGATGACGGAGGGCGGAGCCTCCGACGAGCTGGCACTCGAGTCGATGCGCCTGGTGTGGCCCGCCTACTTCGCCGACCCGGAAGCGGCGCCGCCGATGCCGGACCTCCTGATGTCGGGCGAGTGCTTTGCCGAGACGGTGCGCTCGATCGTCGACGAGCTCCCGTCGCTCGAGGCCGGGCTGTCCCGCATCGAGGCGCCGGTCGGCTTCGTGCACGGCGCACGCAGCCCGATGCCGGTCGCAGCTTCGACCGACGCGGCGGAGCGGATCCCGGGCGCATGGGTCGACGTCGTCGACGGCGCCGGCCACTTCGTCTGGGTCGAGGCGCCCGGTGCGATTCGCGCGTCGCTCCGGCGCCTGACTGCAGGCGCCGCGGCTGATTGAGTCGGGACGCCATGCCCAAGCGCGCCACCGCCGCACTCGCGGGTGGTGGGCCACCACGGGGGCGCATTCACCTGCTCGCACGGTTCCGAACGAGGCGTCGCGCTCCTACGTTCTCCGGGTGGAGTGGAGTCGTCTCCGGCTGGGCCTCGTCGCGACGATCGCGTGCGCAGCGCTCGTCGCGGCGGGGACGGCCGCCTCCTCGATTCGGCAGCACCCGCTGCTGACGGTGAGCCCACCCGTCGTGCACCTGAAGCAGCCGGCATCGGTGGCGATCCGCGGGCTTGTCGGGCAGGGCCCGGTCGAGGTGAGGCTGCAGGGTGCGGCGGCCCCGTCGGGGACGTTGCTTCCGTGGGTCTCGCTTCGTCTCGAAAACGGCGTCTGGCGTGGAAGCCTCCCGGAGCCGGCGCTGAGCGGGATGTACCCGATCGAGGTGCGGACCGCGGGGGGCGCGACGGTGACGGACGGCCGTTGGTTCCTTCGCGTCTTCCCCGTCGGCACGCTCTCGCGCCCGTCGTTCGCGCAGCCGGTCGAGGTTGCGAGCTGGTGGGTGCGCGCGGTGGCGCGCGCGACGCTCACCGCGATCCGACCCTGGCATTTGCTCGCCGACGACCACCGCGATCCGCAGCTCCATCGGCTGTTCGTGGTCGCGTACAGCCCTCCCGGCGACGCGAGCCCGAGCGACCGCAAGGGCATCTGGATCACGACCGTCCGCGACGGCTATCACGGCCGGTGGCGCCTCCTCGAGGCGACGGTCCTCCCCTGAGCTACGCCTGCTCGATCCGAAGACGGTTGCCGGCCGGGTCGCGCACTGCGGCGTCGCGGACGCCCCACGGCTGGCTCGCCGGCTCGGACAGAACCTCGACGCCGGGTGCGGTCGCGACCCTTGCGAACGTGCCGTCGAGGTCGTCGACGCGGAAATGGACCGGGTACATCTCGCCCTTGGCGAGCAGCGCTGCGAGCGCGTCCCCGTCCTCCTGCGAGCGGCCGGCGTGCGGCTGCGACAGGACGATGCCGATCTCGGGCTGGCTGTCGTTGGCGAGCGTGATCCAGCGGAAGTCGCCCTGGGCGACCTCGTTCCGAACCGTGAGCCCGAGAGCGTCGCGATAGAACGCGACGGCGGCGTCGGGGTCGTCGACGAGGATGTGCACGGTGCTGAGTGAGGTGGTCATGGCGCCGATGCTAGGGGGCCGCAGCACCGGCCGCTTCTCCGAAACTGCTCTCTTCCACGAGCCGCCGGTCCCGGCTCTTGCGCGGCCGGGTCAGCACCATCGTCTGGCAGGGCGGAACGACGCGTAGGTCGTCGTGGTTCCGCGCCCGGTAGGCGGACGGCGTCTCGCCGACGAGCTCGGTGAAGCGTGCAGAGAAGGAGCCGAGGCTCGTGCACCCGACCGCGAAGCAGACGTCCGTGACGCTCGTGTCGCCCCGGCGGAGCAGCGCCTTCGCGCGTTCGATGCGGCGGGTCATCAGGTACGAGTAGGGGGTCTCCGAGTAGGCCTCCCGGAAGCGGCGGCTGAAGTGCGCCGGCGACATCAGCGCCGTGCCGGCGAGCGCCGGGACGTCCAGCGGCTGCGCGTACTCGCGGTCCATCCGATCGCGTGCCCGGCGCAGGCGGCGAAGCTCGTCGAGGTCGGCGCTCACACGCCCATTCTGCACGTCGCGTCCTTTACGGTAGTCCCCGGTGAAGGCCGACCGGGTCGCCGTCATCTCCGACGTCCACGGCAATGCGCCGGCGCTGCGTGCCGTGCTCGCGGCGATCGCCGAGTCGGACGCCGAGCTGGTCGTCTCCCTCGGGGACGTCACGTGGGGCGTGGAGCCGGAGGAGACGCGCGTGCTGCTCGAGTCGTTCGAGGGGCATGTGATCTTCGTGAACGGCAACGGTGAGCGCGCGCTGCGCGAGCTGCGTGCGGGCCGTGACGGGAACGATCGCGAGTGCTGGATGCGCGACCGGCACTCCGAAGCGACATATGCGTTCCTCGAGACCTTCGTCGATGCGGCGGTCGTCGACGTTGCAGGGCTCGGCGCCGTCCGGTTCTGCCACGGATCGCCGCGGAGCGACATCGAGCTGATCACGCCGGAGACGCCCGTCGATCGCATGCAGGAGTTGATGCAGGGCGTTCCCGAGCGCGTGTTGCTCAGCGGGCACACGCATCTCCAGTTCGACCGGCGCGTCGCCGGCATCCGGTCGATCAACCCCGGAAGCGTCGGCATGCCCTATCACGAGCTGCGCGGCGCGTTCTGGGCGCTGCTCGGCCCCGATGTCGAGCTCGCGCGCACCGACTACGACCTGGAGGAGACGGCGCGCGCGTACCGCGCGTCGACCGACCCCTTGAAGAAGGAGATGGTCGAGGTGCTGCTGGCGCCGCCGAGCCCGGCCGAGGTGATCGAGCACGCCGAAGGGCTCGCCTTTCGGGAGTGACCGCCGGCCTCCGGCGTGCTCGTCCGTTCTACTCGGACGTGGCGAGCTCTGCGCGGCTGCGCCCGTTCGAGACGAGCAGCAGGCTAACGAGGATCACGAGTACGACGGACGCCGTGATGATCGCGGCGCCTCGCCAGTCGAGATCGCTCGGACTCACGGGCGGCGGTAGCCGCCGTCCCACGGGCGCCTGGTCGTTGACCTCCGCCGCAGAGGCGACCGAGGCGAGAGCGAGTGTCGCCGTCATCGTGAGCGCCGTCGTCAGCGCGAGCTTGAGCTTGCCGTGGTGCCGTCCCATCTGCCTGCCTCCCTGGTTCCGCACGTGTGGTTCACAGGACGGGGCCGGGGCGGCTCATCTTCCAGGCGTCTCGCGCTCGGTCGCTTCGGGGATGATGTGGTTGTGCAGCGCTGGGAGTACCGTGCCGTGTCGTTCGCCGAGGGCCAGTACACGGCGATGCTGAACCGGTACGCGGCCGAGGGCTGGGAGCTCGTCGGCGTCGCGCCCGACGTGCGCAGCGTGCCGCAGCGTAAGGACGGGGGCGCCGGCGTTCCGATCCCCGGTCTCGGCAAGCTCGGGCAGGCCGCCCAGGCGGTGTCGAAGCTGGGGGAGACGGATGCTCCCGACGCCCCCGAGCCGGGCTCGGTGACGACGACGTTCCTCTGGGTTCTGCGCCGCCCGCTCGAGGCCGGCTAGCCGGCCGGAGGGCCGCCGAGCGGGCCGCTTCCCGCCGGGGCGTCGACGACCTGGCAGGGCGGAACGGTTCCCTGGGCCCAACCGATGCCGAGGGCCTGTTCGCCGCCGGGCCCGGTCTGCGTGGTGACCACCAGCGTCGCGCCCGCCGGCTGGTCGCCGCTGATCGTGAAGCGGGTGGTGCCGTCGTTCGTGCGCTCGACCCCGGACTGCCGCATCCCGTGGGCTGCCGCGCCGGCCGGTGTGAACCACGGCTGCGCGCACATCTTTCCCTCGGGCAGGTACTCGACGACCGCATTCACCCCCGCTGCCTGCAGCTTCGCCTGCAGCCCGGCTGCGTCGGTGATCGAGTCGATCTCGACCGTGACGGTGCCGTCCGCGTTCTTCGTCACGGCGTAGGCCGCCTGAGTGCCGGCCGAGAGGACCAGCACACCGGCGATCGCCGCTGCCGCCGCAACCGCCGCCAGTCCGCCGGCGAGGGCGAACCGCCGCCGGGGCAGCCTTCGTCCACGTTCGAGGGGCTCCCTCTCCACCATGTTCCGCAGCTCCACCAGCAGCCGGTCTTCGAAGTTGCTCATGTCGTCACCTCCGGTAGGTCGTTGGTGCCGAGGCCGGGGAGGTCGAGCCCGCTCTGCAGTCGGCGTCGCGCGCGGTGCAGGCGCACGCGGGCGGCGATGCCGCCGATCCCGAGCGCCCGCCCTGCCTCGCCTGCGGAGAGCCCGTCGAGCGCGACCAGCTCGAGCACTGCGCGTTCACCCGGCGCGAGCTCGCTCAGCCGCCGGTAGAGACCGCGTGCCGCCGACTCGCCGTCGATTCGCTCGCAGAGCGCGACCAGGTCGTCTTCGGCGACGAGCTCCCTCCCCCGGAGGCGTGCCGACGTGCGCAGCTCCTTCGCGTTGCGGCGCCGCTCCTCGGCGACGACGTTCCGGGCGATTCCGAAGAGCCACGCCGCGGGCGCGCCCCGGCTCCGCCGGTACGACCGGGCCGACTCGATCGCCGAGACGAACACGTCCGCCGTCAGGTCGGCGGCGAGATACGGATCATCGACCCGTCGCGCGACGAAACGCTGTACCGCCTCGACGTGCTCGCGGTAGAAACGCTCGAACGCCTCGGGGTCGGTTGCGATCTCGGCCGGCTCGTGCACTCGCACCTCCATCAATCCTCGCTGTCGGAAGCTCTTCGCAGGTGGCGGTCGAGGCGTTACATCGTCACGCGCTGTAGGGTCGTCCGGTGGCCGGCAAGGGCGACTCGATGCGCGACGTGATCGCCGCCGCCCGCCGGGATCTCGAGCCCTCGCCTGCCACGGAAGGCCCCTCAGACGACGTGGGAGAGGTCGAGCACGAGCCCCAGCTCGAGCCCGACCACGAGGCCCGCTGATCGACGAGCTCAGAGCCGGTGGTGCAGCCAGACGTTCGGCTCCCAGTAGCTGCCCCGGTCCTCGTCGCGGTCGACGTGCAGGGTGGTGAGACCGCGGGGGAACCAGTAGCCGCCGCTCTCGGGAAAGCTCATCGCCGTCCAGCTCTCCCATTCGCCGACCGTGCCGGTGATGCGGAGTGACTGTGGTTCCGGCTTCAGGATCGTCGCGCCGAGGCGCTCGTGCACGCGCATCCACGGGTCGAAGAGCAGGCCGTCCGGACGCCGCCAGCCGGCGTAGCGCTCGATCGGCACCAGCGGATAGCGCTCCTTCCAGCTCGGACGGACCGGCGCGATCAGCGACCCGAGCCCGTGGCGGCGGGCAATCTCGGCCATCCCCTGGACCGCGAGACGGCTGATGCCGCGGCTCTGCACGTCGTTCGGGACCATGATCACGAGCGCGCACAGGACGTTCGCGCCGCCTTCGTCGAACCCGCGGGCGATCGCTCCGTCGATCCCGGCGGGCAGACCGCCGATCGTGCCGTCCCAGCGCAGCGGGACGGATCGTGCGCGGGCGAGGATCGCGTCCTCCTCGTCGACGAGGTGAAACTGGAAGTCCGGACGCTCGTCGGTGAGCCGCGGCCAGTACTCGTTGAGGACGTCGCCGTGGTTGTTGTACTCGGGCATCGTGTCCCGGGTCCGCTGCCACGCCGGCTCGAGCAGCTCGGGCCGCTCCGCTGCAGTCGCGATCATCACCGGGACGGGCATCCTCGCAGCCGTGGAGCGCCGGCGAAGCCGAAGTAACCTCCGGCGAATGCGCGTCCTCGGCATCGTCTTCGCGGGAACCGCCACGGAGCATCGAGAGGCGATGTCGTCGTTCGTCGCCGGCGTCCTCGGCCTGGAGCGGATCGAGGTCGGCGGCACGACCCGCTCGCTCGGCTTCCTCGCCGACGAGACGGCTCGCTCTACGAGCTGGTCGAGAGGCGGTAGAACACGGTTCGGATGAGCACCGGCGACATCTACAACGCCCGCAAGGTCGACGACCGTCTGCTGACGAGCGGCCAGCCGACCGAAGAGCAGCTGCGCGCTGCCGCGGCCGAGGGCTACGACACGGTCATCAACCTCGCCCCGCACGACAACGACAACGCGCTCCCCGACGAAGCAGGACTGGTCCGTGCGCTCGGCATGGGCTACCACCACGTGCCGGTCGTCTGGACCAATCCGACGGAGAGGGACTTCGCCGCCTTCGAGCAGGTGATGGCCGGGCTTCCCGCGGACAGCCGAACCCTGGTGCACTGCGCTGCGAACTTCCGCGTCTCCGCCTTCTACGGGCTCTACGCGATGAAGCACCTCGGCTGGACGGCCGAGCGGGCACAGGCGTTTCGCGCGTCGGTCTGGGACGTCACCGAATACCCCGTCTGGGACGCCTTCGTCTCTCTGCTGCAGCAACAGGCCGTGAGCCCGCGCACTACCGGCGGTTAGGCGCCTGGCTCGGTCCTGCCGGGGTCCGGGCCGCCACCGCGAGCTTGTCGCGGAGGGAGTGGTGCCGCTTGCAGGCCGGGTGGCCGTGCTCCGGGTCGATGTGACCGAGCCGTGGGCAGCGGGGCACATAGCAGTTGTGGTGACGGTAGGCGACGACGATCGCGGCGATGAGCGTCACCTCGCCGAGGTCGCTGCCGATGCCCCCGTAGAAGACCGAGCCGGCCTGCGACAGCGGATGCCAGACGGCGTGCCAGACCGCGCCGCCGCTCGAGTCGGAGAGGAGCCGGTCGCGGACGAGGTTCAGCTCGATCGTTCCGAGAGCCTCGCAGGCCGCCAGGATGGAGACTCCCGGAGGGCGGCCTCGGGAGAGCGGTGCCTGATCGCGAGCAGTCCGGCGGCGGCCAGGCCGAGCAGCCCGGCGGCGGCGTAGAGCTCACGCGGGGAGAGCACGACCGCGAGGACGCCGCCGAGCAGGAGTGAGGCGCCCTGGGCGCCTCCGAGGATCGCATTGGCGGCGGCGGACACCCGGCCCCGTGCGGTCTCGGCGGTGCGTGTCATGAGCAGGGTGGAGAGGCAGGTCCCGGCGTAGCCGTTGCCGATACCGCCGAGCACCGAGAGGGGGACGAGGACCGCGACAGCCGGCGCCACGGCGAACCCGGCCAGGGCGCCGCAGGCGATGGCGGCCCCGGCGATCGTGGCGCGTGACTGCCCGCGTTCGGTCCTGACGCGGCCCGCCACGACCGCTCCGGCGACCATGCCGGCCATCCAGGCGGCTTCGGTCACGCCGTACCAGACGGCTCCGGCGTGGAGCGTCTCGCGCACCAGGTAGACGAGCACGACGTCGACCATGCCGACCAGGAGGACGACGAGGGCGATGCCGACGAGGAGGGGAGCGAGGAGCTGGTCGGCGCGAAGGATCGCGAATCCGCCCCGGGCCTTGATCGCCCGGTCGGCGGCCGGAGCCCGCCCGGGCACGCGGCGGGTGCGGATCAGGGCGGTGGCCACGGTCAGGATCACGAAGGTGAAGGCGTCGATGGCAATCGGCACACCCGTGCCGAACGCCCCGGCGAGGAGCGCACCGACCGCGGGAGCGCCGACCAGGACGAGGACGCCGAGGGACTGCTGGGCCGAGATTGCCTGGGCCAGATGCTCCTCGCCGACGACGCGGGGGATGAGAGCCGACCAGGTGGCCGAGGTCACGGAGGCGGCCGCCCCCAGCGCGACGACGAGGACGACGATCGGCGCAACGGCGTGGAGGAAGATCAGCGGCGTCGTGGCCGCCACCTCGACCAGACCGCCTCCGACGAGCAGCAGCCGGGAGTCGTGGGTGTCGACCAGGCGCCCGACCGGGCGGGCGAGCAGCAGCACCGGCAGCGAGCCGGCGGCCAGCAGCAGGCCGACCTGGTAGGGATGGGCGCCGTCTCCCTGGAGGCGCAGGGTCAGCGCGATGACCGCCACCCCGTCGCCGAACGTCGAGACCGTGCGTCCGGCGAGTGCGATGAAGAGGTCGCGACGTCCCTGACCGACGTTCAGCATTTATTGAACAGTAAGTCTTTAACATCTTGGCGTCAAGGCCTATCCTTGGACGGCATGCCTGCAGAGCGATCGTCCCGCACGCGCCACCTGAAGGATCCACGCGTGATCCGGGCGCTGGCCCACCCGGCGCGGATGGCGATCATCGATGCGCTCTCGTCGGGAGACGAGCTGACGGCGACCGAGTGCGCCGAGCTCACCGGGTTGAGCCCGAGCGCGACGGCTTACCACCTGAAGTTCCTCGAGCGCTACGACTTCGCCGAGCCGGCCCCGGCCCGGAGCGACGGGCGCGAAAGACCATGGCGCGCGGCCAATCGCGGGACGAGCTTGGATCTCGATACGTCAACCCCGGCCGGGGCAGAGGCGACGATCACCGTCGGGCTGGCGTTCCTGGACAGCAGCCGGGCGGTCGCGGAGGAGTTCATCGCGACCGAGCGCGAGGAGCCCGAGGAGTGGCGGAACGTCGCGGCCCTCGCCAACGCCGATCTCTGGCTGACCCCCGACGAGTCACGACGCGTGACCGCTGCGCTGACCGCCGTCCTCGAGCCCTACCGGAACCGAACCCTCGCCGACCGCCCCGACGGGACCCGTCGCGTGCGGGTGACGAACATGCTCTCGCCCCACCGGCGACGGGATCCCGCGTAGCGGGCGGTTCAGCGGACCGGGTTGAACGCCGCCCTCAGCTCGGCGGAGAAGAGCTCGGGCTCCTCCCAGGCGGCGAAGTGGCCGCCCCGGTCGACCTCGTTGAAGTAGCTGACGTTCGGGTAGCTCGCCTCGACCCAGCTACGCGGCGTCCGCCAGATCTCACCCGGGAACGTCGTGAAGGCGAAC
>DATIXY010000067.1:0-100021 GCA_035518115.1 Gaiellaceae bacterium | reverse complement strand
ATCGCGTGCGGAGCGGCATCGCCTCGGCCGAGCTCGAGTGGCCGCGCAGCCGGCTGACGGTCAACCTCGCCCCGGCCGGGCTGCGTAAGGAAGGCTCGGGCTTCGACGTCCCGATCGCGCTGGCCGTCCTCGCCGCCAGTGGCCAGCTCCCGTCGGACGCGCTCGCCGGCCACGCCGCGATCGGCGAGCTCGCCCTCGACGGCCGACTCCGGCCCGTCCCGGGCGCGCTCGTCGCCGCGGAGGGCGCGCGCCGCGCGGGGCTCGACCGCGTCGTCTGCCCGGCGGAGTCCGGGGCGGAGGTCGCGCTGGCGGGTGTGGAGCCGGTGCCCGTCCCGCACCTCGCCGAGGCCGTCGCCTACCTGCGCGGCCTGCGTGACCCGCCGCCGGCGCATGCGCCGCCCGAGTCGGCCGCCTCGCCGGGCGGCGGCCCTGACCTGCGCGATGTGCGCGGGCAGGAGCGCGCCCGTCGCGCCCTCGAGATCGCCGCCGCGGGCGGCCACAACCTGCTGCTCGCCGGGCCACCGGGAACCGGCAAGACGATGCTCGCCCGGCGCCTGCCGGGGATCCTGCCCTTGCTCGACGACGAGGGTGCGCTGGAGATCACGCGGATCCATTCGGTCGCGGGCGTCCTCCCACCCGGAGCCGGGCTCGTGCGGCTGCCGCCCTTCCGTGCGCCGCACCATTCCGCGTCGACGGCGGCGATCGTGGGCGGAGGGGGCGGGAGCGGCGGCCCGCAGGTTGGTGAGGCGACGCTGGCCCATCGCGGCGTGCTCTTCCTGGACGAGCTTCCCGAGTTCGCCCGGGCCGCGCTCGAGTCGCTGCGGCAGCCGCTCGAGGACGGCGTCATCACCGTCGTACGCGTCGCGGGCCGGGCCACGTTCCCGGCGCGGTTCCAGCTCGTGGCGACGATGAACCTTTGCCCGTGTGGGGCCCGCGGCGTGCCCGGCGCGTCGTGTGCCTGCTCGGCGCAGCGCTTGCAGCACCACCGCGAGCGGCTCTCGAGGGCGCTGCTCGACCGCTTCGATCTCGCGCTGACGGTGCCGCGATCGCGCGGAGAGGAGCTCGCTGCGCCACCGGGCGAGGAGTCGGCTCCCGTTCGCAAGCGGGTCGAGGAGGCTCGCCGGCGTCTCGCGCTCGCACCGCCGGCGCTCTCGGGCCCGGCCGACTCGCTTCTCACCCGTGCGGTCGAGCGGCTCCCGCTATCGGGCCGCGGCCGCGCCCGCGTCGCCACCGTCGCATCGACGATCGCCGCGCTCGGCGCCTCGGACTCGATCGCGGTCGAGCATCTCGCCGAGGCGCTCTCCTACCGCCCGCCGCAGGAGCTCACGGCGTGACCCGGGAGCGGTGGAGATGAGCGAGCTGACGGTGGCGATGTTCGCGGCCGACACCGGCAGTCATCTGCTCGCCGCGCCGCGCAACGGTCGCTACGAGGCGTTCGCGCGCTCGTTCGACGAGACGGCGTGCCGCAGGCGGCTCGCTGAGCTGGGAATCCGCTGGGTCGCGCGCAGCGACGGGCAGTATCCGGCGAGGCTGCGCACGATCCACGACCCGCCGGTCGGCCTCTTCGTCCGCGGGGCTGCGTCGCTCGACCTGTTCGACCGGCCCAGTGCGGCGATCGTCGGAGCGCGTTCCTGCTCTCCCTACGGCGGCGAGGTGGCCGCGATGCTCGGCAGCCGCCTGGCGGCAGCCGGGGTCGTCGTCGTCTCCGGGCTCGCGCGGGGAGTCGACGGCGCCGCGCACCGCGGCGCTCTCACCGCCGGCGCCACGGTCGCCGTCCTCGGCTGCGGGATCGATCGCGACTACCCCCGTGCGCACGCGTCGCTCGCCGCGGAGATCGCCAAGGCCGGGCTGATCGTCTCCGAGTACGCGCCGGGCGTCGAGCCGGCACCGTGGCGCTTCCCGGCGAGAAACCGGATCGTGGCAGGTCTGGCCGGCGCGACCGTGGTCGTCGAGGCGCGGGCGCGGAGCGGCGCGCTGATCACGGCCGACCTCGCGCTCGAGGAGGGCCGCGAGGTCCTCGCCGTCCCGGGCGAGATCACGAGCCACCTCTCCGCCGGCTCGAACGCGCTCCTCCGGCTCGGGGCCACTCCGGCGACGGGCGCCTCCGACGTCCTCGAGGCGCTCGGAATGGTGGTCCCGCCGCCCGGGGGCGGCGCTCCGCCGGAGGTTCCGGCCGGTCTCTCGCCGGAAGCAGCGGCAGTGCGGCAGGTCGTCGTCGACGCGGCGGTGCCGTTCGACGAGGTCGTCCGCCGCACCGGGCTCGGCGCGGCCGCGGTGTCGGCCGCGCTCGTCGAGCTGGAGCTGCTCGGCCTGGTGGCCGAAGCCGAGGGCGTGTACCGGGGGGTGATGCGGCCCGCATAGGATCGACGTTTGTGCCCACAACCTCATACTGGCTCGAAGAGGACGCGCCGCCCCTGGCGTCACGCCGCCTCGCCGGACCTCCCGAGGTCGTGATCGTCGGCGGCGGGGTGACAGGGTGCTCCTGCGCGCTGACGCTGGCCGAGCAGGGCGTCGCGGTCCGGTTGCACGACGGACGCGAGATCGCCGGCGGTGCGAGCGGCCGGAACGGCGGTTTCGCGCTCCGCGGTGCGGCAACGCCGTACGACGTCGCGTGCGACCGGCTCGGACGCGAGCAGGCACGGCTGCTGATGCAGCTCACCGAGCGCTCCCTCGATCGCCTCGCCGGCCTCGCCGGCGACGCGCTGCGCCGCGTAGGCAGCCTCAGGCTGGCCTTCGACGCCGACGAGCGCGACGCGCTGCGCCGCGAGCACGATGCGCTGCGCGAGGACGGCTTCGCCGTCGAGTGGCTCGACGAGCTCCAGGCGCCGCTCGACGCCCTCTACCGGGGCGCGCTGCTGCATCCTGGCGACGGCGTCCTCCAGCCGGCGCGCTGGGTGCGCCGCCTTGCAGCGGCCGCCGCCGAGGCGGGAGCCGAGATCCGGGCCGGCGAGCCGGTCGCGCTGCCGGGCCTCGATGCGCCCGCGGTGGTCGTCGCCACCGACGGGTTCACCGCGTCCGTGCTCCCCGAGCTGGAGGGGCTGGTCGTGGCCACGCGTGGCCAGGTGCTCATCACCGAGGCCTATGCCGACGTGCGATATCTGCAGCCGCACTACGCGCGCGACGGCTACGACTACTGGCACCAGCGGCCCGACGGCCGGCTCGTGATCGGCGGCAACCGCGATGCGGCGCTCGCCGAGGAGGAGACCGCCGTCGAGGCGACCACGCCGGTCGTCCAGGAGCGGATCGAGGCCCTGGCGAGCCGGTTGATGGGAGCGCCGCCCCGGGTCGCCCGGCGCTGGGCGGGGATCTGGGGAACCACGCCCGACACCAACCCGCTCGTCGGCCCGATGCCGGGGCGCGACGGCGTCTGGATTGCGGGAGGGTACTCCGGGCACGGCAACGTGCTCGGCCTCGCGTGCGGCGAGCTCGTTGCGCGAGCGATTCTCGGGGAACGTCCGCCGGAGCTCGAGCTTTTCGACCCTGCCAGGCTGACCGTCCCCGGCGCGGCTTGAGCTTCGTCGCGCGGCCCACGTCAGGGCGCTCGTTCGCCATGCGCCGCAGCGTCCGGCTCGCCGACATGGACAGCCGCGGCCGGCTTCGCCTCGACGCCGTCGCCCGCTACCTGCAGGACGCCGCGATCGAGGACGTCTCCGAGACGGGCTGGGGCCTGCCAGAGCACCTGTGGTTCATCCGCAGGATCGAGGTCGAGGTGGAGGTGCCGTTCATCGAGGACCGCTCGGTGGAGGTGGTCACGTGGTGCAGCGGCTTGGCGGCGATCGCCGCAGGGCGGCGATGGTCGCTGCGCGGGGACGCCGGTGGGCACATCGAGGTCGAGTCGGTCTGGATCCACCTCGGGCCCGACGCGCGACCGGCGCGGATCGAGAACTTCGGCATCTACGCCGAGGCGACAGGCGGGCGGCACGTGTCGACGAAGATCGACCTGCCTGAACCTCCCCCGTCGGCGGTGCGGGTCTCGTGGCAGCTCCGCTCCACCGACGTCGACCTGCACGGTCACGTGAACAACGCCGTCCACTGGCAGGCGGTCGAGCACCGTCTCTCGAGCCTCGGCCTGAACCTCGGGCGGCCGCTCACCGCGCGGCTCGACTACGGCGATCCGCTGTCGCCGCACGACACCGTCGAGCTGGCGGAGTGGGTCGACGGCGATGCGTACTGCCTCGCGTTCGTCGTCGACGGCCGCACGAAGGCGTTCGCTTCTCTCGAGTAGCAGCCGCTAGTGCAGGGCGAACCAGACGGGCGTGCCACCGCCGGCGAGCAGCACGAGGGAGGACGCATCGGTTGACGAGACCTGGAAGCAGATGTAGCCGCTCACCGTCTGGTTGGACTCGACGGGCGAATTGGCCTGCGCCTTCGGTTGGATGTCGTGCGAGGGGAGGATCGCCTTGCCGGGGCCGCAGCCGTTGCCGGAGAGATAGGGGTACTTCGTTCCGTGTGCGCCGACGGCGGTCAGCTCACGCGCGAGGTCGGCGAAGCCGCCGCTGCCGCTTCCCTTGTACGTGACCGCGATGTTCAGCAGGAAGAACTGCGAGCCGGCCGGCGGCTGTTGTGTCGTGCCGTTCCCATCGATCAGCTGCCCGTTCGCGTTCGGCGTGACGCCGATCACGCGGAAGAGCCAGTTGCCCGTGATGAACCAGGTCGATCCGAGCGGGATCGGGTTCGGCTGCGAGCCGGGCGGGACGAACCGCACCGAGAGCCGCTGTGCCTTCGTCATGCGCAGCGTGCAGCGCGCGGGCGCGCCCTTGCAGGCGCCGGACCACGGTGCGGGCTTCCAGAGCGCGCTGGCTGTCGGCACGACGACGACCCTGCTCCCGGCCGTGATCCGGAACGTCGCATGGCACGTGCCGGTGCAGCGGATCGGCGCCTCGTTGCTCACTTTCACCGTCCCCGAGCCGATCACGGACACGGTGAGCAGCACTGTCGGGCCGGCCGCCTGTGCGCCCGTCACCAGGACCACGGCAACGACGGCCGCAGCGAGAAGCAGACGATGCCTCACCGACTAGAGGTAGCAGATGTCCCGGCGAATGGGTGAGCGGACGGTAGGAAAACCGTCGGAGACGTCTTCTAAGGCCGAAGCGCCTGGTGCGTGGTGGAGCTCCGAGCCGACCTGATGCAGAGAGCGCCGAGGTCCATGCCCGCGAGGGGCTGGTAGAGCTGGCAGCCGACGCGGCGCGAGAAGAAGTCGTGCGCGTCCTCGTTGGCGTAGGGGATGTCGGGCGGGTCATCGCGGACGAGCACGTCGTCGACCCGCGCGTAGGCGAAGGCGCGAGCGAGGCCGACCTTGCGCTCGGCCGACGCGAGCAGCGAGGTCACGCGCGGGTCGTGGTACTGCCCGGCGTTGTACGGCACGCGGCTGCCCGCGACGTCCAGCCAATCGCCGGGATCGTCGCCGCAGCTGCAGCCGTCGACGGCGAGATCCCAGGCCGCGCCGGGTGTCAGCATGTAGGCCCAGTACTGGTTGCCCGGGAAGCACTTCACGCGGGCGTCGATGCCGATCGCGGCGAGGTTCCTGGCGAGGATCCGGGCCGCTCGCGGGCCGCCGCCGCCCAGGTAGCACCAGATCACCGCCGAGCGGCGGCCGCGGCCGGCGAGCCGGCGGGCCGCCTCGAGGTCGGGTGTGAGCGGATAGACGTGCTCGTCGGCGAACCCCGGGATACCGGGCGGGAGCTCCATCTGCGCGGGTGAGGCGTGCGCGTAGAAGGCGCCGCCGTTCGCGGCCAGGGCACGCCGGTCGACGGCGTAGTTGACAGCGCGGCGCATCCGCACGCTCGCGAACAGCGGCCGGGTCGTGTTCAGGTGAACCTCGTCGACCTCGAACTCCGGGTCGACGAAGAACTGCTGGCGCCCGCGCCGTGCGGCCGGGCTGCGGGCGCCGTAGAGACGGTCGAGCCGTGCGCTCTGAGCGGGCGTGACCGCGTCGATCGCGTAGTCGAGCTTCGATGCTTCGACCTCCTTGACGGCGTCCTGTGGGCCGATCACGACGTCGATCCGCCGCGGCCGTCGGGGCCGGTCGCCGTGGTAGTTCGGGTTGCGCAGGAGGACGAGGCTCCGCCCTGGAGTCTCGGCCGCGATGTAGTACGGCCCGGAGGTCGGAAACGCGCCGGTGACCGGCCTGAGCGGCATGTCGGTCGGTAGCGCGCAGAAGGCGCCGTTGGAGATGTGCTCGAGCAGTTCGGGATCCGGGTGCGTCAGCCGGATCGTGAGCCGATCACCGTGTGCGGTGATCCCCGAGATGTGCCGTGCTTTGCGCGCCAGATACGCTGCTTCGCCGACGACATCGGTCAGCTCCTGCTGGCCGGGCCCGGAGCCGTCGAGGCCCATGCTCTTGCTCGGGCTGAGGCTGCGCTCGATCGAGTCCTTGAAGGTCTCCGCCGTGACGAGCTGGTTCGACGGCGGCGAGAAGCGCAGGCCCTTGCGGATCACGAAGGTGTAGACGCGGCCGCCGTCGCTCACCGTCGGCTCCGCCCGGGCAGCGTCGGGGACGACCTGCAGGCCTGCCGGCCCCGCCTCGTCCGGGTTGCCGAGCAGCGTCGAGCAGATCGCGTACTCGATCGGCGTGTCGTCGATCGCATCCGCCACCGCCGGGTCGAACAACGTGATCCCCGACGGCACACTGATGACGAGCGTGCCGCCCGAGGGCTTTGCGGGCGGCGGCGTCTGGACGCTCACCCAGACCTTGCCGTCCGCGAGGACGAGTGCCTGCGGGCTCCCCCCGACGGTCACGTCCGCCGTGGGGCGGCCCGTGCGCTCGTCGATTCGCGTCAACGTGCCGTCGCCGCCGTTGGCCACCCAGACGCTGTCGCCGCCTTCTGCGATCGCATCCGGTGCGGATCCGACGTCGACTGTCGTGACGACCGAGCTGGTTGCCGGGTCGATCGACTTGACCGTGTTCCCGAGCGTGTCCGCGACCCAGACGGCGCGTCGTCCGACCGTGATCGCCGACGGTTCGCGTCCGACCGGGATCGGGGTGATCGCGCCGGTCGCATCGATGCGGACGACCTCGTTCGCCTCGGGGTACGCGAGCCAGGTGCTGCCGAAGCCTTTCGCCACGGCTGTCGGCGGCACCGTCGGATCGATACGGCCGACCACTCGACCGCTGCGTGCGTCGATGTGCGTGACGAAGCCGGAGCGGGGTGCGACGACGATGGATCCCGCTCCGCCGGCGAGCGAGCCCGTGTCGCCTGACACGACGAGCGGCAGCTTCTGGGCGCGCGTCGCGGTCGCGAACGTCGGGTCGATCCGGTCGAGCGTGAGGTAGGTGTCGGTGAAGTTCGAGCCCACCGCCCAGACGTCGCTTGCGGCAACCGCGAGGCTCTGCGCGGGGACGTCGAGCGGGACCGACGTCACCGTGCGCAAGGAGCCCGGCGAGACGCGGGCGATCGAGCGGGTGTCGGGGTAGGAGACCCAGATCGAGCCGGCGGCGTACGCGATCGCGCCTGGGCGCGAGTCGACCGCGGTCGTGCGAACCAGCTTTGCCGTCGTCGCGTCGACGACTGCGAGCGCGTCCCCGTGCGCAACGGCTGCGCCGTGCGTGTGATCCCGCCCGATTGCCACGCCGGTGGCGACGATCGCTGCGCCTGCGACCGCCGCGAGCGCGAGCTGCCGCCTGACCCCTCGCCGCACCGGCCGGGGCGGCGCGCGCTCCGCCTCGACCTCCGGCCTCGGCGATGCGAGCGCCGGATCGTGCCGCAGGATCGCCAGGTGAAGCGCGTTCAGTTCCGCGCCAGGCGCGATGCCGAGCTCGCTGTCGAGCCGTCGGCGGCCTTCGCGATAGCGAGCCAGCGCGTCGGCCTGGCGGCCGTCACGGTAGAGCGCGAGCATGAGCTGCCCGAGCAACCGCTCGTCGAGCGGCTCGGCCGCGACCCCCTGCTCGAGGTCGGGGATCAGCTCGTGGTGGCGGCCGAGAGCGAGCGCCACGTCGACTCGCTCGGACCGCGCAGCCCTCCGCTGGTCGCCGAGCCGTGCCGCCGCGGACCGTGCGTCGCCCTCGAGCACGACATCGGAGAGCACCTCGCCACGCCAGAGCGCGAGAGCTCCGTCATACGCTTCCAGCGCCACGTCGAGGCCGCCTTCGGCAGCCGCCGCGCGGGCGGCCCCGAGCAGTTCGGCGAACCGTGTCGCGTCGAGCTCACACGCATCGCTCTCGATGACGTACCCGGGCGCCCGCGTGACGATCACCGGCGCATCGAACAGCGCAGGCCGAAGCCGCGACACGTACTCGTGCACCATGTGCCGCGCGCTCGCCGGTGCCGGTTCGCCCCAGACCGAGTCGATCAGCGTGTCCGTCGGGACGACGTCGCCGACGTCGAGGAGAAGCACGGCGAGCAACGCGCGCTCGCGCCGGCTGGAGAGGGCCACAACGCGTCCGTCGACCTCCGCCTCGAGCGGGCCGAGAATCCGGAAGGCCACGTGCCTCATCGCACAAGCGAGGATCGCACAGTCCCGATCGGGCTTCCAGACCTCGATTGAGCGGCAATGGAGCAGCGGTTGAGAGGTGCCGTCCCATGATCGGCCGATGCGAAACCACATGCTCGTCATCGGGGCGCTGCTGATCGCGTCCCTGGCCCTCGCGGCGACCGCACAGCCCGCCCCGGCGGCCGGCCCGGCTGCCGAGTACTCGGTCGCGGTCGCGCAGATCTGCGCCGGCTCGCTCCTCTTCGACCATGCGCATGCCGTCGGGACGCGGGCGGGCGCCTTGGCCGTCGCGCGCGACATCCGTGCCTCGACGGCGCGGCGGCTCGCGCGGGTCGCGGCGATCCCGGTGCCGGCTGCTCTCCGGCCGATCAGCCGCCGCTGGATCGCGCTGCAGCGCCGCCTCGCGGAGAGCTATGCACGAGACTGGGTCCGTATCTACGACGCGATCGCAGCCGCACGCACACCCGTTGAGCGGACGCAGCTCGCAGCGCGACTCGAGCGGCTCGTGCACGAGCCCGACTCGCTGCGGCTGGCCGCAGGCCGGCTGGAGGTCAAGCTCCACGTCCCGGATTGCACCGGCGGCGGCTGAGCCCCTGCCCTAGAGATCGACGGTGGGCAGATCGAGCTCGCCGATCCGCCCGTAAGCCGCGATCGCGATCGCGAGATCCTGGATCGCGAGCCCGGTCGAGTCGAACGCGGTGATCTCGTGGTCGCCCGCTCGGCCGGAAGCCTCTCCGTTCAGCACGTCGCCGAGCCTCGTCACGTCCGCCTCGCCGATCAGCCCTGCGTCGACGAGGGCCGTCAGCTCGCCGCCGTGGCTGGCCTGCTCCCAGTCGTCGCAGAAGACGTGCGTGCGCGCGAGCTCGGCCGCCGCGATCTCGGCCTTGCCGGGACCGTCGGCGCCCATCAGCGAGACGTGCTGCCCCGGCTGCAGCGCACCGTCGGCGAGCAGCAGCTCGTGCCCCGGCGTCACCGTCACGAGGACATCGGCGCCGAGCGCCTCGGCGAGCGAGCCGGCGACCGTCGCTCCCAGCTCGTCGGCGACCCGGCGCACCCGCTCGCCGTCGACGTCCCACAGCGCGACGTCACGGCCGCGCGCGACGAACGTCGCAGCAGCCGCTGCGCCGTTGACGCCTGCGCCGACCACGGCCGCGGTGCGCGCATCGGCTCGTCCGAGCGTCTCGGCCGCGAGCACCGCCGCGGCGCCGGTGCGGAGCGCCGTCACCGAGGCAGCGTCGAGCACCGCCTCGAGCTCGCCGGTCTCCGCGTTCGAGAGCAGCACGACGCCCGTGACCGTCGGGAGGCCGCGGGCCGGGTTCCCCGGAAACGACGTCACCCACTTGAGCAGCGCATGGCCGCCGCCGAGTGCCGGCATCGCGCGGAAGTCGCCGGCCGGGTAATTCGTGACGTAGACCTTCGGCGGCATCGTCCACGCGCCGGCCGCATGCGAGACGAACGCCTCCCGCACGACGTCCAGAGCACGCGCCGGCGACACCGCCTCCCGCACGCGACTGCCCGCGAACAGCGGGACCGGCGTCACAGCAGCTTGACGGCCGCGGCGAGCCTGGCGACGGTCTCCTTCGCGTCGCCGAAGAGCATCACCGTCTTCGGGTCGACGAAGAGCGGGTTCTCGATCCCGGCGAACCCCGGGTTCATCGAGCGCTTGAGCACGACGGTCGCGCTCGAGGAGTCGACGTTGAGGATCGGCATGCCGTAGATCGGGCTCCCCGGGTTGTTCCGCGCGTCGGGATTGACGACGTCGTTGGCGCCGATCACGAGCGAGACGTCCGTGCGCGGGAACTCCGCATTCGCGTCGTCCATCTCCTTGAGCGCAGGGTAGGGGACGTTGGCCTCTGCGAGGAGCACGTTCATGTGCCCCGGCATGCGCCCGGCGACGGGGTGGATCGCGTACGTGACCTCGACACCGCGCGCCTCGAGCAGGTCGGCGAGCGCACGCACGTCGTGCTGCGCCTGCGCGACCGCCATCCCGTACCCCGGCACGATCACGACCTTGTGCGCGTACGCGAGCATCACGGCGACGTCGTCGACGGTCGTCGAGCGGACGGAGCCCGTCCCGCCCGCAGCCGCCGCAGCCGCCCCGGCGCTCACCTGCCCGAACGCGCCGAAGAGCACGTTGCCGATCGAGCGGTTCATCGCACGGCTCATCATCAGCGTGAGGAACGTCCCCGATGCGCCGACGAGCATGCCGGAGACGATCAGGACGTTGTTCTCGAGCTCGAAACCGGTCGCCGCCGCAGCCAGCCCGGTGAACGCGTTGAGGAGCGAGATCACGACCGGCATGTCGGCGCCGCCGATCGGGAGGACGAAGAGCACGCCGAACAGCGCCGCACCCGCGACGAGCGCCCAGAGCAACCACTGCTGCTCGGCGCCCGCGACGATCGCGATCCCGGCGGCGACGCACGCCGCGAGCAGCACCGCGTTCACGATCCGCTGGCCCGGGTAGGTGATCGGCCGGCCGCCGATCAGCTCCTGCAGCTTCGCGAAGGCGACCAGCGACCCGGCGAAGGAGATCGACCCGATCAGGGCCGAGAGGACGATCGAGGTGCTGATGTCGCGCTGCAGGTCGCCGCTCGGGGGCGCGAGCCGGTGGAACTCGGCGAGCGAGATCAACGCTGCCGCGCCGCCGCCGACGCCGTTGAACAGCGCCACCATCTGCGGCATCGCGGTCATCTTCACGCGCCGCGCGGCGACCAGTCCGAACCCGCCGCCGATCACCATGCCGACAGCGATCTCCCAGTAGGAGACCACGCCCGGCTGCGCGAGCGTGACGACGATCGCGATCAGCATCCCGAGGGCGCCGATCTGGTTCCCGCGGCGCGCTCTCGCCGGATCGGAGAGGAAGCGCAACGCGATGACGAAGGTCACGATCGTGACCAGATAGGCGAGCCTAGTTGCGTTCTCGCCCATCGTCCTTCGGCGGCTCCCGCTTCTTGAACATCTCGAGCATCCGGTCGGTGACCACGAAGCCGCCGACGACGTTCGCCGACGCGAGGATCACCGCGAGCAGGCCGATCACCGTCGTCAGCGTGTCCTTGTGCCCCGCGCCGGCGACGAGGATCGCACCGACGATCACGATGCCGTGAATCGCATTCGTCCCGGACATCAGCGGCGTGTGCAGCAACGTCGGCACCTTCGAGATCACCTCGAAGCCGAGGAAGATCGCGAGCACGAGAATCGTCAGCTCGAACGTGAGCAATGCACCATGGCTCATGCCGGCACCGCCTCGCGCGTCACGCAGGAGCCGGTCACGATCTCGTCGTCCCAGTCCGGCTTGAGCTCGCCGTCTGAGACGAGCAGCGCCAGCAGCGCGGCGACGTTGCGCGAGAGAAGCTGGCTCGCGTGCGTCGGCATCAGCGACGGCACGTTCGTGAAGCCGACGATCGTCACGCCGCTCTCGACGATCTCGCTCCCGCGCTGCGTCAGCTCGCAGTTCCCGCCGGTCTCGGCGGCGAGGTCGATGATCACCGCGCCTTCCGGCATCCCGCGCACGGCTGCCTCGGTGACGAGCTTCGGCGCGGGCCGCCCGGGGACGGCGGCGGTCGTGACGAGCACGTCGAACTGCGTGATCCGCTCCTGCAGCGCCGCCTGCTGCTCGGCCTGCTGCTCGGGCGTCAATTCCCTCGCGTACCCGCCCTCGGTCTCTTCGCCCTCGACGCCCAGGTCGAGGAAGGTCGCTCCGAGCGAACGCACCTGCTCGGCCACCGCGGGGCGGACGTCGAACGCCGAGACGACGGCGCCGAGGCGCCGGGCGGTCGCGATCGCCTGCAGCCCCGCGACGCCGGCGCCGATCACGAGCACCTTGGCCGGCGCGATCGTGCCGGCCGCGGTCGTCAGCATCGGGAAGAAGCGCGGCAGGCGGTCGGCCGCGAGCAGCACGGCCTTGTAGCCGGCGACGGTCGCCTGCGACGACAGCGCGTCGAGCGGCTGTGCTCGCGTGATGCGCGGGATCGACTCGAGCGCGAACGCGTGCACTCCCGTCTGCGTGAGCGCGGGGAGGGTCTCTGCGCCCGAACCGCCGAGGAAGGCGATCAGCGCCTGCCCCGAACGGAGCCGCGGCACCTCGTCCGGCGCCGGCCACGTGACCTTCGCGACCGCATCGGCGGGCCACGGATCTCCGATCGTCGCGCCGGCGGAGCGGTACGCGTCGTCGGCGAACGATGCCGACTCGCCGGCCCCGGGCTCCACGACGACCTCGACTCCATCGGGGAGCCGCCCGATCGTCTCGGGGACGAGTGCGACGCGGCGCTCTCCGGGCGCCGTCTCCTTCGGAACGCCGAGACGCATGCCGCGCCGACGCTACCAGTCACGACGGCGGGAGGAATCGCGCCGCCTACACTCCGCGCACGGTGACGCCGTGGCCGTGAGCCAGGAGCTCGTCCACTACGGGCTCGCACTGCTCTTCCTTCTGGTCGCGGTGGAGTCCGCCGGCGTCCCGCTCCCCGGCGAGACGGCTCTCATCGCCGCCGCACTGCTCTCACAGCCGAGCTCCGACCACCACTTCTCGATCGTTGCCGTGATCGCGATCGCGGCGCTCGCCGCGATCATCGGCGACAACGTCGGCTACGCCCTCGGAAGGTACGGCGGGCGGGCGCTGCTCGAGCGCTGGGGGCCGCTCGCGCGCTACGCCGAACGCACGCTGCCGCCCGCCGAGCGTTACTTCGCCCGCCACGGCGGCAAGTCCGTCTTCTTCGGGCGGTTCATTGCGGTCCTGCGGGTCACCGTCGCCTGGCTCGCGGGGATCACCCACATGCCGTGGTGGCGCTTCTTCCTCTACAACGCCGCCGGCGGGATCCTCTGGGCGACGAGCATCGGCCTGCTCGCCTACTGGGCGGGGAAGGCGGCGGCGGATGCGGTCAGCACGTACGGCCTCTACGCCCTCGTCGTGATCGCAGGGCTCGCGGTCGTCGTGTTCTTCGCGCACCGCTGGCGCCGCCGCCGGCGCGAGACGGCCGAGCCCGCCTCCGACTAGAGCGTCGTCCAGATCTCGAGCTTCGTGCGCGTCCGCGCGATCACCTCGTCGGTGAACTCGGTCGTCGACGCGTGCCCGCCGAGGTCGGCGGTGCGGACGCCCTGTGCGACCGCTTCGAGGGCCGACTCGCGGATCGCCCGTCCCGGGGACGCGCCCTCGACGGTCTGGGCGAGCAGCGCGGCCGCCGCCAGGATCATCGCCATCGGATTTGCGACGTTCTTGCCCTCGAGCGACGGCGCCGTCCCATGTGCCGCCTCGGCCATCAGGGCCGTCGGCTCGAGATTGTCGCCCTCGAACGCGACGAGCATCGACTCCGAGCCCGCGATCGACCCGAACAGCGGCAGGACGAGGTCGGAGAGGATGTCGCCGTCGCGGTTGAGCGCGGGGATGACGAGCGGTTCGCCGGTCGAGGCGATCAGCAGCGCAAACGTCGCGTCGATCAGCTGCGGCTCGTACTGCACGTCGGGATAGCGCCCCGCCGCGGCGTCCATCTCCTCTTTGAGCAGCCCTTCGTAGGTGGGGGAGACGGTGAACTTCGGTCCGCCGAACACCTTCGCCCCGGAGCGCGCCGCCTCGCGGAACGCGAACTCGGCGACGGCGCGGCAGACGGAGCGCTCGATCCGCTCGGTGCGGAAGGCGACCTCGGCATCTCCGCTGCCCTCGCGCCACTCCTTCGCGCCGTATGCATCGCCGACCGCCATGCGCACGACCGATATGGGAGCATGGACGCCGCCGAGCGGCACCACGCCGGGGATGCGGCGCCCGGTGCGGACGATCACCTTGCCGCCGATCTCCTCGCGCAGGATCCGGTTGGGCGATCCGACGTCGTCCCGCGCCTCCGGCGTGACCGTCGCCGCCTTCAGCCCGAGGCCGGCCTCGCGGATCGCGCGCGCCGCGTCGTAGACGACGCCGTTCCCCGACGCACGCCTGCTCTCGAGCGAAAGGTCGAAGCGGGGCAGGTCGAGCTCGACGCCGATCACGTCGGGATCGAGCACGCGGACCGCCTCCTCGAGCAGCTCCTGCCCGGTCTGGTCGCCCTCGAGCACGGCGATCGCCTTCAGCTCCATCGGCGGACGATTGTAGGTTCCCGGGATGGGCGTGGCGCTCGCCTCCGGATTCGGGCTCGGCTTCCTCGTGGCCGCAGAGGTGGGGCCGATCTGGCTTCTCTGCGTCCGCACCAGCGTCCGCTTCGGTTTCCGGCCCGGCGTCGCGGTCGGGGCGGCGGCGGCGACGGTCGACACGCTCTACGCCGCACTGGGCATCGCCGGTGCGGCGGCGCTGCTTCAGGTCGACGCATTGCGGGTCTCGCTGGGGCTGCTCGGCGCCCTGGTGCTCGGCGTGATCGCAGCCCGCACGCTCTGGAGCGCGTTCCGCGTCCGGGAGGGCGGCGAAGCGGTCGAGGAGGTCGCCAGCCCCGGCCGCGCCTACGCGACCGCCTTCGTGGCTACCGCCTCGAACCCGCTCACGATCGCGTCCTGGGCGGCGATCTTCTCGGCGGCGTCGGTGGCCGGGCTGGCGGCCGTCCCGCTCCTCGTCGGGGTCGCCACCGGGTCGGCGACCTGGTTCGCGCTCCTTGCCGCTGCCTCGGCCGCCGCGGGCCGGCGCGCGTCGCCGCGGGCGCTGCGGATCGTCGACATTGTCGCGGGGATCGGGCTCGCCTGTTTTGCCGGCGTGCTCGGCATCCGCGCTTTGCGCGACTAATCGTTCGGAATATCTCCCGCAATTCCGCGCTACCACGATGCTCCTTATTCGAGTATCCTGGTGCTTTCACTCGACGAAGGAGCACCGATAAATGGCACGGAAAACCGTTCTGGTCTGTGACAGCTGCGGAGCGGAGGTCGACGAGGCCCGCGGCGCGGCAATGCGCATCACGTATGCAGATGCGCGCCGGGGCTCGAAAGTTGCCGACCTCTGCGACACCTGCGCCGGCAAGCTGCCGGGCCGGGCAGCCGCCCGCCGCGGCCGCCGCCCGAAGTCGCAAGCGGCCTAGGGCCGCCGAAGTCGCCCCGTCCGCAGCCCCGTCTAGGATCGGAAGGTGGGGCTGACCCTCGTCGCAGGGCCTGCGAACGCGGGCAAGGTTGCGCTGCTGCTCGATCGGTATCTGGCGCGACTCGAGGACGAGCCGACGTTGATCGTGCCGAACCGGTCGGACGTCGACCGCGTCGAGCGCGACCTGCTCGCGCGGGTCGGGTGCTTGTTCGCAGGCGCGATCGGAACGTTCGACGACCTCTTCGCCCGCCTCGCGGGGGACGCGCGCAGGCCCGTAGCGACCGACGCGCAGCGCGCGCTGGTGATCCGCCAGGTGCTCTCGCGCGCGTCGTTGAACGGCCTCGAGCGCTCGGCCCGCACGCGCGGCTTCGCCGACACGCTCCTCAGCACGATCGGCGAGCTCGAGTCGGGGCTGCTCGACCCGGCCGACGTCGACGGCGATCTTGCCGGGCTGTACGCCGCCTACCGCGGCGAGCTCGACCGGCTGGGCCTCTGGGACCGCGACCTGCTCCGCCGGCATGCCGCCGAGCGGCTCGCGTCCCAGCTCGACGCCTGGGCGGGCGAGCCGGTGTTCGCGTACGGGTTCGAGGACCTGACCGGCGCCGAGTGGGCGTTGCTCGAGGCGCTCTCCGGCCGGGCGGACGTCGAGGTCTCGCTCCCGTACGAGCCCGGCCGGGTCGCGTTCGCGTCGCTCCAGCGAACGGCGGAGGATCTCGCCGGGCTTGCGGCCGGGCGGATCGAGGAGCTCGGGCCGCGCTCCGCGGAGTACGCGCACCCGGCGCTCGCCCATCTCGAGCGCGCACTCTTCGAGGAGTCGCCGCCGCCGGCGCCGGACCTCGACGCAGCCGTCCGCTTCCTCGAGGGAGCCGGGCAGCGGGGCACCCTCGAGCTCGTCGCCGACGAGGTGATGGCGCTGCTTCGCGCCGGAACGCCGCCGGAGCGCATCGCGATCGTCGTACCGACCCCCGATCGCTGGCGCAATCCGCTCGAGACCGCCCTCGGTGCGCTCGACGTCCCCTACGCCTTCGACGCCCGGGTGCGGCTCGACGCGACGCCGTTCGGTCACGCGCTGCTGCAGCTGCTGCGCTTCGCGTGGCAGGGAGGCGGCCGTCCCGAGCTGTTCGCATACCTGCGCTCGCCCTACTCCGGGATCGGCCGCTCGTCCGTGGACTTCGTCGAGGGACGGCTGCGCGGGCGCGCCGTGCACGTCCCCGACCGCGTCGAAGAGGAGACCGAGCGTCTGCGCGAGGCGCCCGTGCCGGCGCTCGCCGAGCTGCGGGAAGCCGCCGACCCGGTCTCGGGCGTACGCGCGCTCGCTCGCAGCATGATCCGCTCGGCCTACGGGCTCGACGCGCCGCCGGCCGGTGAAGCATCGCGTTTCGACCTGCGCTCGGAGGCGGCCGTCGTTCGCACGCTCGACGAGCTCGACGCGTTCGCCTCGCTCGGAGAGCCGCTGTCGACCGACGGGCTCGTCTCCGCGCTCGAGGCGACCGAGGTGCGCGTCGGCACGGCAGGCGAGCCCGGGCGCGTTGCGGTGCTCGACCTGATGCGTGCGCGCACGACCCGCTTCGAGGTCGTGTTCGTGCTCGGCCTCGAGGAGGGCGTTCTGCCGCGGCGCTCGCGGACGTCGCCGTTCCTCGGCGAAGACGACCGCCGCGAGCTCGGCTGCCGGCTCGAGCGTCCCGACCAGGTGAGCCGCGACCGGTACCTCTTCTACACGGCTTGCACGCGCGCGACGCGCCGTCTCTATCTCGTGCGCGAGGCGGTGACCGACGACGGCGCCGCGCGAGAGGCGAGCCCGTTCTGGGAGGAGGTGGCGTCGGTCTTCGATCCGACCGACGTTGGGCGCGCAACGACGCGGCGGTCGCTCGCCGCGCTGACGTGGTCCCTCGATGCGGCGCCGACGGAGCGCGAACGGCTGCGTGCGCTTGCTCTGCTGGCAGCAGACGACAGCGGCGAGGCAGAGTCCGTTGCGGCCGTGAACGGCTGGGAGCGCCGGCTCGAGCGCGCGAGGTCGGCGTGGCGCCGCCCGACACGGCTCAGCGGCTCGGCGGTGCTGGCCGAGCTCGCCGGCCGGCCCACCTTCAGCGTCACCGAGCTCGAGCGGTTCGCCGACTGCTCGTCGGCCTGGCTGCACGAGCGTTTCATTGCTCCGCGCACGATCGATGCCGAGGTCGACGCGATGCTGCGCGGCTCGATCGCGCACCAGGCGCTGTTCAAGTTCTACGCGGGGCTCCCCAAGGAGCTCGGCGCGGACGCCGTCACGCCTGAGAACGTGGAGCAGGCGGTCGAGTTTCTCGACCGGTGCCTCGCCGAGGCACGGAGGGGAGGCGTCCGGCTCGAGCTGACGACGTTGCAGGAGGCGGAGCTGATGGGGACGCTGCGGCGCGACCTCGAAGGCTTCGTCCGCGACGAGGCGGCCGCGCCGCAGCAGCTCGTCCCGAGGCGGTTCGAAGTCGCGTTCGGTTCCGACCGCTCCGCGCCCGAGCTGCAGCGCGGGCTCCGGCTGGCCGAGGGGACGCAGCTGAGCGGGAAGATCGACCGGATCGACGTCGACCCGTACAGCGCGCGCGGGATCGTGCACGACTACAAGTCCGGGCGCGCGCACTCCGCGAAGCAGATCGACGAGGAGCTGAAGCTCCAGATCCCCCTTTATCTGCTCGTGCTGCGCGATCTCGTCGGCATCGAGCCGCTCGGCGGCCTCTACCGGTCGCTCAGCGGCGCGCGCGTGTCGCGCGGCCTGCTCCGCCAGGACGCCGGCGAGGACCTGCCCGGGTTCGCACGGAACGACTACCTGTCCGACGACGAGTTCTGGGCCCTCGTCGAGACGGCCCGCGAGCGGGCCGCCACGTTCGCCGACCGGATCCGCAAGGGGGACGTGCGGCACGACCCCAAGGGCGGCGAGTGCCCCACGTGGTGCGACATGTGGCCGATGTGCCGGGTCGAGCGGGCATGAACGCCGAGCAGCGCCAGGTCGTCTCCGCCACCGGCGAGGTCTTCGTCTCGGCGGGCGCCGGCACCGGCAAGACGACCGTGCTCGTCGAGCGCTTCGTCCGCGCCGTGTGCGAGCAGGGCATCGACGTCGAGTCGATCCTCGTCATCACGTACACACGGAAGGCCGCAGGCGAGCTGCGCGCGCGGATTCGCGCGGCGCTGCGGGAGCGCGGCCGGCCGGATCTCGCGCGCCGCCTCGACGGCGCGTGGGTGTCGACCATCCATGGGTTCTGCGCGCGCCTGCTGCGCGCGCACCCGTTCGCGGTCGGGATCGATCCGCGCTTCCGCGAGCTGGCCGACGACGAGGCGCCCGCGCTGGTTGCAGAGGCGTTCGAGCAGGCCCTCACGAGCTTCTGCGAGGGCGGCGACCCGGAGCGGCTGCGCCTGCTCGCCACCTACGGTGCGGACGGCCTCCGGCGCAAGCTGACGGGCGTGTACGAGACGCTGCGCTCGGCCGGCCGCGAGCTCCGCCTCGAGCTCGGCACGTGGGCGAGCGTCGAGGAGCGGCTCGCCGAGCTGCAGGAGGCCGCGCGTGAGCTCGCGAACGACCCGGCGGCCACCGAGAGGCAGCAGGCGGCCGCCGCGGCGGCGCTCGCGCTCGAGCCGAACGCCGAGCGGCTGCTCGACCTCGCGCACCTTGCGACAGTCGGCGAGCGCACGAGCGCGTTCCGGGGCGCGCGCGACCGGCTCCGCCAGGCGGCCCTCGACGAGCTCGCCGCGCGCGACAGCGAGCACCTCCAGGAGCTGCTCGAGCTGTTCGCGGCGACGTACGCGGAGGCGAAGCGGCGCGAGTCGGTGCTCGACTTCGAGGACCTCCAGCTGCTCGTCCGGGATCTCCTGCGCGTCGACGAGTCGGTCAGGCAGCTCGAGCAGCTGCGCTTCCGGCAGATCATGGTCGACGAGTTCCAGGACACGAACAGCCTGCAGTGCGACATCGTCGACCTGCTGCGCGGGGGTCGCGAGGAGACCGACGTCTTCTACGTCGGCGACGAGTTCCAGTCGATCTACGGGTTCCGCCACGCCGACGTCGCCGTCTTCCGGCAGCGCCGCGAGGCAGCTGCACAACGGCTCCCGCTCGCACGGAACTACCGGTCGCGGCCGGAGGTGCTCGGCGCGATCAACCACCTGTTCGCCGACGCGTTCGACGGGTACCAGCCGCTCGCCTGCGGCGGCGACTTCGACGATCCAGTGTTCGGCCATCCCGTAGAGCTGCTCGTGACGGACAAGCGCAGCTACCGCGAGGCGGGCGTGGGGTGGCGCGAGGCAGAGGCCGGCGCGATCGCGCGGCGCGTCGCCGAGCTCGTCGAGCTCGGGGCGGCCGAGCCGGGCGAGATCGTCCTGCTCTTCGCCGCCGGGACCGACGCCGAGGTCTACGAGCGCGCGCTGCGGGCGGCCGGGCTGCCCACCTACCGGGCGACGGGGCGCGGCTACTTCGGCCAGCAGCAGGTCGTCGACCTGCTCTCGTACCTGCGCCTGCTCTGGAACCGCTACGACGATCGCGCGCTCGCGACCGTCGTGCGGTCGCCCTTCGTCGGCATCTCGAACGACGCGCTCGTCGCGGTCCGCCGGCATGCGGGACGCCGTCCGCTGTACAGCGGCATCGAGCGGTCGCTTCCCGACACGCTCGGGCCGGAGGACGAGCGCCTGCTGCGCGCGTTCAAGCAGCGCTTCGAGCGGCTCGTCGCGGCGTCGGCCCGGCTCGGGCTCGAGCGGCTGTGCGAGGAGATCGTGTCGGCGCATGACTACGACCTCGCGGTGCTGACGCGGTGGGACGGCAAGCGGCGCTACGCGAACCTGCGCAAGCTGATGCGGCTTGCGCGCAGTTACGAGGAGCTGCGCGGGCGCGACATCGAGGGCTTCATCTCGTTCATCCGTGACCAGGAGGTCGTAGGCGCCACGCAGCTCGAGGCCGTCTCGGAGGAAGAGGGCGCCGGTGCGGTTCGGCTGCTCACGATCCACTCGGCGAAGGGGCTCGAGTTCAAAGTCGTAGTCGTCGCCGACGCGGGCCGGGACACGGGCGGAGTCCAGTCCGCCGACGAGATCCTCGTCGGCGCGGACGGGCGCTTCGGCTTTCGGGTCGTCGATCCGGCCTCGGGCCGGCGAACCGGCGTCTTCGCATACGACGAAGTGCGCGCCGCCGAGGAGCGCGAGGACCGCGCGGAGCGGCTGCGGCTGTACTACGTCGCGATGACGCGCGCGATCGACCGGCTGATCGTGTCGGGCGCGATCGACCCGGACACGCAGCGCGATCGCGAGACGCCGATCGGGTGGGTGCTCGAGCGGCTCGGCACGGACGAGCTCGAGACCGCGCGCGACGGGGGCGAGGCGGTCGAGCTCGACCGCGGAGACGCGCGGTTCGTTCTGCGCGTCGATACGTATCGCCCGGAGCCCGCGCCGGAGCCGGTCGCCGAGAGCGACGGGCAGCTCGCGCTGTTCGCGGAGTTGCCGGTCGTCTCCACGATGCCCGGATACCGGCTTCCCGAGCTCGTCCCGCCGCCTGCGCCGCCGTTGCACCGGGTGCGCCGCCTGTCGTACTCCGCGCTGTCGCTCTTCGAGCGGTGCTCCTACCGCTACTACGCGGAGCGGGTCGCGGGGCTGCGCGAGGAGCGCGTCGTCGCAGTGGAGGGTGGCGACGGCGGTCTGGCCGCGACCGAGATCGGCGATGCGGCGCACCGGCTGCTCGAGCTCGTCGACCTGGGCACTCCGGTCGTGCCGGACATCGGCCTCGTGCGTGAGTGGTATCCCGCTGTCAGGGAGGACGAGCTCGAGCGGATCCGCGAGTTCGTCGGCAACTACTGCCAGTCGGAGACGGCGCGTCGCGTCGCGTCTCTCACCGGCGCTCGGGCGGAGCGGCCGTTCGCCTTCGAGCACGACGGGGTGCTCCTCCACGGACGGATCGACGTCCTCTGGCGCGCGGAGACGCGGGCGTTCGTGCTCGACTACAAGACGAACGCGCTCGGCGAGAGCACGCCCGAGGAGATCGTCGAGGAGGACTATCGGCTGCAGCGTCTCGTCTACGCGCTGGCCTGCTTCCGCGCCGGCGCCGAGGAGGTCGAGGTCGTCTACCACTTCGTCGAACGTCCGGATGCGGTGGTCGAGACGACCTTCCTGCGCGAGGAGCTGCCCGCGCTCGAGGCGGAGCTGTCCGAGGCGATCGCTCGGATCGACCGCGGCGAGTTCGTGCCGACGCCGAGCGACTTCGCGTGCGCGGGCTGTCCCGCGCTCGACCTGGTGTGTGCCGGGCCGCGGCTGCGGCAGCCGCCGGCGCTCATGGCCGGTGCCGCGTAGCTACGTCCGAGAGGCGCGGCGGCGCGTCGCTCCGAAGAAGCAGCGCATCGGGCCGATCATCGAGCGCCTCGCCGTGCTCCACGCGGACGCGCGCATCGCGCTCCGCTTCCAGGATCCGCTCCAGCTGCTGGTCAGCGTGATGCTCTCGGCGCAGACGACGGACGTGAACGTCAACCGCGTGACCGAGCACCTGTTCGAGAAGTACCGGCGCCCCGAGGACTACCTCGCCGTGCCACAGGAGGAGCTGGAGCGCGACATTTTCGCCACCGGGTTCTTCCGCCAGAAGGCGAAGGCGCTGCGCGGGACGATGGCGATGCTGATCCACGACTACGACGGCCGTGTGCCGGACGACTTCGACGAGCTGCTCAAACTGCCGGGCGTGGCGCGCAAGACGGCGAACGTCGTCACCGCCGAGCGCGGCCATCCGCAGGGGATCGTCGTCGACACGCACGTCCGCCGGCTGTCGCAGCGGCTCGGCCTGACGCGTCAGGAGGACCCGGTCAAGATCGAGCGCGACCTGATCCGGCTCGTCCCGCGGCCGGACTGGGGGCGGTTCCCCCATCTCCTGATCTGGCACGGGCGCCGGATCTGCGACGCGCGCCGTCCATTGTGCGAGGAGTGCCCCCTCGCGGCCGACCTCTGTCCGTCTAGCCGCGGACCGGGGTGAGCGCGACCAGGAGGCCGCCGTCGTCGTCGTAGGCCGGGAACACGTCCGCGACGACGTCCTTCTCGACGCCGGCCCGCGTCCGGATCGACAGTTGCTCTCCGAGGCGGCGGACGCCCCATTCGCGCGCCAGATCGACCGGCTGGCTGTTCGAGAACTGGAGCGCGTCGACCACGTCGCGGCCCATCAGATCGGGCTCGGGGAAGCCGGTGAGCTCGAACACGCCGCGCCCCGTTGCGAGCACGCGGCGGTCGCGGTCGGTGACGACGAGGCCCGTGTCGGGGGCCGGGTAGTAGTCGTCGAGGATCTCGAACAGGAAGCCGAACCCGCAATGCCGGCACGCCGGCGCCTGGTCCGAGAAACCCTCTTTGGCGTCGATGTCGACCGAGCGTTCCTTGCAGCGCGGACAGATGAAATGAGGCACGGCGAGCCAGGGTAGCCGTGTGGGTGGACGTGACTGCGCCCACGTTGTCCCGCTGTTAACGGGCGATTGTCGTTCTGCGGAGAGCGGTCGCGGGCGGAGCATCGCGAACGTAGCCTGCGCTCGCCGATGGCGGCGAGTTCGCGCCTAGGCGGGCCTGCGGTCGCCGTTGCCGGCGTCGCCTTGGCCGCTGCCGCGGTGCGGCTCCCCGGGACGTTCACGCAGCCGCTGTCGCAGGACGAGGTCGCGTCGGCGAGGATCCTGCGCGAGCCCGGCGTGTGGTCGATGCTCGCGCGTGTCGCGCGGACGGAGTCGACGCCGCCGCTCTGGTACTCGCTCGCGTGGCTGCTCCACCGGCTCGGGCTTTCGATCGTCGACGTCCGCCTGCTCTCGGTCGCCGCCGGTGCCGGGCTCGCGGGGTGTGTCGTGGCCGTCGCCCGCCGCGTCGTGCCGCTTCCGGCGGCGGTCGTGGCCGGCCTGCTCGTCGCCGTCGGGGGCGAGTTCGTTGCACATGGGCACGAGCTGCGCGCGTACGAGCTGCTCGCGTTTCTCGCCGCGCTCCTCGCCCTCCTGCTGATGCGCGAGCTGGAGGAGCCTCGGCGTTCGACCGAGATCGCGATCGGCGTCATCGTCGCGCTCGGTGGGCTCACGCACTACTTCTTCGCGTTCGCCGTCATCGCGGCGGTCGCCTGGCTGTGGCTCGACCCCGGAGCACGGCGCGTTCGCCGGCGCGTGTCGTACGCGATCCTCGCAGGCGGGATCGTCGCGGCTGCGTGGGCGCCGGTGATGCTCGTGCAGTACAACCGCGATCGCTACTGGTGGATCGGGGCGTTTCGGCTGCGGCCCGTCGTCGCCGCGCCGCTGCGGCTCTTCACGACCGCGTTCGCGGATCACGCTGTCGGCATCCTGCTGTCCGTGCTCTTCGTCGCGGTTGCCGCGGCGGGCTGCTTCCGGCTCGCCCGCGTGGGGCCGGCAGGGAGGCTCGTGGCCGCACTCGCATTCGGGCCGCTCGTCGTCGCAGGTGCGCTCTGGGCAGGCGGCGTCGAGATTTTCGCGCTCCGGAACCTGATCGAGATCGGCCCGGCGGTCGCGATCGCGGTCGTCGCGCTGCTCGCGGCGCTCCCGGACCGCGCAGTGGTCGTCACGGGCCTGGCGTTCGCGTCCCTCATCGGCGTCTCGACGCTGCACACAGAGGGCGCGGGATCGCCGCCCTTCGCGCAGATCGCGCACGCCCTGGTCCGTGAGGGATGGCGGCCGTCGGACCCGGTTGCGGTGCTCGGGAACCTGTTCGTCTTCCGCGCGCCGCTCGAGTGGTACCTCCCGCATGCGTCGGTGCTCGACGCAGGCCGGCCGATGGGGCGCGTCTGCCGCACCGTGTTCGTCGTCTCACCCCGCCGGAGGAGCGGGCTCACCTTTGGCCGCGTCACGGACCGCGACTCGACCGGCCGCTACGTCGTGAGCCGGCTCGCTCTCCGCGTTCCCCTGGGGGCCGAGCGCGTGTTCCACCGCGCGGCCATCCTCGTCGACCCCGTCGACCCGTCGCGCTGCGTCCGCGCGATCAGGACCGGGAGGCTGGCTCCGATCGCGTAGGCATACGGCGCAGCCGGGAAGAGATGCGGCCCTTTCTGTCCCCGGCTGCGCCCGAGCAAGCCGCCCTCTTCCCGGCCCCGGGCAGACGCAAACGGACCGCCCTCGAGGTCGGTCGCAAACTCCGGACGATTCAGCACCGGCCCGGGGCGGGCCGGGACGGGCGGTCAGCCGTCGGCGTCCTCGTCGTCCCAGTCGTCGTCGGAGTCGTCCTGCTCCGAGCCCCGGTCGCGCCACTCGCGCACGTCGACGACTTCGTCGCCGCCGATCTCGTGCTCAGGTGCTCCCACGGTTTGCTCCTTTCCGTCGAAGTCACTGGAGCGTTCCCGCATGCCCGCGCCGCCGCAAGCCCTGACACCGGGTTGAAACGACTCGGCAACGGAACCGGCACACGGCGCTCCGCAGAGTGTCGCCGGGTTGATCGCAGCGCGACGCCGTGCGACCATCGGTCAACGGTCGAGTACCTCGTCAACCTCTCGTCTGTCCCGTGCGGCGTGGCGCTGTTCACGTGCAGCTGCGGGGCATCGACAGTCGACTTCGACCTCGCCCACGACCTGCCGCAGGATTGGTCCTTTGCGGAGGACGGCTCACCCCGTTGTCCTCGTTGCTCGAGTCTCTCGACAAGCGGCCTGCACGCTTCGATCCCCAAGGTGCCCGGCACCTAAAGGCTTGATGTGAACCAGTCTCAGGACGCCGCCGGAATGTCCTCGGTCAGGGCGGTCGAGCTGACGATGAAGTTCGACGCGCCGAGCTGATCAGCCGGAGGCGTCCAGCAGCTCTCGTCGCGAGACGAGCTGGACGTGAATGGTCGGCGAGCGGTCGTACATCGAGACGTCGAGCACAGCGTCGGTGACGACGTATCCGCCCTCGTCGGCCGGCTCACGGCTCTCGAGGAGGTCCTCGATCGCCTCCCTCAGCGAGTAGGCGGACGTGAAGTGAGGAGGGCCCGGGGTGCCGTCCGGCCGTCTCCAGCCGTACAACGCGTAGTCCGACCACAGACGGTGAGGGACGACGCGGCGGAGCTCATCCGATCTCTCGTTCATCCAGGAGTCAAATCCAGCGCTTCCAGCGGAAGAAGGCGAGCTGGGCGATCGTCGCGACGATGATCAGGCCCCAGCTCCACCAGTAGCCGAACGACCAGTGCAGCTCCGGGCTGTCGCGGAAGTTCTGGCCGTACAGGCCGACGATGAACGTCGGCACGAGGAGCAGCGACGCGATCACCGTCAGGCGCTTCACGACCTCGTTCTGGTCGACGGAGATCTTGCCCTGGATGTAGTCGCGCACACCGGCGAGCGAATCGCGGGATGCGTCGAGGCCCTCCGACGCGCGCAGGAACTTGTCGTACGCATTGCCAAACGCGATCTCGACCTTGTGCGGGAAGAGCTCGAAGTCGTCCAGCTCGACGCGGTCGTCGACCACCTTCCGCACCGAATCGCGCGTGGGCGCGAGCACCCGCCTGATCCCGAGCAGGTCGTGCCGGAGCTGACGCAGCCTGCGGCCCGACTCACGAACGGGATGGTCGGCGATCATGTCCTCGAGCTCGTCGATCTCGTCGTCGAGCGCATCGATCAGGTCGAGGAACCGCTCGGCGACCTCGTCGACGAGGTGGAACGCGTACATGCCGACGTCCTCGTGCGCCCTGCACGCCTCCTTTGCCGGCTTCGGGTCGAACGGCTTCCCGTCCGGCGGCGTCTTGGACACCGAGACGAGCGTGTCCTTCGTGACTACGAAGTCGAGCTCCTGGTACACGACCCGGTCCTCGTCGGGGATCTCGACCGGCAGCAGTAGGACGCCGAACACGTAGGCGCCGTGCGAGTCGATGCGCGGACGCGGCTCGTCGTCGTGCGTATGCGGCGCGAGCAGCAGCTCCATCACCGACTCGTGGACGTCCCCCGGGATCGCAGCCCGAAGGTCGTCCGCGCCCGGGTCGATCAGATCGATCCAGCGCGGGGTCATCTGCAGGCCCAGGCTAGCCCTGCGCCCGGACGGGTCTATCGAAGCGGACGGCTACCGCGTCGGGGCGGCGGCCGGCTCGCTCGCGGCGGGTGCCGCCGCGAGCGACGACAGGTAGCGCTCGGCGTCGAGCGCGGCCATACAGCCCGAGCCCGCGGCGGTCACCGCCTGCCGGTAGGTGTGATCCTGCACGTCTCCGGCTGCGAACACGCCTGCGACGTTGGTCGCCGTCGAGCCCGGCTGCGTTACGAGGTACCCCGCGTCGTCGTGGTCGAGCTGGTCGACGAACAGGGCCGTGTTCGGGTCGTGCCCGATCGCGACGAACAGGCCGTCGGCCGGAACGTCCCACGTCTCGCCGGTCAACGTGTTGCGCAGGCGCAGGCCCTCGACGTTCTCGTCGCCGAGCACCTCGTCCACCACCGCGTTCAGGACGAAGTCGAGCTTCTCGTTCGCGAGCGCGCGATCGACCATGATCCGCGAGGCCCGGAACTCATCGCGCCGGTGAACGAGGTGCACGCGCGTCGCGAACTTGGTGAGGAAGAGGGCCTCCTCGAACGCCGAGTCGCCGCCGCCGACGACGTAGACGTCCTTGTCGCGGAAGAAGGCCGCGTCGCACGTGGCGCAGGCGGAGACGCCGCGTCCCTTGTGCTTCTCCTCGGAATCGATGTCGAGCCAACGGGCGCTCGCGCCGGTCGCGACGACGACGGCGCGCGCCAGGTACTCGTCGCCGCCCACGCTCACGCGGAGCGGCTGGTCGGAGAAGTCGACGGCGGTGACGTCGTCGGTCAGGAACTCGGCGCCGAAGCGCTCGGCCTGGCGGCGGAAGTCGGCCATCATCTCCGGCCCCATGATCCCGTCGGCGTAGCCCGGGTAGTTCTCCACGTCGCTCGTGATCATCAGCTGGCCGCCCCAGGCGAACCCCTCGATCACGAGCGGCTCGAGATCGGCGCGCGCTGCGTACAGCGCCGCGGTGTAGCCGGCCGGGCCGCCCCCGATGATGATCAGGTCCCGGACGTTCGTCTCGCTCAAGGTGCTCCTCTCCGTTCCTTCCTTACGCAGTATTCAACGTCGGGAGGGGGCCGAACGTTCCCGGCTAGGCCGCGTCGGCGTTCGCCCGCGGCAGCGTAGCGAGGTCGTCGACCGGCGCCAACTCGGGTGCTGCGGGGACGACCGGGACGCGTTCGAGCTGCGTGACCGCGGGCGGGTCGTCGCCCGGGATCCCGTGCTCGGGGAACTTCCGTGCCGTCACGAGCAGGCGCGACTCGTACGAGCTCACGGCCTGGTTGTAGGCGCCGACCGCGGTGTCGAGGCCGCGGCCGACCTTGGCGAGGTGGCCGGCGAAGACGCCCATCCGCTCGTACAGCTCGCGCCCGAGGCGCGAGACGGCGCGGGCGCTCTCGGCGACCGTCTCCTGCTGCCACCCGTAGGCGACCGTGCGGAGCAGGCCGATCAGGGTCGCCGGCGACGCGACGATCACGCCCGACTCGGCGCCGGCCTCGAAGAGCGAGCCGTCCTGGTCGAGCGCCGCCCGGTACAGGCCCTCGTCGACGAACATGACGACGAACTCGGGTGTCGGGTCGAACTGGCGCCAGTAGCGCTTCTGGCCGAGCTTTGCGATGTGGTCGCGCAGCTGAGCGGCGTGACGTGCGAGGTGGAGCTTCTTCGCCTCGACGTCGTCGGTGTTGACGGCGTCGAGGTACGCGTCGATCGGCACCTTCGAGTCGACGACGATGCTCTTGCCGCCCGGGAGCCGCACGACGAGATCCGGCCGGAGCAGCTTGCCCTCGTCGTCGCGCTCGCTCTGCTGGGTGCGGAAGTCGCAGTAGTCGACCATGCCCGCGATCTCGACGACGCGCTTGAGCTGCACCTCGCCCCAGCTGCCGCGGACGTGGGGCGCGCGCAGCGCGGTGACGAGGTTGCCGGTCTCGGCGCGGAGGCGCTCCTGCCCCTCGGAGACGGCGCGGAGCTGCTCGCCGACGCTCGAGACGGCGCGCAGGCGCTGCTGCTCCAGCTCCCGCGCCTGCGTCTCGAAGCGGAGCAGCGTCTCCTTGATCGGCGCGAGCTTCGCCTCCGCCGCCTGCAGCAGGGAGCTCTGGCTCCGCGAGAGCGCGTCGCCCGCCGCCGCCTTGAACCGTTCCTCCCACTGCTCCTGCGTCCGTTCGAGCAGCTCGACCTGGTCGCCGGCCGCCGTCCGCTCGGCCTCGAGCAGCGCGTCCCGCGAGGCGAGGGCGGTCCGCGCCCAGAGGTAGACGGCGGCTGCGCCGACGGCGATCCCAACCAGGAGAAACAGGGCTGCCATGAGCCCATGAACGCTAGAGAGGGCGTCGGACGGCACAAAAAATCAGCCCCGGCGAGTCCGAAGACCTACCGGAGCTGATTGCCGGATCGAGCGACTCCGAAGAGCTACCCGATCCGACGGGGGGAACCTAGCCGGGGCCCGAAGCACGCGTCAACGGGCCTCCAGCGGCCGTGTCGCAATTTGCGGACAAATTCGTGACGCCGCTGTGACGTGGCGGGAGAACGTCCGTTCGCATCCGTAGGCTTCCAGGCTGGCGATGGACGACGTGTTCGGCCCCGGCGGCACCCTCGCCCGCGCGCTGCCGGGCTACGAGCCGCGCTCGGAGCAGGCGGCGCTCGCCGCCGCCGTGGAGCGCGCCCTGCACGCGGGCGAGCATCTCGTCGCCGAGGCCGGCACCGGCGTCGGCAAGAGCCTGGCCTACCTCGTCCCGGCCCTCGCGTCCGGGCAGCGGGTGGTCGTCGCTACCGCCACGAAGGCCCTGCAGGAGCAATTGCTCCGCTCCGACGTCCCCGTCGCAGCCGCCGTCTGCGGTCGGCCGGTGCGCGTCGAGGTGCTGAAGGGCCGCCAGAACTACCTCTGCCGGCGCCAGCTGCAGGGTTTTCAGCCGTCGCTCGATGCCGAGGGGCGCGACGGCGCCGCGTTCGAGGCGATGCAGGACTGGCTCGGGTCGACCGAGACGGGCGACCGGGCGGAGCTCGAGGTCGAGCCGTCCCCGGCCCTCTGGGCCGAGCTCGCCGTCGGCGCCGACCGCTGCTCGGGCCGCCGCTGCCCGTTCGTCTCGGCGTGCTTCGCCGAGGCCGCGCGCAGCCGGGCCGCCGAGGCCGAGCTCGTGATCGTCAACCACGCGCTCTACTTCGCGGACGTCGCCTCGGGCGGCGGCGTGCTGCCCGAGCACGACGCCGTCGTCTTCGACGAGGCGCATCGGCTCGAGGAGTCCGCAGCCGGCTGGCTGGGCGGTCGCGTCTCCCGCGCCGGCCTCCGGCGCCTCGTCCTCGATGTCGACCGGGCGTCACGCGACGCCGGGAAGCAGCCGCCGCAGGCGGAGCTCGACCGGGTCGTCCGCTGCGGCGAGCGCCTGCTCGAGGCCGTCGCGCCGGCCGGCGGCCGACGGCGTGTCCGCGAGACGCCGGTGGAGCCGGCGCTCGTGCTGATCGACGCCCTCGGCGAGCTCGCTGCGAGCCTGCAGGGCGAGGGCGAGGAGCAGGATGCGCTCGCGCGGCGTTCGCTCGCCCAGGCCGCACAGGTCGAGGCGACGCTCGACGCCGAGCCGCAGGGCCGCGTCGTCTGGGCAGAGCCCGACGCGGTCGCATGGGCGCCGGTCGACGTCGCCGAGGAGCTGAACGAGCGCCTGTGGGACGAGGGGCCGACGGCGATCCTCGTGTCGGCCACCCTCGCGGTCGGCGAGGACGCCGGGTTCGTCCGCCGCCGGCTCGGCCTGCAGAGCGCGCGCGAGGCGATCGTCGGCTCGCCCTACGACTACCGCGAGCAGGCGCTGCTCTACGTGCCGCGCGCGATGCCCGACCCGCGCGACGACGCGTTTCTGGAGCGTGCGGCCGACGAGATCGTCGCCCTGCTCTCGCTGTCGGAGGGCCGCGCGCTCGTGCTGACGTCGAGCTACCGGGCGCTCGATGCGTACCGCGCGCGCGTCCGGGGGCGGGTCCCGTTCGACGTCCTCGTCCAGGGCGAGGCGCCGCGCGAGCGATTGCTCGAGCGCTTCCGCGACGACGTCGAGTCGGTGCTGCTCGCGACGTCGACGTTCTGGCAGGGCGTCGACATCCCCGGCGAGTCCCTCTCGCTGCTCGTCATCGACAAGCTCCCGTTCTCGGCGCCCGGCGACCCGCTGCACGAGGCACGCTGCGAGGCGGTCGAGCGGGGGGGCGGCGACTGGTTCGGCGGGTATGCGCTCCCGACCGCCGTGCTCCAGCTCCGGCAGGGGTTCGGCCGCCTGATCCGCGGCCATGCCGATCGCGGTGTCGTCGCCATTCTCGACCCGCGCCTGCGCAGCCGCGGCTACGGCCGCGTGTTCCTCGATGCGCTCCCGCGCTGCCCCGTGGCCGACGACCGGGCAGCTGTTGGGGAATTCTTCGGCGAGCGGGTCGCCGTATCCGCTTGAATGGTCGGCTCTCGATGGCCCCCAAGAAGACGCCGAAGACCCCGCCCGCCCCCCGCAAGGTGCAGGCGCCGAAGCAGCGGACCACCACGTCCGCCGGCGGCACCTCCAACCGCACGATCCTCTTCATCGTGGGAGGCATCGTCGTCGTGGCGCTGATCGCGGCCGGCGGCTTCTTCGCGTTCGCCGGCTCGAGCTCGAGCAGCGACAAGCACGTCGCCTCGCTGATGGCGGACGCGGGCTGCACGTACAAGACCGTCAAGGCCTACGTCCCGCCCGGCCAGGGCGTCCACGTGCCCAGCCTCACCAAGAAGTTCCCGTGGAACACCGATCCGCCGTCGAACGGCCAGCACTACCCGCTCTGGGCGGTCTGGGGCTTCTACACCCAGCCGGTCAACCCGCGCATGGTCGTGCACAACGAGGAGCACGGCGGCGTGATCCTCTGGTGGGGGCCGAACATCCCCGCCTCGACGGTCGAGCAGCTTCGCACCTTCTACAACGAGACGCCCGACGGCACGTTCGGGACGCCGTACGCGAAGCTCGGCTCGAAGGTCGCGATCAGCGCCTGGACGGGCGATCCCGCCGAGTACACGCAGAACGGCTACTACGGCCAGGGCCACCTGGCGATCTGCCCGAAGCTCGACGACGCGACGCTGACCGCGTTCGAGGCCTTCCGCAAGGCCTACCGCGGCAAGGGGCCGGAGGGCATCCCGCTCTCGCTCGACGAGCCCGGCATGGGCCCGCAGTAGCCGGCCCAGGGCAAGCCTCTAGACTCGTTCAGCTCGCCGGGGTGGCGAAACGGGTAAACGCGCCCGGCTTAAAACCGGGTGTCCCCTCGCGGGACGTGGGGGTTCGACTCCCTCCCCCGGCATGGCGACGGTCCCGCCGAAACCGATCACTGGAGGTGAACGATGCGGTCCGACATCGTCCCCGGGGGCACCTTCCCGGATTACGAGCTGCCCGATCACACGCGCACGCTGCGCAAGCTCAGCGAGCTGCAGGGCGATGACCCGATGATCCTGACGCTCGCACGTGGGCACTACTGCCCGAAAGAGCACCAGCAGCACCTGCAGCTGGCGGCGTTCTACCCGCAGATCGCGGTCGCCTACACGCAGATCGCGACGATCTCGACGGACGACCACCACACGAGCCAGGAGTTCCGTGCCTCGGTCGGCGCCCAGTGGCCGTTCCTCTCCGACCCGGAGCGGATCGTCCAGCGCGACCTCGACATCCAGGAGTACACCGACCCCGAGAACGATCCGATGATCCCGTACACGCTGGTGCTCAAGCCGGGCCTGGTCGTCCACAGCATCTACAACGGCTACTGGTTCTGGGGTCGCCCCTCGGTCGAAGACCTGCGCCGCGACCTGCGCGCAGCGAGCGCCGAGATCCGGCCCGACTGGGACCTGAGCACGCCCGGGCTGCGCGAGGCGTGGGACGCCGACGACCTGTCGCACTTCCACGGCTGGAGCAAGAAGGGCCGCAAGCCGACGGCGGCGTAGTCAGGCGACCCGCCCCGTGCGCTCGCCGAGCGCGCGGAGGCGGGCCGCGAGCCCGGCGGTGAGCGCGTCCGGCTCGAGCCGCCACGACCAGTTCCCGACCTCGGTGCCGGGGGTGTTCATGCGCCCTTCCGAGCCGAGGCCGAGGACGTCCTGCACGGGCGCGATCGCGAGCGCCGCCACCGACGACCATGTGAGCTCGAGCAGCTCCCAGGCCGGGTCGTCGCCGCGCAGGCCGGTCGTCGCCCGTTCGGAGTCGGGGAGTGTCGCCCACCAGCCCGCGGCCGTGTCGTTGTCGTGGGTGCCGGTGTAGGCGACCGACTGCTCGACGTGGTTGTGCGGCAGGTGCGGGCTGTCCGGCCCGCCGCCAACCACGAACTGGAGGACGACCATCCCCGGGAAGCCCAGCTCCATGCGCAGCCGCCGCACGGGCTCCGTGATCACGCCGAGGTCCTCGGCGACGACGTCGAGCGGGCCGAGCTTCGCCTCGGCGGCGTGGAACACCGAGGCGCCGGGCCCGCGCCGCCAGCGGCCGTTCGCCGCCGTCTCGCTTCCGGCCGGCACGGCCCAGTACGAGACGAAGCCGCGAAAGTGGTCGATGCGGGCGAGGTCGACCAGGCGGAACGCCCGCCGCAGGCGCTCGGTCCACCAGCGGTAGCCGTCCAGGCGCAGGGCGGCCCAGTCGTAGAGCGGGTTCTTCCACAGCTGGCCCGTCGCCGAGAACGCGTCGGGGGGGACCCCTGCGATCGCGTCGCGCAGGAACAGCTCGGGATGGGCGCGCTGGTCGGCTCCGTCCCAGCCGGCGTAGATCGGGATGTCCCCGACGATCCGGATGCCGCGCGCCGCGGCATACGCGCGCAGCGAGCGCCACTCGCGCTCGAAGCGGATCTGCTGGTCGAGGTCGCCGCCGTACGCCAGCCAGTCGCCGATCCAGTACGCGTTCGCGGCCCGGAAGGCGTCCCGCTCGCCGGGGGTGACGAGGCTCGTGGGGTCGGCCACGAGCTCGGGCGAGCCGGCGAACACCGACGGCGACATGTAGGGCGACCCGGTGTGGTCGGTGGGCCCGAGCGGGAGCACCTGCCACCAGCGCTGCCCCGCCGCGTGCAGCCAGTCGACGAAGCGGTAGGCGTGGTGATCGGGTACCCCGTTCGGCAGCGACGTCGGATGCAGCAGGATGCCGGAGGCACGTTCGAGTCGCATTCACGCGAGAATCTCACGCCTGGTGTCCCTGCCGAAGACAACGAAGCCACCGCCCCGGATCCAGATCCAGGCGATCGAGCCCGAGGTCGACTGCGGGCGCTACCCCGTCAAGTGCACGGTCGGCGAGCGCGTCGACGTCTACGCGACCGTCTTCGTCGACGGCCACGACATCGTCCGCGCGGCCGTGCGGGCGCGCCCGCCGAAGGGCAAGGCGCGCGAGGAGCTGCTGATCGATCTCGGCAACGACCGCTTCGGCGGGTCGTTCGTCGTCGACCGGCCCGGCCGCTGGACGTTCACGATCGCGGCGTGGGTCGACCGCCTCGCCACCTGGCAGTACGAGCTGCGGCGCAAGGTCGAGGGCGGCCAGCTCGACCTCGACGGCGAGCTCGCCGAGGGCGCCGCCCTGCTCGGCCTCCGGTCGCTCACCGTTGCGCAGGGGCTCGCGGCAGGCGGCGAGGTTCGAACCGGCGAGGTGGTCTCGGCCGCGCACGGCGTCGACGTCGACCGCGAGCTCGGGCGCTTCGGCGCGTGGTACGAGCTCTTCCCGCGGTCGTGGGGCGGCTTCAAGGGGGTGGCGGCCGTGCTGCCCGAGCTCGCCGAGCTCGGCTTCGACGTGGTCTACCTCCCGCCGGTGCATCCGATCGGCGTCACGAACCGGAAGGGGCGCAACAACTCGCTCAAGGCGGGGCCCGACGATCCAGGGTCGCCGTGGGCGATCGGCTCCAAGCTCGGCGGCCACGACGCGATCGATCCGTCGCTCGGCACGTGGAAGGACTTCGACGCGATGATCGCCGCGTCCCACAAGGCGGGCATCGAGATCGCGCTCGACTTCGCCATCCAATGCTCACCCGACCATCCGTGGCTCAGCCGTCATCCCGAGTGGTTCAACCGCCGCCCCGACGGCACGCTCAAGTACGCCGAGAACCCGCCGAAGCGCTACCAGGACATCTACAACGTGAACTTCGACTCGGAGGACTGGCGCGATCTCTGGGAGGCGCTGCGAGACGTCGTGCTCTTCTGGGTCGACAAGGGGGTGCGCGCGTTCCGCGTCGACAACCCGCACACGAAGCCGTTCGCGTTCTGGGAGTGGCTGATCGCCGAGGTCCGCGCGGATTGCCCGGAGGTGATCTTCCTCTCCGAGGCGTTCACGCGGCCCGCGAAGATGACCGCGCTGGCGAAGAGCGGTTTCGCGCAGAGCTACACGTACTTCACGTGGAAGAACGCGAAGCAGGAGCTGCAGGAGTACGTCCAGGAGCTGATCGACTGGGCGCCGTTCTACCGCTCCAACGCGTTCGTCAACACGCCGGACATCCTCCACGAGTACCTGCAGCGCGGCGGCCCGCCGGCCTTCGAGGCCCGGCTCGTGCTCGCCGCGACGATCTCGCCGTCCTACGGGATCTACTCCGGGTTCGAGAGCTTCGAGAACGTCGCCGTGGCACCGGGCTCCGAGGAGTACGTCGACTCGGAGAAGTACGAGATCAAGGAGCGAACGCTCGACGGGCCGCTGCTCCCGACGATCGCCCGGTTGAACGCGATCCGGCGTGCGCAGCCGGCGCTGCAGCACGTCGACAACCTCCGGTGGCTCGAGACGGAGAACGATCAGCTGATCGCGTACGCGAAGAGCGACCGCGTGATCTGCGTCGTCAACCTCGACCCGTTCATCGATCGGGAGGGCGTCTGCGTCGTGCCCGTGTCGCTCGGGCTGCCGCCGGCGTTCGAGGTGCGCGATCTCTTGAGCGGCGACATGTTCGTGTGGCGCGCCGGCCGCAACTACGTCGGCCTCGGCCCCGGCCGGAGCCACGTGCTCGAGGTGATTGTATGAGCGAAGCGGGCCAGTGGTTCGAGCGCGACCCGCTGTGGTTCAAGACGGCGGTGTTCTACGAGATCCACCTGCGCGGCTTCTTCGACGCGAACGACGACGGCTCCGGCGACTTCCGCGGCCTCACCGACAAGCTCGACTATCTGCAGTGGCTCGGCGTCGACTGCATCTGGCTGCTGCCGGCCTACCCGAGCCCGCTGCGCGACGGCGGCTACGACATCGCGGACTTCTTCGGCGTCCACCCGGACTACGGCACGATCGAGGACTTCCGCACGTTCGTCGACCAGGCGCACCAGCGCGGCCTGCGCGTGATCGCCGACCTCGTGATGAACCACACCTCGTCCGACCACCCGTGGTTCCAGGCGAGCCGCACCGATCCGACCGGCCCATACGGCGACTGGTACGTGTGGGCAGACGACGACTCGCGCTGGAGCGAGGCGCGTGTGATCTTCGTCGACACCGAGCCGTCGAACTGGAGCTGGGACGCGGTTCGCGGGCAGTACTACTGGCACCGCTTCTTCTCGCACCAGCCCGACCTGAACTACGACAACCCGGCCGTCCAGGAGCAGATGCTGGACGTGCTGCGCTTCTGGCTCGACCTCGGCCTCGACGGCTTCCGCCTCGACGCAGTGCCCTACCTCTACGAGCGCGACGGGACGAACGGCGAGAACCTGCCGGAGACGCACGACTTCCTGAAGCGCGTCCGCGCCGAGATCGACTCGCTCTACGCCGACCGCGTCCTGCTCGCCGAGGCGAACCAGTGGCCGGACGACGTCGTCCAGTACTTCGGCAACGGGGCCGGCGATGAATGCCACATGGCATTCCACTTCCCGGTGATGCCGCGCATGTTCATGGCCGTCCGTCGCGAGGACGCGCTGCCGATCGTCGAGGTGCTCGAGAACACGCCGTCGATCCCCGGGAACGCGCAGTGGGGGTTGTTCCTTCGCAACCACGACGAGCTGACGCTCGAGATGGTGACGGACGAGGAGCGCGACTACATGTACGAGGAGTACGCGAAGGACCCGAGGATGAAGCTGAACCTCGGCATCCGCCGCCGCCTCGCGCCGCTGCTCGACAACGGCCGCGACGAGATCCAGCTGCTCCACGCGATGCTGTTCTCGCTCCCGGGATCGCCCGTCCTCTACTACGGCGACGAGATCGGGATGGGCGACAACATCTTCCTCGGCGACCGTGACGGCGTCCGGACGCCGATGCAGTGGACCGGCGACCGCAATGCCGGGTTCAGCCGGGCCGACTTCGCGCAGCTCTACCTGCCGCCGCTGATGGACCCGGTGTACGGGTTCCAGGCCGTGAACGTCGAGGCGCAGCTGCGCCAGCCGAACTCACTCCTGCGCTGGATTCACCGCATGATCGCGCTGCGGAAGGATCATCCGGTGTTCGGGATCGGCTCGTACGAGGCGCTTCGACCGGACAATCCGCGGATCTTCGCCCACGTCCGCCAATATGAGGACGACACAATCATCTGCGTGCACAACCTGGCGCGGTCGGCGCAGGCGGCCCAGCTCGATCTCTCGCGATGGGAGGGGATGGTGCCCGAGGAGATGTTCGGGCGGACGCGTTTCCCGCCGATCGGCGAGCTGCCGTACCTGCTCACGTTCGCGCCGCGGGGGTTTTTCTGGTTCCAGTTGAGGAAGGACGAGTCATGACGCCTGGAGGGCAGGACCTCGTCGAGTTCGTCACCGGCCAGCGCTGGTTCGGGTCGAAGACGCGTGATGTCGTGCAGGCGAGCGTCGTCGACCGGGCCTCGTTCGGCGGCGGCGACACCGAGCTGGAGCTGCTGATCGTCGAGATCCGCTTCGACACCGGCACACACGACACGTACCAGCTGCTCCGCGGGGACGGGCTCGACGTGCTCTCCGAGCCCGAGGCCGCGACCGCGCTCGTCCGCCTGATCCGGAGCGGCACCTCGCTGCAGGGGCAGGAAGGGACGGTCGAGCTGATTCCCGTGCCGGCGTCCTTCGCGGGCGTCCCCGACGACGTGACGGTGACCCGCCAGATCGGCGTCGAGCAGTCGAACTCGTCCGTCGTGCTCGACGACCAGCTGATCCTCAAGGTCTTCCGCCGGCTCGAGCCGGGCGTGAACCCGGAGCTCGAGCTGCTCCGCTTCCTGACCGAGCACGGCTTCGAGCACATCCCGCAGCTCGCCGGCTGGTACCAGTACGTCGGTCGTCCGATGGAGTCGACGCTGGGGATCCTCCAGCAGTTCGTCCCCGACGGGCTCGATGGCTGGGAGCTCGCGCTCGACGCCGTCCTCGACCGGACCGAGTGGTTCCTCTACGAGCTCGAGCGGCTCGGCGAGGTGACGGGCGAGCTGCACACGGTGCTCGGGTCGGACTCCACCGATCCGAGCTTTGCGCCCGAACAGACGTCGGCCGAGTCGCTCGGCCTCCTGACCGCGACGGTCGACGAGGAGATCGAGGCGATCTTCCTCGACCTCCCCGACGACGACCCCGAGCTCGAGCCGCTGCTCGGGCGCGGGGAGGAGGTGCGCGAGCGGCTGCGTCTGTTGACGAACCTCGGCGGCGTCGGGCGCGTGATCCGCCATCACGGCGACTTCCACCTCGGCCAGGCATTGCACACCCCGCGCGGGTGGATCCTGATCGACTTCGAGGGCGAGCCCGCCAGGTCGCTGCCCGAGCGGCGCCGCAAGCGCAGCCCGCTGCGCGACGTCGCAGGGATGCTCCGGTCGTTCGCCTACGTCGCCTCCGCGGCGCCGATGCTCAGGGGCGTCGCGCCGGCGCCGGACTGGGAGGAGCGGGCGCGCGAGTCGTTCCTCGACGGCTACCGGGCGACCGTCGACCCGTCGCTGATCCCGTCGGGCACGGCGATGGACAAGCTGCTCCAGGTCTTCGAGCTCGAGAAGGCCGTGTACGAGCTGCGCTACGAGCTGAACAACCGCCCCGACTGGCTGCCGATCCCCGTTGCCGGGATCGTGCGCCTGCTCGACGCGGAAGTGCCGGTATGACGTCCGCCTTCGGTGAGCTGGATGTGTGGCTGGCGCGGGCCGGCCGCCACGAGCAACTGTGGGAGAAGCTCGGCGCGCACCTCGTCGACGGCGGCGTCCGGTTCGCGGTGTGGGCGCCGAACGCGAGCCATGTGAGTGTCGTCGGCGACTTCAACGACTGGGACGCGGGCGCCGACGCGCTCGCACCCGTCGAGGAGACCGGCATCTGGGAGGGCGTCGTCGACGGCGCCGGGCTCGGGCAGCGCTACAAGTACGAGATCGATGGGCGCGAGAAGGCCGACCCGGTCGCCTTCCGCGCCGAGGAGCCGCCGCGGACGGCGTCGGTCGTGTTCGAGCCCGCGTACGACTGGGGCGACGAGGAGTGGATCGATGCGCGCCGGGACTCGCTGCCGCTCGACCGGCCGCTCGCGATCTACGAGGTGCACGCGCCGTCGTGGCGGCACGGCCTCGGCTGGCGAGAGCTCGCCGACCAGCTCGCGCCGTACGTGCGCGACCTCGGCTTCACGCATGTCGAGTTGATGCCCGTCATGCATCACCCGTTCTCGGGCTCGTGGGGCTACCAGGTGACCGGTTACTACGCGCCGCTCTCGACGATGGGCACGCCGGACGACTTCCGCTATTTCGTCGATCGCTTGCACCGCGACGGGATCGGCGTGATCCTCGACTGGGTTCCGGCCCACTTCCCGCGCGACGACTGGGCGCTCGTGCGTTTCGACGGGACCGCGCTCTACGAGCACGCCGATCCGCGGCGCGGCGCGCATCCGGACTGGGGGACGCTCGTCTTCAACCTCGGTCGCACGGAGGTGCAGAACTTCCTGCTCGCCAACGCGCTCTTCTGGCTGCGCGAGTATCACGCCGACGGGCTTCGCGTCGACGCCGTCGCCTCGATGCTCTACCTCGACTACTCGCGGCCGGCGGGCGGCTGGGTGCCGAACCGCTTCGGCGGGCGCGAGGACCTCGAGGCGGTGGCATTCCTCAAGGACCTGAACGAGCTCGTGCATGCCCGCGAGCCCGGCGTGATCTCGGTGGCGGAGGAGTCGACGGCGTGGCCGGCCGTCTCGCGGCCGACGTACGTCGGCGGGCTCGGGTTCGGGTTCAAATGGAACCTCGGCTGGATGAACGACACGCTCGGCTACTTCGCGCATGAGCCGGTGCACCGCCGCTTCCACCACCACGAGCTCACGTTCTCGCTCGTCTACGCGTGGAACGAGAACTTCGTGCTGCCGCTCTCGCACGACGAGGTCGTGCACGGCAAGGGCTCGCTGCTGCAGAAGATGCCGGGCGACCGCTGGCAGCAGCTCGCGAACCTGCGCGCTCTGTACGGCTACATGTGGGCGCATCCCGGCAAGAAGCTGCTGTTCATGGGCGGCGAGCTCGCGACGCCGTGGGAGTGGAGCGAGACGGCGGAGCTGCCGTGGGGCCTGCTCGAGCACGACGAGCACGCCGGCGTGCGCGATCTCGTCCGCGATCTCAACCGCGTCTACCGCGACGAGCCTGCGTTGTGGGAGGTCGACTTCTCGCACGAGGGATTCCTCTGGCTCGAGCCCAACGACGCGATGAGCAACGCCCTCGCGTGGATCAGGATTTCGCGGGAGGGAACGCGCAAGCTGGTCTGCGTCGCGAACCTGTCGCCGGTGCCGCGCGACGGCTACCGCGTAGGGCTGCCGTCGGCCGGCTCGTGGCTCGAGGTTCTGAACACCGACTCGGCCTACTACGGCGGCGGGGGCGTCGGCAACCTGGGCGCGGTCGAGGCGGAGGAGCGCGGCTGGCACGGCCAGCCGTACTCGGCGGAGCTGACGCTGCCGCCACTCGGGGTCGTCTGGCTTCGCCCCGGGTAGCGTGACCCGACATGAGCCGCGCGGTCTGGCCGGGAGACCCGTTTCCGCTGGGACAGAGCTGGGACGGTCACGGCACCAATTTCTCGCTCTTCTCCGAGAACGCCGAGCGCGTCGAGCTCTGCCTGTTCGACGACGACGGCAACGAGGAGCGCATCCCCGTCGAGGAGCGGACGGCGTTCAACTGGCACTGCTACCTCCCCGGTGTCGGCCCGGGCCAGCGCTACGGCTACCGCGTGCACGGGCAGTACGATCCCGCGACCGGCCTGCGCTTCAACCCCGCAAAGCTGGTGATCGACCCGTACGCGAAGGCGATCGAGGGCGCCGTTCAGTGGGACGCCGCCAACACGCTGCCGTACCTGCCCTCGGGCGACGCGGACGCCGACCTCACGATCGACGAGTCGGACAGCGCGCCGGCGATCCCGAAGTCGCTCGTCGTCGACTCGACCTTCGACTGGGAGAACGACGACTGGGTCCGGCCGCGCACGCCGTGGCAGGAGACCGTGATCTACGAGACACACGTGCGCGGCTTCACCAAGGTGCGCGACGACGTGCGCGAGGACCTGCGCGGGTCCTACGGCGGGCTCGCCAGCGAGGGCGCGATCGCCTACCTCAAGTCGCTCGGCGTGACGGCCGTCGAGCTCCTGCCGGTCCATCACATCGCCGACGAGGGGTTCCTGCACGAGCGTGGCCTGACGAACTACTGGGGCTACTCGACGATCGGCTACTTCGCGCCGCACTCGCTCTACGCCGCCACGACCGACCAGGTGCGCGAGTTCAAGGGGATGGTGAAGGCGCTCCACCGTGCCGGAATCGAGGTGATCCTCGACGTCGTCTACAACCACACCGCAGAGGGCAACCACCTCGGGCCGATGCTCAGCCTGCGCGGCGTCGACAACACGAGCTACTACCGGCTCGTGCCCGACGACCCGCGCTTCTACATGGACTACACCGGCACCGGCAACACGCTGAACCCGGTCCACCCGAGCGTCCTGCGCCTGATCATGGATTCGCTTCGCTACTTCGTGATCGAGTGCCACGTCGACGGCTTCCGCTTCGACCTGGCCTCTGCGCTCGCGCGCGAGTTCTACGACGTCGACCGCCTGTCGGCCTTCTTCGACATCATCCACCAGGACCCGGTCCTGTCCCAGGTGAAGTTGATCGCCGAGCCGTGGGACGTCGGGCCCGGCGGGTACCAGGTCGGCAACTTCCCGATCCTCTGGTCGGAGTGGAACGGGATCTACCGCGACGTGATGCGCGACTTCTGGCGCGGGAGCGCGTCGCTCGCGCAGTTCGCGTCGCGCTTCGGCGGGTCGGCCGACCTCTACGAGCGCGACGGCAGGCGCCCGTTCGCCTCGATCAACTTCGTCACCGCGCACGACGGCTTCACGCTGCGCGACCTCGTTTCCTACAACGACAAGCACAACGAGGACAACGGCGAGTCGAACCGGGACGGTTCCGACGACAACCGCTCCTGGAACTGCGGCGTCGAAGGCGAGACGACCGACCCCGAGGTGCTCGCGCTCCGCGCCCGCCAGCAGCGGAACTTCCTGGCGACGTTGTTCCTGTCGCAGGGCGTGCCGATGCTGCTCGGCGGCGACGAGATCGGACGCACCCAGCACGGCAACAACAACGCCTGGTGTCAGGACAACGAGATCTCGTGGTTCGACTGGGAGTCGGCCGACGAGGACCTGCTCACGTTCGCACGGCGCCTGATCGAGTTTCGGCGCGCGCATCCGGTGTTCCGGCGCACGAAGTTCTTCGACGGGCGCGGCGACCAGCTGCCGGACGTCTGGTGGATGCGCCCGGACGGCCGCAGGATGACGCGCAAGGACTGGGACAACACCGACGCGCGGGCGATCGGGGTGTTCCTGAACGGCGACGAGCTCCAGGCCGAGACCCGCTCGGGCGACGAGGTCCGGGACGACTCGTTCCTCCTGCTCTTCAACGCGTACTTCGACGACGTCACGTTCCGCCTCCCGGCGCGGCGGCTCGGCCTGCGCTGGAAGCTCGAGCTGCGCACGGGCCGGTTCGACGCCGACCGGACGACGCCCGGGGCCGCGGTGGTCGTCGAGGCGCGCTCGCTCGTCGTGCTTCGGCGCGCGTGAGCGGGCGGCGCCCGGCGTGGGACGGCCACGCCGGGCGCCTACGGCTCAGGCCGTGGAGGGAAGGCCCGCGCCGGTCTCGTACGTGGGGCCGTAGCCGACAGCGCGTCCGAGAATCGCGCCGGGAACCAGCGCTGCACGCTGGAGGACGTCCGGCACGACGGGCAGGCGGGCGACGTCGAAGTGGTGCTTGGCGATCACTGCGAGACGAAGCGGGTTCGGCATGCCCTTGCGGTTCGTCTTCCCGTCGGCGGCGAGCGCGAACATCGTCTCGATCAGGGACTCGAACTCGAGCGACGGGCGAACCTCGGCGCTGAACCGCAGGACGTCGTCGCCTGCGTTCCAGAAGCGGTGGGCGGTGCCGGGGTCGATCTGCACCGACTCGCCCTCACCGAGGACGAGCTTCTTGCGGCCGCTCTTCAGGCCGAGCGAGCCGCCGTTGACCGTGAAGATCTCGGTCTGGCGCGGGTGGACGTGAGCCGACGCGACCTTGCCGCCCGGCTCGACGATCGTCTCGAAGCGGGTGTACTCGCCATCGGTGTCGTGCGAGGTGAGCTCGAAGACGAGCCGCTCGCCGGTGACGGGGTTGACGAGCGTTTCTCCTGCACGAATCATGGTGAGCGCCTTCCTGTCGAGTGGTGTCGTCAGGGAGTCTCGGCCTCCGGGCGACGCGCGTCGTCGCCCTGGAGGTCGATCTCGTGTCGGCAGGGCGGGTGATGTTGGGGTCGTTCCGTGGGACGACCCCCGTGGCGCTGCTAGTCGACGTTGTCGCCCGGCTGGACGGTGCCCGACTCGTAGGCGAGCACCACGGCCTGGACGCGGTCGCGCAGGTTGAGCTTCATCAGGATCCGCGCGACGTGGGTCTTCACGGTCGTCTCGGAGACGAACAGGGTCTTCGCGATCTCGGCGTTCGAGAGCCCGCGTGCGATCAGCATGAGCACCTCACGCTCCCGCGCGGTCAGGTCCTCGAGCCGCGGGAACTGCGCGCGCGGCTTCGGCCCCGTGCCTTTCACGAACTCCGAGATCACGCGACGCGTGATCGTCGGTGCGAGCAGCGCGTCGCCCTGCGAGATCACCTCGATCGCGGCAACGAGCTGCTCGGGCGGCGTGTCCTTGAGCAGGAAGCCGCTCGCGCCGGCCCGCAGCGCCTCGTAGACGTACTCGTCGAGGTCGAACGTGGTCAGCATCAGGATCTTCGGTGCGTTCTCGCCGCCCTCGTCGAGGATCCGGCGGGTCGCCTCGAGCCCGTCGAGCTCTGGCATGCGGATGTCCATCAGCACGACGTCGGGCGCGAGCGTCCGCACCTGGTCGATCGCCTCGCGACCGTCTCCCGCCTCGCCGACGACCTCCATCTGCGGCTCCGCGTCGAGGATCATCCTGAACCCGGCGCGGACGAGCGCCTGGTCGTCGACCAGCAGGATCCGGATCATGCCGACGCCGCCTCGACGGGCAGCTCGGCGCGCAGGACGTACCCGCCGCCCTCGCGAGGGCCGGCCTCGAGCGTTCCGCCGTACAGCGCGACGCGCTCGCGCATGCCGACGAGGCCGTGCCCGAGGCCGTCCTCGATGCTCGCCTCGTTGCCGTCGTCCGCGATCTCGAGATTCACCTTGTTGTCCAGGAAACGGATGATGACCTCCGCGTGGGAGCCCGGCGCGTGCTTGAGCGCGTTCGTCAGCCCTTCCTGGACGATGCGGTACGCCGAGAGGTCGACGCCCGGCGGGAGCGGCGTCCGCTCGCCCTCGACGCGCAGCGTGACGGGGAGCCCGGCTTCGACGACCTGGGCGATGAGGTGGTCGAGGTGCTGCAGCCCGGGCTGCGGGGCGAGCGCTGCCGGGGCTTCGTCGCCGGGCCGCATCACGCCCAACATACGACGCATCTCGGTCAGCGCCTGCCGTCCGATCTGCTCGACCGACAGCAGCGCGTCGCGCTCGCGATGCTGGTCCTCGCGGAGGAGGCGCCTGACGCCGGACGACTGCACGACCATCACCGAGACGGAGTGCGCGACGACGTCGTGCAGCTCGCTCGCGATTCGCGCGCGCTCCTCGGCGGCGGCGCGCTCGGCGACGACGGCCCGGGCCTGTTCCGCCTCCTCGACGCGCGCGCGGAGGATGCGGATCCGCTCGGCGCGCGTCGCCAGCGCGCGGCCGGCGAACCATCCACCGGCATAGAAGATCGCCGCGCCCACGATGTCGCTCGTCGTCGTGTCGGCGAAGCGCGACTGGACGTAGATCCCGGTCGTCATGCCGAGCGCAAGGCCGACGAACGCTCCCTCGCGGTCCCGGATCGCGCCGAGCGCGATCATCACGGCGATCCCGGCGAGCGCCCCGGTGTCGATCCGCTCGAGGCCGTTCGGGTCGAAGGTCGCCGCGATCGCGAAGGCGACGAGCGAGATGCACGGCGCGAGGAGGGGGTAGCGGCGCCGGAAGAGCAGCGGGAGGACGAAGAACAGGGAGAGCGGCGCGAGGAGCGCCAGGTCGAGGTCGTCTCCCTTGGCCAGCACCTCGACCTCGACCGCCACCGCGAGCGCGAGGATCAGGGCGTCGACGGCGTCGCGACGCAGCCGGGCCCACGCGCGGTGCCAGGTCACATGCGGAAGGTAACTCGCCCGGCTTACGAACTGCGTCGTCCCTTCAGGCGACGTCGGCGTCATCCTGCAGAACGATCTCCCCGGCCTCCTGCCGGGCTTGTTTTTCCCGGGCCGTCACTAAGATTTGCCGGTGGATCTTGCGCGCGACGCGATGGTGGCCGATCCGCTCGCCCTGAGCGCCGGCCGGAGCGCCCGCGAGGCGGGGGAGGCGCTGGCCCGGCCGGAGGTGCGGGCGGTGTTCGTCTGCGACGACGACGGCCGTCTCGTCGGGGTGGTGACCCGCAAGACGCTCGTCCGCGAGGTGGTGGCCGCCGGGCGCGACCCGGGGTCGACGCTGCTCGGTGCGATCGCCGAGCCGCCGAACGCCACGATCGAGTCGACGACGCCGCTGACCGATGCTTTTTCGTTCGTCGAGGAGCACGACTTCGAGCGCGTGCCGGTGGTGGAGGACGGTCGGCTCGTCGGTGTGCTCGCCCGCGCCGTCGTCCAGCGCCGGCTGGCCGAGGACGATCCGCCTCTCGACGACGTCTGAGGTTCTACGCCGCCTGCAGGTTCGGCGTCGTCTCGGCGATCAGCGCGGCGAGCGCATCGCGGAGGCCCTCGCGGACGTCGTCGTCCACGAGGCGGCCCTCGTCGTCGAACTTCTCCTGTGCATGGCCGATGGCGAGTTCGAGCTCGGCGACGCGGGAGCCCATCGCGGCGAGCACCTTGCGGAGCTCTGCGGCGGCCCAGACCGCCCCGAACGCGCCGGCACTCGATGCGATGACGGCGACAGGCTTGTTCCGGAACGCGTTCGTGGCGAGCGGACGCGATCCCCAGTCGAGCGCGTTCTTGAGCGTGCCGGGGATCGACGAGTTGTACTCGGGGGTCGCGAACACGACGGCGTCCGACTCGCGCACGAGGCGGCGGAACGCCTCGACCTCGGGCGGGCCGGGGACGCCGTCTTCGTCGGCGTCGTACGGCGGGATCTCCCGGAGCCCGTCCCAGATCACGAGCTCGACGCCCTCGGGCGCCTCCTCGCGCAGCGTGCGGAGGAGGCGCGTGTTGTTCGAGTCGCGGCGCAGGGAGCCGCTGATCGCGAGGACGTTCACTCAGGAGTCCTGGCCCACCAGGGTGAGGTCGGCCTTGAGGGTGACCTCGTTGGCAAGTGCGGGCTCGCCGTTGGGGAGCGGCATGTTCCAGTTGATGTCGAAGTCCGTCCGGTCGACAGTCGTCTCGAGGCTCAGTCCGACGCGATTCTTGCCGAAGTGATCGACGCTCGGGCCGACGATCGTGCCGCGGAGCGTCGCGGGCTTCGTGATCCCCTTGATGGTGATCTCGCCCTCGACCTCGACCGCGTCGCCGTTCCGGCGGATCGTGTCGGTGGTGAACCCGACCTCGGGGTGGCGCTCGGCGTCGAAGAACTCCGGCGAGAGCAGGTGGGCCTCGAGGTTCTCGTCCTTGACGGTGATGCTGCCGATGCGGGCGGCGCCGGTGAGGCGGCCGTCGGCGAGGGCGGCATCGAAGTCGGTGACCGAGCCGCTGAAGGTCGCGACGGCGTACGGGACCTCGAACGTGACGCTGGAGTGGACCGTGTCGGCGTTCCAGGTGCCGGTCGGGACGGTGGTGGTCTCTGCGGTGATGCTCATGGGGTGTTTCCTCCTAGAAGCTTGATTGCGCAACGATGTTAGCAGTAACGCTTGCGCCCACAAGTTTCTTCCCGTGGCTGGGGCCAGGCACCGTTGAGGGGGTCGTAACGAAAGAGGGACTTCTCGTCCACAGGGCTTGCGCCGGGGGCGGACCTCCCGCCACGCTGAGCCGGCACGGCGCACGCGGAGGTGCCGGGAGGGCAGGCGTGCGAGCTGGGTTCGACGAAGGCGGCGCTCGAGCGTCGATCGCAGGTCGGCCGGTGGGATGCCGGCCGAAACGGCCGCGTCGGGGACGGACACGTGAGCCCGATCGTGGCCTTTCGGGGCGGCTCCGGGCCGGGCCTCGCGCTGGGCCGACACGCTGGTGCCTGGCCCCGGGGCTCAACAGCAGGTGTGGGCGCCGGCCGGGGCGGCGCCCTCCGGCTGCGGCTCGAGCGCCGCGGCTTCGACGACCGCCGCATTCAGGACGTCGCCGGCGCCTGCCTCGACGCGCGACGCGCCGAGGCCGCGCACCAGTTCCCGCAGGATCAGCGCACCCATCACGATCACCCCGCTGCGGTCAGGCTCGAAGAGCAGCCCACGCCGCTCCTCGTCCGAGCAGGATGCGAGCCTGCCGAGCTCCGCTTCGACGTCCTCCTGCCCGAGCGCGCCGCCGCCGCGGAGCGCGACGAGCTCGGCGGTCGTCCCGTCGACCCCGACGAGCGTCCGCACGGGGAAGGGCGGAGCGGGGAGCGCCGCACGCACCGCCGCGGCTGCTGCCTCGAGATCCGGGCCGTACCGCTCCGTCAGCCGCACGCAGCCGATCTGCAGGCTGTGCCGGAAGCCCTCGCAGGCAATCTCGGTCGAGCCGCCGCCGATGTCCGTCATCAGCGCGCCCTGGTCGAGCGGCCCGACCCCGCGCAGCGACATCGCCGCCTCCTCGTCGCCGCTCAGCAGACGGGTCGTGAACCCGTACGACCATTCGATCTCGCCGAGGAAGGCCTCACCGTTCTCCGCGTCGCGGAACGCGCTCGTCGCGACCGCGAGGATCCGCTCCGCGCCGAGCGCCTCTGCCTCGCGCCGGAAGTCCGCGAGCACGTTGCGCACACGAGCGATCGGAAGCGGGAGGAGCCGCCCCCGCTCATCGACGCCCTCCGCGAGCCGCGTGATGCGCGTCCGGCGCACGAGCTCCGTGGTCTCGCCGCCGGCGACGTCGGCAACGAGCAGCCGCGTCGCGTTGCTGCCGAGGTCGATGGCGGCGACGCGCGTCATCTCGTCGGCACGACCGCGGCGACCGGCGGAACGGCGATCCAGAGCCAGAACGGCACTGGATCGATGGTATGCTCGATGTGCGACGCGGGGTGGAGCAGTCAGGTAGCTCGCCGGGCTCATAACCCGGAGGTCGCAGGTTCAAATCCTGCCCCCGCTACTCGGAAGAGGAAGCCCCGTGAGGGGCTTCTTTCGTTCTGAGGGCGCCCAGGGACCTCCGGCATCCGCACTAGCATCGAGCGCGTGCCACGGGTCCTTATCGCCGTCGCCGGCGCGGCATGTGCGCTGGCAGTCGTGCACGGCGGGATGTCGCGCGCGGCGGCGCCGCTGCCGCCGAACTTCGGCAACCCCGACGGCCATTACCCGGTACCGGCCGCCGGCAGGGCGGTCGCGACGAGCCATCCGGACCACGTGATCGGCAACGGCCGCCCGGCGAGCTGCACATCGGCCGCCGTCGTGCACGCGGTTGCCGCGGGCGGCATCATCACGTTCAACTGCGGGCCCAAGCCCGTCACGATCGTGATGGCGTCGACCGCCGGCGTGATCAACTCGCGCCGGCTGGTCGTGCTCGACGGGGGCGGCCTGATCACGCTGAGCGGCGGCGGCAAGCGCCGGATCCTCTTCTCCGACACGTGCGCGGGCCACTGGTCGACCGACGACTGCGTCAACCAGCCGTATCCGCAGATCGTCGTGCAGAACATCACCTTCCGTGACGGCTACGACGGCACGCCCCAGGCGACCTGCACCGACAACACCCCGAGCTGCTGGTACGGAGGGGTCGACGGCGGCGGTGCGATCTACGTCGAGGGCGGCCAATTCAGGGCCGTCAACTCGCGGTTCATCGACAACCGTTGCTATGCGAACGGCCCCGATCTCGGCGGCGGAGCGATCCGCGCCCTCGCGCAGTACGAGAACCGACCGGTCTACATCACGAACGACACCTTCACCGGCGGCCGCTGCTCGAACGGCGGAGCCCTGAGCAGCATCCAGGTCCAGTGGAACGTGCTCAACAGCCGGTTCATCGACAACAAGGCGATCGGCTGGGGCGCCAACCCGGCCGCGAGCGGCACACCGGGCGGCGGCAGCGGCGGCGCGATCTACCTCGACGGCAAGAACAACAACCTCCTGATCGCGGGCACCGTGCTGCAGGGGAATACCGCGAGAGAGGGCGGCGGCGCCGTCTTCGACGTCGTGGACTCCGGCTGGGGCGCACTCACGTTCAACGAGTCGCACCTGCACCACAACATCAGCGGGGCGTTCGAGACCTTCCCGGGGGTGTACTACGAGATCGACGGCAAGGACAGCCGCCCCGTGATGATCAAGTCGACCGTCGACTGATCCCGGACCAGGAGGCCATGCATGGAGATCACGAGGAACAGCCTCGCCACCTCGGCGGGGCCTGAGGACTGGTTCACCGGCTCGGTGTACATCGATCAGGTCGCGGCGCCGTCGGCGGCCTCGAGGGTCAGCGCGAGCTGCGTGCACTTCACGCCCGGTGCCCGAACGGCCTGGCACACGCATCCGAACGGCCAGACGATCTGGGTCGTCGAAGGCGTCGGCCTGTGCCAGAGGCGCGGCGGGCCGGTCGAGATGATCCGCCCGGGCGATCGCGTCTTCTTCGAGCCGGGCGAGGAGCACTGGCACGGTGCGGCGGCCGAACGTTTCATGGTGCACGTCGCGATGCTCGAGGTCGACGATGCGGGCACCACCGCCACCTGGGGCGAGCACGTCACCGACGAGGAGTACGGCAAGGCGCCTTCGATCGCCGGCTGAGATCCGGGGTTTCCCGCGCGCCGGCTGCACGTTTGCCCGATGCGGGCTCGGGCGGCGGGCGCGATCCTCGCCGCATGACACCGATCAAGCAGGCCGCGTCGGAGTTCCTGGCGCACAGGCGCGTCGCCGTGACCGGCGTCTCGCGTACCGCCGCCGGCCATGGGAGCAACGTCGTCTACCGGCGTCTCCGCGATCGCGGGTACGAGGTGTTCGCGGTGAACCCGAATGCGGACGAGGTCGAGGGCGATGCGTCCTACCACGACCTTCGCGCCATTCCCGGCGGTGTCGAGGCCGTTGTGATCGGGACGCGGCCGGAGACCGCACTCGAAACGATGCGGGAGTGCGCCGAGCTCGGGATCCGCCACGTCTGGATGCACCGCGGGCCGGGTGCCGGCAGCGTTTCGGCGAGCGCGACCGACTACGGCCGCCGACAGGGCATTGCCGTCATCGACGGCGGCTGCCCGTGCATGTTCGCGCCGACCGCCGACTTCGGGCACAAGGTGATGCGCTTCGCGTTCGCGGCGACCGGCAGCGTTCCGAAGAGCGTCTGACTCAGCCGGCGAGCAGTCCCTCGACGGCGGCCGAGGGCTCCGGGTCGGGAAGCCGCGTCATTCGGAAACCCAGGATCAGCCCGATGAGGGCTGCGATGAGCGGCAGGAGCAGCGAGATCTGGAGGGCTTTCGGCCGCGCCTCGGTGTTGATGTGGATGATCTCGGCCTTGACTGCGGGCGGTTGGCCGACGAGCAGCTCTTCGAGGCGGGTGTTCGTCATCAGCTCCGCGTTCTTCTCGAGCGCTGACGAGACCTTGTCCGCCTGACGTGAGGAGAGCACGTCGCTCGAGTTGGCCATGTTGGTGAAGATGAGCGAAAGCGAGCCGAGCATGATCGCGCCGGCAAAGGCGAGCCCGAACGAGAGCCCGAACGACCCGCCCGCCGAATTCACACCCGCCGCCTCGCTGACCCGCTCCTCCTCGATCGGCGCCAGCGTGTAGTTGTTGAGCTGCGACACGAGCAGCCCGAGACCGGAGCCGGCGATCACGAGCGGCACCGCCATCGCCCAGCCCGAGTCGTCCCAGGAGATGATCGGAATCAGGATCGCGACACCCGCCGCGAGCAGCAGAAAGCCCGCGCGGATGATCCTGCTCGGGCTGCGCTTCCCGGCCTTCTTCCCGGCGACCAGCGCGACACCGAACATGCTCAGCGACAGCGGCGCGAGTGACAGCCCGGCCTCCATCGCGTTGTACTCGAGCACCATCTGCAAGAACATCGGCAGCACGATCATCAGCCCGCCCAGCGCGATCTGCTGCAACGTCTGCGACGAGATCCCGAGGCGGAAGTACTTCGACCTGAACAGCCCCGCGTCGATCAGTGCAGGCTTGCCCTCTCGCTTGCGTTTCACGAGCCACCATGCCAGCGATCCGAGCGCGACGAGCCCGACGGCGATCAGCGCGACGACCGCCTCGCCGCCCTCCTCCCAGACCAGGATCCCGAGCACGACGCCGCCCATCCCGAGCGCCGAAAGAATCGCGCCGACCACATCGACCCGCCGATCGCCGGTGTACGGGACGTCGTGGACGCGCCTGCTGCCCACGAGAACGATCGCGATGATCACCACCTCTCCCGCGAATGCGACACGCCACGACAGATACGTCGTGATGAAGCCGCCGACGAGCGGGCCGATCGCGGCCGCGATCGCCGCCGCCGCACCCACGAGCGCGTACGCCTTTCGCTGCATCGCCCCCTCGAAGTTGCCGTGGATCAGCGACTGCATCGCGGGCAGCAAGAGCGACGCGCCGAGCCCGCCGATGACCGCCCAGAGGATGACGATCGGCAGCAGGCTCTGCGCCAGCGTCATCGAGAGCGCGCCGGCCGCGTACCCGAGCAGGCCGAGCACGTAAGCGCGTTTGCGGCCGATCAGGTCGCCGATCTTGCTCCCGATCAGGATGAACGCGGCCGAGACGAGTGCCTCGAGCGCGATCGCCGACTGGACGCCGCTGGCGGTCGTGTCGAGGTCGTGCACGACTGCCGAGATCGAGACGTTCATCAGCGACGTGTCGACGACGAGCACGAACATCGCCATCGCGAGCAGGATCGCGAGCGTCTGGTCGCCGCCCGACTCCTCGGTCACCTCCGTCGACGCTGCCTCGGCCATGAGGCGGGAGCATGGCGATTGCGCCAGTCGGCCGCAAACATCATTGTCCGCGCATGCCGACCGGGCCGCGCCTCTCGCGCCTGCTGCCGATCGTGGGCTGGCTGCCGCGCTACGAGCGGCGGTGGCTGCGCGGCGATCTGGCGGCCGGTCTTGCCGTTACGGCGCTCGTCGTGCCGAAGAACCTCGGCTACGCGGGCATCGCCGGCGTGCCACTCCAGAACGGCCTGTACGCGGCGGCCGCGGGCGCGATCATCTATGCGCTGTTCGGAACCTCGCGCCAGATCTCGACGGGGCCGAGCTCGTCGCTCGCGGCGGTCGCCGGCGGCGCGGTCCTCGTCACCGGGCTGGCGGGGAAGGAGTCGGCGCAGCTCGTGGCGGCGATCACGCTCGCCACCGGGCTCCTGTTCCTCCTCTTCGCGTTCTTCCGGCTCGGCTGGATCGCGCACTTCCTGTCGAAGGCGGTGATCACCGGCTTCCTCGCCGGTGCGGCCGTCGACGTGGTGATCGGCGAGCTGCCGAAGCTCACCGGGACGTCGTCGTCGGGCGACAGCGCGTGGCGCGAGCTCGCGACGTGGTTCCAGTCGCTCGGCGACGTGCACTGGACGACGCTCGCAGTCGGCGTCGGGTCGCTGGTCCTCATCCTCGCGCTGCGCTTCACGGCGCCTGCGGTGCCCGGTGCGCTGGTCCTCGTCGTCGCCGGCCTGGTCGTTTCTTACGCGTTCGACCTCGGTGCGCACGGGGTCGCGCTCGTCGGGCACGTTCCACGTGGGCTGCCCAGCCCCGAGCTGCCGTCGCTTTCGCTCGTCCAGCATCACTACGCGGTGATCGCCATCGCGGCCGTCGCACTGCTCCTGATCGGCTTCTCGCAGACGGCCGGCGACGCGAGGGCGTTCGCCTCGCGTCACCACTACCGGATCGACGTCGACCAGGAGGCGGTGGCGCAGGGGATGGCCAACGTCGGCGCCGGCGTCTTCCAGGGAATGCCGGTGTCGACGAGCCTCTCCGCGAGCTCGCTCAACGAGGCGGCTGGTGCGAGGACCGCGGTCGCCTCGCTGACCACGGGCGCGCTCGTGCTCCTGACGCTGATCGCGCTGGCGCCCGTCTTCTCGCATCTGCCGAAGGCCGTCCTCGGCGCGGTGATCATCGACGCGGTCGTCTTCGGGATGATCGACGTCGGCGAGCTTCGGCGCCTCGCCCGGGTCGCGCCGTTCGACTTCTGGATCGCGATGGCGGCGATCGTCGGCGTCCTGTCGGCGGGCGTGCTCGCGGGGGTCGTGATCGGCGTCGGGCTCTCCCTCGTCTGGCTCGTGTACGTGGCCACGAGGCCGCCGATGCCGATGCTGGGCCGGGAGCGGGGGACGCAGGTGTTCCGTGACCTCGGCGAGTTCCCCGACGACGAAACGTTCGCCGGCCTCGCGGTCCTGCGTCTCGACGGCGGCCTCTTCTTCGCTACCGCCGAGGCGCTCGACGACCGCGTTCGCGCGATCGTCGACGGCGAAGAGCCGCGGACGCTCGTGCTCGATCTCGCGAACACGGACTTCGTCGACTCGCAGGGCTCCGCGAAGCTCGCGGAGATCCACGAGCTCACCGAGGCGAGCGGTGTCGCCCTGCGCCTCGCGCGGGTCAAGCGGCCGGTACTCGCCCGGCTGGAGGCCGACGGGATCGCCGATCTGATCGGCGCGGACCACATCCACGACACCGTCCACGGCGCGGTCGACGCGGCGCTGGCGCACACACCGGCGGACGGCGACGCCGGTGGTTCGCTTTACTCTGGCCGATGACGACCGACACCACTAACGACGAGAAGCCCGCAAAGGCCGGCTACGAGCCTCCCGCGGGCGCCGAGACGACCGGCACCTGGACCGGAGGCGGCGCGCCGATCGAGTACACCGCGACCGCGAAGTGGGTCGTGCTGCGCAAGAAGGAGAAGCCGTCCGCCGAGATCTTCTCGGTGTCCTACGTCGCCGCTCAGGGAGACGCCGGCCGGCCGGTGATGTTCGTCTTCAACGGCGGCCCCGGGGCGTCGTCCGCGTTCCTGCACCTCGGCGTCGTCGGCCCGCAGCGAGTTGCCTTCCCGCCCGACGGGACGCTGCCGGAGATGCCGCCGCGCCTCGTGCAGAACGAGTCCTGCTGGCTCGATTTCGCCGACCTCGTGTTCGTCGATCCGGTCGGCACCGGCTTCAGCCGCGTCGTCGACGACGACCAGAAGGGCGATGCGAAGGACGACAAGAAGAAGGAGGACGAGACCGATCCGAAGGAGTACTTCGGGCAGAAGCGCGACCTCGAGTCGCTGTGCGAGTTCATGGGCCGCTGGCTCTCCGCCAACGGCCGTTGGGCGTCGCCGGTGTTCATCGCAGGGGAGAGCTACGGCGGCTACCGCGTCGGACGGCTCGTGCGGATGCTCCAGGAGACGGCCGGGATCGGGCTCAACGGTGCGATCCTGATCTCGCCCGCGCTCGAGATCTCGACCCTCGCCCCGAGCGACTACGACGTTCTCGGCTGGGTCGACATGCTGCCGACGATGGCCGCCGCGGCGGCCCATCACCGCCGCTCGCGGGCTTTCTCGGCAGGGGCCGCGCTGGAGGACGTGCTGCGCGAGGCGGAGACATTCGCGACCGGCGACTACGCATCGTTCCTGACGCGCGGCGCGTCGATGGCCCAGGCGGAGCGCGAACGCATCCTGAGCCGGCTCGCCGACATCGTGGGGCTGCCGGTCGACCTCGTCGAGCGCGCCGAAGGCCGCATCACGATGCGTGTGTTCTCACGCGAGCTGCTGCGCGATGAGCGGAAGGTGCTCGGCCTCTACGACGCCACGATCACCGTCACTGACGCGTTCCCCGACCGGGAGCCCTTCGTCGGGCCTGACCCGACGCTCTCCGGCATCACGCCGGCGTTCACGATGGCGGTCAACCGCCAGCTCCGTTCGGAGATCGGAGTCGAGACGGACCGCGAGTACGTGCTGCTGAGCTACGAGGTCAACCGGGAGTGGACGGAGGACACCGAGAAGCACGCCTTCATGCCTCCTCCGGGTGCCACGGACGACTTCCGGTACGGATTGGCCCTCAACCCGTACATGAAGGCGTTCATCACGCACGGGCGCTACGACCTGGTGACGCCGTACTACGCGAGCGAGCGCCTGCGGAACCTGATGCGCCTCGACCCGGCAATGGCGGACCGGTTGACGGTGCGCCACTTCGGTGGTGGCCACATGTTCTACGCGTGGGAGGCGAGCCGCCGGTCGTTCACCGATGCGATCCGGTCGTTTGTGGCCGGCGCGCTCGCCTCCTAGCGTTTCGTTACTTCAGGTACAGGGTCGCGAGATCCATCGAGCCGTATGCCGGGATGAAGAGGTAGCCGGCCGTCTTCGGCCCGACGTAGTCGCGGACGTTGCGGTTGTCCATCGACGCCCAGGGCGCGTAGTTCGACATCGTGTAGTTGTCGAGCTGGCCCCACGACTTGGCGCGGGTGGAGCCGGTCTCCTCGTTCGCGGCGTCGATCTTCGTGTTGACGCTGGGCTCGTTGAAGTAGGCGAGGTTGTTGTTGTTCGAGGCCGCCAACGTGCGCCCGTCGAGCAGGATGTGGAAGAAGTCGTAGCCGTCGGCGTAGTCCTGGTACCAGCCCGAGAGCGCTGCGTCGAACGCGGCGCCCTTGACGCCGGCGGCCGTGTACATCGCGTAGCCCTGGAACGGCTTGGTCGTGACGTTGCAGCCCATCTGCTTCAGGTCGTAGGAGAGGATGCCGGACTGCGGTGTCCCCACCGGCCCGGTCTGGTACCAGAGGCTGACGTTGCCGCACTTGCTTCCGGCGAGCGACTTCGCCTTCTGGACGTTCGGGCCGTTGAGCGGGTACGGGTTGGTCACCTCGACGCCGCCCGCGAGCGACGGCGGAAGGATCGCGGTCGTCGTCTTGCCGCCGGCGAAGCCGAACACGCGCAGCAGCGCTGCGCGGTCGATCGCGTAGTTCACGGCCTTGCGCGTGTCGGCCGAGCTGAACGCAGGGCGCGTGGTATTCAGCGCCAGGTAGTCGGTCTCGGGCGTCGGGTGCACGAAGAACCGGCCTTTGTTGATCCCGTACTTCTTTGCGAGCGTGCTCGCCGCCGACGGATTCGACAGGCCGTTCGGGTCGGTCGCGTAGGTGCCGTTCGAGACCTGCAGGTACGTCTGCTGCGGATCGGTGTTCATCGTGAACACGATCTGCGACGCGCGGTGGGGCCGGTCGCCCTTGTAGTACGGGTTGACCTTCATCACCAGCTGCTTACCGACCGTGCGCGATGCGATGTAGTACGGGCCTGCGCCGGCCACCGTGTTGAGGCCCTGAGGGTCGACAGGGGTCGTCGCCGGGTCGATCGCACAGAAGAACGGCATCGCGAGCTTGTCGAGCAGGCCGCCGTCGCGCTGGGTCAGCTTGATCGTCAGCTTGTTCCCGCTCACGGTGACGCCCTTGATCTTCGTCGCTTTCTTGTTGACGACGTCGTTCCAACCGACGACGTCGGTCATGAACGCGTCGACCGGCGAGTTCATCTTCGGGTTCGCATCGCGGTTCATCGCCGCGGCGAAGCTGTTCGCGGTGAGCGTCGCGCCGTTGCTGAACTTGATGCCGGAGCGAATCGTGAAGGTGTAGGTCTTGCCGTCCTTCGAGATGACGGGGTAGCCCTCTGCGGCGTCCGGCGTCAGCTGGTTCGAGATGGTGCCGTTCGCGTCGCTGTAGTTGAGCAGCTTGGCACACGTGTTGTACTCGATCTCCCACGAGAGGACGCCGTATGCGAGCGCCGGGTCGCTGTAGTCGACATCGGTCGACGAGCTCGCGAGCTGCAGCGTCTGGTTCGTCTGAGTCGGAGCGCTGGTGGTTGTCGAGGCGGTTGTGGTGTTCCCACTCGCCTTCTTGCTGCTCCCGCAGGCCGTGGCGGCGAGAACGATCGCCAGCGCACCTGCCGAGAAGAGGGTCAATCGGACGACGGACATGCTCCTACGCATCACGTGCTCCCTTTTCGAAGATCGACGCTGCATCGTAACCGGGTGCCCTTTGATCAACTTGCGCTATATGAGTGGGCTCCCGTGCCTGCGAGTCTTCCCCCGTCGACGATCAGATACTCGTCGCGGATCGCGCGCCCATCGAGCCAGCATTCGAGGATCTCGCGCGTCCCCGCCGCGTAGCGGGCCTGCGCCGAGAGGCTCGAGCCGGAGACGTGCGGCGTCATGCCGTGGTGCGGCATCGTGCGCCACGGGTGGTCGGCAGGTGCCGGCTGCGGGAACCAGACGTCACCTGCGTAGCCCGCGAGTTGCCCGGACTCGAGCGCGCGCACGACGGCGTCGCGGTCGCAGATCTTCCCGCGCGCCGTGTTCACGAGGTACGCGCCTCGTTTCATCTTCCCGATCAATACGTCGTCGAACAGGTGCTCGGTTTCCGGGTGCAGGGGCGCGTTGATGGTGACGACGTCGCAGACGGCGACGAGCGACTGGACGTCGTCGTGGAACGTCACGCCGAGCTCCTGCTCGACCTCGGGCGGCAGCCGGTGCCGGTCGGTGTAATGGAGGCCGACCTCGAACGGCTTGAGCCGCCGCAGCACGGCCGAGCCGATCCGGCCGGCGGCGACCGTCCCGACCTGCATGCCCTCGAGGTCGTACGAGCGCGAGACGCAGTCGGCGATGTTCCAGCCGCCGTCCACGACCCACTGATACGACGGGATGTAGTTGCGGACGAGGCCCAGGATCATCATCACGACGTGCTCGGAGACGCTGATCGAGTTCGAGTACGTGACCTCCGCGACGGTTATCCCGCGCGCGATCGCAGCCGTCAGGTCGACGTGGTCGGAGCCGATGCCCGCAGTGATCGCGAGCTTCAGGTTCGGCGCATTCGCGATGCGCTCGGCGGTCAGGTAGGCGGGCCAGAACGGCTGCGAGATCACGACGTCCGCGTTCGGAAGCTCGCGCTCGAACACGGAGTCCGGGCCTTCCTTGTCGGAGGTGACGATCAGCCGGTGGCCGTTCGCCTCGAGGAGGGGTCGTAGACCGAGCTCGCCCGAGACGCTTCCGAGCAGCTCGCCCGGCCGGAAGTCGACCCCCTCCGGCGTCGGCGTCGTCTGGCCGTCGAAGTATCGCTCGATCACGGGAAGGTCGTCGCGGGCGTAGGACGCCGGGTAGCCGTCGACTGGGTCGTCGTAGAGGACGCACAGAATGGTTGCCATCCGGCGATTCTCTCAGTCGGGGAGCAGCGGCATCGTCAGGTCGCGGCGGCCGAGCAGCACGGCCCGTGTGATGGAGGCCGATCCGAAGCGCTCGCGCACGAGGTCGACCGCGGCGTCGAGCGATTCGCGGTCGGTGCCGTCGAGCGGCAGCGCCAGCTGAACGCGCCGGGCGTCGGCGAGGTTCGCGACCGAGATGCCGAGGAGCGTGAGCCCGCGCTCCTCGATCGTCGGCGTTGCGCCGGCGAGCAGCGCGCGCGCCGTGTTCAGGATCGTCTCGGTGCTCGCCGTCGCCTGCGGCAGCGTGCAGGAGCGCGTCGCCCGCGCGAAGTCCGTGAAGCGGAGCCGAAGGACGACCGTGCGCCCGACGCGTTGCGCGACGCGCATCCGGCGCGTGACCCGGTCGACGAGCGCCAGGAGATCGGCGTCGGCGACTGCCGGCGACCAGGGGACGTGGCGCCGGGCGCGCTGCGAGCCGATCGAGCCGCGGCGGCGCCCGCGCTGCACCGGGCGCGGATCGCGATCGTGGGCGAGCGCGTGCAGGTGGCGGCCGGATGCCGTCCCGAGCATCGAGACGAGGATCGCCTCGGGGAGGCCCGCGACCTGGCCGACCGTCGCCAGCCCGCGGCGGTGCAGCTTCTCCGCCGTCACGCGGCCGACCCCCCACAGGCGCTCCACCGGGAGCGGGTGGAGGAACTCGAGCTCCTCTCCGGGCGGGACGACGAGGAGGCCGTCCGGCTTGGCGACACCGCTCGCCACCTTCGCGAGGAACTTCGTCCGCGCGACCCCGACCGTCAGGGGCAGGCCGACGGTCTCGAGCACCCGGCGCCTGAGACCCTGCGCGATCTCGACCGGGGTGCCCACGCTCCGCTCCATCCCGGAGACGTCGAGGAATGCTTCGTCGATCGACAGGCCCTCGACGACCGGCGCGGCGTCGTCGAACACGCGGAACACCTCCTTGCTCGCGTCGGAATAGGCGGACATGCGCGGCGGGACGACGACCGCGGACGGGCAGAGCGCGAGTGCCCGGCGCTGGCCCATTGCGGTGCGGACACCGTGCGCCTTGGCCTCGTAGCTCGCCGCCAGGACGACGCCCATGCCGACGATCACCGGCCGCCCGCGCAGGCGCGGATCGTCCCGCTGCTCGACCGACGCGAAGAACGAGTCGAGGTCGGCATGGAGGATCGACACGAACACATGTTCGCACAGGATCGGTTGACGCGCCGCCCGCCGAGCACGTAGGTATCGGCGCGTGCAGATCGGCAAGGCCGACGAGCCCTACACGAGCATCAGCCGCGCGACGTCCGACCGGATCGAGGTCCGCGGGCGCGACCTGACCGGCGATCTGATGGGCCGCGTCGGATTCACCGAGTACTTCCATCTGCTGCTCACGGGCCGCGAGCCGACCGAGGACGAGCGCTTCTTCCTCGACCTGCTGCTGGTAGCGATCGCCGAGCACGGCCTCGTGCCGAGCAACGTCGCCGCGCGCATGACGCTCGACGCCGACCCTGCGTTCCTGCAGGGCGCCGTGGCGGCAGGCCTGCTCGGCGCGGGAACGGTGATCCTCGGGGCGGCCGAGGACTGCGCCCGCATGCTGGCCGCGGCGCGCCTCGAGGTCGAGGCGGGAGAGCCGCCCGGCACGGTCGCGCGTGCGGTGGCGCGCCGCTACAGAGACGACGGGAGGCGACTGCCCGGCTTCGGGCACCCGCTGCACCGCCCGGTCGACCCACGGGCCGAACGGATACTCGAGCTCGCCGGCGCACGTGGTCTGGACGGCCCGCACCTCGCCCTGGTGCGCGGGCTCCGCGATGCGGTCGCCGAGACGTGGGAACGGCCGCTGACGCTCAACGTGTCGCTTCCGATCGCCGCCGTCATGCTCGATCTCGGCTACGGCGTGAACGTCGTCAAGGCGGTGCCGATCCTCGCGCGCACGGCGAGCCTGCTCGCGCACCTTGCCGAGGAGGGCGAGCGGCCGGTCGGCTTCCTGATGGCGGCGAAGGCGGAGGAGGCGGTCGAGTTCAGGGATGACTGATGTCTTCGCCTGGCCCTCGTCGTGGGAGGCGCAGCGCGCCGCCGACGACAAAAGCTTTCGCGAGCAGCTCGCCTACCTGCTGGCACGATCGCCCTTCTACCGGGAGAAGCTCGCGGGCGCCGACACGAGCGGCGGCCTGGACGAGATCGCGCGCCTGCCCTTCACCGAGAAGCACGAGGTCAAGGCGACCTGCACCTCGGACAACCCCATCGGTGCGCACCTCTGCGCGCCGATGTCGGAGGTCGTGCGCGTGTACTCGACGAGCGGTACCACTGGCGCCCCGAGCTACATCCCGCTCACCGCGAGCGATCTCGAGAACTGGGTGACCGGCTCGGCGCGCAGCTACGCCGCGTCGGGCGTGGCGAAGGGCGAGCGCGTGATCACCACGTACAACGCCGGGCCCTTCGTCGCCGGCGCTGCTCTCGACGCGTTCGGCCGCATCGGCGTCAATCACATCCCGGTCGGGACGGGGTCGAGCGAACGGCTGCTGCTCGCGATCGAGCAGCTGCGGCCGGACGCGGTCGTGCTCACGCCGTCGTACGCCGAGTACCTGCTCGAGCTGCGTGATCTCTCCGCCTCGTCGGTCCGACGCATCCTGGTCGCCGGTGAGCCCGGCGGCGGCGAGCCGGCGTTCCGCGCGAAGCTGGAACGGGGCTGGGGCGCGCGCGTGACCGAGGCGATGGGCATCGGCGACATCGGGCCGTCTCTCTGGGGCGAGTGCGAGGCGCAGGCCGGCATGCACCTCGGCGCGTTCGGCTTCGTCCACGCGGAGGTCGTCGATCCCGAGACCGGCGAGGCGCGCAAGCTCGCCGACGGAGCCTCGGGCGAGCTCGTCCTCACGCATCTGCGCCACCGGGCGGCCCCGCTGCTGCGGTTCCGCACCCGCGATCACGTCGAGGTCTGGACGAGCCCGTGTGCGTGCGGGCGGACGACTCCGCGCGTTCGCTGCCTCGGGCGCACCGACGACATGGTGATCGTGCGCGGGGTCAACGTCTTCCCGTCGGCGGTGCGCGAGGTCGTCAGCGCGTTCGCGCCGCGCGTGAGCGGCCGCGTCCTCGTGCGGCCGACCGCGGCCGGCGTCAAGCAGGAGCCGCCGCTCCCGGTCGCGATCGAGCTCGCCGAGCAGGGCACGGCCGATCCGGCGCTTGCCGCGGCGATTCGCGGCCGGCTGCGCGACGTCCTGGTCGTCCAGGCCGACGTGGAGCTGGTGCCGTGGGGGAGCTTGCAACGAAGCGACTACAAGTCCACACTCGTGGAGCGGTGACCCGGAAGCTCCAGAGCCAGGGTGTCCACCACATCACGCTCGTGGGCGCCGACCGGGAGACGTCGATCGACTTCTGGGAAGGGATGCTCGGCATGCCGTTCGTGTTCGAGCAGCCGAACCTCGACAACCCGTCGGAGAGCCATCTCTACTTCGACCCGGGCGATGGACGCCTGATCACCGTCTTCACGAACGAGGATCGCATCGCCGACCCGGAGCGGACGTCGACCGACCAGGGCTCCGTCCACCACATCGCCTTCTCGCTCTCGCAGGCCACGTTCCGGCAGGCGGTCGAGCGCCTCGACGAGCGCGGCATTCGGCACAGCGGCGTCAAGGACCGCGGGTTCATGGACTCGATCTACTTCGAGGACCCGCTCGGCCTGCTGATCGAGCTCGCGTCGTATCGCTTCGAGCCGCCACACGGCCACACGCACGCGGACGTCCTGCTCGAGGCGCACATGATCCGCGTCGAGCGCGGCGATTACAACATCGCCGAGGAGCATCTCGCCGACGCGATCGAGACCCTCGTCGAGCGATCCCGTTCGTCGCTGTCCGGCGACCGGTCGGCAAGGGATCCGTACTAGAACCGGCGCCCGGACGCGCTCTCGACCCGTAGCATGCGGCCCGTGGAGGGATCGATCACCGCCACGCCGGCCTTCGCCGAGGTCGAGCAGCATCGCCGGGCGCTGACCGCCTACTGCTACCGGATGCTCGGCTCGCCGTTCGAGGCCGAGGACGCAGTTCAGGACACGATGCTGCGTGCGTGGAAGAACCTCGACCGCTTCGAGGGCCGCTCGGCGCTCCGGTCGTGGCTGTACCGGATCGCGACCAACGTCTGCCTCGACATGCTCAACGGCCGCGAGCGGCGCGCACGGCCGATGGACCTCGGCCCGAGCGCGGAGCCCGTCGAGTCGAACCTCCGCGTGCTGCCGGAGGTGACGTGGATCGCGCCGGTCCCGGACGCGCTCGTCGCGCCCGAGGACGACCCGGCCCTGGTCGTCGAGGGGCGCGAGACGATCAGGCTTGCGTTCGTCGCCGCGCTCCAGCATCTGCCGCCGCGGCAGCGCGCCGTTCTGATCCTGTCCGAGGTGCTTCGCTGGCGCGCGACCGAGGTCGCCGAGTTGCTCGACACGACCGTCGCGTCCGTGAACAGCGCGCTCCAGCGCGCACGGGCGACGCTCGCGACGAGGGAGGTCGCCGACGCCCCGCCCGTCGCCGAGCTCGACGCCACCGACCGCGCGCTGCTCGAGCGGTACGTGCGCGCGTTCGAGGAGTACGACATGGACACTCTCACCGCGCTCATCAAAGAGGACGCGCGGCAGTCGATGCCGCCGTTCGACATGTGGCTCAGAGGGCGCGACGACATCCTCACCTGGTGGTTCGGCCCAGGGATCGGCTGCAAGGGGTCGAAGGTGCTGCCGGTCGGCTTCGCGAACGGCTCGCCGGCGTTCGGGCAGTACAAGCCCGCGCCCGGAGGCGGGTACGAGCCGTGGGCGCTCCAGGTGCTCGAGCTCGGCGACGGAGAGATCGTCGAGTTCACGTTCTTCCTCGATACCGAGGCGCTCTTCCCGCTCTTCGGGCTGCCGCCGCGCCTCGACGACTAGAGGGCGAAGACGCCGTCGAGGCCCATGAAGGCGACGAGCTCGCGGAGCTCCGGCGTGGCATTGCGGAGCTCGATGCGGCAGCCGCGGCGCGTGGCGGCGAGCTGGAGCCTGGCGAGGGCGTCGACGGTCACCGCATCGGGGAGGACGTTCGCGACGTCGCAGGCGACGAGCCGTCCGCCCGCCCGAGCGAGCACGTCGCAGACCCGGGCGCAGAGCCCGGGCAGATCCGCCTCCGCGATCGGACCATGGATCGCGAAGACAACGGTTGGGGCCATCTCGTGAAGACTGGGCGGATCTACCGAATTCATCGGTGCGTGGGGCGATGACTTTCCGCGCGAGCCGATGTCCGACTGGTATGACGGAAGAGGTGGGCACCGACACGCGTACGCGTTGGCTGGCTCTGATCGTCCTCTGCCTGGGCGATCTGATGATCGTGCTCGACACGACGATCGTGAACGTGGCGCTGCCCTCGATCCGGACGAGCCTCGGCTTCTCCGAGACGTCGCTCGCGTGGGTCGTGAACGCGTACCTGCTCACGTTCGGCGGCTTCCTGCTGCTCGGCGGCAGGCTCGGCGACCTGTTCGGGCACCGCCGCATGTTCCTGGCGGGGGTGTCGCTGTTCACGCTCGCCTCGATCGCGTGCGGCCTGTCGACGACCAAGGGGCTCCTGATCGGCGCCCGGGCCGTGCAGGGTGTCGGCGGTGCGGTCGTCTCGGCGGTCGCGCTCTCGCTGATCATGGGCCTCTTCGCGGAGCCGGCCGACCGCGCCAAGGCGATGGGCGTCTTCGGGTTCGTGATGGCGGGCGGCGGTTCGATCGGCGTGCTGCTCGGCGGGATCTTGACCGACGCCCTCAACTGGCACTGGATCTTCCTCGTCAACGTCCCGATCGGCATCGCGGTCTACTTTCTGACGCTGCGCATCGTCCCGGGTGGACGCGCCGACACGGCCGGCGGGCGCCTCGACGTGGCCGGAGCGGTCACGGTCACGGCATCGCTGATGCTCGCCGTCTACGCGATCGTCAACGGCAACCAGAAGGGCTGGACGTCGGCCCAGACGGTCGGCCTGCTCGCAGCGGCCGCGGTGCTGCTCGCAGTCTTCCTCGTGATCGAGTCGAAAGTCTCCTCGCCGTTGATGCCGCTTCGCCTCTTCAGGCTGCGCAACGTTGCGACCGCGAACGTCGTCGGCGTGCTGTGGGCGGCCGCGATGTTCGCGTGGTTCTTCCTCTCGGCGCTCTACCTGCAGCTGGTGCTCGGATACAGCCCGCTCGAGGTCGGGCTGGCGTTCCTGCCCGCGAACATCATCATGGGCCTGTTCTCACTCGGCCTCTCGGCGAAGCTCGTCATGCGCTACGGCTTCCGGATCCCGCTGGCGGTCGGGCTCGTGATCGCCGCGGCGGGCCTCGCCCTCTTCGCCCGTGCGCCGGTCGACGGCCAGTTCGCGGTCGATGTGCTGCCGAGCATGATCCTGCTGGCGATCGGCGCGGGGCTGGCGTTCAACCCGGTGCTCCTCGCGGCGATGAGCGACGTCGCCCCGCAGGAGTCGGGGCTCGCGTCGGGCGTCGTCAACACGTCGTTCATGATGGGCGGAGCCGTCGGCCTCGCCGCGCTCGCGAGCCTCGCTGCGTCGCGGACCGATTCGCTCGAGGCGTCGGGGCACGGCCAGCTCGACGCGCTCGTCGGCGGTTACCACGCCGCGTTCATGGCCGGCGCGCTCTTCGCGCTCGCCGGGGCGGTCGTCGGCGGCACGTTCCTGCGTACGCGCACCGCTGCCGCCGGCGTGCACGAGCTCGAGCCGGTGAGCGAAGCCGCCTAGCCGCTGCCCGGGCGGCGCTGGGCCCGCCGGAGAGCCTCGAGCCTGCGCCGATCGCGCTTCGTCGGGCGCTCACCCAGGTCGGCGCCGAGCGGGACGGAGAGACGCCGCTCGAGCGCACGCTGCTCGCGCAGCGCGCGCGACTCATCGGTCTCGTCGTAGAGCGTGGCGGCGACGGACGCGGGCCCGCGCTTCTCGGCGACACCCGCGACGACGACCGTGAACCGGACCGTCCCGACCTGCACGTCGACGACGTCGGCCGCCCTGATCTCCTTCGACGGCTTCACGCGCGAACCATTCACGTGGACGCGCCCGCCGAGCACCGCGTCCGTCGCCGCGCTGCGCGTCTTGAAGAACCGCGCCGCCCAGAGCCACTTGTCGATCCGAACCTGCTCCATTCGAAGCCGAATGATCGCACCCGTGAACCGGTCCGCCTCTGCGCGCGTAGGCGAGAGAAGGGGAACAGCCGACCGAAGGGGGCATTTCATGCGCTTCTCTCCTGGGATGCGGCTCACCGGCGTGGCGGGTGCGATCGTCTTCGCGCTCGCGGCCGGCGCTGCAGCCGATGCGAGCGGATACAACGTCACACCGCTCGTGTCCAACAACGGCGTGCCGGGCACGTTGACCGACACGAACCTCGTCAACGCGTGGGGCCTCGTCGCCGGGCCGACGACACCCTGGTGGGTGGCCGACAACGGCTCGGGCCTGTCCACGCTCTACACCGGGGCCGGCGCCCGCGTCAATCTCGTCGTCAACGTGGGCGACGACCCGACCGGGATCGCCTTCAACAACTCGACGGCGTTCAACCTGCCGACAGGCGGCCCGCACGGTTTCTCTTCGACAGCGAGGCCGGCGTGATCTCCGGGTGGAACGGCGGCGCGAACGCGCAGGTGTTCCGTGACCTGTCGAAGACCGGAGCCGTGTTCAAGGGGCTCGCGATTGCGGCGACGAGCGCCGGTCCGCGTCTCTTCGCCACCGACTTCAGGCACTCGAGGGTCGACGTGTTCGACGGCTCCGGAAAGATGCTGAACCTGCCGTTCTTCGCTTTCCACGACTTCGCAATCCCGCGGCTGTACGCGCCGTTCGGGATCCAGGCGATCGGATCGCGGATCTACGTCACGTACGCACAACGGCAGTTCAACAGTGACGACGAGGCTCACGGCCCGGGCTTCGGCTACGTCGACGCCTACGACGCGTCGAGCGGGCTCCTCGTCGCGCGCATCGCGACGCGCGGGACGCTGAACGCTCCATGGGGCGTCGCGATCGCTCCGGCGAACTTCGGCAGCGCATCCGGTGACCTGCTCGTCGGGAACTTCGGCGACGGCCGGATCAACGCCTACCGCTCGACCGGCGGCTACCCGGCGGCGATCCCTGACGGCCAGCTGGCCGACGACATGGGGAACCCGATCGCGATCGACGGGCTCTGGGCGCTCCAGTTCGGCAACGGCAGTGCAGCCGGGCCGACCAACAGCCTCTACTTCACGGCCGGGCCGGACGACGAGTCGAACGGCCTGTTCGGCTCGATCACCGCCGTGCCATGAGGCCCACCGCGAGCGGCGCGACGATCGTCGCGCCGCTCCCGGCACTCGGAGATTTGGGACGCTTAGGGCGTGACGTGGGGCTCACTGGTCTGGAAGAACCTGATGCGCCGGCGTGCACGCACCGGCCTCACCGCGCTCGGGGTCGGGCTCGGCGTCGGGCTGATCATCGCGCTGCTCTCGATCACCAACGGCGTCCACCGGACGGCCGAGGACCTGATCCACGTCGGCCGCGCCGACTTCGGCCTCTTCCAGGGCGACGTGAACGACTTCACCCGCTCGAACCTCCCCGAGAGCCTTGCCGCCTCGGTCGCACGCGATCCGGCGGTCGCCCAGGTGGCCAAGATCAAGCTGCTCGTCGACGGCGGCACCCTCGTCTTCGGGCTCGACCCGAGCGAGTTCGCCTACCGGCGACTCGTCGTCGTCCGCGGCCGGCGCGGGCCGGTGATGGCCGGGGATCACTCAGGCAAGCAGGTCGGCCAGGTCGTCACGGTCGGGAAGCGCCGGTTCAGAGTCTCCGGCGTCTACCACTCCGGCGACCGGTTCGAGGACCTCGGGCTCGTCGTCCCGCTCTCCGTAGCGCAGGCTGCGGCCGGCCGTCCACGGGAGATCACGACGATCGGCGTCGTCGTCAAGCTCGGCAGCGACGTGAAAGCGGCCGCGCGGCGCCTGCAGGCGCGCTACCCGGGCGTCGTCGCGGTGACGGAGCCGGGGCAGGCGGTCAAGGTCGACACCTCGAGCAAGCTCATCATCTCGACCGGGTGGCTCGTGTCGATTCTGGCGCTGATCGTCGGCGGCATCGGCGTGACGAACACGATGGCGATGTCGGTGTTCGAGCGCGTCCGGGAGATTGGAATTCTGCGGGCGCTGGGCTGGTCGCGCCGGCGAATCGCGGGTCTGATCGTCTCCGAGGCGCTCGGTATCGGCGTGATCGCTCTGGCTGTCGGCTGCGCGTTCGGGATCCTGGCGGCGGAGCTGTTCGTCGAGCACAGCGCCCTGTCGACCCTGATCACGCCGGCGTTCACGCTCGGCACGTTCGCGTGGGGCCTCGGGTTCGCCCTCGGCGTCGGCCTGCTCGGCGCGATCTATCCGACCTTGCGCGCGGTCAGGCTGGCGCCGGTTGCGGCTCTCCGCCACGAATGACGCCGTCGCGCAGGCGGAGCACGCGGTCGGTCGCGGCGGCGACCTGATCGTCGTTGGTGACGAGGAGGATCGTCGTCCCGCGCCGCTGCCGCACCTCGTCGAGAAGGGCGAGAACGCGCGCGCCGGTGGCCGAGTCGAGGGCGCCGGTCGGCTCGTCGGCCAGGATCAGGCGAGGCTCGTTCGCGAGCGCGCGCGCGATCGCGACGCGCTGGCGCTCGCCACCCGAGAGCGTCGCCGGCCGCGCGTCGACGCGGTCGGCAAGCCCGACCTCGCCGAGCAGGTTTCGCGCCCGCTCGCGGCGGGCGGCGCGCGAGTGCGTGTGGCCGAACATCGGGATCTGGATGTTCTCGGACGCGGTGAGCGTCGAGATCAGGTTGTGCAGCTGGAAGACGAACCCGACGGTCCGCGACCGGTACGCGTCGCGGTCGCGGATCCGGTCGAGCCGCTCACCGTCCAGGGTGATCGACCCCTCATCGGGGTCGTCGAGCGCGCCGATCAGGTTCAGGAGCGTGCTCTTGCCCGAACCCGACGGGCCGGTGAGCGCGACGAGCTCGCCCGGCGCGAGTGAGAACGAGACGTCGTCGAGCGCGCGGACGCGTCCGCCCTCGAACGCCTTCACGACGTGGTCGACGCGAACCTCGGCGCCGAGCCTACGGCTCATGCGTGCGGCACGACCGCGTAGCTGACCACCGTGCGGGCGCCGTGCGCTCCGACCAGGGTGATCCTGAGCTTCAGCGGGATGCCCCGCGAGTCGGACGGCCAGATGATGTAGTCGCGGTAGCGGCCCGTGACCGGCCAGTTGACGATCTTCCTGGTCGTCGGGCCGAACTCGACCGGGTGCGTCCCGCCGAGCGGGTCGACGATCTGCGCCGTCATCTTCACGTGCGCGGGCCTGCCGTTCTGCGTGACCTTCACCACGTAGTACCAGCGCTTGTTGATCTTCGGCGAGTGCGTCGGCCCGGTCAGCGTCGCCTTCAGCGGCGCGACGGCGAGGACGACCGCTACGAGGAGTGACGTCAGCGCATCGGCCATGTATGCCATTCTCGCGCACGTGGCAGGGGTCGAGGAACTGCTCGATCCGGCCGGGCGCGCCGATCCCGGCCTGGGCGAGCGCATCGCCGAGCACGACGACGTGACCCTGCGGATCACCCCCGGGCCGTGGCGGTCTTGGAGCACGGCGGCCGATTTCGCCGGTGCCCACGAGGTTCCGGGGCTTCTCCTCTCACTCGCCCCTACCGATCGTTAGGCTGTCCGCAATGGAGGTCACCGAGCGCGTCGAGGAGGCGGCGGCACTCCAGGGCCGCGACGATCGCGAGCTCCAGGGTGTCTACCGCTACTACGAGCTCGCGAAGCGGGCCGAGTGGCAGGTGCGCGACCTGCCGTGGGGCGACCTCCCGCCGATCCCGGAGTACACGGGCTCGCCGCAGAAGCTCGCCCGCCGCCGCGACCTGTGGCGGTCGGTGGTCACGCAGCAGCTCCAGGCCGACGAGCTCGCGGTGGAGATGGCGGCGCAGCTCTTCTCGATCGCGCCCGACCACGAGGCAAAGCTCTACTACACGACGATGGTGCAGGACGAGTCGCGCCACACGGAGGCGTGGCTGAAGCTGATCCACGAGGCAGGCGGGATGGCCGAGCGCGACCCGTACCTCGACCGCCTCGCCCACATGACGCTCGACGCCGACACGCTCGAGGAGAAGGTCTTCCTGATGCAGGTCTTCTACGAGCGGCTGATCATCCCGCGCTTCCGGATGATTGCGCGCTCGTCGCGAGGCACCGTGCTCGAGGACCTCTGCAACCGCCTCGCGATCGACGACGGCATCCATCACGGGGCCGGGATGGCCTACGAGCGGGTGCTGCTCGAGGGCGCCGGGCGCGGCGTGCAGACAAAGCTGATCGAGGCGGCCAACCGGATGCTGCCGCTGTTCGCGCAGCATTCGCTGTGGCGGCCGAAGGCGCGCGAGTTCGTCGGGAGCCTGATGCGCGAGACCGACATCCGCATGCTGAAGGACGACCTCGAGCAGGGCGTGCGCCTCGCGCGCTCGCTCGGCATCGACGTCTCGAGCGTCGAGCTTCCGTATTGACCGGCGGCTGCCTCTGCGGCGGCGTCCGGTATGAGGTGACGGCTCCGTTCGTGTCGGCCTCGTACTGCCACTGCACGCGCTGCCAGCGCCGCACGGGGACCGCCGCATCGGCGCAGGCGCGCACCGGGCCGGGCGCGCTCCGGATCCTGCAGGGCGAGGAGCTCGTCGGGGAGTGGGTGCCGCCGGACGAGGGCTGGGCGAAGTGCTTCTGCTCGGCGTGCGGCGGTGCGCTGTGGAGCAGGAGCCGCGAGATACCGCCGGTCTTCAGCGTGCGCCTCGGCTCGGTCGACGGCGACCCGGGGATCAGGCCTTCCTTCCGGCAGTTCGTCGCGTACGCGGCGTCGTGGGAGCCGATCCCGGACGACGGGCTGCCGCGCTACGACGAAAGGATGGCCTGACATGTGCTTCGACACCGACTCGGCGCCACCGATCCCGAGAATCGCCGGGGCCGCCGTCTCGCACGAGCGGCTCGTCCTGAGCTCGGCGGACGGGAACACGTTCGGCGCGTTCGTCGCGACTCCCGACGGCCCGGCGGCGGCCGGCGTGGTGATCCTCCCCGACGTCCGCGGCCTGTACCACTTCTACGAGGAGCTGGCGCTGAGGTTCGCCGAGCGCGGGTATGCCGCGCTCGCGCTCGACTACTTCGGCCGCACCGCCGGCACCGAGCCGCGCGACGACGACTTCGAGTACATGCCGCACGTCGAGCAGACAACGGACGACGGCGTCCAGGCGGACACGCGGGCGGCGGTCGAGGAGCTGCGCCGCCGCGGCGTGGGACCGGTCGTCAGCGTCGGCTTCTGTTACGGCGGCCGTGCATCCTGGCTGGCGGCGGCAGCAGGCCACGGTCTCGCGGGCTCGATCGGCTTCTACGGCAGCCCGACGCGGGAGCGGGGCGGGCCGAGTGCCGTCGCCCGGGCCGGCGAGATGGCCTGCCCGATCCTCGCTCTGCAGGCGGGCGAGGACGCGAGCATCACCGCCGAGGACAACCAGGCCTTCGACGACGCCCTGACGGCCGCCGGGGTCGATCACGAGATCGTCACGTATGACGGTGCGCCGCACAGCTTCTTCGACCGGAAGCAGGAGGAGTTCCAGAGCGCGTCGGACGACGCCTGGCGCCGCGTGCTCGCGTTCGTCGACGACGTGGCGTGATCCTCGCGATCGACCAGGGCACCACGGCGACGACGTGCCTCGTAGTCGACGAGCAGCTTCGGGTCGCAGGCCGCGGATCGTCGGAAGTGCCCCAGCACTTCCCCCGGCCGGGCTGGGTCGAGCACGACCCGCACGAGCTGTGGGAGAGCGTCGTCGCGGCTGCTGCCGCCGCCCTCGTCGACGCGCGGCTCGAGCCGGGCGCGATCGAGGTCGTCGCGGTCGCGAACCAGCGCGAGACGACGGTGCTCTGGGACCGGCGGACCGGCGAGCCGGTCGCGCCCGCGATCGTCTGGCAGGACCGGCGGACCGCCGAGCGCTGCGCATCGATCGATCGCGAGCTCGTCCGTGAGCGGACCGGGCTCGTCCCGGACCCGTACTTCTCGGCGACGAAGCTCGAGTGGCTGCTGCAGCGGCACGGTGCGCGAGGTCTTGCATTCGGCACGGTCGACAGCTGGCTCGCCTGGCGGCTCACCCGCGGCAGCCGGCACGTCACCGACGTCACGAATGCATCGCGGACGATGCTCTGCTCGCTCCACACGCGGGACTGGGACGACGAGCTGCTCGCGCTCTTCGGCGTCGACCGCTCGCTGCTGCCGGAGATCGTCGGCTCGGCCGACGAGATCGGCGAGGGCGAGCTCCTCGGAGCGGCCGTCGTCGTCCGCGGCATGGCGGGGGACCAGCAGGCATCGCTGTTCGGCCACGGCTGCCACGCCGCCGGAGACGGCAAGGCGACGTACGGCACCGGCAGCTTCGTGCTCGTGCACACGGGAGCCGACGCGTCGGTCCCGCCGCACGGGCTCCTGCGTACCGTCGCCGCCGACGGGCTCGCGCTCGAGGGCGCCGTGCTGGTTGCCGGCGCGGCGCTGCAATGGCTGCGGGACGGGCTCGGCGTGATCGGCGGGGCCGCCGAGAGCGAGGTGCTCGCGCGCAGTGTCGACGACAGCGGCGGCGTCGTCTTCGTCCCGGCGCTCGCCGGCCTCGGCTCGCCCTGGTGGGACGCAGGCGCCCGCGGGCTGATCACGGGCCTCACGCGGGGCACGAGCCGGGCGCACCTCGTCCGCGCGGCGCTCGAGGCGATCGCGCACCAGGTCGCGGACGTGGTCGAGGCGCTGCCCGAGCCGATGCGGCTGCTGCGGGCGGACGGGGGAGCGACGGCCAACACGTTCCTGATGCAGTTCCAGGCCGACGTGCTCGGGATCCCGGTCGAGGTGGCCTCGGAGCAGGAGACGACGGCGCTCGGCGTCGCCGCGCTCGCTGCGGGCGGCGACGAGCGCGTCCCCGCCGGTCGGCTGTTCGAGCCAAGGCCCGACGCGGCGAGGGTTGCCGAGGAGCGGTCTCGCTGGCGGAAGGCGCTTGCCCGGGCGAGATCCGATTTCGCCTCTTGAGGGGAAACTATTAGGTCTCTCGGGCATGCTTCAGGCCTCGAGACAACCGAATCGAAACCGCGAGCGAGGGAGGACGAGAGTGGCAGACGACGTGAGCGGCAAGCTCGAACAGGCCCTGTTCGAGATCCGGCGGGTGATCGCGGGACAGGAGGGGATGCTCGAACGCGTCCTCGTGTGCCTGCTCGCCCGCGGGCATCTGCTGATCGAGGGCGTGCCGGGCCTCGCGAAGACGCTGACGATCAAGACGACCGCCGCCGTGCTCGGCGGCACGTTCAACCGCGTGCAGTTCACGCCCGACCTCGTTCCGTCCGACCTGGTCGGCACGCGCGTCTACCGGCCCGACAAGACAGAGTTCGAGACCGACCTCGGCCCCGTGTTCTGCAACTTCCTCCTCGCGGACGAGATCAACCGCGCGCCCGCAAAGGTGCAGTCGGCGCTGCTCGAGGTGATGCAGGAGCACCAGGTGACGATCGGTCATACGACCTTCCCGGTCCCCGATCCGTTCCTCGTCCTCGCGACGCAAAACCCGATCGAGTCCGAGGGGACGTACCCGCTGCCGGAGGCGCAGGTCGACCGCTTCATGCTCAAGGTGCTCGTCGACTATCCGGCGCACGACGAGGAGCTCACGGTCGTCGCCCGCTCGCTCGAGTCTCCACCCGAGCTCGAGCAGAAGCTCTCGATCGAGGAGCTGATCGAGCTGCAGCGGCGCGTCGGCGAGATCTACGTCGATCCGGCGCTCATCTCGTGGGCCGTCGATGTCGCGACCGCGACGCGCCGGCCGCGCGAGCACGGGCTCGACGCGATCGCCGACTACATCTCCTACGGCGCCAGCCCGCGCGGGCCGATCAGCCTGATCTCGGCGGCGCAGGCGCTGGCGTTGATCCGCGGCCGCGACTACGTCGTCCCGGCGGATCTGCAGACGCTCGTCGGCGACGCCTTCCGTCACCGGCTCGTGCTCTCGTACCGCGCGCTTGCGGAGGAGGTTCAGCCCGACTCGCTCCTGGGAGCCGTCATCCAGGCAGTGCCGATGCCGCAGATCGATCTCGGCCACCGCCAGGCCGCAGCCGCATCGTGACGACGGCCGTCGACCCGCTCGCGCCGAACCGGACCGCTGCCCAGCCGGGACCGGGACCGCTCTCCGCGGCGTCGCTGCGCGCGCTCGAGCTGTCGGTCGGGCGGCGTGTCGACGGGCTGCTCGCCGGCGACTACCGCTCGGCGTTCGCCGGCGTCGGCACCGAGCTCTGGCAGCTCCGGCCGTACGAGCCGGGCGACGACGTGCGCCGCATCGAGTGGAACGTGACCGCCCGCACCGGCCGTCCGCACGTACGGGTCGAGCTGGCGGAGCGAGTTCTCGTCACCTGGCTCGTGCTCGACGCGTCCGCGTCGATGGCGTTCGGCACCGGCGAGCGGCGCAAGGCCGACGTCGCCGAGGGAGTCGCCGTCGCGGTCGGCTGGGCGGCGACGCGCCGCGGCAACCGCCTCGGTACGGTCGCGTTCGGCGGCCGCCAGCAGGTCGAGCGCCCCCGCCAGGGCCGCAGGGCGCTGCTCGACACGCTGCAGGTCCTGCGCGAGCTCCCGCCCGAGGGGACCGGCACGCTCCGCGACGCACTCGAGCTCACGGACCGCGTGGCGCGGCAGCGTGCGCTCGTGGTCGTCGTCTCCGACTTCCGGGGCCCGCCGGACTGGCGGCCGCCGCTGCTGCGGCTCGCCGGCCGCCACACCATCCTCGCCGTCGAGGTGAGGGACCCGCGCGAGCAGGAGCTCGCCGACGTCGGCGAGCTGCGGCTCGTCGATCCCGAGACGGGCCGGCAGCTCCGCGTGGACACCGGCGACCGCGCGCTGCGCGAGCGGTTCGCGACCGCGGCCGACGACGAGCGCCGTGCCCTCGTCACGATGCTCGCGTCCGCCGGCGTCCGCCACGTCGCCCTGTCGACGGAGGGCGACTGGCTGCGCCCGCTGGCCGCCTTCCTGCGGCAGGGGCGTCACAACCGATGAGATTCGAGGCGCCCGAGCTGCTCGTGTTCCTGCTCGTCGTGCCGGCGGTGGTCGTGATCGCCGTGTGGCTCGAGCGTCACCGCGCAGAACGCGCGACGGCGTGGGCTCCCGCCGGCCTCCTCGCGAACATGGTCCCGCGCCTCAGCGGCTGGAAGCGGTTCCTGCCGCTCGGGCTCCTGCTGGCCGGGCTCACGCTGCTCCTGGTCGGGTTCGCCAGGCCGCAGGCCACGCTGCACGTCAAGCGGCAGGACGCGACGGTCGTCGTCGTGCTCGACGTCTCGGGCTCGATGGCGGCGAAGGACGCGCCGCCGACGCGCCTCGGCGCGGCGGTCGCCGCCGCCGACCGGCTGGTCGACAAGCTGCCCAAGGGCTACCGGATGGCGGTGGTGACCTTCTCCGACCATGCTGCCGTCGTGCAGGCCCCGACCGACGACAAGAACGCGATCAAGGCGGTGCTCGCGAAGGCGCGCGCCCAGGTCCAGGGAACGGCGATCGCGGACGGCGTCGCCCGCGGCGTCGCAGTCGCGAAGTCGGTGGGCGGCCGGGTCGGCGAGCACCACCCGGCGGTGGTCGTGCTCTTCTCCGACGGCGGGCAGACCGCCGGCAGCGTGACGCCGCAGCAGGCGACACAGGCCGCGCGCAAGGCGCACATCCCCGTGTCGGCCGTCTCGGTGGGGACGCCGGACGGGGTGGTCGAGCAGAAGCTGCGCGGCGGCTACACCGAGCAGATCCAGGTCCCGGTCCAGCCGGCCACCCTGCAGCAGATCGCAACCGGCACCGGCGGCCGGTTCTATGCGCACGTGCTCGACTTCAACCCGGACGCGACGTACCAGGAGCTCGGCTCCCGGGTCGGGAAGCAGCCGAAGCGCGTCGAGGTGACCGCGGCCGCGGCGGCCGGTGGTCTCATGTTCATGCTCGCCGGCGGGCTCCTCTCGGGTCTCTGGTTCAGGAGGATGCCGTGAGGGCCCGCGCTGCCCTCTGCAGCGCCGTCGTGGCGCTCGCCGCGGCGGCCGCACTTGTGGCTGCGCCCGCGGGGCACGCGACGAACGAGTGCCACGGCATCACTGCCTGCATCCGCGTCGTCGGCCCGTGGGTGGTTGTGCAGCCCGGCCGCGAGGTGCACTACCTGCTGAATTGCCCCAAGGGCGTCGTCGGCGGCCTTGACGCGCAGGCGACCTCGCGTGCAGTTCGCGTGTCGTTCGACGGACGTCTTGGCGCACCGGTGTCGCCGGGCGTCACCACGACCCGCTCCGCGCTCTTCACGGCAGTCTCGACGTCGACGAAGACCGAGGCCTTCCAGCCCCGACTCGGGTGCGTGCCGACCACGGGCGGCGGCGGGCGGTCGACCGTCTCGGCGCGGCCGGCGGTGACGCCGGTCGGGCCCGCGCTCGTGCTGCGCTCGCGGATCGTCGTGATCGGGCCCGGCAGCGTGCAGTTCGGGCGCGCGTCGTGCCTGCCCGAGGAAGACCTCGTCGGCTCGTGGAACGCAATCGCCTTCCGCACGAAACAGCCTCCGGACCTCACCAACGCGGCGCTCGTGACCGCGACGAGCGTGGCCGTCGGACGGCGGGTCGTCGTGACCGCGTCGGCGACCGACCGCCTGTCGATCGACGCCCACGCCATCGTCCAGGTCGGCGCGGAGTGCGCGCCATGAGCCGTAGGCTCGACGGAGGCTCGCAAGGAGCGCAGATGCCGGCTTGGCCGGCGCCGGAGCGGGGAACATGAGCTTTACGTCGCCGTACATGCTGGTGTTCCTGCTGATCGTGCCGATCGTGGCGGCGCTGGCGTTCTGGTTCGACCGGCGCCGCGCGAGGTACGCCGTCGCGTTCACGAACCTCGACGTGCTCGCATCGGTGGCGACGCCGCGCCGGCGTGCGCGGCGGTGGATCCCGCTCGCGCTCTTCCTGCTCGCGCTGGCCGCGGCCTCGACCGCGCTCGCGCGCCCGCGCGCGACCGTCAGCGAGCCGGCGCAGCGCGCGACGATCGTCCTGCTCGTCGACGTCTCCGGCTCGATGCGCGCGTCGGACGTGAAGCCCTCGCGGCTCGGCGCGGCGCAGGAGGCGATGACGCTGTTCGCCGACAAGGTGCCGAAACAGGTGAAGATCGGCCTCGTCTCCTTCAGCACGAGCCCGGACGTCCTGGTGATCCCGACGACCGACCGCGGCATCCTGCACGAGGGCATCGACCTCCTGACGCCGGAGGCCGGCACGGCGATCGGCGACGGCCTCGGCGTCGCCGTCCAGGTCGCCCAGTCGGCGCTCGGGTCGACGAAGCGGGGCGCCGACGGGAAGGTCCCGGCGGCGATCGTGCTGCTCAGCGACGGCGCCCAGACGCGCGGCGAGCTGACGCCGCAGCAGGGCGCCGAGAAGGCACGCGCCGCGGGCATTCGCGTCTACACGATCGCGCTCGGGACCGACCACGGGACGCTCTCGTTCCCGCAGTTCGGCGGAGGCTTCGGCTTCGGCGGCGGCGGCCGCTTCCCGGTACGGCCCGATCCCGCGACGCTCGCGATGATCGCCCGCGTCACCGACGGCAAGACCTACCGGGCGAAGTCGGCCTCGACCGTGAAGACCGTCTATCGCCAGCTCGGCTCGAGCATCATCGAGCGCCACACGACTCGCGAGGTGTCCTCGTGGTTCGTCGGCGGCGCCGCACTGCTGCTGCTGGCCTCGCTCGCGGCCGTCGGCCTCGCGGGCGAGCGGCTCCCTTAGACGGCCCCGTTTTCGCCTAGCGGACAGGCCCCCCGACTTCCGGCGCAAAGGTCGCCGTTCCTTCGTTTAGTTGGCAAATCCTCCGCAAAGGGGCAAACTTCGGGGTGAGCCCGCGCCGGGATGTGCGGGAGTGCCAACACGGGAAGGGTCAACACCTTGAAGAGGATCATCTTCGTCGCCGGGGCGGCGTTCCTCGCGAGCGCCGTGGTGGCGCTCGGAGCGGGAAGCAACCCGGTCGGCATCAAGAGAGGGGTCGTCACCGCCTGCATCGTGAACGGGGTGCTGAAGCTGTCAGGGTGCCCCGCGGGCGCGAAGACGGTCACGTGGAACATGCAGGGTCAGAAGGGCGCGGCCGGGCAAGCCGGCCACGACGGTGTGACCGGGCCTCCCGGCCCGGCGGGAGCCGCGGGGCCTGCCGGAGCGACCGGGGCGCGCGGCGAGGCCGGTCCGCAGGGCCTGCAGGGCGATCCCGGCCCGGCCGGGCCCAGCACGGGCATTCCCGGCCCGCAGGGGCCGCAGGGGCCGCAGGGGCCTGCCGGGCAGACCGGCGCGACCGGTGCCACCGGCTCAGCCGGCTCGACCGGGCTGACCGGTCCCGCCGGCCCGCAGGGGCCGAAGGGCGACCCAGGGCCGCAGGGCATCCAGGGCACGACCGGGGCGACGGGCGCGACCGGCTCCACCGGGCCCCAGGGCCTGACCGGCCCTCAGGGCCTTCAGGGCGTGCAGGGCGTGAAGGGCGACACCGGGGCGACCGGAGCGACGGGCCCGCAGGGCCTGACCGGCCCGCAGGGCGTCAAGGGCGACACCGGCGCGACCGGTGAAACGGGGGCGACCGGAGGGACCGGCCCGACAGGCGCGACCGGCCCGCAGGGATCCGCCGGGCCGCAGGGGCCGAAGGGTGACGCCGGCACGACCGGCGGAACCGGCGCGACGGGCCCGCAGGGCCCGGCCGGGCCGACGGGACCGAAGGGCGACACCGGCTCGACCGGCGCACAGGGCCCGGCGTGGCAGCCCGAGTACGGCGTCGCGAACGTCCTCGTCGACCGCGGGTCCGGCCCGGCGATCTGGGCGACCTACTCGACGACGATCGGCTCGCCGGTCGGAGACACCACGGGCGGCACCTTCCGCTTCACGTGCAGCGTCAATGCTGCGCCGTGCAAGGTGTCCGCGTCGGCGGCCGTCCTCTCGTCCACCTCGACGGCGGGCGCGCACGTGTACCCGCGCATCCTGATTCAGACCGAGAGCCTCGACGGCGGCCCGCAGACCTATTGCGAGTACGCGGACGGGGCGGACAACGCGAGCCCTCCGGACGCCGACCCGATCGGCCGCGACGCGATGAGCACGAGCCCGTCGACGTTCCCGGCGCTCGACCTGGGGATCGGCGGGTCGCTCGACTGCAACGCGGGCCAGACCTACCCGACGGACGGCGTCGTCCAGGAGATCTGGGTGCCCGCCGGCTACTACGACGTCTTCTCGACGTTCGACTTCAGCGGGAGCTGATCCCGGCACGAGATCCCCGGCGGGGCGGGAAGGGCGGCGGCCCTACCCGCCCGCGCCGCGGGTGCAGAGCGTCTCCTAGTCGAGGCCGTTGGCCTTGAGGAACGCTTTCGCGATGCCGGCGGCCGACTGTTTGTCGACGTAGAACGCCTTGTTCATCGCGATCATCGCGGGCGTCGTCAGCTTCGCCGACACCGCGTTCACCGTCTGCGTGAACGTCGGCCCTGCCGCCTTGAGCACGGAGGTCGTCACGAGCGGTGTCACGTTCTGGAACCCGGTCACGTGCTTGGGGTCCGCGAGCACGGTGTACTTCGACGGCTTCGCCAGCGGCGGATCCGTCGAGAACACGTCGGCTGCGAGCACGTCGCCCTTGTCGAGCGCGACGTAGCCCGAGATCGATCCCAGAGATACGAAGCTCGCGTTCGAGAGGCCGTACTGCTTCGTGTACCCGACGAAGCACGTGTTGCGCGTCTTGCACTCCGGGAACCCGCCGAGCTTGAACGGACCGACCTTCTTCAGGTCCCCGATCGACTTGAGGCCGTACTTCTTCGCCGTCGCGTTCGTCACCGCCAGGACGTCGGTGTCGTAGAACGGCGTCGGCGTGAGCGCCGTGATGCCGTGGGCGCCCTCGAGCGACTTCGCGAGCTCGTAGGTGCCCTGGGCGGTCTTCGGCGAATTCTTGTGGCCGTAGACGTCCTGCACGATCACCCCGGTGTACTCGGGGTAGAAGTTGAGCTTGTGGCTCGTCAGCGCTTTGTGGATGATCTCCGTCGAGCCGATGTTCTCCTTGTAGGAGACCGTGAAGCCCTTCGCCTCGAGCGCCTGCTTGTAGAGCTCGCCGAGAATGAACTCCTCGCCGAAGTTCTTGCTGCCGATCACGATCGTCGGCCCGGCGGCCGGCTTCGCGTGCGCGGGCCGCGCGAGAACCGCTGCCAGTAGGCCGATCACGATCGCGACGGCCAGGGAGATCGCGAATGCCGCCTTCGCGGCACGCCGCGTGTGCTTCCTGATCACACCGACTCCTTCCCTTGTTGGACTTCGGGGACGATAGTCACGCGGAGTCCCCTGGGAGTCACGGCGCGCTGAAGCGCGACCAGCAGGAGGTACACGCCGGCCGAGAGCGCCATCACGCAGATCGACGCCCCGAGCACGCCGGCCAGGCGGTAGCTCGCCTGGTTCACGATCACGTCGCCGAGCCCGCCGCCGCCGGCGACGGCGGCGATCGTCGCCGTCGCGACGACCGTCACGGCGGAGATCTGGATGCCGGTGAAGATCAACGGCAGCGCCAGCGGGAGCTCGACGCGCCGCAGGATCTGCAGCCCGGTCATGCCCATGCCGCGCGCCGCCCCGACGACGTCCTGGTCGACACGGTCGACCCCCTGGAACGCGTTCGTCAGCATCGGCCCGGTCGCGAGCACTGCGAGCGCGGCCATGTTGTTGACGAAGCCGATGCCGAGCACGGTGAGGAAGACACCGATCAGCACCAGGCTCGGCAGTGCTCTGCCGACGATCGAGGAGCCGATCGCCACCGTCGAGCCTCGGTGCACGTGCCCGAGCCAGACGCCGACGGGCAGCGCGACCGCTGCGGCAAGCAGGAGCGCGGCGGCCGAGAGCTCGAGCTGTTCGAACGCCTTGTGCGCAAGGAAGCCCGGGTTGTGGGCGATGAAGCTGAACGCGCCGGTGAACGCGCCGGCGAGGATCACGCGAACCTCTGGCGAGCCCAGGGGACGAGAAGGCGCTGCAGCAGGACCAGCGCCGTGTCGCACAGCAGAGCGAGGCCGACCGCGAGCGCCCCGGCCGCGTAGATCTCGGTCTTGAACGGCGTCGGGTTCTGAAGAGCGACGAAGATCGGAAAGCCGAGGCCCTTCGGCAGTAGGAACGCGGCGATCGTTGCGATCGAGATCGTCGAGACGACGGCGATGCGGAGCCCTGCGATGATCGCGGGCACCGCGAGCGGCAGCTCGACACGCCACAGCACCTGGCGCGGTGTCAGCCCCATCCCACGCGCCGCCTCGAGCACGTCCGGAGGCGGACTGCGCAGCCCTGCCGAGATGTTGGGGTAGAGGATGACGAGCGTGTAGGCGATCAGCGCGATCTCGACCGTGCTCGTCGTGATGCCCGTGAACGGCACGAGCAGCTGGAACAGCGCGAGGCTCGGGATCGTGTAGAGCAGCGCCGAGAAGACGCCGATCGGGTGGTCCAGGAGGCGTGCATAGTGCGTGACCATCGCCAGCGTGATCGCGATCGCGAAGCCGATCCCGACCGCGATCGCGGTGAGCACGAGGTGCTGGACGAGCGCCGGCTCGAGCGTGTCGTGCCAGTGCTGCCGCACCCAGTCCCAGCAGAAGGTGTGGTCGCCGCGCACGCAGGAGCTTCCCTGCCCGAAGTTCGGGATCACCGGGCTGCCCGAGGCGATGAGGCTCACAACAGCTCCGTCGCGTCGGCCCAGCGGAAGATGCCGCGAACGGTGCCGTCGTCGTTCTCGACGACGAGATGGTCGCCCCGGCTCTCGAGCAGGAGGCTGACGGCGTTCCGCACCGTAACCCCGCTCCAGACGTGCGCTCCTGTCTCGGCTCCGGCCGCCGGCTCGAGAGGGCAGTCGACGAGCCGCTGCAGCGCGAGCCGGCGGAGCGCCCGGTCCTCGCCGATGAACTTCGTCACGAACTCGTCGGCCGGGTGGGCGAGGATCGCGTCGGGCGTGTCGTACTGAGCCAGATAGCCCCCCTCGCGCAGGATCGCGATCCGATCGCCCATCGTGATCGCCTCGTCGATGTCGTGCGTGACGAAGATCACGGTCTTCTCGACCTCACGGTGCAGCCGCCGGAGCTCCCCCTGCAGCCGCGCGCGCGTGATCGGGTCGAGCGCCCCGAACGGCTCGTCCATGAGGAGGAGCGGGGGGTCGGCGGCGAGCGCCCTGGCGAGCCCGACGCGCTGGCGCTGGCCGCCCGAGAGCTGCGCCGGGTACCGGCGCGCATCGGCGGGCTCGAGGCCGACGAGGTCGAGCAGTGCCGTCGTGCGCTCGTCGATCCGCGAGCGCTGCCAGCCGAGCAGCTTCGGCACGACGGCGATGTTCTCGCCGACCGTCATGTGCGGGAACAGCCCGCCCTGCTGGATCACGTAGCCGATGCCGCGGCGCAGCTCGGCGGCCGGCAGCTCGCGGATGCTGCGGCCGTCGATGCGGATGTCGCCGTCGTCGAACGGGATCAGCCGGTTGACCATCTTGAGCGCCGTCGTCTTGCCGCCGCCCGACGGGCCGACGAGCACGCAGAAGGTCCCCGCAGGGATCTCGAGCGTCAGCGAGGACACCGCTGCCACATCGCGTCCCGCATATCGCTTGCTGACGTTGTCGAACACCAGCTCCGCGGCGCCGGCCGGGAGCGTCATCGCGGGTTCCGGATCCCGGTGAGGGCGACGAGGCCTCCCGTCGCGATCAGCACGGCCGTGATGACCATCGAGAGCCGGAAGCCGTCGAGGTCGAGCGAGTTGCTCGACCCGGCGACGGCGGCGCCGACGACGGCGATGCCGAGCAGGCCGGCGACGCGGGAGATCGACGTGTTCGTGCCGCTTGCCACGCCGGCGTCGCTCGGGCCCGCGTCGGCGAGCACGGTCGCCGTCAACGGCGCGACGATCAGTGACAGGCCGAACGCAAACACGAGCAGCGGCGGCAGGAGCTCCGTCCAGTACGTGAAGTTGGCGCCGAGGCGCGCGATCGCGAGCGATGCGACCGCAGCGATGAACGGGCCGACGCTCATGAACAGGCGCGGGCCGAAGCGCATCGAGAGCCTGCCCATGCGCGGCGAGAGAAAGAACATGACGAGCGTGATCGGGACGAGCGTGAGCCCGCTCTGCAGCGGCGTGTAGCCGGCGATCTGCTGCAGGAACAGGACGAGGAAGAACGTCAGCGTCGACAGGCCGCAGTAGACGAACAGCGTCTCGAGGTTCGCGAACGAGAAGTTCCGCAGGCGGAAGAGCCGGAGCGGGAGCATCGGAGCCGCCGTGCGACGCTCCCAGAGGACGAAGAGCACGAACAGGACCAGCCCGCCCAGGAACGTCGCCAGGACGAGCGGATCGTCGAAGCCGCGCCGCGGCGCTTCGATCAGCGCGAACACCGGCCCGGCCAGGCCGAGGGCGCACAGACAGGCCCCGACGATGTCGACCGCGGGCCGCGGGCCGGTTCGCTCGGCGCGCGGAACGGCTCGGGCGACGAGCGCCATCGTTACGAGGACGAAGGGGACGTTCACGAGGAAGATCCAGCGCCAGGACGCATGCGTCACGATCCAGCCGCCCACCAGCGGGCCGATCACGAAGGCGATGCCCGTCCAAGCCGTCCACGTCCCGATCGCAGCGCCGCGCTGCTCGCCGTCGAAGGTCTCCGTGATCACGGCGAGCCCCGCCGGAGTCAGGGTCGCCCCTGCGACCCCCTGGAGTGCGCGGGCGACGATCAGGAACCCTCCGGTGGGAGCGACGGCGCAGACGACAGACGTGACGCCGAACCCTGCGAGCCCGATCAGGAAGACCAGCCGCGACCCGAACAGGTCGCCCAGCGAGCCACCGACGAGGAGAAGCGAGCCGAGCGTGAGCAGGTACGCGTCGACGACCCACTGCTGCAGGGCCAGCCCCCCGCCGAGATCGCGCTGGATCGCGGGCAGCGCGACGTTCACGACGGACGAATCGACAAAGACGACGACCGAGCCGAGGATGCACGCGACGAGCACCAGGCTGTTGCGGGACGGCACCGGCAAGTGTTCGATACTCGCAGACCGAAGGAGGCTGACCGTGAGCGATTACCAGATCGTCAAGCTCGAAGACGTCGATGACTGGCTCGGCGACTACCCGGGGGAGATGCGCGGCATCACCTACGCGATCGGCGCCGAGCAGGTGGCGATCACGCATCGCCGGATGCCCCAGCACACCGGGAGCAAGGGCTCCTACGGGCACCGGCACAAGACGCAGGAGGAGGTCGTGCTCGTGCTGTCCGGGCGGCTGCAGTTCAAGCTGAACGACGAGATCGTCGAGCTCGGCAGGCACGAGGCGATCCGGATCCCTCCCGGCACGTGGCGGGGGATCTGGAACGACGAGCCCGAGGACGCCGAGATCGTGATCGTCTCGAAGCGGATCGACGACCCGATGGGCGACGTCGAGAACGTGGAGGACTTCTGGCCGGCCTGACCCGGTGCCCGGCACCGCACCGCGGAGCCGGGCACCCGTGAGACGACCCAGGGTCAGTTCGGACGCGGCGGGTGCGGCCTGGGCCGCCGCCTGCCGACGGCACGGAGCTCCTTCAGCTGCTCGACGTGGGCGTCGTGCAGGATCTTCACGTGGTCGGGCAGCCAAGGTCTCATGCTCATGTGCCCCACCTCCCCTCGACTTCAAGTATCTTGATGTCGAGAGAATAGCTGTGAAGAGTCTTGACGTCAAGAGAAATCGAGCGAATACTGCGCCCATGGCCGAGGATCACGTCGACCGCTTCCTGAAGCGCCTCGCCGAGCAGCCGGGCACGGAGGCGATCGACCTCGAGGTCGAGGGGATCGTCGACCGGGTCGGCGGCATCAACCGCCGCATCAAGCGCGCGATGGAGTCGACCCTCGCCGACCACGGCCTGACACGCCAGGACTGGGAGGTGATGTGCGCGCTCAAGCTGCGACGCGAGTCGAACCGGAGCTCACCCGGCTCGCTCGCCTCGGAGCTCGAGCTCTCCACCGGTGCGATGACGAGCAGGATCGACCGCCTCGAGCAGGAGGGCTACGTGCGGCGCATGCCCGACCCGGAGGACCGCCGGAGCATCGTCGTCGAGCTCACGCCCGAGGGCCACGCGGCGTGGGACCGCACGGTCGGCATCCAGGCGCGGCGCGAGGCCTTCTTCGCCTCGGCGCTGAGCAAGGAGGAGCAGCAGCAGTTGAACGAGCTGCTGCGCAAGCTGATGCTCGCGCTCGAGGCCGCGGTGCCGATGCACCGCGACTGCGCCTAACGGCTACGTCGTCGCCGCGGAGCGGAGCCCGGCCTGGGCCGTGCGCGGGCCGAGCGCGTGGAAGGGCTCGGGCGCCCGTTCGCCTTCGACGCAGTCCGCGATGTACTCGCCGAGCGCCGGCCCGTGCTTGAAGCCGTGGCCCGAGCCGCCGCCGACAAGCCACCAGCCGCTCGTCGCAGGATGCGGCGCGACGATGAAGTGAGTGTCGGCGGTGAGGCTGTACTGGCAGACCCGCGCGCCGATCACCGGCGCATCGGCGAGCGCCGGGAACCGCAGCCCGGCGTAGGCGTGAGCCTCACGGCGCAGCGTGTCGGACGGGACGCGCTCGAGCGAGTCGGGGTCGATTTCCTCGCCCGGCCCGTCGGGCGCGATCTTCACACCGAGCCCGCCGACGTCCCCGTGGCCGTAGAACGGGGCGTCGTACTCGCAGAAGCCGGGTGTGCCGCGCCAGCCCGGGCCGCCGCCGAGGAAGAACACCTCACGGCGCGAGATCACCAGCTCGACGTCGTCGGGGAAGAGCTTCGGCAGCCAGGCGCCGCAGGCCCAGACCACCACGTCGGCGCCCGGTGGATCGGCCGGCGTGACGCGGCGCGACTCGAGGCGGACGCCGAGCCGCCCGGCGTCCTGGACGAGCAGCTGGGTCGCGCGCCGGGCGTGGAGCGCGCCCGCGTCGGGCTCGAACAGGACGCCATGGAGGTCGTCGATGCCGAGCGAGGGGTAGAGGCCGTTCGCAGCCTCGGGCGCGAGCCACTCGTGGCGGATGCCGAGCCGGCCCAGCGTGTCGCGGCTGCGCTCCTCGAAGCCGCCGGCGCGCCGCGCGAACCAGGCGACGCCGATCGGCTCCCAGATGTCAACCCCGGTCGACTCCTGCAGCTCGAGCCAGAGCGTGCGCGCGCGGCGTGCCGACTCGCAATACCAGTCCTCGTCGCCGTGCGCCATGCGCAGGAGCCGGGTGTCGCCGCCCGAGGCCGAGCGCACCGTGCCCGGCGAGTACTGCTCGACGAGCGTGACCTCCCAGCCGCGCCGGGCGAGCTCACGGGCCGTCGACGAGCCGAACACGCCCGCACCGACCACGACGGCCGTGTTCATCGGTTCGGGGTGACGGCGAGCGAGAGGACGTCGGGGCGGTGGTAGTGGCCGGCGGGGTCGAAGCGCTGCCGGGCCGCGTACAGCGCCGACGGGTCGAGGTCGGCGTACAGGATCGCCTCCTCGTCCCAGACCGGCCCTGCGAGATATGTGCCGTCGGGCGCGACGATCGCCGAGCCTCCGCGGCCGAGCAGCTCGTCGCCCGGGGCCAGCGGGATGTCGGGCGGGTAGCTCGACGCGCGTTGGTAGACGCAGCACGAGAGGACGAACGCGCGAGCTTCGCGCGCGATGTGCCGGATCGAGTCCTGCCAGCTGTCCGTGTCGTCCGCGGTCGGTGCGAGGTAGACCTCGACGCCGCGCTCGTAGAGCGCGAAGCGCGCGAGCGGCATCAGGTTCTCCCAGCAGATCAGGCCGCCGGTGAGGGCGAAGCCGGCGTCGACGGTCTCGAGCCCGGACCCGTCGCCCTGGCCCCAGACGAGGCGCTCGTGGTTCGTCGGCACGAGCTTCCGGTGGCGCAGCGCGAGCGTCCCATCCGGCGCGAAGAGGAGCAGCGTGTTGTAGAGCGTTCCACGCTCGAGCTCGTTGACGCCGACCCCGAGCCAGATGCCGGCGTCACGGGCGGCGCTCCCGATCGCGTCGGCGGCCGGCCCCGGTACCTCGACCGACTGCTGTGCGAGTCGGGCCCACAGGGCCGCACCGGCCGAACCGTGCGCGAGGTCGCGCGCCCAGCGGTTCGACGGGTAGGCGGGGACGAACGTCTCCGGCAGCAGCGCGAGCCTGGCGCCCCCCTCGGCTGCCTCGCGCGCGAGCGCGGCGAGCTTCTCGATCGTCGCGTCGCGGTCGAAGATCACCGGTTCCGCCTGCACGCAGGCGACGCGGACGCTCTCCTTCATGTGGTCGAGGCTACGCGACCGGCGCCGCGGCGTCGAGCGCGGTCCGCAGCGAGCGGACGAGACCGTGCAGCTCGGCGGCCCCGGACTCGGCGGCCTGCACGGCGCGCGAGCCGACCACGACGCCGTCGACGAGCTCGGCCGCCGCGCGCGCATGCTCGGGCGTCGCGATGCCGAAGCCCGCGTACAGTGGCTTGCCGGTCGCCGAGCGCGCCCGGGCGGCGAGCGGCGCGAGCGTCGGCGCGAGCTCGGCACGTGCGCCCGTCGTCCCCGTCACCGTGACGAGGTACAGCCAGCCGTCGGTCGCCTCGGCCGCGAGCCGCAGCCGTTCGTCGGTCGACGTCGGTGCGACCAGCTGGATCCGGCGCAGCTCGGGGCGGACGTCGCACGGCAGGTCGGCGACGATCATCGAGCTCGCGCCCGCAGCAGCCGCATCTCGCTCGAACCGTTTCCAGCCGTAGGCGTCGAGCAGCGACGAATACGTCATCGGCACGAGCGGGACGTCGACCCCCGCGCGCGTCTCGGCGAGGCACTCGAGGCACCGTGCCGTCCGCATTCCCGCCGCCAGCGCACGCTCACCTGCCCGGCGGATGACGGGTCCGTCGGCGAGCGGGTCCGAGAACGGGAAGCCCAGCTCGACGATGTCGGCGCCGGCGTCGACGGCGGCCGCCGCGAGCTGGGGCGTGTCTGGCATCGCCATCAGATAGACGACGAGCGTCTTCAGCGCGCCAGCACCTCGGCGAGATCCTTGTCGCCGCGTCCGGAGAGGCAGACGAGCACGAGCAGGCCCTCGAGCTCGCGCGCCCGTGCGAGCGCGTGCGACGACTCGAGCGCCGGAACGATCCCTTCCGTCTCGCAGAGTCGGTGGAACGAGGCGAGCGCCTCCTCGTCCGTCGCCGTGACGTACTCGGCCCGGCCCGTGTCCCGCAGCAGGGCGTGCTCGGGCCCGACGCCGGGGTAGTCGAGGCCGGCCGAGATCGAGTGCGCGTCGAGGATCTGTCCGTCCGCGTCGGCGAGCAGGGACGAGCGTGCGCCGTGCAGGACGCCCGCGCGGCCGGCGCCCAGCGAAGCGGCTCCGGCTGCCTCGACGCCGACCAGCCGGACGCCGTCGTCGTCGACGAAGTCGGAGAAGATGCCGATCGCGTTCGATCCGCCGCCGACGCACGCGACGACCGCGTCGGGCAGGCGTCCCTCGACGGCCACCAGCTGCGCGCGCGCCTCGCGCCCGATCACGCGCTGCAGCTCGCGCACGAGCTCCGGGTACGGGGCCGGGCCGACGCACGACCCGATCAGGTAGTACGTCGTGTCGACGTTCGCGATCCAGTCGCGGATCGCCTCGCTCGTCGCCTCCTTGAGCGTCCGCGTGCCGAAGTCGACCGGCTCCACGCGGGCGCCGAGCAGCTTCATCCGCTCGACGTTGGGCGCCTGCCGCCTGATGTCCTCGCTGCCCATGTAGACGACGCACTCGAGGCCGAAACGAGCACACACGGTCGCGGTCGCGACACCGTGCTGTCCGGCGCCCGTCTCGGCGACGATGCGGTGCTTGCCCAGGCGTCGCGCGACGACCGCCTGCCCGAGCGCGTTGTTGAGCTTGTGCGCGCCGGTGTGGAGCAGGTCCTCGCGCTTCAGGTACATGCGCGTCGCCGGAGCGAACCGCTCGACGCGTGTGAGCGGCGTCGGCCGGCCCGCATACGTGGTGAGCAGCGCGTCGAGCTCGGCGTGGAAGAACTCGTCGGCCGCGAGCTCGCGCCAGGCGGACTCGAGCTCGTCGAGGGCCGGGATCAGCGTCTCCGGTACGTAGCGGCCCCCGTACTCGCCGAACGTCCGCGTTGCGCTCATCTGGCCGCCGCCACCCACGCGTGCACGAGGTCGTGGTCTTTGACGCCCGGCGACGCCTCGGTCGAGCGCGCGGAGTCGACGGCCCACGGGTCGACGGCGTCGATCGCGGCGCGGACGTTGTCCGGGCCGAGGCCGCCCGCGAGCATCACGCGGCCGGGAGTCGCGCGCGCGCGCTCGAGGTGGGTCGGGTCCGCCTCCTGCCACGGCAGGTCGACGACCGAGCCGACGCGCTGGCCGCGGTGAAGCAGTGCCGCATCCCGCGAACGGTGACCGCCCTCGCGCTCGTAGAGCTGCACGAGGTCCGCGCCGGTGTCGGCCGGCTCGCCGACGAACACCGCGACGCGGAGCACGGTCGGCGGCGCATCGAGCAGCGCCTCGGCGCGCCGCGGGCTCTCGTCGGCGAGGATGAAGCCGACGAGGTCGGCGCCCGCGTCGACGGCTGCGTCGACGTCTTCCTGCCGCGTGAGGCCGCAGACCTTGACGAGCGGGCGGGCCAGGAGGTCGGCGAGCTTCGCGCCGGGGTCCGCGGCGCGCATCAGCGTCGAGCCGATGAGCACGGCGCCCGCGCCGCCGAGCTCGGCTGCGGCGGCCTGCGCGCGCGTGTCGATCCCGCTCTCGGCGATCACCACCCGGTCGCGTGGAGCGCGCGCGACGAGCTCGAGCTGCGTGCGACGGTCGATCGAGAAGTCCCCGAGGTTCCGTGCGTTGACCCCGATCACCGGTGCGCCGAGCGCGACCGCGCGCTCGAGCTCGGCGGCGTCGTGCGCCTCGACGAGCGTGTCGAGCCCGAGCTCGGCCGCGTCGCGCATGAGCCTGCGGCACTCGCCGTCGTCGAGGTCGCGGAGCAGGAGCAGAACGGCGTCGGCTCCGGCGTCACGGGACTCCTCGAGGTGAGCGCGCGTGCTGAAGAAGCCCTTGGCGAGCAGTGGCAGACCGGTCGCCGTACGGGCTGCCCGCAGGTCGGCGAACGATCCGGCGAAGCGCTCGTCGACGAGCACCGACATCGCCCGGGCGCCTGCCACCTCGTAGGCGCGCGCGACCGCAGCCGGATCCCCGGCGGGGCGCAGATCGCCCGCGGAGGGCGAACGGCGCTTGAACTCCGCGACCGCGCCGAACCCCGGCGCGGCGAGCGCGTCCGTGAACCTCACCGTGCCACCGCCTGCTGCGAGAATGCGGCGAGCTCCTCGAGGCGGGCGGCGGCCGCCCCGGAGTCGAGCGTCTCGTGCGCGATCCCGAGCCCCTCGCGGAGATCCTCGGCGTGCCCGCCCGCGGCGATCGCGCCGGCCGCATTGAGGGCGATCGCCGACCGTGCCGCCGCATCGCCTCCACCCGAGAAGACCGCGCGGATCCGAGCTGCGTTCTCCGCGGGCGGGCCGCCGCGCAGGTCCTCCGGTGCGCAGCGCGGCACGCCGAGATCGACCGGATCGATGTCGCGCCGGTGCACGACGCCGTCGACGACCTCGCACACGAGGTTGGCGCCGGCCGGCGAGAGCTCGTCGATGCCGCCCGCGCCGTGGACGACGAAGGCTCGCCGCGCGCCGAGCTGCGCGAGGACGTCCGCGATCACGGGGACAAGGCTCGCGTCGTAGACGCCGACGACCTGGCTGCGCGCGCCGGCGGGGTTGGTGAGCGGCCCGAGCACGTTGAAGACGGTACGCGCCGCCAGCTCGCGGCGCACCGGCGCGGCGTGGCGCATCGCCGGATGGTGGAGCGGCGCGAACATGAAGCCGAAGCCGAGCTCGTCGATCGAGCGCGCGATCGACTCCGCCGGGAGCTCGAGGTTGAAGCCGAGCTCCTCGAGCACGTCGGCCGAGCCGGACTCCGACGACACCGAACGGTTGCCGTGCTTCGCGACCGCCGCTCCCGCGGCCGCCGCGACCAGCGCGGCCGCCGTCGAGATGTTGAACGTCCTGCCTCCGTCGCCGCCCGTTCCAGCGGTGTCGACGAGGTCGTCGCGCTCGGGATGCACCGGGATCACGTGGGCGCGCATCGCCTCCGCTGCGCCGGCGATCTCGTCCGGCGTCTCGCCCTTGAGCCGGAGGGCGACGAGGAAGCCGCCGATCTGCGCCGGTGTCGCGCCGCCGGTCATGATCGTGTCCATCACCTCGCGCGACTCGTCGCGAGTCAGATCCTTCCCGTCGAGCAGCTGAGCGAGCGCCGACTCGATCATCCGGCGGCCGCGTCGACGAAGTTCCGTGCCAGCGCCTCGCCGCAGGGCGTGAGCACCGATTCGGGATGGAACTGGACGCCGTAGACCGGCAGTTCCGTGTGCCGCACCGCCATCACCTCGTCGTCGGCCGCGCGCGCGGTCACGACGAGGCAGTCTGGCAGCGCGGTCGCGGCGAGCGAGTGGTAGCGGCCGGCTTCGAACGCGGCCGGGATCCCGGAGAAGAGCGCGCTGCCGTCGTGGTGCACGGTCGTCGCCTTGCCGTGGACGAGCTGGCGGGCGAAGCCGACCTCGCCGCCGAAGCAGGCGACGATCGCCTGGTGGCCGAGGCACACGCCGAGCGTCGGCGTCGACGGCGAGAGGCGGCGGATCACGTCGACCGACGCGCCGGCGTCCTCGGGCCGGCCGGGGCCGGGAGAGACGACGAGGTGCGACGGCGCGAGCGCGGCGGCCTCGTCGGGCGAGATCGCGTCGTTGCGGCGCACCGTGACGTCGGCGCCCAGCGCCTCGAAGAGGTGGGCGAGGTTGTAGGTGAACGAGTCGTAGTTGTCGAGGAGCAGGATCACGTGCGCGCCTCGGCAAGGTCGATCGCGGTCTCGAGCGCGGCGAGCTTGCGCAGGCACTCCTCGTGCTCGGCCTGCGGGCTCGAGTCGGCGAGGATGCCGGCTCCGGCCTGCAGGAGCGCGACGCCGTCCTGCAGCACGATCGTCCGGATCGTGATGCACGCGTCGAGCGGGCCGCCGGGGAGCGCGTACAGCACCGCGCCGCCGTACGGCCCACGCCGGTAGCCCTCCAGCTCGGAGATGATCTGCATCGCGCGCACCTTCGGCGCGCCGGACACCGTGCCGGCGGGGAAGCAGGCGCGCAGCACGTCGAACGACGCGGTGCCGGGGACGATCTCGCCGACGACCTCCGACACGAGGTGGGTGATGTGCGAGAAGCGCTCGGGCTCGAGGAACCGCTCGACGTGCACGGTGCCCGCGCGACAGACGCGCGAGAGGTCGTTGCGCCCGAGGTCGACGAGCATCACGTGCTCGGCGCGGTCCTTCTCCGATGCGAGCAGACGCTCTGCGTCGCCCTCGCCGGGCCTCGTCGATCCGGCGATCGGGTTCACCGACGCGCGGCCATCCTCGCAGCGCACGAGCGTCTCGGGCGAGGAGCCGACGAGCGCGAGCGCCTCCAGCTCGAGCAGGAAGAGGTACGGCGAGGGGTTGACGCGGCGTAGCGAGCGGTAGATCTGCAGCGCCGAGACGCTCGTCCGCCGCTCGGCGCGCTGCGAGAGGACGATCTGGAAGGCGTCGCCGCGCCTGATGTGCTCGCGGCAGGTCTCGACGCCGCGCTCGTAGTCGAACCGCGACGGCAGCCGGCGGGTCGCGCCGCGCGGGCCGCCGTCGGCCGCTGCGAGCGGGGGGATCGGCGACTGCAGGAGCGCCGTGACCTCGGCCGGATCGCCGGCGAGCACCTCCGCGAACCCGCTGGCGTGGTCGAAGCGCACGAGCACGTCGGCGAGCACGAACCCGCTCTCCGGCAGGTCGGGCCCGTCGGACGGGAGCTGCACGGTCGGCTCGAGCCTCGCGATGTGGTCGTAGCCGAGGTAGCCGACGACCGGCGCATCGGCGGTGGCGGCTTCCTCGAACGCGACGATCCGGTCGCCGCAGCCGACGAGCGAGTACCGCCCGAGGCGGCCCTTCTCGACCGACTCGAGCAGGAACGACCCCCGGCGCAGCTCGCGCAGGTGGAGGTAGGCCCCGAGGGGGGTGACGAGATCGGTGTTGACGACGGTGCTGGCGATCATCGGTAGACGAAAACGACCCTCGCGGGTCGTGGGTCGAGCGGTTTCACGGACGTCCCGGCTGCGCGGCTACGCGCCCGGGCTTCCGCCCCGCTCGCGGCGAGTGCGCCACCAGATGCGGATGCGGAGGTTCATCGGCCATGAAGGTAGACGGTTGCGTTTGAATGCGCAAGCGCGTGCCCGTTCCGACCTCCCTCATCTCACTGCTCGAAGCCCCGGGGCCGTCCGGCCACGAGGAGGAGGCGTCGCGCGTCTGGCGCGAGGCTGCAGGCCGGTTCGCGGAGATCTCCTCGGACACGCTGGGGACGACCTTCGCCCGGGTCGGCTCGGCCGGCGGAGGCGCAGGGCGCCCGCTCGCGCTCGTCGGCCACATCGACCAGATCGGCGTCGCGATCACCGACATCGAGGACAGCGGGCTGCTCGCGGTTACGACGATCGGCGGGATCACGCCGGAGATGCTGCTCGGGCAGCGGCTCCGCTTCCTCACGCGGGACGGCGAGGTCGTCGGGACGATCGCGCGTCGGCGGCTCTCGCCCGAGCAGGCCCGGGACCGCCCGCGCATCGAGCACTCCGACCTGCACGTCGACATCGGCGCGCGGGACCGCGCCGAGGCGGAGGCGCTCGTGCGCGTCGGCGACGCGGCGGTCTGGGCAGGGCCGACGGTCGAGCTGCCGAGCGGCCGGCTGCTGTCGCAGGCGCTCGACAACCGGCTCGGCGCGTTCGTCGTCCTCGAGGCGGCGAAGCGGATCGCCGAGGCGGGCGGCGCCGGGATCGACGTCGTCGCCGTCGCCGCGGTGCAGGAGGAGATCGGCCTCTTCGGCGCGCGGACGTCCGCGTACGGGCTCGACCCGCTCGCCGCGATCGTCGTCGACGTCACGCCGGCGACGGATACGCCCGGGGGAGAGGCTCGCCTCGCCGGGCGCATCGAGCTCGGCCAGGGGGTGATGATCGGCCGCGGCCCGACGCTCAACCGGAAGCTCACCGACCTGCTCTCGGACGTGGCGGCAGCGGCCGAGATCCCGCACGCGTTCGAGGTCTACTCGAGGATGACCTCGACCGATGCCGACGAGGTGCACCGGTCGCGCTCCGGCGTGCCGACCTCGCTCCTCTCGATCCCCACGCGGTACATCCACAGCCCCGGCGAGCTGTGCGACCTCGCCGACGTCGAGTCGGCGGTTCGCCTGATCGTGGCGGTCGCCGGTCATCTCGACGGCGAGACGAGCTTCCTGCGCTAACTTCGGGCTGGCCATGGCCCGCAGCGTCATCGTCAGCGCGCTCCGCACGCCGTTCGGCAAGCTCGGCGGCGGGCTGGCCGGCTATCCGGCGACCGAGCTCGGGTCGATCGTGATCCGAGCGGCGCTCGAGCGGGCAGGCATCGCGCCTGACGAGCCGCAGTACGCCATCATCGGCCAGGTGCTGCAGGCGGGTGCCGGGCAGGCGCCGGCGCGCCAGGCGGCGGTGGGCGCAGGTCTGCCGATCGAGACGCCCGCCGACACGATCAACAAGGTGTGCGCGTCGTCGATCCGCGCGATCGAGATCGCGGACGCGATGATCCGCGCGGGCGACGTCGAGGTCGTCGTCACCGGCGGGATGGAGTCGATGTCGAACGCGCCGTATCTGCTGACGCGCGCGCGCTTCGGCTATCGCCTCGGCAACGGCGAGGTGATCGACTCGATGGTGTCCGACGGGCTGACGTCGACGTTCGACGGGCTGCACATGGTGCAGCAGAACTCGAAGGTGTCGCGCGAGCTCGGGATCTCGCGCGAACGGCAGGACGAGTGGGCCGCGCGGTCGCACGCCCGGGCCGCGGCGGCGCAGGCTGAGGGGCGATTCGACGACGAGATCGTCGCGGTCGGGGACGTCGCCGCCGACGAGGCCGTCCGGGGTGACACGACCGTCGAGAAGCTCGCCGCGCTCAAGCCGGTGTTCGACCCGGACGGAACGACGACCGCAGGCAACGCGCCCGGCGTCAACGACGGTGCGAGCTGCGTCGTCGTCTGCTCCGAGGAGTGGGCGCGCCGCCGCGGCATCGAGCCCCTCGCGACGATCCTGGCGCAGGGCTACGTCGCCGACGAGTTCGCGTACCTGGCCCGCACGCCCGCGAACGCCGGCGCGATCGCGCTCGGCAAGGCGGGGAAGAGCATCGGAGACGTCGACCGCGTCGAGATCAACGAGGCGTTCGCGTCCGTCGCGTCGAACTCGACGGCGCTGCTCGGGGCCGACGAGGAGGCCGTCAACGTCAACGGCGGCGCCGTCGCGCTCGGCCATCCGATCGGCGCGTCGGGCGGCCGGATCGTGGCGACGATGGTGCACGAGCTGCGGCGGAACGGCGGCGGCCTGGGGCTCGCCGCGATCTGCTCCGGCGGCGGCCAGGGCGACGCGCTGCTGATCGAGGCGTAGCGGTCCCGTAACCCTCTCCTGGTGACGAGACGGGGCGGGGACGGACACGCCCACGTCGACGCAGCGACGCGGCTTTGCCGGCGTCGGGAGCCGAGGACGCCGGCGTCTTTACAGATCCCTAACGCTTTCCTGGTGACGAGCCACGTCCCGCCGCGCGCTGTCCTCAGCGGGCGTCCTCGAGGAAGCGCAGCACCGCGATCACGCGGCGGTTGCCGGTCTCGTCCGGCGGGAGGCGCAGCTTCTGGAAGATCGAGCGGACGTGCTTCTCGACGGCGCGCTCTGTGATCACGAGCCGCTCCGCGATCGCCGCGTTCGAGAGCCCCTCCGCCATGAGGGCGAGCACCTCCCGCTCGCGCGGGCTCAGCTCGTCGAGCGGGCTCGTCTCGCGCGAGCGAGCGACGAGTTGCGCGACCACCTCGCCGTCGACCACCGACTCGCCCTCCGCGACGCGCCGCAGCGCGTCCAGAAACGCGCGCACGTCCGTGACGCGGTCCTTCAGGAGGTAGCCGACGCCGCCGGTCGTCCCGCCTGCGAAGAGCTCGCTCGTGTAGCGCTCCTCGACGTACTGCGAGAGGACGAGCACGGGGAGCTCCGGATGCCGCTGGCGGAGCTCGACGGCTGCCCGGATCCCTTCGTCGGTGTGCGTCGGCGGCATGCGGACGTCGGCGACGACCACATCGGGCCGCTCGCGGTCGACGGCGGTGGCGAGCTCGGCCGCGTCGCCTGCGACGGCGACGACCTCGTGCCCGTCCTCCGCGAGCAGTCGCACGAGCCCGTCCCGTAGCAGGACGGAGTCCTCTGCGATCACGACGCGCACGGCAGCTCCGTGACGATGCGTGTGCCCCCGCCCTCTGGGCTCTCGACGGAGAACGACCCGTCGAGCGCCGCGGCGCGGTCGGCGAGCCCGCGGAGGCCGGCTCCGCCGGGATCGGCGCCGCCGCGGCCGTCGTCGACGATCTCGACGCGCAGCCGGTCCTCGTCGATTGCGAGCGAGACCTCGGCGGACCTTGCATCGGCGTGCTTGGCGACGTTGGCGAGCGCCTCCGACGCGATGAAGTAGGCGGTCGCCTCGACCGAGGCGGGCGGCCGTCTCGCGAGCGACCCGCGTACGCGCACCGGGACGGGCGAGCGCGCGGCGAGCCCCGAAACAGCGGCGTCGAGCCCACGGTCGGTGAGCACGGCGGGATGGATGCCGCGCGCGAGGTCCCGCAGCTCGCGGAGCGCGAGCTGCGCATCGCCGTGGGCGTCGCGCAACAGCTCCTTCGCCGCGCCCGGGTCGCTGTCGATCTTCTCGAGCGCGATCCCGAGGTCCATCCCCAGGGCGACCAGCCGCTGCTGCGCCCCGTCGTGCAGGTCGCGCTCGAGCCGGCGCCGTTCGTCGATCGTCGCGTCCACCGTTCGCGAACGCGTCTCGCTCAGCACCTGCGCCCGCTCCTCGAGCTCCCGCCGCGAGGTTCCGAGCAGAGCGCGGACGAACGCGCGGTCGGCCGCAGCGAGCCCGCGCACGATCCACGGGGCGATCAGAGTCAAGACGGCGCCGGCGACCGCGGCGACCGCGATCTGCCACGGCTCGTTCCAGTAGTACGAGTCGCCGAACTGAGGTCCGCCGTGCGGGAGCGACCATGCATAGACCGGCAGCGCGAGCAGGCCGAGCGCCGTCGACCAGACGGTCACGGCGACCGTGAACGTCACGATGCCGACGGGCAGCATGAGCAGCAGGTAGAGCGCGGCGCGCCAGCCCACGCCGTCGACGAGCGGGCGGGAGGCCCTGCGCAGGAAGGAGCCGGACCGGTCGAGTGGCGGCGGGTCCGGCAGCTCGAGGTCGAGCAGCCGCGCGCGCCGGCGCTCGAGCCACGCGGCACCGCGGCACCCGAGGACGGTCAGCCCGAGGATCGGGATTCCGACGAGCGTGATCAGCAGCCCGGCGCCGAGCGAGAGCCCCGTGACGACGAACGTGAAGCCGACGACGCCGACGACGAGGTCGAGCAGCAGGTACAGCGTCTCCCGCCAGGTGCGCGCGGCGATAACCGCCCGGAACATGCCTCTACGCTACGCCGGGGCCGGACGGGGCGACAGCCCGCTGCCCGGCGTGTGCCCGGTGGTGGTATCACCACACCCGTGCCGATTCGCGCCGCCGGAGGTGTCGTCGTGCGCGACGGCAAGGTGCTGCTCGTCCACCGCCCGCGCTACGACGACTGGTCGCTCCCGAAAGGGAAACTCGAGCCGGGCGAGGACTGGGGGGAAGGAGCGCTGCGCGAGGTACGCGAGGAGACCGGACTCGACTGCGTCCTCGGCGAGGAGGTCGGCGTCAGCCGGTACACGGTCGAGGCCGGGGACAAGGAGGTGCGGTGGTTCCTGATGGAGCCCAGCGGTGAGCCCGGCGCGCTCGAGCACGAGGTGGACGCGCTCCTCTGGGTCGCCCTCGAGGAAGCGGAGTCGGTGCTGAGCTACGCGCGCGACGTCGAAGTGATAAGCCGCTTGCGGTAGCGGGTCTCGGACGCGCGCACTCCGAGCCACACGTCCGTCTTCTCGGCTCCGTCGGTGTCCCAGCCCGCGCGCTCGTAGAAGCGCCGCGCGCGCGCGTTCGCGGTGAGCACCCAGAGCGTCGCCTCCTCGAAGTCCAGCGCGAGCCGCTGCTCGGCGGCGTCGAGCAGCGCGCCCCCCGCGCCCTGCGACCACTCCTCCGGATCGACGTAGATGGCGTACAGCTCACCGATGCCGTTCTCGTCGCGGCTCGGCCCGACGGTCGCGAAGCCGACGACGTCGTCTCCGTGCTCGGCGACGAACGTCGACCAGCCCTGCGGCTCGATGAACCGTCGGCGCCAGCGGTTCTCGTCGACTCGCATCGCGTCGAGCTGGTCGGGCGGGAACACATGGCGATAGGCGATCTGCCAGCCGCGGACGCGGATCGACTCGACCGCGAACGCGTCATCAGGTCGAGCGTCCCGGACGAGCATCCACGAAGGGTAGTGTCCCGCGCGGTGAGGTTCGAGCACGTTCTCGTCGTCGGCGCGGGCCAGATGGGAGGCGGCATCGCCCAGGTGGTCGCGGCGTCGGGCCGTCGCGTCTCGCTCCACGACCCGTACCCGGGCGCCGTTGAGCACGGGCTCGCCGCGATGCGCACGAGCCTCGAGCGGCTCGCGGCGAGGGGCGGCGGCGATCCGGACGAGACGCTTGCGCGCGTCGCCGCAGTCGACGATCTCGCGCCCGCCGATCTGATGATCGAGGCGATCACCGAGGATGCGGCGGCGAAGGAGGAGCTCTTCAGGCGCGCCGACGAGGCGCTTCCTTCGGAGGCGATCCTCGCGTCGAACACGAGCTCGATCCCGATCACGTCGCTCGCCGCCGCGACCGGCCGCCCGGGGCAGGTGATCGGCATGCACTTCTTCAACCCGGTCCCGGTTCTGAAGCTGGTCGAGGTGATCCGCGCCGTGCAGACGTCCGACGAGACCGCGGCGGCGATCGTCGCGCTCGCGCGCGACCTCGGGAAAGAGCCGGCCGAGGCGCGCGACTTCCCGGGCTTCGTCTCGAACCGCATCCTGATGCCGTTCATCAACGAGGCGGCGTACGCGCTGATGGAGGGCGTCGCCGAGCCCGAGGCGATCGACACGATCGCGCGGCTCGGCTTCGCGCACCCGCTCGGGCCGCTCGCGCTGGCCGACCTGATCGGGCTCGACACCTGCGTCGCGATCATGGAGGTGCTCCACCGCGGTCTCGGCGACCAGAAGTACGCACCGTGCCCGCTGCTTCGCCGCTACGTCGAGGCGGGTCGGCTCGGCCGGAAGTCAGGCGAGGGCTTCTACCGCTACTGAACGGGTCCGCGGACAGGTGTGCACTGCCCTGTTCTGGCCGCCTGGTTCAGTGCAAGGAGGAGCTATGTCAGAGGCCAAGCGGGACGCGACGTTACCGCGATCGAAGATGACGATCTCTTCGCCTACTTCAATGAAGGGTACGGCAGTGCGTACTCACCAAACACGAAGCGTCTCCACGTAGTTCAGATTCGCGCCGCCTTCAACTACGCACACAAGAAGGGTTGGGTCACGGTCGATCCGTTCGTTGACTTTGAAATGCCGAAGCTCCCGGACCCGAAGCAAGAGATCCTGCTCCTCTACCGTGACGATCCGTGCCTTCATTGGGTCGTCACTCGGAGGACCTGTGGCCACTCGGCGGCGAGGGTCGAGTCGAGTGTGCAGCGCGCGATCGGTAGGCCGCGCTCGTAGTTCGCGGTCGGCATTTGGATCCGGCCGAGGATCGTGTAGCCGTTACAGAAGGTGCGTGCCTTGCCTTGAGGGAAGCCGACGAGGATCGCGCGTCGTCCGGCGATCGGTGGTCGCCAGTAGCGGAGGGTGACTTGCGCGGAGGCGACGGGTGGCAGGCCGCGCCCGAACAATTTCAGCGCACCCGCCTCTCCGTAGTTGCTCGTGACAACGACGTTTGCGCCGCCTGCCAGCCGTGCGACCTGGGCGGCGAGGGCGGGCCAGCCGAGCTCGTCCTGGTAGTCGCTGCGCGCTTTGATGACGCCTTGCTGGATCGCTGTGTGCAGCGGCAGGACGGGCAAGTTCGTCGGGAGCGAGAAGTACAGCGTCACCACCCATCCGATTGCGAGGATGCCGACCGCGGCGAGCCGCCACCCGCGTGTTGCCCAGCGTGCGAGTGGCACTGTGCCTGCTGCGAGCGCGAACAGCACGACCGGGCCTGCGTAGTACGACTTGCCGTCGAGCAGGAAGTATGCGACGGGAACGCCGATCACCGCGAGGCCGAGCGGCCGCAGTCTCCTGTCGCGCAGGAGCATCACGGCACCCAGGAGCGCGACGACCACGACGTCGTAGTTCAGCTGCGCCAGCAGATTGTTGAGGTATTGCGGCCGGGTCTCGGCGCTCGGGCTCGGCGGTGGGTGGAGGTAGAAGTGCACGCTGCTCCAGCCGTGGCCCGCCTCCCAGAGCAGGTTCGGCACCATCAGCGCCGCCGCGACCACGAGGGCGAGAACGAAGCCGCGCGTCGCGAGCACGTCCCGGCGCCAGGCGGCGAAGCCGGCGAGGAGCAGAACGAGCACGATCGCCAGCGTGTACTTCGTCTCCAAGCCGACCCCGACCGCCACCCCGAGCGCGAGCCAGGAGCCGCGACCAAGCGCCAGTCGCAGCGCCAGCCAGAGCACGAGCATTGTCGCGGCCAGGTCGAACGCGACCGGCTGGAACAGCCCGTTCGACGCCAGCAGGCGAGGCGAGAACGCAACGAGCACGGCCGCGATCACCTGCGCGCGGCGGCCGCCCCCGAGTTCCCGCGCAATCAGCGCCGCCAGCACGACCGTGACCGCGCCGGCGAGAATCGCGAAACCCCTGAAACCGAGAAGCGACCAGCCGAACAACATCCGCGCCACCGCAGAAAGCAGCGCCGTCACCGGCTCGAAGTCCACATAGCCACCCTGCAAATGGCGACCGGCGACCGCGTAGTACAACTCGTCCCGCTGCCAGCCATACCGGCCGGCAAACGCGAAACTCAGGGCGCACTTCGCCACCAACACCACCAGCAGCGGCCAAACCGCAAGCGCCGGTACCGCGCGAAGCTCAAAGATGCCCGAGCCCCGGCGCTCAACAGCGCTGACGACGCGCCGATGCTTTGGCGCGTCCGCCAGCCCCACGCGTTCGCGCGTCACCGCCATGGCGTTCTCCTTGCCAGCGGACGCCGCAACGATCTCTCTCGCTCCGCCAACGCACGTCCGGGATGACGCTGATTCATCTGCGGCGAAACCACGGAGCTCGCGCCTACGCGCTGTTGACGCTGTTCCCTAGAGACGGCGACTCAATCGATGGCGGGCGACGAGCCGGGGGGCCGACGGAGCAAAGCCGTGGGACACGCCGACCCGGCTACGAAGCGTTCGAGGCGATGAAGACTGCGGTTGAGGCGGTGATTGTGCGTGTTCCGTTGAAGTCCGGCAC
>DATIXY010000066.1:0-7037 GCA_035518115.1 Gaiellaceae bacterium | reverse complement strand
TCAGGTCGACCGTCACCAGGCCCTCGGCGAGCGCGACGGCGGTCTCGACCGACTGCGTCAGCCGGAGGCGGAGGTCGTCCTTCATCACGAGCCGGTCGACCACGACCTCGATCGTGTGCTTGAACTTCTTGTCGAGCGTCGGCGGCTCGTCGAGCGTGTGCTGCTCGCCGTCGACCTTGACGCGGGAGAACCCCTCGTTGCGGAGCTCTTCGAAGAGGTCGCGATACTCGCCCTTGCGGTCGCGCACGACCGGCGCGTTGACCGTGAACCGCGTGCCCTCCGGCAGAGCGAGGATCTGCTCGACGATCGAGTCGATCGACTGGCCGGCGATCGGCCGGCCGCAGATCGGGCAGTGCGGGCGCCCGACCCGCGCGTACAGGAGCCTCAGGTAGTCGTAAATCTCGGTCACCGTCCCGACGGTCGAGCGCGGGTTGCGCGACGTCGTCTTCTGGTCGATCGAGATCGCCGGGCTGAGGCCGTCGATCGAGTCGACGTCCGGCTTCTCCATCATCTGCAGGAACTGCCGCGCATAGGCGCTCAGGCTCTCGACGTACCGGCGCTGCCCCTCTGCGTAGATCGTGTCGAAGGCAAGACTCGACTTCCCGGACCCGGAAAGGCCCGTGATGCAGATCAAGGCGTTCCGCGGGAGCCGGACCGTGATGTCCTTGAGGTTGTGCTCCCGGGCGCCGTGGACGACGAGCTCGTCGGCAGCCATGGGACGGCCATTGTATCGACCGAACGTACGTTCGTCTAGATCCTGCTCGAGGAAACGGCAAGACTCGCCCCAGTGCAGGCGCACGAGCGAGACCTCCGCGTGGTCGCAGTCGCGATCGCGCTGTCGGCGATGGGCGACTTCGTGGCGCTGATCGCGCTCGGGCTCCGTGCGAACGAGATGTGGGAGGGCTTCGGCGTCTCGGTGGTGTTCATCGCGCTCTGGGCGCCGGCGGCACTGCTCGCCGGGCACGCGGGGCTGATCGTCGACCGCTTCGAGACGCGATCGGTCGCGATCGCCGCCTCGCTCTTCCAGTGCGTCGTCACGGTCGCGCTCGCCTTCGCGAGCGGCTCGATCGCAGCGCTGCTCGCGCTCGCGGCGCTCCTCGGCGTCGGAGCGACGATTGGCCAATCTGCGGAGTTTGCGCTCGTGCCCGTTCTCGCCGGCCGGCGGCCCCTTGCCCGTGCCAACGGGCTCGTCGAGTCGGCGCGGAGCCTCGGTTTCGTTGCGGGCCCGCTTGCCGGCGGCGCACTTGCGGCTGCGGCCGGGACGAAGGGCGCATTGCTCGTCGATGCGGCCTCGTTCCTGGCGATCACGGCCGCGCTCGCCTCCGTCGCAGTCCGGCGACAGCCGGTTCGAACCGATCAACCGCCCCGGGCTCGCGAAGGGCTCGAACTGCTCTTCGGCGAGCGGACTCTCGCGATTGCCGTCGCCACCGGGACATTGACCCTCGTCTTCATGTCGGCCTCGATCCCGGCGGACTTCGTCTACACGACAGTCGATCTCGGCAAGTCGTCGCTCGCCCTCGGCCTGGTGCTGACGCTCTGGGCCTCGGCGATGCTCGTCGGCTCCCTCGTGCTCGCGCCCCGGGTCGCACCGAGCGCTGTCGCAGTCTGCGCACTGCTCGCCGCTTCGCTGCAGGGGTTCTCCAAGTTCGCTGCGCCGTTCTGGATGGTCTTCCCGTTCATGTGCTTCTGCTACCTGTTCGGCGGGCTCGGCCACGGTGCGAAGAACACGTTGTTCCGAACGCTGATCCACCAGCGAATCGCACCGGAGCGGCACGGCCGCGCGTTCGCCGCCTACAACGGGCTGCGAAACGGTGCGGAACTGATCGCGCTGGCTGCGGGCGGCGCGCTCGTCGCCGCGATCGGCGGCGCCGGAACGCTCTGGCTCGCGGGTGGGGCTGCCGGGATCGTGGGTCTCGCCGGTGCGACGCTCGTGACGTCGCGAGGGGCGCCCGGTCAGGCAGCCGCGCGCGCGAACGCCTCGTAGGTGTCGTCGCCGAACAGGACGAAGCGCACCACGTCCAGCCCGTGCCCACGCACGGCGCCGAGCGCGACGGGTGCAGCGAGCTCGGGCGGGTACCCGTAGATGCCGCACGAGATCGCGGGGAACGCCACAGAGCGCGCACCGAGCTCGACCGCGACCTCGAGCGAGCGGCGGTGGCACGAGGCGAGCAGGTCGCTCTCTCCCGAGCCGCCGCCGTGCCACACGGGGCCGACCGTGTGGATCACCCACCGTGCACGGAGGTCGCCGGCTGTCGTCGCCTTCGCATCGCCGGTGTCGCACCCGCCGAGCACACGGCACTCGGCGAGGATCGCCGGACCGCCCGCTCGGTGGATCGCGCCGTCGACGCCGCCCCCGCCGAGGAGCGAGCTGTTCGCAGCGTTGACGACGGCATCCACCTCCTGTGCCGTGATGTCACCGCGGACGACCTCGATCAAGCTCGCTACGACGGCCGAGCCCCCTCCCTCTCTCGACCGAGCCTATGCCAGTCGAGGTCGCCCGCGCACCGCCGGCCTATCCCCCGTCGGCCGCCGGAGCGACAACTGTCGACCGAGCCGCTAACAGCCGGCTAACACGCGCCGCGCGTCAGGCCTTGCGCCAGCGGCCGAACACGAGGCCGCCGAGCGTGAAGCCGAGCCCGAACGTCCCGACCGAGAAGCCGCCGATCGCGACCGCCTTGCGCCATGCCGAGAGACGCTGCCAGCGGCCGAGCGCCTCGCGCTCCTCCTCGGTCAGCGGCTCGCCGCGGCGCTGTTTGCGCAGGGCGCCGCCCGCCCGGAGCCCGAGATACAGGTCGTCGAAGATCTCCGACTGGTCGTCGGCCATCGCACTCACTGTATAGCCTGCTTCGCCGGTGGTTACGCGCATCCTGCACGTCTCCGATCTCCACATCGGGGCGCGTGACGACCCGGTCGTCGAGGACGGCTTCGTCTCGCTCGTCGAGCAGGTCGACCCAGGCCTGATCGTCGCCAGCGGCGACCTCACCCACCGCGGCCGGCGGGCGCAGCACGAGCGGGCGGCGGCGCTCCTGCGGTCGCCCGGGCCACCCGTCCTGGCGGTGCCCGGCAATCACGACATCCCCTACACCTTCCCGGCGCGCCTCACGACGCCGTGGCAGGAGTTCGAGCGGCAGTGGAAGACGACCGAGCCCGTCCACGACGTGGAGGAAGCGGTTGTCGTCGGGCTCAACTCGGTGCGCCCTCGGCGCCACCAGTCGGGAGGTCTCGACCCGTCCCAGCTCGAACGGGCGCAGCAGCGGTTGCGGGCCGCGGACGCCGGCGCGCTGCGGATGGTCGTCCTCCACCACCAGCTCGTCGGTCCGCCCTGGCGTTCGCGCAAGCGCGCGCTCGCGCGCCGCGACGAGGTGCTCGAGCGCCTCACCGCCGCGGGCGCCGAGTTGATCGTCGGCGGCCACGTACATCAAGGGTCGATCGCGGAGCGGCGCGAGTTCGCCGTCGGTGACGAGGCCGGCGCGGTTGTCGTCACCACCGCACCCGGGCTCGGGCAGCCGCGCCCACACCGGCTCGGCGAGGCGCGCGGGGCGCTCGCCTACCGCGTCGACGGGGCGTCGATCTCCGTCGACACGTACGTCTGGCTCGGCGGCGCGTGGCGGCGGATCGCCGTGCGGACGTTCGCGCGCGGTGAGGCGCGCCTCGGTTAAGCGCTGCTCGAGCGCGACGCCATCACGCGGCCGTACACCGCGGTCAACGCGACCGCGATGATGATGCCGAGCACGAACCGCCAGAACCCGTGCGCGACGATCCCGCCGATGATGAGCGACACGATGCCGAGCAGGATCGTCACGATCCAGCCCATCGGGTCGACTCCGGGGTGAAAGAGCCGCCCGAGGGCGCCGACGATCGCGCCCACGATGATCAGCCAAACCCATCCCATGAACGAGTCTTACCCGATCAGGACGGAGTCGACTCACGCTCGAGCTGCGCCCGCTTCTGCGCGAGCTCGTCGTCGTCGAGCAGCCCCGCCCGGTGGAGCTCCGTCAGGGCGGCCTCGATGCGGAGCCGGTCGAGCTGCTTCGGGTCGGGAGCGAGCCGGTCCGGGTCGATCCCCATCCTGCGCAGCCGTTCCCGCTGCTGGTCGACACCGAGGCCGGTCTTCGGGAACGCGTGCGCGCCGGGCCCCACGATCGGGCGGTGCTGCACGAACCGCCGGTAGGACGCGACCAGGGCGATCGCGACGCCGAACGAGAAGAACGAGATCACGTACGTGTTGTCGTTCGAGATCGCCTTGCCGACGACCGCACCGGCGATCGATCCCGTGAGCCCGATCGCCAGCGTCAGCCAGACCGGCATCGGATCGGGGCCGGGGATGGCGAGCCGCGCGAGGCCGCCCGTCACGAACGCGGAGATCAGGATCGCGAGGACGAAACCAAGGCTCATATTCCGCTCCAGCGCCGGCGAAGCCGACGCTTCCGCTCTTTGCTGAGCTCCGTCGAGCCTACGCTCATGCAGGCGCCTCCGCCAGCGCGTTCAGGTCGCGGCGCAGCTCCTTGATCTCGTCGCGGAGCTTCGCTGCGTACTCGAAGCGCAGCTCCTCGGCCGCCTGGAACATCTCCTCCTCGAGCGTGACCACCAGACGCTCGAGCTCGTCGCGCGACATCCCCTCGACCTTCGCGCCGCCGCGGCGCCGCCGTGAGGAAGGGACGTGCGGCTGCTCGAGTGCAAGGAACTCGGCGATGTCGGAGACGCCCTTGACGACGGAGATCGGCTTCGTCCCGTGCTCCTCGTTGTAGGTGAGCTGCACGACGCGCCGGCGGTTCGTCTCGTCGATCGCGCCCTTGATCGCCTCGGTCATCTTGTCCGCATACATGAGGACGCGGCCGTTGACGTGGCGCGCAGCGCGGCCAATCGTCTGCACCAGCGCCGTGCGTCCGCGCAGGAACCCTTCCTTGTCGGCATCGAGGATCGCGACGAGCGACACCTCCGGCAGGTCGAGGCCCTCGCGAAGCAGGTTCACGCCGACGAGCACGTCGTACTCGCCGAGTCGCAGCTCCCGGATGATCTGGATACGCTCGAGCGTGTCGATCTCGGAGTGGAGGTAGCGCGCCTTCACTCCCGCCTCGAGCAGGTAGTCGGTGAGGTCCTCCGACATCTTCTTCGTCAGCGTCGTGACGAGCACCCGCTCGCCGACCTCCTCGCGGCGGCGGATCTCGTTGAGCAGGTCGTCGATCTGGTTCCGCGTCGGCCGCAGCTCCACCTCGGGGTCGATGAGGTAGGTCGGCCGGATCAGCTGCTCGGCGACACGTGCGCTCTGGCGCAGCTCCCACGCTCCGGGCGTCGCCGACACGAACACCATCTGCGGCACCTTCTGCAGGAACTCGTCGAAGCGGAGCGGCCGGTTGTCGAGCGCCGACGGCAGGCGGAAGCCGTAGTCGACGAGCGTCTGCTTGCGCGAGCGGTCACCCTCGTACATACCGCCGATCTGCGGGACGGTCTGATGCGACTCGTCGACGAAGATCACGAAGTCGTCGGGGAAGTAGTCGAGCAGCGTGAACGGGTGCGAGCCCGCCGGCCGCCCTTCGAGGATCCGCGAGTAGTTCTCGATGCCCGAGCAGAAGCCGAGCTCCTGAAGGAGCTCGAGGTCGTACTCGGTGCGCTGCCGGATGCGGTGGGCCTCGAGCAGCCGGCTCTCCTGCTCGAACTTCGAGACCTGCTGCTCGAGCTCGTCGCGGATCTCCGACACCGCGCGCTCGATCGTCGGCCTCGACGTCACGTACTCGGTCGCCGGCCAGATCGCGAGGTTGTCGAGCTTCGAGTAGACCTCGCCGCTGAGCGGGTCGAAGTGGGTGATCTGTTCGACCTCGTCGCCGAAGAACGAGACGCGGTACGCCGTCTCGGCGTTCGCCGGCTGCACCTCGAGGATGTCGCCCTTCACGCGGAAGCGCCCGCGGCCCAGGATCGCGTCGTTCCGAACGTACTGCGAGTCGATGAGCTTGCGCAGGACGGCATCGCGATCGTGCTCGGCGCCGAGCTCGAGGTAGAGCAGCCGGTCGCGCCACTCCTCCGGCGATCCGAGGCCGTAGATGCACGAGACGGAGGCCACCACGACGACGTCGCGACGGGTGAACAGCGCCGACGTCGCCGCGAGACGCAGCCGTGCGATGTCGTCGTTCTGCGAGGAGTCCTTCTCGATGTAGAGGTCTGCCTGCGGGACGTACGCCTCGGGCTGGTAGTAGTCGTAGTACGACACGAAGTACTCGACCGCGTTGGTCGGGAAGAACTCGCGGAACTCGTTGCAGAGCTGCGCGGCCAGTGTCTTGTTGTGCGCGATCACGAGCGCCGGTTTCTGGACCTGCTCGATGATCCAGGCCATCGTCGCCGTCTTGCCCGTGCCGGTCGCGCCGAGGAGCGTCTGAAAGCGCTCGCCCGCGCGCAGCCCGGCGGAGATCTTCTCGATCGCATCGGGCTGGTCGCCGGTGGGCGTGTACGACGCAGACGTCTGCAGCGGAGGCACGTCCGAAGGGTACTGAGAGGTCGGCGCTAGGCGCCCTCCGGGCCCCGGACGGCGACTGCGTGCTTCGACGAGGCGAGCCGCCCGTCGAAGGTCGCGAGCGTGAGCGTGATCACGAACGCGCCGGGCCGTGCGTACCGGTGCGTCGGCGACGCCCCCGTGGCCGTCCCCCCGTCGCCGAAGTCCCAGGCACGCCAGGCAACGCCGACACCGTCCGGGTCGGAGGACGAGTCGAGGAGCTCGATCGTCTGGCCCGCGCGCGGCCTCGGCGGGCGAAACATGAAGTCGGCGACCGGCTGCGCCGTTCGACCCGTCGCTGGAGCCACAGTCGGAGCAGCGTCGACGACGCCGCGAACAGCGGGCTAACGATGGGCCCGTGAAGCGGCTACGGGACGGCGATCACGTCGCAGTTGGCGTCGCGCCGGATCTCGCCGCTCACGTCGGCCCCGAGCAGCTTGCTGAAGAAGCCGTGATGGTGCTGCCCGATCACGATCAGCGACGCCCGCTGCTCCTTGGCGATGCCGAGGATCTCGCCCGCCGGCTCACCCGCCGCCCAGACGTAGTCCGCATC
>DATIXY010000065.1:0-3526 GCA_035518115.1 Gaiellaceae bacterium | reverse complement strand
CGTCGCGGAGGAGGTGCAACGACTTGCGCCGTCCGAGTTCGTCTTCATCGGCCGCTACAACGAGGATCGCACCGTCACGTACGTCGGCGCCTGGGACGGCGGGCGTACCGTCACCGACGAGGCGACACTCCCGCTGGGCGGCCGCAACCTTACAACGATGGTCTACGAGAGCGGCCGGCCTGCGCGTCTCGACACCTACGAGGACGCGTCCGGCCTTTCGATCGCGAAGGCGCACACGCGCGGTATCACGACCGGGGTTGGGGTTCCGATCACGGTCGGCGGCCGCCTCTGGGGCGTCGTCGTCGCGTCGGTGACAGGCGGAAAGGATGTTCATCCCGACACCGAGCGTCGCCTCGCCGAGTTCACCGAACTCCTCGCCACGGCGATCTCGAACGCGCAGGCACAGGCCGAGTTGACGGCGTCGCGCGCGCGCATCGTCACCACGGCCGACGAGACGAGGCGTCGAATCGAGCGCGACCTCCACGATGGTGCTCAGCAACGACTCGTCTCGCTCGTTCTGCAGCTGCGTGCGGCGCAGGCGACGGTGCCGCCCGAGCTCGGAGAGCTCGCAGCGGAGTTCGAGCGCGCCGCGGTCGGGCTAACGGACGCCGTCGACGAGCTCCGCGCGTTGGCGCAGGGGATCCATCCCGCCGTCCTGGCCGAGGGTGGCTTGGGCCCGGCGCTCAGCATGCTCGCCCGACGCTCGTCCGTCCCGGCGAAGCTCGAGGTCCGTGCGGACGGGCGGCTGCCCGAGCCGATCGAGGTGGCCGCGTACTACGTTGTGTCCGAAGCGCTGACGAACACGGCGAAGCACGCCGAAGCCTCCGTCGTCGAAGTCGATGTCGCGGTCGCCGGCGGCGCCCTGCGCGTGCGCGTGCGAGACGACGGAATCGGCGGAGCGGTCTTCGCCCGCCGCTCGGGGCTCGTGGGGGTGAAGGACCGGGTCGAAGCGCTCGGCGGGCGGATCCTCGTCGAGAGCCCGCCCGGCGCGGGGACCTCGATCCAGGTCGAGCTGCCGCTCGACGTCGGCGCTCGCAGTGATCCTGGCTAACGCCTACGTGCTCTCGCATCGATCAGCTCGATGTGAAGTGCGGAGTTGCCGCACACGCTCAGAGGACTCACCGACGCCCCGGTCGGTGACGTGGCCCGAAGCTGTGGATCCAATCGCCGTGCGCGCGATCCGCGTGTCGCGGGAGCATCGCCAAGTGAGGAGGACGCAGTGAGCGTGTCGAGCAAGAGCAGTGTTTCGGAGAAGTTCGCCAAGCTTTCAGAGCGTGCCGCAGAGGCCGGGCGACGGGTTGCAGCTGCTCAGAACGAGGCAAAGGCCGAGGTCGAGCGCTCGGCGCAGAAGGCGAGGGCAGCCGCCCAGGCTCACGCCGAAAAGCAGCGTGAGAACGCGAGCGCGGGCCAGGCCCACGTCTCAGCTTCATGGAACGACCTGCAGAAGTCGTGGAGCGAGCACATCACGAAAATGCACGAGGATCTGCGTTTCAGCAAGGCCGCGTTCGACGCCACGACGGCGGTGAATCGCGCCGAAGACGCCGACGGCGACGCGACGGCAGCGATCGAGTACGCGTACGGTGCGATCGAGGAGGCGGAGTCCGCGGTGCTCGACGCGATTTCAGCCTGGATGGAGGCGGACGAGCTCCTCAAGACCCAGTAGACGGCCGGACCGACAGGTGTTCACGACAACACGTCGTTGAGGATCTCGAGTGCCCGGTCGACGCAGGCGGCCTCGACGACGAGCGGCGGCGCTAGGCGAAGGACGTTCGTGGCCGCGGTCAGGCAGACGAGACCCGCCGCAAGCGCGGCGTCGACCACCGGCTGGGCGGAGCCGCCGAGTTCGGCTCCGAGCAGCAGGCCGGCGCCGCGCACCTCGACGACGCCGGGAAGCGCGCGCAAGCCGTCGGCGAGGCGACCGCCGTTCGCGCGCACGTTCTCCAGCAGCGCCGCATCGATCGTGTCACAGACTGCTCCGGCAGCCGCGCAGACGACAGGGTTTCCGCCGAACGTCGATCCATGGTCGCCCGGCGTGAACGCCCCCGCGGCCTCGTCGGCGACGAGCAGGCACCCGATCGGCAAGCCGTTTGCGAGCCCCTTCGCCAGCGTGACGAGCTGTGGACGGACGCCGAGCCGCTCGAACGCGAAGAACCGCCCCGTGCGGCCGACGCCGGTCTGCACCTCGTCGAACGCGAGCAGCGCGCCGAGCTCGGCGGCGAGCTCTGCGGCGGCGGCGACGAACTCCGGTTCGAGCGGGACGACGCCGCCCTCGCCGAGAACGGGCTCGAGCAGGATCAGGCCGATGTCCTCGCCTGCCGCTGCCTGCAGCGAGGCGACGTCGTTCGGCTGCGCAAAGCGGACGCCCTGCAGCAATGGCTCGAAGCCGGCGCGTTTTGCCGGCTGGCCGGTGACGGCGAGCGCGCCGGTCGTCCGGCCGTGGAAGCTGCGCTCGAGCGCGACCACACCCGGCTTCCCGGTCGCCTTGCGCGCGTACTTCAGCGCCGCCTCGTTCGCCTCGGCGCCGGAGTTGCAGAAGAACGCCTGCGCGCCCCCGAAGCGGTCGGACAGCCTCTGTGCGAGCGCCGGAGCGGGCTCGGTTCCGTAGAGGTTCGAGACGTGCCAGAGCCGGTCGAGCTGCGCGTGCGCAGCCGCGAGCGGCGCCGGGTGCCGGTGACCGAGCCCGACGACGGCGATCCCGGCCGCGAAGTCGAGGTAGCGTCGGCCGTCAGCATCCGTCAGCCAGACGCCGTCGCCCTCCACGAAGGTCACTGGAGCCGGCGGATAGACGGGCAGCAGTGCGCTCTCGAACCTCGGGTTCATCCGGTCACGGCCGTGACGCCGATCTCGGCCGCGAGCCCGTGCTGTGCGGCATGGACAGCGGCGAGCAGCTTTGGGACGATGCCGCCGTCGAAGGTTCCCGCGCCGATCAGCGACTCGGCGTGCGCGGCGCCGATGGTGCTGAGCAGCTCACCCTGGTGGAACACTCCCGGAACGTCGGTCAGGAACTGGATCCGCTCCGCCCCGATGCCGATCGCGAGCGCCGAGGCCGCCTCGTCGGCGTTGACGTTGAGCGGCCCTCGCGCGAGCGGGGTGACGACAGGCACGAGTCCGGCTGCGAGCGTCGCGAGCACGGCCGGCGGCCGCGAGGGAAGCGGCGTGCCCACGAGCCCGAGCTCGGGCACACACTCGGCAGCGAGCCCGATCTCGTCGCCCGCGAGGCCGACCGCGTCGGGGCCGACGGCGGCGCAGACGACCTCGTTGACCGCCTCGAGACCCTCCCGCACCATCGCGAGCCCTTCCCACGTCGTCACCCGGCGACCACCAACGAAACGCACCTCGAGCCCGCGCCGCTCCATCTCCTGCGAGATCTGCGGCCCGGCGCCGTGGACGACGACCACGCGCGAGCCCGCCCTGCGCAGCGCAGCGACCGCCTCGCCGACTCCTCCCGTCGAGGCGCCGCCGACCTTGAGCACGACGACGCCGCTCACGAGCGGTACGCCGCGTTGATCCGGACGTAGGCGTCCGA
>DATIXY010000064.1:0-41002 GCA_035518115.1 Gaiellaceae bacterium | reverse complement strand
GAAGTCCCAGGCACGCCAGGCAACGCCGACACCGTCCGGGTCGGAGGACGAGTCGAGGAGCTCGATCGTCTGGCCCGCGCGCGGCCTCGGCGGGCGAAACATGAAGTCGGCGACCGGCTGCGCCGTTCGACTCGTCGCTGGCACCACAGTTGCTCCAGCGTCGACGACGCCGCTAACAGCGCGCTAACGACGGACCCGTGACGCGGCTACGGGACGACGATCACGTCGCAGCTGGCGTCGCGCTGGATCTCGCCGCTGACGTCGGCCCCGAGCAGCTTGCTGAAGAAGCCGTGATGGTGCTGGCCGATCACGATCAGCGAGGCCCGCTGCTCCTTGGCGATGCCGAGGATCTCGCCCGCCGGCTCACCCGCCGCCCAGACGTAGTCCGCATCGAGGCCCTCGGCCTCGATCCGCTTCCGCGCGTCGACCAGGATCGGCTCGAGCTCGGGCGGCTCGATCAGCGGCATCATCTGCACCGGGCTGTCGTCGAGCGTGCCGTAGTTCTGGAGGCCCTCCGGGTCGAGTGGCATCTCGGCCACCGCGACGACGACGAGCTTCCCACTCCTGTCCCGCGCCTCGTCGATCGCGCACGCGAGCGCCCGCTGGGCCGCCTCGGATGCGTCGTACCCGACCACGATCTTCCCGGACATGCGGCCGATCGTAGCGACGTGCTGTCGCGGGCGCTCGAGGGTGTTACGTTCGCCACGGGACAGGCGATGGACTATCGGCTCCTTGGTCCGCTCGAGGCCCTCGCTGGGAATCGCGGCGTGCCGCTCGGCGGCCCGAAGCAGCGTGCCGTCCTCGCCGTCCTGCTCCTGCGAGCCGGCGAGACCGTCTCCACGGACACGCTGATCGACGAGGTCTGGGGGGAGCGGCCGCCCGTGAACGTGACCGCGACCCTGCACAACTGCATCTCGAGGCTGCGCAAGGCGATCGGCGCCGACGCCATCGAGAGCCGCGCGCCCGGGTACCTCCTCCGCGCTCGCGACGACGAGATCGACGCCCGCCGCTTCGAGCGCGCACTCGCGGCCGCCGGACCGCTCGATCCGGCCGAGCGTGCCGCCGCGCTTCGAGAGGCGCTGTCGCTGTGGCGCGGCGCGGCGCTGGCCGACCTCGCATTCGAGCCGTTCGCCGAAGCGGAGGCGGCCCGCCTCGAGGAGCTGCGACTGGTTGCGCTCGAGGAGCGGATCGACGCCGAGCTCGAGCTCGGCCGTCACGAACAGCTCGTCGCGGAGCTCGACGCGCTCGTCACGCGCCACCCTCTGCGCGAGCGGCTCCGACGTGAGCAGATGCTCGCGCTCTACCGCGCCCGCCGGAAGCCGGAGGCGCTACAGGCGTTCCAGAACGCACGACTGGCGCTGATCGACGAGCTCGGGCTCGAACCGAGCGAAGAGCTGCGCGAGCTCGAGCGGAGGATCCATCGCGATGACCCGTCGCTCGAGAACGCAGCAGAGACACCGGCCGCCGGCGAGTCGCGCGAGGTACGCCGGCCGGCGGTCGTGCTCTGCGTCGAGCCTGAGGGCGTCGGCGACGACGATGACCCCGAGGCCGCCGAGCGCAGGGTGGACTCCTCACTCACCGCCGTCCGGGCAGCGATCGAGCGGCACGGCGGCTCGGTGCAACAACTCGCCGGCGACGAGATGCTCGCGTTCTTCGGGCTGCCGGCGGCGCACGAGGACGACGCGCTCCGTGCGCTGCGAGCAGCGGTCGAGATTCGCGACGCGCTCGACGGACTGGCCACTCCCGCTCGGATCGGGCTCGCCGCCGGAGACGTGGTCACGGGAGGCGACGCCCTGCCGCGGGCCGGCCCGGCCGTTCGCCGCAGCCGGCGGCTGAAGGAGCTCGCCGCACCGGGTGCGGTCGTCCTCGGCCGCTCGGTTCTCGGCCTCGTTGCGGGGGCCGTCGACGCTGTCCCCGTCGAGCCGGCCGGTTTCGCATTCCGGCTGCTCCGGTTCGACCCGGAGGCACCTCCAGGCGGGCGCCGGTTCGATGCACCGCTCGTCGGCCGCGTGCAGGAGCTCAGCCGGATCGACACCGCGTTCGCGACCTGCGTCCAGCGCCGCACGCCCGTTCGGCTCGTGCTCTCCGGCGAGCCCGGCATCGGGAAGACGAGGCTGGCACGCGAGCTTGCGGTCCGGCAGCCCGAGGCGCACGTCCTGACCGCACGCTGCGTCGCCTACGGCGAGGTCGCACGATTCCTCCCGCTCGCGCGGCTCGTCGCAGGCGCAGCCGGCGTCGTCGGCCGCGAAGCCGTGCCGGCCGAGCTGGCGCCCTTGCTGACGATGACCGCACCGGCGGTTCCCAATCCGGACGTCTTCCGCGCAACGCGCTTGCTGCTCGAGGCAGTTGCGAAGCGGGGCCCCGTGGCGGTCGTGCTCGAGGATCTTCACTGGGGCGCTCCCGGCCTGCTCGACCTGGTCGAGTACCTCACCGCGTGGGGCGCGGAACTGCCGTTGTTCCTGCTCTGCGTCGGCAGGCCGGAGCTGCTCGAGGCCAGGTCGGGCTGGCGCGACGACGAGCTCCTGCTCGGCCCGCTCACGGCCGAAGAGGCGCTCCGCCTCGTCCGTGAGCGCGAGCCCGGGATCGAGCGGGAGCGGGCCGACGCAGTCGTCCGCGCCGGTGAGGGCAACCCCCTCTTCCTCGAGCAGCTCGTCGCCTTCGAAGGAGCCGAGCTCCCGCCGACACTCGAGACCCTGCTCGTAAGCCGCCTGGACCGTCTCGAGCCGGGCCAGCGGGCGCTGCTTTGCCAGGGCGCGATCGCCGGCCGCGAGTTCTGGCGTGCTGCACTCGAAGTCCTCACGGGCGAGGATCCGCGCGGCGTTGCGAGCGCATTGTCGGCGCTCGTCCGCGCACGCATCGTTCAGCCGGCGACCTCGTCGCTCGCCGGGGAGGAAGCATTCGTCTTCCACCACGCGCTGATGCGGGACACCGCGTATGTCTCCCTGCCCAAGGCAGCCCGCGCCGCGGCACACGAGCGCGTCGCCCGCTGGCTCGATCTGCACGCCGAGAGCACCGACGACGTCGTCGGCTTCCATCTCGAGCGGGCGTTCCGCTACGGCGAGGAGCTCGGAGATCCCGACGAGCGCCTCGCGCGTGAAGCGGCTGCTCGGCTCGGCGCGAGCGGGATCGCCGGCCTCATGCGCAACACATTCCCGGCGGCGATCGACCTCCTGACACGGGCGACCGCGCTGCTCCCGGCCGACGATCCGAAGCGGCTCGAGCTCGCATGTGAGCTCGGAACGGCACTGAAGGCGACCGGCAACTCACGCCTCGTCGAGGAAACCCTGGCGCCTGTCGCCGAAACGGCACGCGCGATCGGGGCCCGCACCACCGAGCTGCGGGCGCGTCTCGAGCTCGTCTGGGCGCGCGTCCTGCGCGGCGCCGACTCGCTCGACGGCGCACTGCAGTTCGTCGAGCAGGCGCTCGACGAGCTCGATGGCGCCGACGACCGAACGCTCGAGCGGGCGTGGTTCTGTCTGGCAGCGCTGCGCGGGCGGCTCCAGTTCCGCCACGCGGCGAGCGAGGAGGCGGCGACTCGAGGACTGGGTCATGCCAGAGCAGCGGGCTTCTCGCCGGCGAGCTGTCTCGCGCTCCTCGCGAACGACGCCTGCGACGGCCCTCGACCGGTCGCGGACGGCATCGAGCGCTGCGAGGCGCTCCTCGCCCAGGCCGACCGGAGCTCGGAATCGAGCATCCGCCTCTCCCTCGCACACCTGCTCGCGATGCAGGGTGACTTCTCCGGGGCGAAGCACGAGTGGGCCGTCGCGCGCGCGCTGTTCGACGAGTTCGGAGCGCGCGGGGCGGCGGAGCGGGACGAAGCCATCGCCGCCGCCGAGATCACGTGGCTGGCCGGAGACGGCGCCGCCACCGAGGCGCTGCTGCGTGACGCGGCGACGGCCCTCGATGCGGAAGGGGACACCGCGTGGCTGGCGACCGTTGCCGGACGACTGGCCGAGCTGATCGCCGAGGGCGGGCGCAGTGAAGAGGCGCTCGAGCTCGCGGAGAAAGCGCGCGAGCTCGTTGTTCCCGGCGACCTTCGCACGGAGGCCGCGTGGCGCCGCGCGCGCGCCGTCGCGGGCGACTCCGACGGCGAGCGGCTCGCCCGTGAAGCGATCGCGGTGCTGGAGCAGACCGACGAGCTCGTCGAGCAGGCGAAGGCCCGGCTTGCGCTCGCTCACGTCCTGCGCGCGACGGGCCGGACCGGTGCGGCCGACGATGCGACCGGCTCCGCCGTCCGACTCCTGAAACGCAAGGGCAACCGGGCACTGCTCGACCGCATCGCCTAGCGAGCTTTGGTCGGTGCCTGGCACCCAGGTGCCAGGCACCGGTTCTCGAGTCAGTCTCCCCAGTCGAAGTCGCGCGAGCGCGACCAGAGCGTCTCGTCCGTCTGCTCGACGGGCGCGCTCGATTCGACCGTCGCCTCGGACGGGTCGACGGGCTCGGCGGTGAAGGTGTCCTCCACCGACGGCCAGTCGAGCGCCGTCTCGTGCTCGTCGATCTGGCGAACGCCGTCCATCGTGTCTTCGATCCGCGCCTGCTCCTCGGTCTTGAAGAGCGGATGGTTCTCGAACGGATCGTCGTTCATGTACTTCGCGAGCGGCATCTCGTGCTCGAGTGCCGCGTTCCGTCGCTTCAGCTCGAGGTGCTCCTGGATCACCTGCGTGAACACGGACGGAGTCTCGACGGCCATTGATTCCTCCTGCTTGGTACGTCTTTCTCTTCCCGGCGCGGGAGTCTAGACGACGGAGTTCAGCGTCGCGCCGCCGACCACCCGGTTGCGCCCGCCGCGCTTGGCTGCGTACAGGGCCGAATCGGCCGCCTCGATCAGCTCGTCGATCGTGGCTCCGCCGGCGCACGCGGCCACGCCGAAGCTTGCCGTGATCTCGACGGGGCCCGCGCGAACGGTCATCACCGGCCGGGCCGAGACGATCCGGCGCGCCCGCTCGGCGAGGTCGATGCCGCCGGAAACACCGACGCCGACGAGGATCAGGGCGAACTCCTCGCCGCCCCAGCGGCCGGCGACGTCGCCCTCGCGGATCGCGCCGGCGAGTGTGTGCGCAAACGCACGAAGCACCTCGTCGCCCGCCGGATGCCCGAACCGGTCGTTGACCTGCTTGAAGTGGTCGAGGTCTGCGAGCACGAGGCAGAGCTCGCCGTCGAGCCGCCGAGCGCGCGCCAGCTCCGAGGTCAACGTGTCCTCCAGCGAGCGGCGGTTCGCGAGACCCGTGAGCGCATCGACGAGCGCCTGCTGCTCGACGAGCCGGTGCAGCCGCGCGTTCTCGAGCGCGACCGCCGCGTGCGCGACGAGCGCGCGCGCCGTCTCCACCTGATCCGCATCGAGCGCCGAGCCGCGGATGACGAGCGAGCCGAAGTCGGAGGCGCCGTGGCGCAACGGGAACGTGACCTCCTCGGGGCCGGTCGACTCGCCGGCCTGGATGACCTCTCCCGTCCGCGTGCGCACGACCGCGCCCGACGCGCCGGTCGCCTCCATCACCGTCTCGGCGACGACCCGCAGGAGCTGCTGCGGGTCGTGGGTCGCCCCGAGCGCCTGCCCGAAGCGGGTCGTCGCCTCGTGCGTACGGCGGCGCTCGGTCCGCAGCTCGGCCATCTGCTGCTGCAGCTGCTCGGCCATCCGGTTGAACGCGTTGCCGAGCTGCGCGAACTCGTCCTGGCCGCGGACGTCCACGCGCTCGTCGAGCCGGCCGTCGGCGATCGCGTCGGCGGCGCCGGCGAGCCGGCCCAAAGTCGTCACCACCGATCGCCCGAGCAGGAAGACGACCAGCGCGAAGACGAAGAGCGAAGCGATGAGGACCGCCGTGAGCCGCATCTCGGCCATGCGCGCCGCGGCGTCGATCGCCGCCTGCGGCGTCAGCGCGACGAGCTGCAGACCGGACGGATCGCCGAGCGACGACGTGGCCAGGCCGCGGCTCGTCTCGCCCGCGACCGTCACGCGCACGGATCGCCCCGGCGCGAGGTCGAGCGGCTCGCCGGACGGCCCGCCGGCGACGATGCGCGCGTCGCGCACCGCGACGAGGCGCTCGCCCTCGCCGAGCCCGACGCCGATCTCCGTGAGCAGCCTGTCGTCGATCGGCACCGCGACCGTGACGGTCCCGATCGTCCGTCCACGGTCGAGGATCGCGACCGTCCGCCGTGCGGCGAGCGGCGGCAGCGTCCCCACCGACACCCCGGCGCCGGTGAGCCGCGTCGACGGCTCGCCGGCGGCGACGGCGGCGAGGGCCGCGCGGTCGTGCGTGTCCAGAGCCCGCTGCACCCGCTGCTCGCCGGCGAGGCGCCGCGCCGTCGACGAGGCGGCATCGAGCCGCTGCGTGTAGCCGGCGACCGCGACGCGCAGGGCCGCCTCGAGCGAGGCGTCGGCCCGCCGGTTCTCGCTGCGCCGGGCGAGGCTGTCGTAGCCGTAGAAGGCGACCGCCAGGGGCAGCAGCGCCAGCAAGGCGAACCAGGCGACCAGCTTGAACCGAAAGCTGCCCAGGCGGCGGCCGCCTCTCGGGCCGAACCTCCCCCTCAAGCCAAGACGTCCCGTTGCCGATACCTCTCCTGGACAGTTTCGGCAGATCCAGGGGGAAGCATGAGAGGTGTGTGGTTGCACGTTGCCGCCGTCGGCTTGACGGTCTCCGTCGCCGGCGGCCTCTACGTGCTCCCGAAGCACGTCCTGGCGCCCGAGACAGCCCCCCAGACGCTGCCCGGCGGCGTGGCCACGATCCCCGCCCATGGCCCCGTGGCGGTCGAGGTCGTGCCCGCCCCGCGGGCCCCCGTGCGCCTGCGCCCCCGGCCGCACCCGGCCGCGCCGAAGCCGCAGCAGTCGCTGATCTCGTACGTCGAGCCGGCACGCGCGCCCCCGGTCCAGGCCGCACCGGCGCCGGCGGTCACGGCGCCGCAGCCGAAACCGGCGCCTACCCCTGTCGTCGCCCCGAAGCCGCCGGTCGTGACCCCGCCGCCGGCGAAGACGCCCGCCCCGGCTCCGACGCCGGCGCCGGCCCCCGCGCCGGCACCTGCGCCCAGTCCCGCACCGGCGCCCACGCCTGCCCCTGCGCCCGCGCCGGCACCGGCGCCGGCTCCTTCGCCTCCTGCCCCGGCCCCGAGCCCACCGCCGGCGGAACCGGCTCCGCCGGCGCCGGTGCCGCAGCCGACGAGCGTCAATCCAGGCCGGACCGAGGTGACCAGCCCGTCGCAGCCGCTGACCCTGGCGATCATCGATCCGTGGGTCCAGCCGCGACTGCACGAGCCGCCGCCCCCTCCCCCGCCGCCGTCGTCGTCACAGCCGCAACCGCCGACAGGCGGCTGCGACGCGACGACGGGCGGCGGCGGCGGCTCGAGCGAGGGCTCGGGATCGGGCTGGGGCTCGAGCCAGGGCTCGGGCTCCGGCTCGGGCTCGAGCACCGGCTCCTGGCCCACGAGGTGAGGCGCGCAGGCACAATGCCGCGATGCCCAAGACTCCCCTGACGAAGGCCGTCGGCCCGATCGGGATGGCGCTCACCGCGTGGGACGTCTGGCGCCGCCTGTCGCCCCAGCAGCGCCGCTGGATCACGGCCAAGGCGCGCACGCACGGGCCGCGGCTCGCCAGGCAGGCGTGGGCGGCTCAGCAGGCCAAGCGCCCCCGCTGAAGCCGGGGCCTAGGTCAGCGCCGCGCGGGCGATCCGGTCCTGCTCGATCACGTGCGCCGTCGGGTAGCCCTCCGAGGGGCTCGCCCGCCACGGCCGGCCGACGTAGCGCAGCGGCACCCCGGCCGTCGCCTCCTCGAGGCGGTGGCGGATCGACCGCCACGGCCCCATGTTCTGCGGCTCCTCCTGCGCCCACACCACCTCGCGCAGGTACGGGTACGAGGCGATCAGGCCGCGGGCGCTGTCCGACGGGAACGGATAGAGAAGCTCGACGCGCGCCACCGCGACGCCCGAGGCCCGCGCGCGCGCCTCGTGGCCGACGATGTCGTAGTAGACCTTCCCCGAGCAGAGCACGAGCCGGCGCACGGCCTCCTTGTCGACGGTGGTGTCGTCGAGCACCGGCCGGAAGCTCCCCGTCGCAAGGTCCTCGAGCGAGCACGAGGCGTCCTTCAGCCGGAGCAGGCCCTTCGGCGTCGCGACGACCAGCGGCCGCGCGGTCGCGTCGAGCGCCTGGCGGCGGAGCAGGTGGAAGTACTGCGCCGACGTCGTGCAGTTCACGACGCGCAGGTTCTCCTGTGCGCCCATCTGCAGGAAGCGCTCCAGGCGGGCGCTCGAGTGCTCGGGCCCGTTGCCCTCGTAGCCGTGAGGGAGCAGCAGCGTGAGGCGCGACGTCTCGCGCCACTTCGACAGGCCGGACGACACGAACTGGTCGATCACGATCTGGGCGCCGTTCGCGAAGTCGCCGTACTGCGCCTCCCACGCCACCAGCGCCTCGGGAGCCGCAGCCGAGTAGCCGTACTCGAACCCCATGCACGCGTACTCCGAGAGCGGCGAGTTGTAGACCTCGAACGACGCCGTCCCGTGCTCGAGACTCTGCATCGGCACGTACGTCTCCCCGGTGTGCACGTCGTGCAGCACGAGGTGGCGCTGCGAGAACGTCCCGCGCTGCGTGTCCTGGCCCGTCAGCCGCACCGGGATGCCGTCGACGAGTAGGGAGGCGAAGGCGAGCGCCTCGGCCTGCCCCCAGTCGATGCCGCCCTCGTCGAGCGCGCGACGGCGCCGCTCGAGCTGGCGCGCGAGCTTCGGATGCACGGTGAATCCGTCCGGGACGCGGAGCAGCTCCTCGGTGAGCTCCCGCAGCCGTTCGGCCGGCACGGTGGTGACGACCTCGATGCCCGACGAGAACGGGATCGCACCGTCGTGCTCGCGCTTCGGCGTCTCGCCGAACGACGACTTCAGTCGCTCGTGCGCCTCGCGCAGCTCTGCTTCGACCTCGTCGACCGCGGCGTCGGCCTCGGCCTCGGTCAGCACGCCGTCCTCGATCAGCTTCGCCTGGTACAGCTCGCGCACGCTCGGGTGCGACGCGATCTGCTCGACCATCAGCGGCTGCGTGTACGCCGCCTCGTCCTGCTCGTTGTGGCCGAAGCGGCGGTAGCCGACCAGGTCGATCACGACGTCGTCGCCGAACCGGCGGCGATAGGCCATCGCCAGCCCGACGGCCGAGAGCGCCGCCTCGGCGTCGTCGGCGTTGACGTGGATGATCGGCACGTCGAATCCTTTGGCGAGGTCGGACGAGTAGCGCGTCGAGCGTCCCTCGCTCGGGTCGGTGGTGAAGCCGACCTGGTTGTTGGTGATCAGGTGCAGGGTGCCACCGGTCGAGTAGCCGGCCAGGCTCTGCAGGTTCAACGTCTCGGCGACGATGCCCTGGCCGGCGAATGCCGCGTCGCCGTGCAGCAGGAGCGCAACCGCGACCGACGGGTCGTGCGCGCCGTGCGGCGTCGAACGGTCGGTCTGCTCGGCGCGGGTGCGGCCCTCGACGACCGGGTCGACGGCCTCGAGGTGGCTCGGGTTGGCGACGATCCGGACGCCGACGCTGCCGTTCGACGTCGTGCGCGTCCCGTGGGCGCCGAGGTGGTACTTGACGTCGCCGGTCCCGCCCTCGGGGTCGGCGGCGACGGCATCGAGCGTCCGCTCGCCCTCGAACTCGCGCAGGATCTGCTCGTAGGGCATGCCGATCGTGTGCGCGAGGACGTTCAGGCGACCGCGGTGGGCCATCCCCATCACGATCTCGTGCGCCCCGTCGTCGGCCGCGAGCTCGATCGTCCTGTCGAGCATCGGGATCATCACGTCGAGCCCTTCGAGCGAGAACTGCTTCTGGCCGAGGAACCGCTTGCGCAGGAAGCGCTCCATTCCCTCGACCTCGCAGAGGCGGCGGAAGAGCGCCCGCCGCTCGTCCGGCGTGAGCGGCTCCCGGTAGGCGCCCGACTCGATCGCCCGCCGCAGCCAGACGCGCTGCTCGTGGTCGGAGAGGTGCTCGAGCTCGTAGGCGATCGTGCCGCAGTAGGTCTCGACGAGCTTCGGCAGCACGTCGGCGAGGGTCTCGCCCGGGACGTGCACGCGCAGGACCGACGCGGGGATGCGCGCCTGCAGCTCGGGCGTGAGGCGCGGCTCGAGCCGGAGCGGCTCGAGCGACGGGTCGCCGACCGGCTCGGAGCCGAGCGGGTCGAGGCGTGCGCCCAGGTGGCCGTGGGTGCGGTGCGCCTTGATCAGGGCCATCGCGGCGGCGATGCCGCCGAGGAGCTGCGGGTCGGCGTCGGCGGCCGGCGGCGGCTCGGCAACGGCGACCGCGGCCTCCGGCCGTGGCACGGCCTGCTCGCTCTCGGGCGGCGCCTCCGGCTCCGGCTCGTGCCCGCCGTCGCCGCCGTTCCGGGGCAGCCGCTCGAGCAGCCGTACGAGGCCCGGATGACCCTCGATCAGGTGCGGGTCGCCGCTCTCGAAGAGGGCGCGCCAGGCCGGCGGGACGGCGTCGGGGTTCTCGAGGTACTCGTCGAGCAGCGCCTGCGCATAGCCGCTGTTCAACCCGTCGACATCGCGCACGCTCACTCCGGTGTTGTACCAAGGTGGGCCGGGATGTCCTTCCCGCCCGAGCCCGCGCCGCGTCAGTAGAGCGGGTGGTGCGTGATCACCTGCAGCGAGGCTCCGACCACGAAGCACACGCCGATCACGGCGATCGCGAAGCCGGTCAGCCGCTGGTGCCTCCGGCTCATCACGGTCGCGGTGAGCGCGAAGATCAGGGCGACCGGCGCGAGCCTGAACGGGCGGTAGACGAGCTCGAGCGCGCCGAGGAACAGCGCCACGGCGGCCAGCAAGCCGGCGATCGCTTCGACGGCGCCGTGCGAGTCGCGCTCCTCGGACGTCACGACGGGACTCTATCCCGCCGGGCCGCGCGCGCTCGGCCGTCACGGTGCCCGTGCGGTCCGCCGCGCCGGGGCCGGGGCCCCTGCGGCTTACGCCAGGGGCGCCACACCGAGTAGTCGTTCGGGCCTGCGCCCTGCTCGGGCTCCTTGCAGGCGTACCAGACGACGATCCCGAGGTAGACGACCGGGATCTTCAGGATGAGCATCAAGAAGACCAGTCCCCAGGCCTGGCCTGACATAGGTGGAGTCTACGACAACCGGCCGCCGCCGGATCTACCGATTTCGCCGGATCTACCGATTTCTCGGCCAGTAGAGTCGGCCCCGTGGCAGCCCCCGGCGACGAGACGACCCTCTACGACCTGCGCGTCACCGTCGAGCGGATCGAGGGCCGGTCGGTCTGCGGCCTCGAGGTCGGCGACTACTTCGAGCTCACAGAGTCGAGCCGGGTCCGCATCCCCGCCGGGCGCCACTTCTGCCTGTACGCGCTGCAGAGCGTGTTGCCGCTGCTCCCGGCGAAGCAGCGCGAGCTGCCGGCATCGGACTGGCTCGAGCAGGACTCGCTGGTCGCCTGCCCGGATCCCGACGAGCGGGTGATCATGCGGATCGAGCGCACCGAGCGCCGGACGATGGCCACCGGCGACCTGACGTGACGGGGCAGCGCGAGCTCGGCCTCGCGCTGCAGACCGACAAGGGGACCGGCGAGTACGCGGCGCTGGCCCGCGGCGCCGACGAGGCCGGGTTCGACGTGATCACGGTCTTCAACGACCTGTGGTTCCAGCCCGCACTGCCGGCGCTGCTCGAGATCGCGGCGGCGACGGCGAGCGCACGCCTCGGGCCGTCGTGCCTGAACCCGTTCACCCTTCACCCCGTCGAGATCGCGGGGCAGATCGCCGCACTCGACCGCGCCTCCGACGGACGGGCGTTCCTCGGCCTCGCCGCCGGAGCATGGCTCGACTCACTCGGCATCGACGACACGCGCCCGGTTCACGGGGTGCGCGAGGCGTGGGAAGTGATCCGCCGCCTGCTCGCGGGCGACCGCTCCGGCTTCACGGGCGAGCGCTTCTCGCTCCGGGCAGGCGACGCGCTGCGCTACGAGCTGCGCCGTCCCGCGGTGCCGCTGCTCGTCGGCACGTGGTCGCCGCGGCTCGCGGCATTCGCAGGCGAGGCAGCGGCCGAAGTCAAGGTCGGCGGCAGCGCCAACCCGCTCGTCGTCGAGGTGCTGCGCCGCCGGATCGGGAACGACAACGTCGGCATCGTCTTCGGCGCGGTGACCGTCGTCGACGAGGACGGCGACCGCGCACGGGCGCTGGCACGGCGCGAGGTGGCGATGTACGTCGACGTCGTCGGCGCGCTCGACCCGACGACCGAGCTCGATCCCGAGCTGCTCCGGCGGCTCGCGGCGCTCGTCGCCGCCGGCGAGCACGATGCCGCGGGCGCGCTGCTGCCGGACGGGCTGCTGCGCCGGTTCGCGTTCGCCGGCACGCCCGCGGAGGTCGCAGCCCAGGCCCAGGCGCTGTTCGAGGCGGGCGCGCACCGTGTCGACTTCGGCACGCCGCACGGGATCGACGAGGCGCACGGCGTCGACCTGCTCTGCCGCGAGGTGCTGCCACGGCTTAGGCTGGATGCATGACCTTCGACTACACGGAGCGGCGCGGGCGCCTGTCGGAGCGGCTCGAGGCCGAGGGCATCGACGCGCTGTTCCTGGCGCCCTCGGCCGATCTCGAGTACCTGACCGGGGTCGAGCGCGACATCCCGAACTTCGGCGAGGCCGCATACGCGCACGGCTGGGTCACGGGCGCGTTCTTCCGCCCTTGGGCCGAGCCGGTCTTCGTCCTGCCGCGGATGTTCGCGCTGTTCCACCTGCGCGAGCAGCCCGCGGGTGAGGTCGTCGTCGTTGCGGAGACCGACGACGGCTACGCGGCATTCGAGCGCGTCGCGCGCGGCATGGGAACCAAAATCGCGATCGGCGACCGCGTCTGGACGGAGACGGCGCTGAACCTCGGCCGGATCGCCGGCTTCGACGGCCTCCGGACCGGGTCCCGCGTCGTCAACGAGCTGAGGCGCGTCAAGTCGGACGAGGAGCTCGCAGCGCTCGACCGTGCGATCGCGACCGTCGAGCGGGCGATGGCGGAAGTGACGCCGCTCGTCGTGCCCGGCGTCTCCATGCTCGACCTCGTCGAAGCGGCCGAGCACGAGTTGCGCGTCGCGGGCTCGCGCTGCCCGTCGTTCACGACGCACATGTTCACCGGCATCGAGAGCACCGACTTCGATTCGGGGACGCACACCGCGCGCGACGGAATCCCGACGGGAACGGCCGTGATGTTCGACTTCGGCGGCGTCGTCGACGGCTACTGCTCCGACTTCGGCCGGACGATCTACTGCGGCGAGCCGACCGCCGAGTACCGCGAGGCGTACGAGATCATGCTGGCGGCGCAGGAAGCGGGGCGTGCGGCGGCCGCCGCCGGGACGCCGGCGCGGGAGGTCAATGCCGCGTGCCGGCGGCCGATCGAGGATGCGGGGCTGGGCGAGCACTTCCGCCACCGAATGGGCCACGGCATCGGGCTCGACGTCCACGAGCGGCCGTTCATCTCCGCCGAGGACGAGACGGCGCTGCAGCCGGGGATGACGTTCACGGACGAGCCCTCGATCATCATCCCGGGCCGCTTCAGCGTCCGGATCGAGGACATCGTGGTGTGCGAGGAGGGCGGCGGGCGGCTGCTCGGCAGCTACCCGTCCGCCCTCGTCGCGACGTAGCTACTTCGGAGAGACCTGCGAGACGTCGACGCCGTACTCGGCGTTGTAGACGGCACCGTTGAGATCACTCGTCGAGACGAACACCTGCGTCGGCTGGATCAGCGGGAAGTACGGGCCCCGCTGGTTGAGGTCGCGCTGGTACGTCTGGTAGAGGCTCTTCCGGACGGCCGGGTTCGTGGTCACGAGCAGCTTGGCGGCGAGCTTCTCGATCGCCGGATCCGAGCCCTTCGGCCAGCCGACGCGGAGCCCGACCAGCTGCCCCGGGGCGAACGTCAGGTAGTCGGCGGGATCCGGATAGTCCGGGCCCCACAGCGACAGACCGAACGCCATCTTCCCGTCGCGGTACTTCGTGAGCCAGGTCGAGGTCGGCGAGCCGGACAGCTGGATGTTGAAGCCGACCGCGTTCAGGTTCGCCTGGATCTTCTGTGCGAGCGTCGTGAACGGGACGCCGTTGATCGTCAGATCGCTCGGGTACTCGAGCGTGACCTGCTGTCCCGCGGCGCCCGACGCCGCGAGGGCGGCCTTCGCCTTGGCGACATCCTGGTTGACGCGAGCGCTCTGCGGCAGCGAGCCCAGGAACATCGAGGGGATGATCCCCGGAGCCTGAATCGCTCCCGGACCGGCGACGCCGACGATCGACTTGTAGTCGAGCGCGTAGCGGACCGCGTCCTGGAACTGCTTGTTCGACGTGATCGCCGAGATCTGCGGGTTGTCGTTCGCGAACAGCCAGAAGACCCACGTCGACGGCTGCAGCGAGACCTTCAGGTTCGACTTGCCCTGCAGGGTCTTCGCCTGGTCGGCGGACAGGTCGATCGCGATCTCGTGCTTCCCACGCTGGACGTTGATCAGCTGCGTCGGCGCGATCATGTTGCGCACGACGACGCTCGAGAACGACGGCTTCTTCGCGCCCCAGTAGTTGGTGTTCGGCGTGAGCATGATCTGCGACGTCGTCGAGAACGAGCTGAGGACGTACGGGCCGCTGCCGGCGCCGAGCGACCCCGACGAGTTCAGCCACGACTCCGCTTTGTCGGCCTTCGACGCGTTCGCGGCGTCGCTGCCGCCGTGCGCCTTCAGCAGCTGCGAGTTCACGATCCCGGCCGACGGGTTCGCGAGGATCGCAGGCAGCGCGGTGTTCGGAGTCGACGACTTGATGATCACCGCGTACGGGCCCGCAGCCTTGACCGTCAGGCCCGCCATGAGGAACGAGGGGTTCCCCTTCAGGTTGGCGAGCCGGCGGAGCGAGTACACGACGTCGGCGGACGTCAGCGGGTTGCCGTTCGCGAAGTGGACGTTGTGCTTGAGCTGGAACGTGAACGTCTTCGCGTCGGCCGAAGCCTTCCAAGACGACACGAGCAGCGGAATCGGGTTCGAAAGATCGTTGCCCTTGTAGGTGAAGAGCGTGTCGTAGAGCGCGCGATCGATGATCGACGCAGTCGGGTCGAATGCGCGCCCCGGGTCGGACGTCTTGACCGTGAACGAGTTGTCGATCACGAGCGGCGGAGCCGCGGACGTATGTCGGTTGACGCCGTAGGCTGCGACCGCGCTGACGAGCGCGACGAGCACGGCGATGGGTACGAGCCAGGCGACGCGCCCGGCGGCAGTCTTCCTCACAATCGCCTCCAGATCTGTTGCGAGTCGTAGGGGGCCTTTTGACCTATTCGACGGGTGCCGGGTGGGAGAAGTTGGCCGCCCGCTCGTGAATCGGCGCCGGCTCCGACCCGGCGGGCTGCAGCCAGCAGGCGGCGGAGCGGCCCGCGGCGAGCTCGACGAGCTGCGGCTCGTCCGCCCGGCAGCGGTCGAAAGCATAGGGGCAGCGCGGGTGGAACCGGCAGCCGGACGGGGGCCGGGCCGGATCGGGCACCTCGCCCGGCAGCGCCTCCGGCAGGAAGCCCGTCCCGTCGGGGTGCGGCACCGCGCCGATCAGCGCCTCGCTGTATGGATGGAGCGGCGCGGTCCAGACGGGCTCCGTCGACCCGGTCTCGACCATCACCCCGAGGTACATCACCGAGACGGTGTGAGCCACGTGCCGCACGATCGCGAGGTCGTGCGAGATCAGCAGCAGCCCCAGGTCCAGCTCCTTGGACAGACTGACCAGCAGGTTTGCGAGCTGGGCCTGGGCGGAGGCGTCCAGCGAGGCGAGCGGCTCGTCGAGCACGATCACCGACGGATTCGCGGCGAGGGCGCGCGCGATCGCGATCCGCTGCCGCTGGCCGCCCGAGAACTCGTGCGGGTAACGGCGCTCGGCGTTTCCCGGCAGGCCGACGAGCTCGCACAGCGCCTGCACGGTCGCCGTCGACGACGAGCTCATCCCGTCGGCGATCTGGGACCCGACCTTGCGCCTGGGGTTGAGCGACGAATACGGGTTCTGGAAGACCAGCTGCAGCCGCACCAGCTCTGCCGGCCGCGCGTGGCGCGTGAGCGGCGTCACGTCGTTGCCCTCGAAGCGAACCGACCCGGACGTGACGCGAACGAGCCCGACCGCCGCACGTGCGAGCGTCGACTTGCCGCAGCCCGACTCGCCGACGAGGCCGACGATCTGACCGGCGTCGACCGCGATGCTCGCACCGGCGACCGCACGGACCAGGCCGCCGCCCCGGCGCTCGTAGTCGACGACGACGTCGACCAGCTCGAGCGTGCTCACCGGCCGTCCACCAGCGGATCGACGGGGCATGCGAGGAGGCGCCCACCGACGTCGACGAGTTCCGGCACGTCGGTGCGGCACGACTCGTGGAGATAGGCGCAGCGCGGATGGAACGTACAGCCCGCCGGGAACGCGCCCGGTGTCGGCGGCGAGCCGCCGATCGCGACGAGCTCGCGCCCGTGCGCCGCCTCGGGGTGAGGGAGCGCGTCCAGCAGTGCGCGCGTGTACGGATGACGCGGCCGCTGCAGCACGTCCTGCCGCGGCCCCGACTCGACCACCTTCCCCGCGTAGAAGATCGAGATGCGGTCGGCGATCGACGACATCACGCCGAGGTCGTGCGTGATCAGGATCACGGCCAGGTCGTTCTCCCGCCGCAGCCGGTCGAGCAGGTGCAGGATCCCCGCCTGCACGGTGACATCGAGCGCCGTGGTCGGCTCGTCGGCGATCAGGAGCTTGGGCCGGCACGCGAGCGCGATCGCGATCGCGATCCGCTGGCGCATCCCGCCCGAGAACTGGTGTGGATAGGCATGCAACGCCGCCTTGGGATTCGGGATCCGCACCTGGTCGAGGATCTCCGTCGCCCGCTGGTCGGCGGCCTTCTGCGACAGGCCGAGATGGAGCTTGACGTGCTCGGTGAGCTGTCGCCCGACCGAGAGCATCGGATGCAGCGATGTCATCGGGTCCTGGAAGACCATCGCGAGGTCGCGCCCCGACAGCTCGCGCAGCGTGCGAGGCGGGATGCCGAGCAGGTCGGTGCCGCCGAAGCGCGCACTACCGTCGACGAGCGCCCCCTCCGGGAGCAGCCCGAACAGCGCGAGCATCGACAGCGTCTTGCCGCTGCCGCTCTCGCCGGCGATGCCGAAGACCTCGCCCGACTCGACCGCATAGTCGACGCCGTCCACCACCGTCACCGGTCCGCGCGCCGTCGCCAGGCGGACCCGTAGGCCCTCGACCTCGAGGAGGCTCATTCCCGCTCCGGCGCCGGCCAAGCCGGCGCCTCCGCTCCCTGAGAGCCTCCGTCGAGCCTACGGCTCAGCACCCGCTCCGGCGCCGGCCAAGCCGGCGCCTCCGCTCCCTGGGAGCCTCCGTCGAGCCTACGGCTCATTGCTCGTCCTGGGTGCGCCAGGCTGTGCGTGGGTCGAAGATGTCGCGCAGGCTGTCGCCGATGAAGTTGAACGCGAGCACGACGGTGAAGATCGCGAGCCCGGGGAACGTCCCCATCCACCACCACTGGAAGTACTGCGTGCCGTCGGCGACCATCGACCCCCACTCCGCCTGCGGCGGCTGCGCGCCGAGGCCGAGGAACGAGAGGCCGGAGAGCAGAAGGATTGCGGTCGCGAGGTCGAGCGTCATCAGCACGAGCACCGACCCGGCAACGTTGGGAAGCACGTCGCGAAACAGCGCGACGCGCGCGGGCGCACCGAGCAGCCGTGCCGACTGGACGTACTCCGACTCGCCCACCGAGAGCACGAGTCCTCGCACCACCCGCGCATACGACGGCCACGCGACGATCACGATCGCGAGCGCGGCGTTCGTGAGCCCGCGGCCGAGCACGGCGGCGACCACCATGGCGAGGATGATCGGAGGGAACGCGAAGACGAGGTCGGCCGACCGCATCAGCACGCCGTCGGTGACGCCGCGGAAGTAGCCGGAGATCGCGCCGATCAGCCCGCCGATCATCGCCGCACACGCCACGAGGACGAGCGCGATCGGGATCGATACGCGGGATCCGTAGATCACGCGGCTGAAAACGTCGCGCCCGAGCTCGTCGGTGCCGAACGGATGGTGGAGCGTCGGCGCCTGCGAGGCCGTGAAGTTCTGCGCGAGCGGGCCGTAGGGCGCGATCAGCGGCGCGAAGATCGCCACGACGATCCACGTCACGGCGATCACGACGCCGATCGCGGCGAGCGGCTGGTGCCGTGCCGAGACGAGAATGTTGCGCCCGCTGTAACCGCGCACACGGATCGCGAACGCGCTCATGTGATGCGGATCCGCGGATCGATGATGCCGTAGAGGATGTCGACGATCAGGTTGATCGTGATGTAGACCGCGGCGACGAAGAGGCTGACGCCGGCGATTGCCGGAACGTCGAGGTTGACGGCGGCCGTGTACGCGTACTGCCCGATGCCGGGCCAGGAGAAGATCTTCTCGATCAGCACCGCACCTGTGAGCACGTTCGCGAACACCAGCCCGAGCACGGTGACCACCGACGGCAGCGCCGCACGCAGGATGTAGCGCACGACGACGATCCGCTCCGGAAGCCCTTTCGCGCGTGCGGCGCGGACGTAGTCGTTGCCGATCACCTCGAGCACCGCCGAGCGCGTGTAGCGGGTGAGGAGGCTGACGTTGAACGCGGCGAGCACGAGCGCAGGGAGCAGGAGGTGATGCACGGACTGGGTGAAGAGGCCCCAGTTGCCGGCGAGCAGCGAGTCGATCGTGTAGAAGCCGGTGACGGTCGGCGGCGGCACCGTTCCCGGGTCGAGCCGCTCGGCGCCGGGGAACCACCCGAGCCGGTAGAAGCCGACGTAGAGCGCGATCAGCGCGATCCAGAACGTCGGCATCGAGATGCCGGCGAGCGACGTCACGCGCAACGCGTGGTCGCTCGGCCGGTTCCGGCGCAGGGCCGAGTAGACGCCGAACGCCACGCCCACGAACGAGGCGATGATGATCGAGAAGATCGCGAGCTCCGCGGTCGCCGGGATGAACTGCCCAAGGTCGTGGCTGACCGCGTTGTGGGTGACCGACGACTGCCCGAGGTCGCCGTGCAGCAGGTGGTCGAGGTAGATCAGGTACCGGACCGGCAGCGGCTTGTCGAGGCCGTAGTGCTCGTTGAACGCCGCGACCGCCGCCGGGTCGCCCGCCGCCTGCTCGCCGAGCGCCGTCGCCGCGGCATTGCTCGGGACGATCTCCGTCAGCGCGAAGACGACCACCGTGATGCCGAGCGCCAGCAGCACGAAGGCGGCCAGACGGCGCAACACGAACCGCAGCAGCCCGGCCGACCGTCCAGCGCGGCGCCTTACGGCGCGATCTGCGATCCCGGTCGGTGCGGCAGTCAATTGACCGCGATGGTAGCGAGCGGCGGCCGGCGGCCCAGGTTTCGCACGTATCGTCGGGCACCGTGAGCGTGGCGGTCGTCGGCGCGGGGATCAGCGGCATGTCGATTGCGTGCCACGCGCTCGAACGCGGGCTCGGCCCGGTCACGGTCTACGACGGCGCCGGCATCGGCACGGGCGCTTCGGCGGTGCAGCCCGGCGGCGTGCGCCAGCAATGGGGCTCGGCGGCCAACTGCGCGATGGCGCGCGAGTCGCGTGCGTTCTACCTCGAGCTGTCGGACCGGCTCGGCGTGGATGTCGACGCGACGTTCGATCCGTGCGGCTACCTGTTCCTCGCCGATCACGACGAGTCGCTGGCGCAGCTCGGCGCGAACGTGCGCGTTCAGCGCGAGGCGGGCGTTCCCTCCCAGCTGGTGACGCCGGCCGAGGCGAGCGCCCTCGTCCCCGGTCTCGAGCCCGAGGGAGTGGCCGGTGGAGCATACTGCGCGGAGGACGGGTACTTCGACCGGCCGCAGGCCGTCGTTGCCGCGTTCGCCGCCGCGGCGCGAGCACGCGGCGCGGTTCTCGAGCGCTCGCACGTCCGCTCGATCGCCCGCGACGGTGCGGGCTGGCGCGTGGAGACGGACGACGGGCGGAGCGCCCTCGTCGAGCAGGTCGCGGTGGCCGCCGCCGCCGAGACGGCGGCCCTGCTAGCGCCGCTCGGCGCGCGGCTGCCGATCGAGCCCGAGCCGCGCTTCCTCTTTCTTGGCGAGCCGCGTTCGGTGCGCCTGCTCGACCCGCTCGTGATCGCGGTCGACCGCGGGCTCGCGGCGAAACAGCTCGCCGACGGGCGGCTGCTTGCAAGCGACCTGCGTGCTGCGGGCGACCCTGACACCGAGTCGGAGCGTTGGCGCGGCAACGTGCGCGGCTCCCTGGAACGCCTGCTTCCCGCGCTGGCCGGTGAGCCGCTGCCGACCCTCGTCCGCGGCACGTACGACATGACCCCCGACGCACAGCCGATCGTCGACGAGCTCGCGCCGGGGCTGTGGGTCGCGGCCGGCTTCAGCGGCCACGGCTTCATGGTCGCGCCGAGCACCGGCCGGCTCGTCGCCGCCGGCCTCGCGGGCGACCCGCTGCCAGGCTGGCACGAGGCGGTCCGCGCCGGCCGCTTCGGCGATGCTGCACGTGACACGCAAGTGATCTGACCGAGAGGAGCTGGAATGCCGAGCGCGGGACGCGGGGACTTGCCGGAGCAGGAGATCGCACCCGGCTACTCGAGCCGGTTCGCCGACTGGGGCGGGATCACCGTCGCCTTCGAGCACGCGACCGCCGGCCAGGACGCATCGGCGATGATCAAGGGGCTGCCCGACGACCGGTGCCAGGCACCGCACTGGGGCTACCTCTTCTCGGGCACCGTCGTCGTCGAGTACGCCGACCGCACCGAGACGATCGAGGCCGGGAACGCGTATTACATCGAGCCGGGCCACCGGGTCTCGTTTCCCGAGGACGCCGACGCGCTCGAGTTCACGCCGACGCCCGAGCTCGAGAAGACCTTCGAGATGGTGCGGCGCAACGCGGCCGCGAGCGGCGGCTAGAACAGGGTGTAGCTGCCGATCGCCAGCGACGTCGGCGCCGGGGCCTCCTCGGAGAGCAGCAGCAGCCCCGGGGTCGGTGAGAGATGCAGCCCGGCCGCGAGCGCCCGCATGACGAGCATGCGGGAGGAGCCGGGGATGCGGACGCCGACCGGCCCGCCGGCGCGGGCCAGCTCGCCGTCGAGCGCGGCGGCCGCCGCGGCAGGATCGAGGCCGCCGATCGGGCCGACGGACCCGTCCGCAAAGCGGTACGAGTAGGCGACCGCGCTCGCGTCACGCAGCCAGACGGTGCGCTCGGCGATGCCGCCCCAGAGCCGGTGGTCGACGGAACGGTCGAAGCCGTACGCGGCCCGGTCGATCTCGGCCAGGCTGTCCGCAGCGCCCGGCGTGAGCGGGCTCTCCGCACCGGCCGGTACGCCCGAGAACGACAGCAGCGGGGTCGCGGGCACGAGGCCGCGCCGTGCGTAGAGGGCGTTCGAGATCGGCTGGATCGCATCGGTCAGCGTCCGGCGCCGGAGGTGGCCGTCCTCCCAGGCCGCATCGAGGAGAAGGCTCCCGACGCCGCCTCCCTGAGCGGCCGGGGCGACGAAAAGCGACCCGAGGAACCAGTCGTTTCCGCGGAGCCACGCCGAGACGTAGCCGATCCGTACCCCGTCGCGCACGGCGACGAAGCAGCGGCCGGGGTCCGTCCCGAGCAGGTGGCGATGCTGCGCCTCGAACGCGCCGGCCGGCGGGACCGGCGGCGCGAACCCGTGGGGCGCGTAGACGGAGCCGATCGAGGCCAGGAAGAGCTCGTGCAGCGCCGGCAGGTCCTCGGCGGTCGTGGGGCGGAGCTCCACGGCCGCCGAGCATAACCAGCCGACGAACGACGTCCCTCAGCTCGAGCCTCCCGAGACGCCGCCCTGACCCGCGACGAAGAGCACGACGTACAGCACGACGAGCACGCCGGCGAGCAACAGCAGGAGCGCGACCTTGTGGCGCGCCGCGAACGCTCTCACGAGAGCCCGCCCGAGAACCACGTCGTCGGAGAGGCGTTCGCGAAGAGGTCCAGGTATGGCGATCGCGACGAACCGCAGACGCCGATCACGCCGATCCCGACGCAGGCCGCGAACTTCCCCTGCGCGAAGGCGTGCACCGCGAAACCCGGCGCCGATGCGATCCATCGAGGCTCGACCGCATTCCCCTGGAAGGACCAGGGCCACGCTGCATAGGTACCGTGGGCGTTGAGCCCGCTCACCCGGACGATCTTCGAGCCCGGGATGTAGCAGAAGTCGAACGACAGCTGGTACCGCCAGAGCACGTAGAGGCGGACGAGGTTCGTGTACGTGTACCGGGCCCACGCGCTCTTGCACGGGATCAGGGCGAGCGTGCCCGGGTCGACCAGGAAGTAGGAGCGGTCGGCGCCGATCTCGCCCGTCAGCGTCCCGTTCACGAAGTCTGCCGGGACGGTGCCGTCGCAGACGTCGCCGACATGATCGCCATCGGCGTCTGCCTGATCGGTGTTCCAGAGGTCGGGGCAGTTGTCCGCCCCGTCCGCGACCCCGTCGCCGTCACGGTCGGAAGGCCTGGGCTGACCCGGAGGCGGACACGTCTGTGGCGTGCAGCCGCCGCCACCGCCGCCCCCACCGGGCGAGGACGGAATCGCGACCGACGCCGCCGCCGGCGACGAGCACCCGTCGACGTCGCAGGCGGTCACCGACGCCGACACCGTGTGACCGGCGTCGCCCGACTGGACGACGTAGCTGTTCGTCGTGCTCCCGGCCGCTCCGGACCAGGCGTAGGCATAGCCGGTCAGACGCTCACCGCACGCGTTCCACGTGCCGGTCGAGACCGTGAGGGTGCCGCCGACCGTGGTGCTGCCGGAGATCGCCGGCGCGCTCACGAGCGTGATCACACCGGTGATGCACGACGGCTCCACCACGGGATCCGCCCGCGCGGCCGGGCCCAGGATGCCGAGGACGAGCACGGAGAGCGCCGAGATCGAGATGCTTCTGCGCACGGGTTTCCTCCTTCGTTGTCAGAGATGACAACGATACGGAGACAGGTGCGACGTGTCTGTGCAGAATGCGTGCCAGGAGCGTGACAGCGTTCACCCGACGTCACCAGTGTCAGAAGCAGACATCAGCCCCTTCACCGAGCACGACCTCGACGCCGTCCGAGGGCTCTTCGGCGAGTACGCGTCCTCGCTGACGGTCGACCTCGGGTTCCAGTCGTTCGACGAGGAGGTCGCGGCGCTCCCGGGCGGCTATGCGCCGCCGACCGGCGCACTGCTCGTCGCCAGGGTCGGCGGCGAACCGGTCGGCTGCGTCGCCTTGCTTCGGATCGATCCGGAGACCTGCGAGCTGAAGCGCCTCTTCCTGCGCCCGGCGCACCGCGGCGGCGGGAGCGGGCTTCGTCTGCTCGAGGCGGCGGTGGCCGAGGCGCGGCGGCTCGGCTACCACCGCCTGCGTCTCGACACCATCCCGGAGATGCAGCGCGCGCAGGCGCTGTACGAGCGGTACGGCTTCCGCGAGATCGAGCCGTACCGCCGCAACCCGGTGGCGGGGGCGCGCTTCCTCGAGCTCGAGCTCTGAGCGTCAGCCGGCGAGCGCAGGCTCGCGCAGCCGTTCGACCGCGCACACGGAGCGCGCAGCTTCGAGAAACGCCGCGGCGTCGGCGCGCGGTGGTTGCGCGCGGCTCCAGACGATCGAGATCGGCCTCGGCTCGAGGACGCCCTCGGCGAGCTCGAGGATCGTCGTCCCGGCCCAGCGCGCGTCGGTCGCGAGCTCGGGGACCACCGCGGCCCCGAGGCCGGCCGCGACGAGCCCGTGCACGGCAGCGCCGGTCTCGGCCTGCAGCACGAAGCGCGGCTCGACCCCGCTCGCGATCAGCTCGGCTTCGACCTGCGCGCGCGTTGGTCCGTGCGCGATCAGCGGCAGCCTGCCCAGCTCCGCGCACGAGAGCGTGCGCCGGCGACGCGTCAGCGGCGCGCCTTCTTGCAGCAGCACGACGTACCGGTCGACGCAGAGCGGCAGCGCATCGAACGGCCCGTGCGGCAGCGGCGCGTCGAGCAGCGCGAGGTCGAGGTCGCCGCGCCCGAGCGCGGCAACCAGCGCACGTGCGTCGGTGTCCTCCTTGAGCACCACGGGCGCGGCGAACAGCCGCAGGACGGAGGGAACGAATCTCGTCTGCAGGTCGGGCGCCGCACCGACGCGAAGGGCGCCCGGCCCGATCCCGTCGAGCTCGGCGAGGTCGGCCTGGGCCGCCCGGACGCGGGCGATCACCGCCTGGGCATGCTGGAGCATGATCTCGCCGGCGGGCGTGAGGGCGAGCGGCCGAGTGCCCCGGGAGCGCTCGATCAGGCGACGGCCGGTCAGCCCTTCGAGCGCGGCGATCTGATGGCTGATCGCGGACTGGACGTAGCCGAGGCGGGCCGCGGCGCGACGGAACGACCCCTCGCGCGCGACGGCTTCGAGCGCGACAAGATGGCGAAGCTCGACGCCAGGCCACCACTCGCCCGCCATGCAGGCTGTGACGCCGTTTCGGCACGATCGTTGGGTCCCTGACGTCTTCTTAACAATTGGGGAGCGATAGGCTCCGGCGATGCCGCAGGCGCCCGTCGCCCGTTCCGGCGTCGCCGCGGCGCTCGTCGCGCTCCTGGGCGCGCTGGGGCTGCTCGCGGCCGGCTGCGGCAACGGCAAGACGACGACCACGACGAACGCGCAGGGTCAGACGGTCGTCAGCTGCCAGATCGCGTTCGCGAAGACCAAGTTCCTGCTGCACACCGGGATCGCGGCGGGCGCGTTCTACCGCTACATCTACGACCCCTGGCGCGCGGGCGCCTTCAAGAAGGGCGCGCCGGGCCGCGCGAAGGCGCTCGCGAAGGCGGCGGCCTCGGGCGTCGTGGTCGTCCACGAGCTGAAGATCGCCGCACGCGACGCACAGTGCGACGGGCCTGCGCTGAAGGCGCTCGCCCGGCCGATGACGGCGGCGGTCGGCGCTGCGGGCGCGCTGACCTCGCCGGCCTCACTGACCGGCGGGCTCGGATCGATCGGCACCGCCGGCGCCGCCTTCGACGACTTGAAGTCGGCAGCAGCCGCCGCGGGCGTGTCGATCAAGCAGCGCTGACGCTGACGTTCTCCCCCCACACGTCGCACCGATGATGGACCCAGGCGGGCTCGAACCGCCGACCTTCTGGCTGCCAGCCAGACGCTCTCCCAACTGAGCTATGGGCCCCCGGGAGCCCGCAGTGTAACCGGCCTACGCCGTCGCGGCCTCGAGCGCCTCGTGCGGCACATCGTCCCACAGCTCTTCGAGCCGGTAGAACGCACGCGCCTCCGGCGTGAAGACGTGGAGAACGACGTCGACGTAATCGCCGATGATCCACGTGGCCTCGGTCGCGCCGGCGACCGACTTCGGCAGCATCCCGTTCTCCTGCTTCAGGCGGCCGTGCACCTCGTCCCAGATCCCCTTCGTCTGCCGTGCGTTCCCGCCGGTGCAGACGACGAAGTAGTCGGTGTAGGCGCAGACGGGCCGCATGTCGAGGATGACGACGTCGCGGGCGAGCTTGTCCTGCACGAGCGCCGCGATCCGGCGTGCCTGTTCGATTGGGCTCAAGCCCTCGAAGTGTACCGCCGCTACCCGGCGTAGAGGTGCTCCGCCTCGATGATCGCGAGCGCCCCGGCGGGCACGTCGCCGTCGACGTCCTCGCCGGCGCCGAGCCGCGCGCGGAGGTCGCTCGACGCGAGCGGCGTCGGCTCGAGCTCGAAGAAGGCGACCCGGCCCGGGGCGGCAAGCCCGTCGAGCACGGCGTCGAGACGCTCGCGCGGGAAGCCCGGGCGCGTCGCGACTCCGAGACGCGCGCGCCACAGCACCTCATCGGGCTCCTTCCACGTCCCGAAGGCGCAGAACTCGTCGGCGCCGATCAGGAACACGGCATCGCTCCACTCCGGATGGGCGCGGAGCGTGTCGATCGTGCGGGCCTGGGAATCGAGCACGACCTCCGCGTCCGGGAACGCCGCCCGTGCGAGCCGCAGCCGCACCTCTGCCGGCGTGTCGACGTGCTTGTGGCCGGGCTCGGCGACCACCAGCACGACGATGCGCTCGAGCGAGAGCTGCTCGCGTGCCTGGCGAAGGAGCTCGACGTGGCCGCGGTGCGGCGGGTCGAACGCCCCGCCGAAGAGCCCGAGCCGCTCAGGCAAGCTCGAGCTCCTCGTCCCCGATCTCGACAGCCGCGCCGCGCTTGGCGCCGGCGGCGCGCAGCGCGCGTTCGAGCTCGTCCGCGGGCGGAGGCGTGCCGAGCACGCGGAACCCGCGCTCCGTCCGCAGCAGCCGCCACGGCCGCGCCTCGGGCTGCGGGCGGTAGACGAGGAAGTCGACGAGCTCGCTCTCGTCGCGCTCGACCGGCTCGGGTGCGGGCACGAACGTGAACAGCGCGCGCCTGAAGTCGGGGAGCCCTTCTCCCGTCGCACAGGAGACGCGGCACACGGCGGCGATCCGCGGGTCGTCGATCCCGAACGGCGGGTCGGGCGCGAGGTCGATCTTGTTCAGCACGACGATCTGCGACCGGGCGGCGAGACCCGCGCCGTACGCGCCGAGCTCGGCGTCGATCACCCGCCACTGCTCGTCGGCGTCGTGCGACGCGTCGATGACGTGCACGAGCATCCGCGCGCGTTCGAGGTGCGCGAGGAACTCGTGCCCCAGCCCGACGCCCTCGCTCGCTCCTTCGATCAGCCCGGGCACGTCGGCGAGGACGAGCTGCCGTCCGTCCGGCGACTCGACGGTGCCCAGGACGGGCTGCAGCGTCGTGAACGGGTAGTCGGCGACCTTCGGCTGCGCATTCGAGATCCGCGTGAGCAGCGACGACTTCCCGGCGTTGGGCAGTCCCACGAGCGCGGCGTCGGCGAGGAGCTTGAGATGGAGCTCGACGTCGAGCTCCTCGCCGGGCCGGCCGACCTCGGCGAACCGCGGCACCTGCCGCGTGGACGACACGAAGCGCGCGTTGCCGCGCCCGCCGCGGCCGCCGCGTGCGAGCACCAGCCGCGCCGACGGGTGAGCCAGGTCGGCGATCAGGGCGCCGTCGTCGGTGAGCACCTGCGTGCCGACCGGCACGCGGAGCTCGGCGTCCTCGCCGCGGGCGCCGTGCTTGCGCGCGCCGCGGCCGTTGCCGCCGCGCGCGGCCCGGAGCAGACGCCTGCGCCGGAGCGCGGTGAGGTCGCGCAGCGAGTCGTCGGCGCGCAGCACGACGTCGCCGCCGTCGCCGCCGTCGCCGCCGTCAGGGCCGCCCTTCGGCACGTACTTCTCGCGGCGGAAGCTGAGCCCGCCGTCGCCGCCCCGGCCCGCCTGCACGTGGAACCTCGCCCGGTCGTTGAACATCGGCGCAACCGTAGCGCCGCCCTCTCGCAGAGGGCAGCGGGGTTGGCGTCTATGCCTCGAGGTCGACGACCGACACGCTACGGCGCTCGCCGCTCGTCCGGAACGAGACCCTGCCGGCGCGGACGGCGAAGATCGTGTCGTCGCGACCGATCTCGGTGCCCGGGCCCGGCCGGAACTTTGTCCCACGCTGCCGCACGATGATGTTGCCGGGCTCGGCCGCCTGGCCGTCGAACATCTTCACCCCGAGGTACTTGGGGTTCGAGTCGCGGCCGTTCTTCGACGAGCCGAGTCCTTTCTTGTGTGCCATCTAGTGGTCCTCCTTCGCCTTCAGCGCGGAGTTGAGCGCGGCGATCGCGCCCTTGCGGGCGGCGTTGGCCTCCTCGTACTCGAGCGCGGCTTCGAGCATCGGGCGGTTCCAGCCCTTCGCGCCCTCTGCGATCTGCGCAACGGTCATCTCCTCGTAGCCCTTCGGCATCCCCTTGACGTGCTCGTGCGAATCGGCGGGCTCGTGCGCCTCGACGGGAGCGACGGGCACTTCCTCGACCGGCGCCGGCGCGGACGGCTTGGGCTCCGCCGCCTTCGCCTTCTTTGCCGGCGCTCGCCCCGTTCCGCCGAGCGAGATCTCGATGCGGGTCAGCGCAGCGCGGAAGCCGGTGTGCCGTTTGTAGCCCGTGCGCCGCTTGTACTTCCCGATCCGCACCTTGGGGCCGCGCTCGTGCGCGACGACCGTCGCCGTCACAGCGCCGCAGTCGCCGAGCAGCACGTCAGGCGAGAACCTCTTCCCTTCGTCGGCGTGGACGCGGTCGACGAGCAGCGTCTCGCCCTCGCGAACGCGATACTGCTTGCCGCCGACACGGATGATTGCGTAGTCCATAGCGCACAAAAAGGCGGGCAGGCGCCCGCGAAGCGGATGCAGTGTAGCCGCCGCGGCTACTCGCCGTCGAGGCCCCATTCCGACATCGGCGTGTAGCCCCATTCGTCCCCGTTCGCCGCGGCCGGCTCCGGCTCGCGCTCCGGCTCGAGGGTCGCCTCCTCGACGACCGTCTCCTCGACGACCGCGGTCTCACCGGCAGCCTCGTCCGCGCCTTCCGCCGCCCCGGAGGCCGAGGCGACGGCGGCGGTCTTCTTCTTGCGGTTGCGGCCGCCGCGCGTCCCCCGTCGTGTCCGCTTGCGCGACGGCGCCTCACCGTCACCCTCCTCCGCGCCGAGCGCCCGGTCGGGCACGTGGATCACCGGGCCGCCTCCGTCGTCGCCGTCGCCGTTCGACGAGGCGTCCGGCTCGACCATCGCCCGCTCAACCAGGGCCGGCTCCGGCTCGGCCGCCGGCGCCTCTGCGCCGTTCGCCGTCGCAGCGGGCGTCGCAGCCGTCTTCTTCTTGCGGTTGCGCCCGCCGCGAGTCCCGCGGCGCGTGCGCTTCTTCGGCGGCACCGCCGCGCCGTCTGCAGCTTCGCCCTCGCCGGGCGCCGCCTCGGCCGGCTCCTCCGCCTCCACCGGCTCCGCGGCCTCGCCCTCGGCCTCGAGCGCTTCGCCGTCGTCGGCGGACGGTTTCGCCCTGGTCGGGCGCCGGGCGCGGGTCGGCTTCTCGGCCTCCGCCTCCGCGGTGAGCGGCTCAGGCGGCGCATCGACCGGCGAGAGCAGCTCGGCCCATGCCATCCCCTCGGTCACGAGCGTGATGCGTGCCTTCACCTTCTTGCCGACCAGCTTCGCGGCGTCCGCGACATAGATCTCGATCCCGTCGAGCTTCGCGACACCGGCGTGCGCGTCGTACAGGCCGACCTCGCCGAGGCTCAGATCGAGCTCCTGTCCGTCGTGCACCGGCGAGGATGGCGCGACCTTCTCGAGCGTCCCTTGCGCGAGCACTCGGAAGTGGTCCAGGTGCTCGTCGGGCTTGCCGACGAGGAAGAAGCGGCGCTTGGTCATCTCCTCGATCTCGCGCAGCCGCGAGCCGGCCGGCCCGGTGACGATCGCCGCGATACGGGAACTGACCTCGACCTTGAATGCCTTCGAGCGTGAGCCCGGCGTGACGAGCGCGCGCAGCCTGCGCTCGACGTCGACCGCGGCCGTGTGCTCGGAGATGACGATCCCGTCGCCGCCGCAGGTCGGGCACTTCTTCGTCATCACCTCGCGCGGACCGTCCGTGACGTTCTGGCGCGTCATCTCGACGAGCCCGAGCGGCGAGATCTCGACGACGTAGGTCTTCGTCCGGTCGCGCTCGAGCTCGGTCCGCAGCGCCTCTTCGACCGCGGCGCGGTTCTTCGGGTTCGCCATGTCGATGAAGTCGATGACGATGATCCCGCCGATGTCGCGCAGCCGGAGCTGGCGCACGACCTCCTTGACCGCCTCGAGGTTGTTCTTCGTGATCGTGTCCTCGAGCCGTGCGCTCGACGACTTCGAGCGCGACCCGACGTACCTGCCGGTGTTCACGTCGATGACGGTGAACGCCTCGGCGTAGTCGAAGACCAGGTATCCGCCTGACGGAAGGTCGACGCGCCGGTTGAGGGTCGAGCGGATCTCCTGCTCGACGCCGAACGCCTCCATCAGCGGCTCGCGCTCCTTGTAGCGGACGACGCGCTCCGCCATGTGGGGCGAGGTCTTCTTCAGGTAGCCGACGATGCGCTTGTGCGTCCGGTCGTGGTCGACGAGCAGCCGCTCGAAGTCGGACGTGAACAGGTCGCGGACGACGCGCAGCGGCAGCTCGGCCTCCTGGTACAGCAGCGTGGGCGCAGTCGACTCCTTGGCGCGCGCCTCGATCGACTTCCAGAGCCGCTGCAGGAAGTCGAGGTCGCGCTCGATGTCCTCGGCCGAGGCCCCCTCGGCGGCGGTGCGCACGATCACGCCGCCCTTCTTGGGGGCGCACTCCTTGAGGATCCCCTTCAGCCGTGTGCGCTCCTCGTCCTCGAGGCGCCGCGAGACGCCGAGCCCTTCACCGTGCGGGACGTAGACGACGAAGCGTCCGGGCAGCGAGATCTCGGTCGTCAGCCGGGCGCCCTTCGTCTTCATCGGGTCCTTGACCGCCTGCACGAGCACGTTCTGCCCGCGCTGGATCAGGTCCTGGATCTTTCGGGCGCCCCGCCGGCCCTCGAGCTCGGGCGAGATGATCTCGTCGACATAGAGGAAGCCGTTCTTCTCCAGGCCGATCTCGATGAATGCGGCCTCCATCCCCGGCAGCACGTTGTCGACGACGCCGAGGTACACGGCGCCGGCGATCGAGCGCCGCTCCGGCCGTTCGAGATAGACCTCGGCGACCTTGTCGTCCTCGAGCACGGCGACGCGCTTCTCGCCGGCTCCGACGGAGACCAGGAGCTCGCGCTTCGCCTTGGGCAGCGGCGCGCGCTTCGGCGCCTGGCGCCGTCGCATCTGCTGGGTGCGCGGCTTGCGCTCGGCCGCCTTCTTCTTGTCGGCGCCGTCCGCCTTCGCGCCGGCCGCCGACTTCGTGCCGGCCGCGGTCTTGCCGGCCGCGCTCGGTTCCGCGGCAGCGGTCTTCCGCTTGCGGTTGCGGCCGCCGCGCGTGCCGCGGCGCCGCTTCGTCGAGGCGCCTGTCTCGCTCGAGCCCGCCGCCGGCCGGGCCGGGGCGCGCTCCGTGGTCGTCGGATCAGAGGTTTGTGGTGCTGCGTCGGCAGCCTGAGTCGGCGCCGGTCCTTCCGGCTTCTTGCGCCGGAACCAGGGTAGTGGCAAAGAGTGTCTCCCGAATCGTGCGCGCGCTCGAGCCTGGATCGGCGAGCGTCACGCTGGTGGTATCGAAAAGCCGTGGCATGGCCTGCACTCAGGGTATCAGCAGCGCGTGGAGACGCTGCTAGGCCACCTCGAACGCCGGTGCGAGCTTCTCCCGGCGCGCGCGGATCGCGCGCAGCCGCTGGGCGAGCCGGGCCCACGCCCACGGCTCGACCTCCCCGTAGCGTGTCTCCGTCTGACCGCGCGTCGATTCCAGATACTCGAACCACGCGTCGGCCTCCTCGATCAAGAGCAGCTCGAGCGCCTCCTGGCTGCCGGTCAGACCCATCGAGCGACACCTCCCGGTCGTTTGCAAAAAGAGCGTAGGACCGGGGCCGGACGACAGGCCCGAACCGCTACTTGAACGTCTCGAAATAGCGCACCGCCGCCTCGCCGACGGCACGCGTGCCCGTGTACGCGATCGCCCCTTTCACCGCCCATCCCGCGAACGGGACGAAGTCGAGCAGGCTCCGGGCGACCGCGCGGAACGTGAAGCCCGCGCCGACGACGCCCGCGAGCTCGACCGCCCGCGACCGGTCGATCCCCTCGCCGTGGGCCAGCGCGATCCGCAGCACCATCCGCAGCTGGTTGAAGGTGAGGATCGGCATGTCGACGCCGGGGACGAAGACCGCGACGCCGATCAGCCCGTTCCGCCGGCTCGCCGCGGAGATCAGTCGCTCGGTGACGGGACGACGCAGCACCGGCAGGCGCGCCGCAAGCGAGAGGCCTTCGTCGTCGAGCCTGCGTGCAAGCACCTCGGCGATCCGCTCGACCGGGAATCCCTGCCCCGGCGGGATCCGCACGATGTCGTCGGCGAGCACGTAGGGCAGCGCCGCCGCCTCGCTCACGGCGACGATCGGGATCCGGGCGCGACTGGCCGCGCGCAGGCGCTCCTCGTCGGCGTCGCCGACCCAGACCAGCGCGGCAGCGTCGGACGCGTCCTGCTCGACGACCGCGGCAGGGTCGCCGCCCGCGCGGAGCTCGCGCGCGAGGATGGGCACGAGCTCGCGCGCGCCCGCCACCGCGAGCGGCGCCGAGCCGCGCTCCGCCTTCCGCACCTCGCGGAGCAGCGAAACGAGGCTCATCGGCCCCACGGACCCCTTCAGCTTTGCCATCAGCGCCTGCGTACGTTACGGCGCATGTAGATCGCCTGCAGGATCCCGATCGCGACGAAGTCGGTCAGCATCGCCGAGCCGCCGACGGAGACGAACGGCAGCGGGATCCCCGTGATCGGCGCGATCCCCATCGCCATCGCACTGTTCACGAACACCTGGAACAGGAACATCATCGCGATCCCGCCCGCGACGATCGCGCAGTAGAGATCGCGCGCGCTCGTCACGACCTTCAGCGCCCGCCAGACGACGAGCAGGTAGAGAAGCAGGAGGATCGACGCGCCGAAGAAGCCACGCTCCTCGGCGAGCGACGCGAACGCGAAGTCGGTCGAGTGCTCGGGCAGGTAGTTGAGCCTCGTCTGCGTTGCGCCCAGCACGCCCCGTCCGCGCAGCCCGCCCGCGCCGACGGCGGTGATCGACTGTCGCACGTTGTACGTCGCGCCGCGCGGGTCGTTGTCGGGATGCGTGAAGCCGGTGAGGCGCGCCGCCTGGTACGGCTTGAGCACGTTCACTCCTGCCGCGGGAAGCAGCCACAGCACGGCGAGGACGCCGATCACCGAGACCGCCGCAAGGATCGCCAGGTGGCTCCAGCGCACCCCGGCGACGAACAGCATCGCGGCGAGCGCCGCGGTGTAGACGAGCGCGGTGCCGATGTCCGGCTGGACGAAGACGAGCAGGATCGGGGCGATGCCATAGCCGATCGCGGCGAGGACGACGGCCGGCCTCGAGATCACCTTCGCCCGGTCGGCGAGGAACGCGGCCAGCGCCACGATGAGCAGCACCTTCCCGAACTCGGACGGCTGGAACCGGAAGAAGCCGACGTCGAGCCAGCGCTTCGATCCCCGGGTCGCCGCTCCCGCCGCGAGCACGAGCAGCATCACGCCGAGCGTGCCGAAGTAGATCGGGCGGTGGAAACGGCGGTAGAAGCCGGGGTCGATGAACAGCACGACCGCGAACAGCAGCGCGCCGCCGAGCACGTAGACGCCCTGCCGCTGCATCATCGACCCCCCCGGGTCGTGGATGGTGATGCCGTTGATCGCCCAGAGCCCGTAGGCGGCGAGCGCCGCGAGCGCGGCGAGCAGCAGCCAGTCGAGCCGGCGCACGAGCGCGCCAGCGCCGACCGCGGGCGTCGCGCGCCGTGGACGGAGCCCGCGTGCTGCCGAGTCGACTGCCTCGATCGCCATCAGTCGGAGGGATGTGCGGTCGTGGTCGACGAGGTGTGGAAGTACTGCTCGAACACCCTGAGAGCGGCCGGCGCGGCGGCCTCGCCGCCGTGGCCGCCGTTCTCGATCACGGCGCAGACGACGATCGTCGGGCTGTTGTACGGGCCGTACCCGCACCACCACGACTGGGTGAGGTTCTGCGCGGCCGGATAGCCGGGGAGCGTCACTTCCTTCTCGGCCGACCCCGTCTTGCCCGCGATCTCGATCGGGAAGTTGCCGAACACGCCGTAGGACGTGCCGAGCGGCGAGTGCGTCGCCTCCTCGAGCCCGCGCTGGACGTACGTGAGATCGGTCGGGTCGAGGCCGGTCGGCTCGGGCGGCTGCCCGCCGAAGGTGCGCAGCACGTGCCGCGGGCCGTTGGCGGCGCTCACCTCGACGTCGTCGGCGATGTGCGGCGTGACGAGCTTCCCGCCGTTCGCGATCATCGCGTAGACGCGCGCCATCTGGAGCGGAGTGACGAGCACCTGGCCCTGACCGATCGCGAGCTGGATCGAGTAGCCCGGCTTCCAGGTGCGGTCGATCTCGGTGAAGCCCTTGCTCGCGGGATACGCGGCCCGCCGCCATTCGGGCGTGGGCATCAGGCCAGACGTCTCGGGGCCGAGATCGACCCCGGTCGGCTCGCCGAGGCCGAACCGGTTCGCCCATTCCTGCAACGGGTGGCCGCTGTTCGGCGGCAAGACGTAGAACCGGCGCCCCAGCTCGTAGAAGTACGTGTCGCACGACTCTGCGAGTGCGGTGATGAGATCCATCGGCTGGTCGATCAGCGGCGTCCAGTTGTTGAAGGTCTGCTGGTACCGCGTGTACGACGGCGTGCACGGAATCTCGTCGTTCGGCCGCATCAGCCGCTCCTCCATCGCGGCGAGGGCGGTCACCGGCTTGAAGGTGGAGCCCGGCGGATAGCCGACGTCGATCGCGCGATTGAGCGCCGGGAAGTTGTCGGCCTCGGCTTTCTTCCCGATCACAGCACCGAGCTTCGCCGGGTCCGGCCGGCCCGAGAACACCGACGGCTCGTACGTCGGGTTCGAGGCCATGGCGAGAATCGAGCCGTCGCGCGGATCCATCGCGACGATCGCGCCGCCGTCGGCGTGCTCGCCGTCGAGGTTCGCATGTGCGAGGTGGATGCCGTAGGTGAGCGCGCGCTCCGCCGCACGCTGCAGGCCGATGTCGAGCGTGAGCCGCAGCGTGTCGCCGGCCTGCGGCAGGAGCTGGAACGTCGGCCCCGCCTTGGGACGGCCGCGCGAGTCGACCGTCAGCTCGGCCTTGCCGTCGTGACCACGGAGATAGGTGTCGTAGTTCGCCTCGACGCCGGCCTGCCCGATCGTGTCCGTCGGCTGGTAGCCGTCCTTCTTCAGCTGCTTGTACTCCTGCGGCGAGATCTGGCCGACGTAGCCGAGCACCTGCGCGGCAAGCGACTGGAACGGGTACTTGCGCAGCCAGCTCTGAGCGAGCCGCACGCCCGGGAACGAGTCGGCGTGCTCGCGCAGGTAGTAGATCTGGTCGTAGTGCAGCCCCGACTGAACGACGATCGGGGTCAGCGGGTCGGACTGGCTCTGCCGGAGCTCGCTCAGCATCTTCTGCACCGAGACACCGGTGACCATCGACAGTGCGCGCAGCTCGCGGCGCTCGGCGGGCCAGCTCTTCGGCAGGTCGGACGGCCACAGCTCGACGCGGGTGCCCGGCACATTGCTCACGAGCACGTGCCCGTTGCGGTCGAGGATCGGGCCGCGCGGAGCCTGGATGCTCAGCGTGCGCACGCGGTTGTCGTTCGCCTGCGCGAGATAGCGCGCGCCCGACAGCACCTGCAGCGCCCACAGCCGGAGGAACAGCGCGGCGAAGATGGCGAGCGCGAGGAAGCCGAGGATCGCGACGCGGAACGCGAGTTGCGGCGTCAGCCGGTAGGGCTCCTCGACGCGCGGATCGCCCGGGAGGAAGCGTCCGCCCGGAGCGTTGGCGCTAGCCAAGGAGCCGCACCTCGCCGATCCGGTCCTCGAGCTGCCGCGGCGGGAAGAGCCGGCGCGCCAGGGCGTAGATCGGCAGCGTGAGCACGAGGTTCAGCAGCAGCGCCAGCGGCAGCCCGTCCGCGACGAGGCCCGCGGGGGCGGGCTCGCCGAGCATGAACTGCAGCAGGACCTGGCCGAACGCGAAGAGCACCGTCACCACCGCCACCGACAGGAACGGCGCGTGAAAGCGGTCGCGGGCGGTCGTCTCACCGTAGCGGCCGATCCAGAACCCTGCGATCGTCAGGAGGAGGGATGTGACGCCGAGCGTCCCGAGCGTCGCGGTGTCGAGCAGCAGCCCGGTCCCGAAACCTGCGATCGCACCGAAGACCGAACCGCGCAGCAGCGCAATCGAGAGCAGCGTCACGAGCACGATGCTCGCGCTGCGGAACGCGGCGTACTGGGTGAGCACCGCGACCTGCAGGATCGATGCGACGAACAGGAGGACGGCAGCCTTGAGGCCGTCCATCAGCGTCCCTTGTGGGGGACGAGCACGATCACCGATTGCACCGAGGAGAAGTCGACGTAGGGGCGGAGCTGAATGCTGTGGTACGGATCGATGTCGTTGTCGGTCTCGCTCGTGACGACGCCGATCGGGATCCCGCGGGGGAACATCGACGGCAGCGCATCGGCTCCGAGCGTCCCCGCGGTCATGACCACGTCGCCGACGCCGACGTAGCTCGACTTCTGCACGTTGTCGAGCACGAGCGTGCTGTTGCCGTTGCCGCTCGACACGATCCCGACGGACTCCGGATGAGCCGCGTCGGTCGCGTTGACGTTGCTGTCGCCGTCGGTCAGCAGCCGCACGCGCGCGACGCTCGGCGACGCGCGGTCGACCACTCCGACGAGGCCCGCCGGCGTCCGGACGACGTCGCCGGCGGCGATGCCGTCGTTCGAGCCGGCCGCGATCGTCAAGGTCTGCTCGAGCGGGTTCTGCGGGTTCGCGAGCACCTCGGCGTTCACCGTCCCGAAGTCCGCCGGGGTCGGCGCCGCGTGGTAGTCGAGCGCCTGCTTGAGGTACGCGTTCTCCTTCATCGCCGACTGCGTCTGGGCCAGCTGTTCTCGGAGCTGCTCGTTCTGCTTGCGGAGGGCCGCGTTCTGCGACTTCGCGTCGGCGAGGCCGTGCACCCACCCCGCGGCGTCGCGGAACGGGCGGGCGACGCGGTCGGCGCCGATCTCGAAGGGGCGCAGCGCCCCGGCAGCCGTCCCCTGCACGCCGTCGAGCGCCGAGGAGCGGAACGAGAGCGTGATCAGGACGAACGAGAGCAGGACGAGCCCGGCCACGACGATCCGGCGCTTGACGGCACCTGATCGGTTCGATGTGTAGCCGGGGGTCGCGGCGCGCTGGACGGACGAGCCCAGGACCGCGACACGGACGGTCCGGTTGCGTGGCACCTGGCCCGTGAGTGTAGCCGGTCGTCTTGCCGATCCCGCCTGCTTACAGGCAGGAACGGCAGTGCGGCGTGAACTGCCGCGTCCCGCGTACCTGTGGCACGCGGCCGCCGGGGTACCAGGCGGGGCGGGCGGGACGGCCGCCGTATCCGTAGAGATCCTGGGGGATCGTCGCGGTCACGATGGACTGCCTCCAGGTGGCCGTATCGACGAGCACCGTGCCGTCCTGTGTCGCGACGGCGATCCGCGACCCGTCGGGCGACCACGACGGGGCTCCGGGCGGCGCCACCGGACCGGCGGGGGGCGTCAGGTCGACCCCGGAGGGACTGACCAGCCTGATGCCCGCCGGCGAGTCGTAGGCGATTCTGCTCCCGTCCGGCGACCAGTCGGGCATGGCCGCGTCGCGGGCGAGCAGCTTCAGTTCCGAGCCGTCGAGCCTGACCGAGTAGATCGAGGAGGGCGGTCCTTCGGCGGTCGCGAAGACGATCCTCCGGCCGTCGGGCGACCAGGAGGGGTCGACCGCGTTCCGGACGCCCACGGGCAGCACCCTCCGGCCGGAGCCGTCGCTCGAGATCGTGTAGATCTGCGCGCGCAACCGACCGGGGACGCCCGGGCAGCCGTACGCGAGCCGGCGGCCGTCGGGCGACCAGGCCACGTCGGCCGGAATGACGCAGCCGAGCCGGTCGACCATCTGCCGGAACAGCGCACGCAACACCGATAGGGGCTGGCCCGTCGCGAGCGGGTGAGCGAGCGAGCTCGTGTTCGGAATGTGCAGGTCGCGGCCCGTCTGCATGTTCACGATGTGCAATCCGGGGTAAGCGCTCCGCGCGGCGACCTCGGTGAGCGTGAAGGCGACACGCTTGCCGTCGGGCGACCAGTCGATGCTCGTGAGGTCGCCGCAGAACTCCACGCGACCGGGGCACCGCCACACGATCCGCCGGCGTCCATCGGGCAGCACCGCGACGACCGTCGCGACGCCGCTCGAGTTCTGGTCGATCAGCGTGAGCGTTCCGCGCGTCATGTCGAGCGGCCCGACGGCGTCGCTGCGCTCGATCAGGTAGGTCGCCGTCGCGATCGCGGCGAGCAGCAGGAGGAGCGCCGCCGCCAGGAGCAGCGTCCGCGTGGCGAGCCACCGATGCGACGGGCGCTCGAGCTCGGCCAGCAGCCGGCCGAGTAGCGCGTCAGCGAACTCGGGACGCGGATCGGCCGGGCCATCGATGCTGCCGAGCAGCAGCACGGTGGGATCGTGCGCGCTCACGCCTTCACCTCCACGTAGGCGCGCCTGAAGCTGCTGCGGCCGCGGGCGAGCAGCGATTCGACGGCCTCGACGCTGCGGCCGAGCAGGCCCGCGACCTCGGGCACCGAGTAGCCGTCGAGGTGCCGGAGGACGAGCGCGGCGCGCTGTGCCGGCGGCACGAGCGCCAGTGCGGCGATCGTCCGGTCGCGCGCCTCGCCGTCGTGGTCGTCCGGAAGGTCGCCGCCGTCGCCGTCCGGGAGCTCGACCATCCGTTCCGACCGCGCCTCCCGGCGGTAGTGATCGAGGAGCTTGTGGCGGGCGATGCCGATCACCCAGGCGGGCGGATTGTCGATCTCGCATCCCTTGCGCAGCTCGGCGACCGCGGCGAGGAAGGTCTCCTGCGTCAGATCCTCGGCCGTCGCCGCGGACCCGCCGCAGCGATGCAGGAGGTAGCCGTACACGGCCGGCAGCGTCTCGCCGTAGAAGGAGCGGAGCGACTCGGGATCCGCCCGCAGCGGTCGCCGCGGCGGCTTCGTCCCCCGGAGCGTCGGGAGCCCGACCACTACCGGGCCGACCCTCCGTCACTCGCCATCACCGAGATCGCCTGCCCACCCGGCGGCTTGTATCGCACATCTACTCCTATGTCGCCCGGCGCACCCCGATTCCGTCGCCCGGCCACGATTCTCGATCGAGGGCGTGGACCCACAGCTCGCCCCAGCGGCTCGGCACCCGATCGAGCAGGCGGAAGCCGAGCTTCTCCATCACCCGCCGCGACGCCGCGTTCGTCTCGATCGCGATCGAGACGACGCGCGCGAAGCCGAGCTCGCCGAACGACCAGGCGATCGAGGCCGCTCCGGCCTCGGTCGCGATGCCGCGTCCCCACCACGCCGGGTCGAGCGCCCAGCCGATCTCGGGGTCGTGCGGCCAGGCCGAGTGGTACTGCGGCCCGGTGCGGCCGATCAGCTCGCCGCTGACGGCCCACTCGATCCCGAGCAGCCCGAAGCCGCGCTCTTGCCAGTGGCTCTCCCAGCGTTCGAACGCCGCGTCGCTCTCGGCGCGTTTCTGGACGCCGCTGAGGTACCGGGTGAACGCCGGGTCGGCGTTCCAGCGCGCGACCGTTTCGCGGTCGTCCGCGCGTAGCCGGCGAAGCCGAAGCCGCTCGGTCTCGATCAGAGGGTCACCACCGACGACGTCAAGACCAGCACCGGCGCGAAGCCGAGCTTGCGGTTCACGGCGAGCATCGCCTCGTTCTGCTCGGCGTTCTTCGTCGCGACGCGCTCGATGCCGGGGCGCTCGGCGCGCAATCGCCTCAGGCTTTCCAGCTTGACGCACACCGCGAGGCCGCGGCCGCGTGCATGCGGAACCGTCGCGGTGTCGTCGGTGTGTACGAGCCTCGCACCGGCCGCATTCGGCACCTGGAGGCCCGTGAGCGCGACGACCTCTCCGCCCTCGACGGCGACCGTCACGTGCTGCGGCATCGCACGGCCGACGAAGCGTTCTTCGTCCCGGCGCTGCTCGTCGACGGTCCACCTGGGCATGTCGAGCCCACCGGGAACGGGCGCATCGGCCATCGCGTTGCGTGCGCGCACGAGCGACTCGACCAGCTCGTCCGGCGAGGCGCCGACCCACGAGCGAAGCTCGACGCCGTCCGGCGGCCGCGGCTCCGGGAGATCGGCCGTGCGCAGGTCGAGCACCGAGACGACGTGGCGCTGGTCGTCGACCGCGCCCACTGCATGTGCGAACGCGGCGCCGTCCGGCGTCGAGTGCTCGCCGAAGAACGACACGAGCCCACCGGCGTGCGCCGCTGTGACGACCTCCTCGAACAGGGTGCGGCCGATGCCGCGGCGCCGGAACCGGGGCCGCACGAGGACGTACCCCATGGCGAACGACCCTCCGTACAGGGAGAGGATCGCCGCACCGGCCGGCTCGCCGCCCTCGGTCGCGAGCCAGCGCCTGCGGACCGCGCTGCCGGGATGACGGTACGAGGCGATTGCCTCGGCGAGCGGCCGCGGCGGCTCGCCGAAGTCGTGAGGATCCGTCTCGCTCTCGACGAGGTGCAGGGCGGCGAGCGCCGGCTCGGGCGCCGTCCGGCCGTCCACCTCCTCGATCACGGCACGGCGGCTCTAGCGGCCGCGGCCGTTGCGCGAACGAGCGCGGGCGCTGCGGTGGATCGCGTCGAACTCCTCCAGGCTGCGTCCCGAACCGACAGCGACGCAGGTCAGCGGCGACTCCGCGAGATGCACGGGCATGTGCGTCTCGTGCCGCAGGCGCTCGTCGAGCGCCTGCAGAAGCGCGCCGCCGCCGGCGAGGACGATCCCGCGGTCCATGATGTCCGCAGCGAGCTCGGGCGGCGTCTTGTCGAGCGTCGACTTGATCGCGTCGACGATCTGCGTCACCGGCTCCTCGAGCGCGTGGCGGACTTCCTCGCTCGTCAGGATCACGGTCTTCGGGAGGCCGGTCAGCATGTCGCGGCCGCGCACCTCCGCCTGCACCTCTTCCTTCAGCGTGTGCGCCGAGCCCACCTCGAGCTTGATCTCCTCCGCCGTCTGCTGTCCGATCAGCAGCTTGTACTCGCGCTTGATGTGGTTGATGATCGCCTCGTCCATCTCGTCGCCGCCGACGCGCAGCGACTGCGAGACGACGATTCCGCCGAGCGAGATGACGGCGACCTCCGTCGTCCCCCCGCCGATGTCGACGATCATGTTCCCGGTCGGCTCCGCGACCGGAAGCCCCGCGCCGATGGCGGCCGCCATCGGCTCCTCGATCAGGTACGCCTTGCGTGCGCCCGCCGACAGCGTCGCCTCCTCGACTGCGCGCTTCTCGACGCCCGTGACCCCGGAGGGGACGCACACGACGACGCGTGGATGCGCGAACCGGTGCTGGTGCACCTTCTGGATGAAGTGCCGGAGCATCTGCTCGGTGACGTCGAAGTCGGCGATCACGCCGTCCTTCAGCGGCCTGATCGCGCTGATCGTCCCGGGCGTCCGGCCGAGCATCCGCTTCGCCTCGAGCCCGACCGCGTGCACCTCGCCGGAGCGCTGGTCGATCGCGACCACCGACGGCTCGGACAGGACGATGCCCCGGCCGCGCACGTAGACGAGCGTGTTCGCGGTGCCGAGATCGACCGCCATGTCGCGCCCG
>DATIXY010000063.1:0-34352 GCA_035518115.1 Gaiellaceae bacterium | reverse complement strand
ACCTCGATCCGCTCGCGCGGCAGGCCCGCATAGGCGAACCGCAGCGCCAGCTCCTCGGCACGGGCCCCGGTCGCGACGAACGTCTCCAGCCCGCCGATCAGCGGCTCGAAGTCGACGTCCCAGATCCACGACACGTCCCGGCCGTCGGCGATCTCGTCGTTCAGCGCGATCACCACGATTCGCGGCGGTTCGGCATCGACGAGCGTCCGCACGATCTCGTTCGCGCCGGCCGGGTTCTTGATCAGCAGCATCAGCACCCGCCGGTCTCCGACCTGGATGCGCTCGAAGCGGCCGAATGCGGGTGAGAAGCGTTCGAGCCCCGCCGCGACGTCGCCGATCGACGCTCCGAGCTCGAGCGCCAGCGCCGCCGCCCCGACGGCGTTGTAGACGTTGTAGAGCCCGGGGAGGGAGAGCTCGATCCGCGAGGTTCCTTCCGGCGCAGTCAGCGTGAAGGCGACGCCGTCGAGGCCGTGCAGCTCGATCTCGCGTCCCACGACGTCGAGCGCAGGCCTGGCATGCCCGCAGTTCGGGCACCGGTAATCGCCCAGGTGCCCGACGTACGCCGCAGCGTAGTCGTACGGCGTGCCGCAGCGCAGGCAGTACTTCGAGTCGGCCGCGTGCTGCAGCGCGGGGCGGGCGTGTGCCGGGTCGTCGAGGCCGAAGCTACGGGCGTGCTCGGCGCCGGTCGCGAGATCGCCCACCTGGGGATCGTCGCCGTTCACGACGAGCGCGGCGTGGGGGAGGCCGGCGACGGCGCTCCGCCAGCGCGCGGCCACCAGCTCGAGCTCGCCGTACCGGTCGAGCTGGTCGCGGAAGAGGTTCGCGAGGAGGAGCGCACGCGGATGGAGCCGGCGCGCGACCTCGGGCAGAGCCGCCTCGTCGACCTCGAACAGCCCGAGTTGCGCGTCGCGGCCTGCGAGGAGGGAGGAGGCGACGCCGGAGACCAGGTTTGCTCCCGATGCGTTGTGCACGACCTGGACGGACGGACGCAGGATCTCGGCCACCATCGCCGTGGTGGTCGTCTTGCCGTTGGTCGCCGAGACGAGCGCCGATCCTCGCGGCAGGCGGCGGGCGAGCGCGTCGATCGCGCCCGGATCGAGCTTCCAGAGCAGCTTGCCGGGGATCGTCGTCCCGCCGCCGCGCCGGGCCAGCCGGGAGAGCGCGCCGGCCGCACGGAACGCGGCGGTCTCGAGCTCGAGCGTCAGCGGGGGGCGCACGACGCAACCGTAACCCGACTCGCCCGTACTTGCAGTTCGCTCATGACGCTCTACCATTCTTGCAGTGGCTCGCAGGCCCGACATCCCGCCGATCGACCCCGCCGCGCTCGCCTCGTTCCAGGCGGGCCTACGGCGGCGCTTCTCCGACGAGCAGCTGCTCGACGAGCTCCGCGCCTCGGCACGCCGTCTCGGCCGTTCGCCGACGATGAAGGAGTTCGCCGCCGATCCCGGAGCGGGGGTGCACCCGCAGACGGTGATCGAGCACTTCGGGACGTGGAACGCCGCCAAGCGCGCCGCGGGCCTGATGCCGCGGCGGTTCGTCACCCGCGAGGAGCTGCTCGCCTCGCTGCGGTCGCTCGGCGACGAGCTCGGCCGGGCGCCGACGGTGGGCGAGATCAAGCGGCGACGGGGATCGATGCCGTCAGCCTCCCTCTACTGGCACACGTTCGGATCGCTCGCGGCTGCGCTCAGAGAGGCCGGATTCGACGTGACGCTCGCGGAGGAGCGGCTCGAGCGGGCGATCTCCGAGGGCGCGGCCCTCGCACGGCGCCTGGGGCGGCTGCCGAAGTTCGGCGACTGGCGCGACGCGCGCCTCCTCGACGACTCGCTGCTCACGGAGTGGCAGGTGTACCGCTTGTTCGAGGCGCGGCGCGGCGCGTGGGCGACGTTGCAGTACCTGGTGCGCGAACGGCTCGTCGACGAGGGCGCCGTCGTCGCCGCCGACGGTACGGTCTCGACCTAGGCGGCGGAGACGAGCGCCGCGAGCGCGGCGATGCAGAAGTCGCGCTCGGACGGCGCCCGCACGGCCGGCAGCGGATCGGCCTCGACGTACCCGTGATCCGGGCGGAACCGCTCGCGCCGGACGACCGCGCCGTCCCGGAGCGCCAGCACCGTTCCCTCGCGCACCTCGCGCTTGCGAAGCTTGACGCCGCAGTAGCGCTCCGCCACCTCGAGCGCGTTCTTCGTCGACGCGAAGAAGACCTCGCTGCGGCCCTCGCCGAGCCACAGCGGCCGGCCGACGCCGCGTGCGAGGAACACGAGCTCCGGCTCGCGCTCGTCGAGCCAGGCGGTCGCCATCGCGCCGCGCAGCCGCTCGAGTGCGCGCGGGTCGTTCTGCGAATGCGCAACCTCGGCGAAGATCGCCTCCGAGTCGACGGTCATCTCCGGCTCGGACCGGGCGCAGTCGTACGAGGCGAGGAGCTCGTCGTCGTTGACGATGATCCCGTTGTGGATCCCGATCACCGGGCCGTGCCGGACCGGGTGATTGTTCGCGGCGATCGACGGGTGCCCCTTGGTGTAGTCGCGGACGTGCACGAGCAGCTGGTGCGCACCCTCGGGGACCGAGATGCGCTCGAGCAGCTGCGAGGCCGGCGTCCGCTGCTTCACGACCGTCGGGTAGCGCTCGCCCGGAGCGCGGTACGCATAGCCGACGGCGTCAGCGCCGCGCTCGGCGATTCCTGCGAGGAGGGCCTGCGCAGCGAGTGTCCGCTCGACGCTCGATCGAGCCCGGACGCTGTATCCCGCGATGCCGCACATGCAGTCGGTGGTTGAGACGACCCTCCCCCCTGGACGATAGGGGACTTGGCCGTCGGATTCAGGAATCCTTTACAACTCATACTCAAAGACCACCCTCAACGCGAAGCCGGCGCCATCTGACACCGCAAGCGACCGGCAATCTGCCCGATACGCTTTTTTCGTGACTCAGACGATTCAGGTCACACCGCTTCGCCGGATCACCGTCCTCCAACCGGCTGAGCGAACGAGTCTCGAGCGGCGAGCGCGGCTCCTCGCATGGGGTGGAATCGCCTGGCACGTCGTCGAGTTCGCCATCGCGCTGGGTGCAGGCATCGCGGCGGGCTCGATCGCTCTGATCGGCTTCGGGGCCGACAGCCTCATCGAGGCGTTCGCAGGCCTCGTCGTCGTCTGGCTGTTCACGGGACGGCGTGTTGGCTCCAACGCTGCCGAGCGCCGAGCACAGCAGCTCATCGCGGGCGGATTCTTCGCGCTCGCTGCCTATGTCGGCGTTCAGTCGGTCCGCGACCTTGTCCTCGGGCTCCATCCCCAAGCGAGCTGGGTTGGCGTCGGCCTCGCCGGATTCACGGCGATAACGATGCCGCTCCTCGCCCGAGCCAAGCAACGGGTCGGGAGCAAGCTCAACTCGTCGGCAACGGTGAAGGAGGGTTCGCAGAACATGCTCTGCGCCTATCTTTCGGTCGCGCTGCTCGTCGGCCTTCTTGCGAACGCCCTGGTTGGATGGTGGTGGGCCGACCCGGGTGCTGCACTCGTCATCGCTGCGGTCGCGGTCAGAGAAGGACGCGAGAGCTGGCGCGGCGAGGGCTGCTGCGACACCTGCTGACGGTCCCCTTTGACGCCCACGTCGCGACGGCTTCGCCGACGGCGCGCGTGTCGCCACGGCGAGGATGACGAACGAGCGGAACCGGACGCGGCGATTCACCGCACTCGAAGACGCTTCGTGCTGCGCTGTTTCTTTACAACTCAGACAGTCCTCAAGCCCGCTCGGCGGCGCGCCGATAGGAATGGCGTGGAACACCCGCTTCCAGAGCCCGACGACGCCCAGGAGCCGTCACTCGAACTGCTTCCGGCGCTCGACGAGCCGGACGAGGAGCCCGAGGAGGACGACGAGCCCCGGAACGCGCGGCTGAACGAGGACGACCGGCTCCGCACGGACGACCCGCTCAAGCTCTACGTCCGCCAGATCGGCGACGGGCGCCTGTTGACGCCCGGCGAGGAACGCGAACTGGCACGGCGCAAGGACCTCGGCGACGAGGCCGCGAAGCGCCGGCTGATCGAGTCGAACCTGCGCCTCGTGATGTCGATCACCCGCAACTACACGAAGGCCGGCGTCCCGCTCCTCGACCTGATCCAGGAGGGCAACCTCGGGCTGATCCGCGCCGTCGAGAAGTTCGACTACAAGCTCGGGTTCAAGCTCTCCACGTATGCGACGTGGTGGATCCGCCAGGCCGTGACGCGCGCGCTTGCCGACCAGGGCCGGACGATCCGCCTGCCCGTCCACGTCGCCGAGCAGGTGCGCCGCGCGCAGCGTTCGCGCCGGCAGCTGGCGCAGAAGCTCAACCGCGACCCCTCGGTCGAGGAGATCGCGCAGGACTCGGGGTTCACGATCGAGCGCGTGCGCGAGCTGTTCGACCTGGTCGAGGATCCCGTCTCGCTCGAGACGCCGGTCGGTGACGGCGAGAGCATGGTCGCCGACCTGATCGAGGACGAGCGCGCGGAGTCGCCGGACGGCGCCAGCGCGGAGCGGGCGCGTGCGGTCGAGCTCGCAGCGGCCGTCGAGCGGCTCAACCCGCGCATGCGCCACGTGGTCACGCGCCGGTTCGGGCTCGACGGCAAGCCGCCGCAGACGCTCGAGGACGTGGGGGCGGACCTCGGAATCACACGCGAGCGCGTCCGCCAGCTGGAGACGCGTGCGCTGCGCGAGCTGCGGGCGGTTGCGCCCGGCCTCGCGCTCTACCTGCAGACCTGACGCGCCCGCTAGTGCGCGACGGCTTCCATCTCGTGGAGCGTCGCGAGCCGCTTCAGCGCCTCGACCTCGATCTGCCGGACCCGCTCGCGCGTCAGGCCCAGCCGCCGGCCGATCTCCTCGAGCGTCTTCGGGTCGGCGTCGGCGAGCCCGTACCGCAGCACGACAACCACGCGGCTGCGGTCGGGGAGCGCGCGCAGCGCATCGGCCAGCACCTGTGAGCGCAGCGACGTCTCGACGACCTCCTCGGGCGACGGGCCTTCACCGGCCACGAATTCCCCCAGCGCCGTGTCGTCGCCGTCGGATACCGGAGCGTCGAGCGACGCCGAGGCGCGGGCAGCCGCCCGGACCTCGAGCGCCTGCTGCAGCGGCAGGTTCGCCTCGATTGCGATCTCCTCGAGGGTCGGCTCGCGCCCGAGCGAGGCCCACAGGTTGCGCTCCGCCCGGTTCAGCTTCTGCAGCCGCTCCACGATGTGCACGGGCATCCGGATCGTGCGGCCCTTGTCGGCCAGCGCTCGCGCCACCGCCTGCCTGATCCACCACGTGGCGTACGTCGAGAACTTGAACCCGCGCCGCCAGTCGAACTTCTCGGTCGCTCGGATCAGCCCGAGCGTCCCTTCCTGGATCAGGTCGAGGAACGGAAGGCCCTGGTTGCGGTAGTGCTTGGCGATCGAGACGACCAGGCGGAGGTTCGACTGGATCATCTGCTGCTTCGCCTGCCGGTCGCCGCGCTCGATGCGCTTGGCGAGCTCGACCTCCTGAGCAGCGGTCAGCAGCGGGTGGCGGCCGGCCTCGCGCAGGAAGAGCTGCAGCGCGTCGGTGGTGGTCTCCTGCGGCGTCGGCGCGGCGATCGTCGGGGGCGGGCGCTCGGCCGCGGTGTCGTCGACGAGGTCGATCGAACGCTTCTCGAGCTCGCGGCGGACCGTGTCGACCTCGAGCGGGTCGAGCCCGAGCGGCTCGAGCGCCTCGGCGAGCTCCGACTCCAGCAGCGTGCCGCGCTCTTCCGCGGCGTCGACGAGCCGGTGCAGGTCGTCGCTGAGCTCGAGGATGTCGGGCTCGGCCGTCACCGCCCATGGTGATAGCCCCGATCGCGACTCTCGAAACCCCGTCCGGCCTGGTTTCGAGCCGGTGCACGATAACCGGTGTTCTGTCAAGTAGACACAAGAGCCGCGGATCTGCTGGACTCGGCGCCTCCGATGGACGCCCCTCCCCTCGCCGACGGGCCGCTCGACGCCGGCAGCTTCGTGCTCTCCGAGTGGCGCGACGACGGCGGAACGCGCACGCCGGGCCGACGCGCTACGTGATCGTGATGACTCCGTGATCGTGATGACTCCGCGCATCGCCGCGCTGATCGCGGACATGCACCGCCCGGACGCGGCAGAACAGGCGCACGAGATCTTCCGGGAGGCATGCCTCCGAGCTCCTGGCCTGAGTCTCCACAGGCTTTTCCCCAGCGACCGAATTTACCTGTGGAAATGTGGACAGATTTCGATCCGCAAAATGCGCAGTTTTTTGTTTCGAAGTCCTTGCCCGACCCCCCGGAGAGCTGTAACTTCCCTCTTGCACCGAGCACGGAGCGCGAGTAGGACGAAGCCGCTCCCGAGGGCCGTAGGCGGAAGCCGAAGGTTCACGGGGGAGGTGGACAAAAGCGCCACCGGCTCGGTGAATTTTTCTGGTCCGAGAACCGCTACGATCGCCGCCATGCCCGCCTTCGACCGAGGAATCACGTCCTTCTGCTGGGCCCTCCTCTTCGGGCTCTTCATCTGGATCGGCGGTTCGGCGGTCGGCTACGGCAGCGGGATGTCGTTCGTCGTCGGCTGCGTCGCCGGCTTCCTGATCTTCCTCTTCGTCCGCGTTCAGGGCGACGACGAGCCGCGGCGTCCGTGATCGCCTGAGAGCGCGAAGACGAGGAGGCGCGCCAGGTCGCCGCCGACCTCGTCCTCGAGGCGCTCGTACGCACTCTCGCGTTCGCCTGCGAACGCGCCGCAGTGCGCGAGCAGGAGCGCGGAGCCTCTCGTGCGGTCGGGGCAGTAGCCGGACATGGGCTCTCCAGGCATCGGCGGCACGGTCGCCAGAGACGATCCCTGGCGGGAGTGAAGCCTGGAAGAATGCGGAAAATGGAGCAGCGGGTGAGCCTCGTCACGCTCGGTGTCGCCGACCTCGGACGGGCCCGCGCGTTCTACGAACGGCTCGGCTGGTCGACCGCCGCCGAGCCCGATGCGGAAATCGTCTTCTTCCAGGCGGGCGGCATGATCGTCGCGCTGTGGGACCGCGCCGAGCTCGCGCGCGACAGCGGCGTCGAGGACCGCGGTGGGTTCGGCGGCATCACGCTCGCGCACAACGTCGCGTCGCCGGTCGCGGTCGATACGGTGCTCGAGGAGGCGCGGGCGGCCGGCGCGACCGTCACACGGGCACCGGAGGCGACGTTCTGGGGCGGCTATTCGGGCATCTTCACCGATCCGGACGGGCATGCGTGGGAGGTCGCCCACAACCCCTTCTGGACGCTGCGGGACGACGGCTCGGTCGAGCTCGCTACAGGCTGAGGCGGCGCGCGTCGAACGAGGTCGAGTAGAGCTCGGCGCGGAACTCGTCCACGGCGGCGGCGACATCGTCGGCGAAGAGGTGCTCGACCACCCCCACCTCGCGGTCGTTCACGAACGGAACGTCGACGTGCGCACGCGAGACGACGTTGACCGAGACCTTGCCGCACACCGGGCAGCGAACCGCGAGCCCGACCGCGTCGCCGCGCGCCGAGGGGGCGAGCAGCTTGAATGCGGACGGGAAGACCGGCCTCGGCCGCTCCTCGGGCCAGCAGTAGAAGCTCCAGGGCCACTCCCCCGCCCCGATGTGCGCGACGGCGAGCTCGCCGAGCTCGCTGCCGACGGCCTCGAGACGGGAGGTCATCAGGTTGAGGAACGGCGTCTCCGCTGCAATGCCGAGCGGCGCCCAGTCGAGGTCCTCGTGGGTGACGAGGCCGGGATGGTCGCAGCCGCAGCCGCACGCGAACTCGACGCGGTAGACGGCCGGATGCCGCGCCCCCTCGAGCTCCTCGAGCCTCCGGAACCGCGACAGCCGCACGTGGGTCTCGCCGTGGGTCGGGCAGGAGAAGGTGTACGCCGTCGTCAATGCGTCGTACATGGCGGCTTCTTACTCCGTCGACCGGATGGAGGCATCCCCCGAATGGTGCCCCACGGAGGAGCCCGTCAGTATTCGATCAGCGAGAAGAGATCGGTCCCGGCCAGGCGGTCGCGCCCGCCGAGGAACGACAGCTCGATGATGAAACACGCGCCGAGAACCTCGCTCCCGATCTGCTCGACCAGGTTCTTGATCGCCTCGATCGTCCCGCCCGTCGCAAGCACGTCGTCGTGGATCACGACCCTCGAGCCGCGCGGGATCAGATCCGGATGCAGCTCGAGCGAGTTCTCGCCGTACTCGAGGACGTAGCGCGCGCTGACCGTCTCCGGCGGCAGCTTTCCGGGGCGCCGCGCGGGGACGAAGCCGACGCCGGCCTCCGCTGCGACCGCCGCGCCGAGCCAGAACCCGCGCGCCTCGGCGCCGAGCACCAGGTCGGGCTGCTTCGACTTCACCCACTGGGCGAGCTCGGAGACCGTCTCGCGCAGCGTCGTTGGGTCGGCGAGCAGCGGTGTCACGTCCTTGAACCCGACGCCGGGCGTCGGGAAGTCGGGGACCTCGCGAACCTTCGACCTGAGATCGCTCACTGCGCCAAGTCTCGCAGGTCGCGCCAGAAGAGCTGGGAAGAAAGCTCGCTGACGAGCTCGGCGAGCTGCTGCAGCTCGCGCAGCCCCTGCGTGCGGCGCTCGAGGCTGCGGGAGCGGAGCGCCGGCGTGACGAGCTGGTCGAGCAGCGCCGCCTGCCGTCCGGCGGCGGTCCGGAACGTGCGCAAGTGGCGCGGCGAAACGCCGAAGCGCTGCAGTCGCGCGCACGTCGCGGCGACGTCGGCATCGTCTTCGGGGTAGCGCTTCGCGCCGCCCGAGCCCCGCGGCTGGAGCAGCCCGTACTCGTCGAGCTCGCGGCCGAGCTCGGTGGTGATCTGCGCACGCTCGCACAGCTCGTCGAACGTGATCGTCTCGACCGCGCCGCCGAGCGCGGTCGGCTTACGGCGCTTGCGCTCCTTCGGTCCGACCGCCTCGAGCTCCTCGCGGATCACGCGCAGTGGCAGGAACTCGTCCCGCTGCAGGCGCAGCACCGTCTCGAGGCGCGCGAGGTCGTCCTCGCTGAACAGGCGGTAGCCGCCCTGCGTCCGGCGCGGCGTCACGAGCCCTTCGTCCTCCAGGTACCTGATCTTCGAGATCGAGATGTCCGGGAACTCGGCGTTCAGACGGCGCACGACCTCGCCGATCCGAAGCGGCCGGTCGCGTCGCTCGGGTGACGGCGCGGCAGCGGTCATTCGATGAACGTCATCCGGTACTTGCCGATCTGGAGCTCGTCGCCGCCGTGCAGCACCGCGGTGTCGATCCGCCGGCGGTTGACGAACGTGCCGTTCAGCGACCCTAGGTCCTCGACCACGTAGCCGCCGGTCCGTGCGATCAGCACTGCGTGGTTGCGCGAGACGGTGACGTCGTCGAGGAAGATCTCGCACTCGGGCGAGCGGCCGATCCGCGTCCGCTCGCCGGTCGGGTGGAAGCTCTCCCCCGCCCTGCCGCCGCCCTGGCGCACGACCAGCGCCGGCCCTTCGAGGCCGACGACGGGGTCGTGCTCGAGCTCGCCGACCTCCTCGGGCGAGAGCGACTGCGTCTCGGCCGGGACCTCGCCCTTCTGGAGCAGGGCGCCGCAGCGCGCGCAGTAGTTCGCAGCCTCCGGATTCTGGAAGCCGCACTCCTGGCAGTAGACGATCAAGCCGGTGGTGCCGCCTTGCCGGCCAGGATGTCCGTGAGACGGTCGACGTCGACCTGCTCGAGGACGCTCTTCCCGCCGCTCTGCTGGAGCCTCGCGACCAGCTCGGCGCGCAGGATGTCGATCTTGCCGTGGAGCAGGCGGCGCTCGTAGCTGACCTCCCGCTCCTGCCGTTCCAGGTCTTCGATGAGGTCCTTCAGCCCTTCGTCGGAGAGCGAGCCGAGCTCTGGGAGCGGTTCCACGTTGCCGCCTTTCGGTCGGGGGTGAGATCGGTGATTCCAGCAGACGTTCCCTGAACCGTCAACCTCATCTTGAGGGTTCAGCTCCGGGCCGCGATCTCCTCCTGGTCGAGCAGCCCCTCCACCACCGCCTCGAGCTCGGCGCCGAGCTCGCGCGACGCGTCGCTCGTTTCGCCCTCGGCGTAGATGTGCACGATCGGCTCGTCCGGGTCCGGAAGCGCGAGCGCCCAGCCGCGGCCCTCGAAGAACACCTTGATCCCGTCGAGCAGGTCGACCTCGTGGTCGGAGAAGCGCTCGTTGAGCACGCGCATCACGGTGCCTTTGAGGCCCCACGGGCACGGCACCTGCTCGTGCATCAGCGTCGAGCGCGGCAGTCCGGCGGTGTAGTCGGACAGCGGACGCGCGCGACGCTGCGCGAGCAGCTCGAGGAGCTTGCAGAGCAACGCGATCGCGTCGTACGCCGGCAGGAAGTCGGGGAAGACGAAGCCGCCGCCGACGGCGCCGGCGAAGATGACCCCGTCCTCGGCGGCCGTGCGCGCAAGCTCCTGCAGCGACGCTGGGGCGCGGATGATCTCGAGGCTCGTGCCGGCGATCTCCTCGACACGGCTCGTGGCGGTCACCGGGACGGCGACCTTCCCGCGGTGGCCGTTCGCGCGCAGCAGGCGCAGGAAGAGCAGCAGGGTCATCTGTGCAGAGAGCTCGCGCCCGCGCTCGTCGACCAGGAAGATGCGCTCGGCGGAGCGGTCCGAGACGACGGCGAGGTCGGCGTCGACCGCCGTCACGAGCCGGCGCGCCTGCCCGATCGACTCGCTCAGCTTGGCAGGCCCTGACGCGGCGTCGGACTCGAACGGATGGGCCGTGATCGCCTCGACGCCCAGACGGCCGAGGAGCAGAGGCAGCACGTAGCTCGCCGCCGAGTAGCCGTAGTCGACCACGATGCGGAAGCCGCGCTCGCGGATCGCGGGTACGTCGAGGTGCGAGAGCAGGTCGGTCGCGTAGCCCTCGCGGGCGCGTGCCGGATACGAGATCGCACCGACGTCCGGGAACGAGACCCGCCTCAGCTCCTGCCGCGTGAAGTGCTTCTCGATCTCCTGCTGCAGCCCGGCGGACAGCGCCACCCCGGGGCGCTCGAAGAGCCGGATCTGCACGGCCTCCGGGTCGTGCGAGGCGGCGCCGACGTGGAACGCCGCGTCGTAGCCCTGCGTCTTCAGGAGATGGAGGCCGACCGGGGCAGGGAGCGTGCGCAGGTCGGCGACCTGCACGCCGGTCGAGTTGAGGCCCGAGATGATCGCGCGCTTGACCATCCGGTAGGCGGCGGCGCTCTCCCGGCTCGCGACCACGCGCGACCCGCGCTTGAGCGCGGTGCCGAGCGCCGCGCCGAAGCGAAGCGCGACCTCGGGCGTCAGGTTCACGTTGACGAGGCCGACGACGCCGTTCTTGCCGAACAGGCGCGAAGTGCCACGCGCCTCCCAGATCAGGCTCTCGTGGATCTGCGCGCCGTAGTCGACCTCCTTGTCGGGGTAGATGCGAACGCCCGCGTGGATCACCGACTGGTCGCCGAGCGTCACGCGGTCCCCGATCGCGACGTCCTCGTGCACGCGCGCGTGCGCCCGCACGTCGCAGCCACGGCCGATCACCGCTCCTTCGACGACGGCGCTGCGCCCGATGTACGTGCTGGCATCGATGATGCTGTGCGAGACGCGGCTGCGCTCGCGCAGCGTCGACCCGGGGCCGAGCACTGTGTAGGGACCGACGGTCGCGTCGGGCGAGATCGTGCAGTAGTTGCCGATGAACGCCGGCCCCTCGACGCCTTCGATGTCGTCGATCTCGACGCCGTCGCCGAGCCAGATCTCGCCGGGCAGCTTGAGCCCCGCGATGTCGAGCCGCACCGTCTCGTCGAGCGCGTCGAAGTTCGCCTGCCGGTACTGGTCGAGGTTCCCGATGTCCTGCCAGTAGCCCTCGCACACGCAGCCGTAGATTGGATGGCCGAGCTCGAGCAGGAGCGGGAACAGGTCCTTGGAGAAGTCGAAGGGCCGGTCGGTGGGAACGTGGTCGAGCACCTCCGGCTCGAGCACGTAGATGCCGGTGTTGATCGTGTCCGAGAAGACCTGCCCCCAGGTCGGCTTCTCGAGGAAGCGCTCGACGCGCCCGTCCTCGCGCGTGACCACGATCCCGAACTCGAGCGGGTTCTCGACCGCCTTCAGCCCGATCGTGCAGGCGGCGCCCTGTGCGCGGTGGAAGTCGACGACCTGCCCGAGGTCGATGTCGGAGAGCGCGTCGCCCGAGATGACGAGGAACGTGTCGTCCAGGCGCGCCGCCGCGTGGCGGACGGAGCCGGCGGTCCCGAGCGGGCTCGGCTCCACCGAGTACTCGAGGCCCAGACCGACGCCGGAGCCGTCGCCGAAGTACGAGCGGATCGCCTGCGGGAGGAACGCGACGGTCACGACGACCTCCTCGAAGTCGTGCGACCGGAGCAGCTCGAGGATGTGCTCCATGCACGGCTTGCCGACGATCGGCACCATCGGCTTCGGCTGGATCGAGGTCAGGGGGCGCAGCCGCGTGCCCTCCCCGCCGGCCATCACGACGGCCTTCACGAGAACCGCACCTCACGCCGCGCTTTGAGCACGTAGTCGCCCAGCGAGACGAACGCGAGCACGAGGCCCGTCCAGAAGATCCACAGCGGCCATTGCGTCCCCTCGTGCGTGACCATCACGAGACCGAGCGATGCGAACAGCAGCCACGTCGCGGCCTTGCCGGCGAGGTTGACCTGGAACTCGTAGCCGCGGCCGAGCACGATCGGGGTCCCGACGAGCACGACCAGGTCGCGGAGCGGGATCAGCAGCGCCGCCCACGGCAGCCTGCTCTCGTAGAGCAGCAGGATCACCGCTGTGTCGATCATCAGCCGGTCGGCGAGCGGGTCGGCGATCTTGCCGAAGCCCGACTCCACGTGCCACCGGCGCGCCAGGAAGCCGTCCACCTGGTCGGTGATACCCGCGATCCCGAAAACGATCGCCGCGGGCCAGGAGTAGCCGCTGTCACCCGCGAGCAGCAAGACGATGAAGACCGGGATGAGCAGGAGCCGTGCGATCGTCAGGGCGTTCGGCAGACGGCGGCGGATCACGCTGACAGGATACGGCCGTGCCGTCCCTGGCCATACGCGGCTTCGTCGACGCCCACTGCCACGCCTTCCAGCGTGCCCTGCGGGGCAGGGACGCCGGCGGGGACTTCTGGGCATGGCGGGACGGCATGGTCGCGTTGGCCGAGTCGCTGACGCTGCAGCAGATCGAGAGCGAGTACGTCGAGGTCTACCGCGAGTTGAGTGCGAACGGATTCACGGCGGTGGGCGAGTTCCACTACCTCGGCCTCGAGGAGGCCCGGGCAGCGGCTGCAGCGGCCGCCGAGGCCGGGATCGCGTTCGTCTGCGTCTATGCCTGCTACCTCAGGGGCGGAAGCCCGCGGTTCCGGCAGGAGTCGGCCGCCGACTACCTCGCGCAGCTCGAGCGGCTGCGCTCGGACGGGATCCGGGTCGCCGTCGCCCCCCACTCCGTCCGAGCCTGCCCGGCGGAGACGCTGCGCGAGCTGGGCACCTACGCGGCCGCGAACGGCCTGCCGCTCCACGTGCACGCGGACGAGCAGCCGCGGGAGATCGAGGAATGCCTCGCCGAGCACGGAGTCCGGCCGATCGAGCTGCTGGCACGCGAGGGCTGCCTGGGCGAGCACACGACGATCGTCCACGCGACGCACGCCGACGGCGCCGAGCTCGACCTGGTCGCCGAAACGAGGGCGCGCATCTGCGTCTGCCCGACGACCGAGGCGAGCCTCGGCGACGGGTTCGTGCCGGTCGCGCGTGTCGCCCATCGCCGGATCGAGCTGTGCATCGGGTCCGACTCGAACGTCCGCATCGATCCGCTGGAGGAGCTGCGCGAGCTCGAAGGCATCGCGCGCCGCCAGACCGGGCGGCGCGGCGTGCTGTCGATCGAGGAGCTCGAGCGCATCGGCTCGGCGAACGGGGCCGCGGCGCTCGGGCTCGACGCCTGGCCGGACGCGGTCGTCGACCTCGGCCACCGCCAGCTCCGCGGCGTCGCCGCGGAAGACGTCTACCCGGCTCTCGTCTTCAGCTGCGGGGGCGAGGTGCTTCGAAAGACGCTCGACCAGTAGCGCGTCCGGTCGAGGTACGCCGTCGTCGCGGCCTGGCCGTGCAGGCCGTACGCACCGTCGTAGCCGAGGTACCGGTTGGCCCCGTGCCAGCCTGCGGGCGCCGCCGGCTCGATCTCCGTCCCTTCGTGCCATTCGTTGAACGACGTGATCGTCACCTGGTCGGGATGCGCGGCGATCGCGGCGCGCCACATCGAGTCGTACGTCTGCCCATGGCGGCGCGGCTTCAGCTTCGTGTCGCCGTCCGCTCGGCGGGCGTCGTAGCCGGGGCCGACCGACGGTGCGCACAGCAGATGCTTACGGCGCGCCTCGTGGCAGAGCCGCGCGAACTTGTCGCCGGTGTAGGTGACGATGTCGTACGTGTAGACGCCGTCGAACCCTGCAGCGGCGGCGGCGCCGACGAGCGCGGTCTGAGCGAAGAAGGTTCCGCCCCCCGCGTGCAGCGCTTTCGACGCGCCGGCCCACTGGGCGACGGGAAAGTCGAACGGCCGGTAGACGTAGAACGTCCTGATCCCGTACGTCGACTGCAGGTAGGCGACGTCGGCGACCGTGCCCGTCACCGTGCGGCCGCCGTACGGCTCGAGGTGGATCGCCACGGCGATCCCTGCAGCCCGCGCCGCCGTCGCGACTGCACCGAGCCGCCCGTCCTCCGCCGATCCCCGCCCCCACCACGAGACGGCGATCTGGTCGATGCCCGCGTCCTTGATCTCCTGCATCTGCTTGGCGACGACGAGCGCGTCGGATGACGAGTAGGGGCCGTCCACCGGGTAGAACGCCGACGCGATGTCGTCCGGCGGCTGATGGCCGTTCTGCGACCAGTGCTCCCACATCCCGTCGAGGGCCGGCGTTCCGTACCACGGGTAGTAGAACGCCGTGACGGTCCCTCCCGCCGCGCGCGCGGCGCCGGGCACGACCAGCGCGGCCAGCGCGCACAGGACCAGGAGACGCCGCATGCGGGGTCTGAATTGTGCTCGAGCGACCCTCCGGCGACAAGGGCCGGACGGTCAGCGCCTCGTCGTGCTACCAGCCGTAGTTCGCGACCTCGTAGACGTGCTCGCCCGACGGCTCGTCGTGGTCGTAGGGGCGGATCGCCGGAGCCGGCGTCGGAGCGGGCTTGCGGCGAGGCGGTGTCGTCGCCTGCGCCCGGCGCCGCGGGGCCTGCTTCGGGGCGCGCTGCTTGGGCGCCGGGACGGCGGCCTGCAGCTTCCGGCGCGTCTCCGACGCGGCGCCGGTGAGCCTGCCGACGAGCCCGCCTTCGCGTGCGATCACGACCCCCGCGCAGAGGCCGGCGGCGAGCAGGCAGGTCAGGGCAGCCGTCGCTCCGACGGTCGTCCAGATCACGGCAGCCGCGAAGCCGAGGCTCGCAGCCGCCCATTTCTGGGTGTCTTTGGTCATGCCAGGTACCTCCAGGTCAACGGGAGTTCGAGAGGGGATCTCAGGGTTCTCGCCCGACCGGCGGCCTCCTCCCGCAGCGCGCTGCCCGGGGGGAGGGATAAGGTCGGCTGCCCCTGTCGTCGTCGTTCAAGGCTGATTCACTGTCGACCTGGCAGAACGCGGTGGCGGGGGCACCTCTCGTCTTCACGCGGCGCTCAGGAATTGCGCCGCCGCTGCCGATATCGCTCCCATGGCAACGATCGGCGACCCCGAGTCCGCCACGCCCCGCGAGCCGAGGACCCGCCCGCTCGCGCTCCTGATCGGCGACGAGGAGCTGATCCTGCTCGGCGACGACGTCAACGCGCTGGTGGAGTCGATCGACAAGCTGATCGCGGCGACCTACGAGGCTCTTCGCCGCTCCGGCGCCGATGCGAGCCGTATCGAGGCCTCGGAGCGCGCGATCAAGGACTACGACGAACTGGCCGAGGTGCTGTCGACCTCGGGCTCCCGCCTCGGCGACCCGCCGGTCGAGATCGACCGCGAGCGCGCAAGGCTCCTGCGCCAGGTCGTCGCCGACCTCGACGGCTACCAGCGCCGCGAGCTGACGCCCGGCCTGCTCGACCTGCGCAAGCGGCTCAGCGCGTAGCGGCCGTCAGCAGGGGCCGGCGGCCGGCGACCCGCCGGGGCCGACCTCGTGGACGATCGACCCGTTGAGGTTCGCCTCGAGGCAGTACGACGTGCTCGTCGCGCTCGCCAGCGTCACGCCGGAGCCGGCGGGCAGCTGCGCGCCGGCGTAGCTGCCGGTCTGCGCGTACTGGCCCTGAAGCGCCGGGACGACCTGGGAGAAGTTCGACGAGGCGGTCGCGACGATCGCCTGGGTCTCCGCCTGCGTGACGGCGGACGCCGTCGGCCCCTCGTTCTTGCTCTGCTCCGCGAAGAGCCAGCCGCCGATCGCGAGGGCGATCAGGATGCCGACGGCCGAGATCGTTCTGGTCACCCCTCCTGTATCGGCATCGGGGCACTGCGAGTTGACGGCGAAAAGCTCAGGCGGGCGTGATGCCGCTCGTCGTGACGAGCACGTTGCCGGTCAGCGCCGGCAGCGCCGCGGTGATCGTGCGGCGCCCGAGCGTTGCGGCGAGGTTCCACGGTGCGCCGAGCCTGATCCACAGCGGCTTCTTCAGGCCGAACTTCGCCGTCTGCCCCTGCTGCAGCATCTGCTGCGCGACGACGGGCCCGGCGCTCGAGCCGAGCCGCGCGATCAGCCAGCACGGCCCTTTCACCGCGGTCAGCGCGAGCGCGGTGAACGTCGCCCTGGGTGTGCTCGGCGCCGCCGGGGTTGTCGACCGCGGGTGTGCCGGCGGCGGAGTGTGAGGCTCGGAGACGGCGACCGTCGGCGGCGTATCCACTTTCGTCGATCCGGAGCCGGCCAGCTGCCAGACGGCGATGCCGACCGCGACGACGGCGAGCCCCAGCGCCCACGCGCGACGATGCTCGATCGACGCGATCAGCGACGCAAGCCCGGCGGATCTCGGCGGCGGGGCAGGCTCCGGCGCCGGCGGCGGGAAGCGGACCATCCACTCCGCCACCAGAATGTCACCATCGAGACCGAGGTACTCGGCGTACTCGCGCAGGAAGCTCCGCTGGTACGGCCCCTCGGGGAGCGCGTCGACCCGTTCGTCCTCGAGTGCCTCCAGGTAGCGCGCCCTGATCATCGTGGCGGCCGACGCCTCGGGCAGGCCGATCCCGCGGCGACGCCGAGCCTCCCGAAGACTGCTGCCGATCTCGAGCACGTCGTTCGGACCCCCAGCTTGTAGAACGCCCACATTGTGCCAGCGCGCTTGCCGCGCCGTCCGCAGTTAGCGCGGGAACGTGACGGTCGACGACTCGGAGACGAGCCCGACGTTCAGCTCGTGTGCGTCGACGACCGTGCGTCCGAACGGAACGAGCGCGGCTCCCGCCATCTTGAAGTCCGCGACCCCGAGCGGGATCCCGATGATCGTGAGGCAGAGGGCGATGCCGGTTGCGATGTGACCGAGCGCGAGCCACCAGCCTGCGAGAACGAACCACAGGACGTTGCCGACCACGCTCAGGCCCTTGTGCCGGGTCGGGCTCTGGACGAGCGCGCGGCCGAACGGCCAGAGGGCGTAGCCGCCGAGCTTGAGCGACTGCTTCGCGAACGGCAGGCCGATGATCGTGATCGCGAGCAGGACCGCGGCGAGGAGGTAGCCGAGCGCCATCCATACGCCGGCGAAGATCAGCCAGATGATGTTCAGGAGTGCCTTCACGCTCGCCCCCGTCCGCCGCCGCCAGCGTAGCGCCCTCCCGAAGCGAGAAGGGCCGCGCTAGGCGGCCCTTCTACCCCCAGGTTCGCCCGGCCGGCTGGTCGCCTTCCGGGACGAGTCGACCGCGACAGGTCGCCGTCGTCTTCTCCTACGGCTCTGCGGCCCGAACGGTTTCAGGCCGCCGGGTCGAGCACCGGGCGCTTGCCGCGGCGGAAGAGGTAGACGGGCACGGTCAGGGGCCAGAGGAAGAAGGCGCCGAGCGCCCATTTGAGCGGTGTGTCGGCGAAGCGGTCGCCCTTCCAGTCGCGCCTCCGCGAGTCCCAGTAGACCCATGCGGTCAAGACGACCTGGAGGAGGAGCTCCGCGAGCATGCGCACCCGAGGTCCATCGGCGCGCCGGCCGCCGTGCCGCATCCCCCGCCGAATGCGGCGAATTCCTTCCCGCGTGGTGCTCGCAGGACCTATGATGGTGTCCGCTGATGTCGCCGCTCGCGTCGCCAATCGTCTCGCTCGTCGCAGGCCTGGTGGTGGTGACCGTCGTCTGCTACCTGCAGAGCGAGACTGCCGCGACGATCCGGCGAACGACAAAGGCGTGCCGGCGAGGTGCCGTGGCGATGGCCGCGTCGCTCGACCGCTCCGGCAGCCGGGTCGCCAGGAACGGGACGTCGAAGCTGCTCTGAGCTTCGCCGCCCGGACACCGGCGACACCCAACCCCCCACTTTCTGCGCCCGAATCGAGCGCGGCCGCTAGGCCGTGAGTCGGCCTCCGAGGAATGGAGCGCCGGCCCCGGGTCGGTCCCCTCCACCGCCGGGGCCGATGCGCTCCCAGCGCCGCAAGTGGCCTCCCCTCGCCCGAAGGGGGCCATGAGCCGAGCCTAGCGCCTCGCAGCCCGACGACCGCATCGGTTCTTCCGGATCGTTAAGGAAGTGAACTGTTAGGCTCTTGGCCGGTGGGGGCCTTCTCTCGCAGGAGAGGGCTCGTCAGGGAGTGTGCGTGCCTCGGGAGTCCTTTCTCCTCCTTGGGGATTCCCGAGGCTCGCGCCTCGCGTACCTGACGCAGAGTGCACCGGGTCGGTAGAAAACGGCAGCCGCCATCCGGGTCGTACCTGATTGCCATGTCCCCCGGGGGACCGACACTTGAAGTGCCTCGGTCGGTGAGAAAAGGAGGTGGAATCATGAGCACCTTCGAGGAGAAACCCACCGCCACCCGGAGCGTCGAGCGGCATCCGGTGCTCGACTATCCCGCGGCCGCAGAGTCGCCAGCCGAGCAGGGCGCCGGCTGGCTCGTCTTCGCGGCGATCACCCTCGGTCTCGGTGGAATCCTGGGACTGATGGCGGGGATCGTTGCGCTGGCCGACTCGTCGTTCTATGTCGCTGGCGCCCATTACGTGTTCGGCACGCTCAATACCTGGGGTTGGATCGTCACGGCCACCGGCGCGGTCGCGCTGGTCTCGGCCCTGGCGGTGCCGTCCCGGGCGCAGTGGGCACGCTGGTGCGGAATCGCCGTTGCGGCATTCCAGGCGGTCGTTCAGCTGTTGTTCGTCCAGGGCTACCCGACGTGGTCCCTGGCGATCTTCGCCGTCGACCTGCTGGTGATCTACGCGCTCGCCGCCCATGGCGGCAAGCCCGCGAAGACCTGATCGAGAACCCATGTGGGCGGCCGCGCCACTCGGCGTGCCGCCCACGGTCCCTCACCGGCGGGGCGACGAGCCGTCGTCCGCGGCCCGGTTACGGCAGCCTGACGACGGGCAGCCGTGCAACGACGACTCCTCCGACGTGGACCCAGAGGGGCTGAACCCATGGATACTCACCTGCCGGAAGGGTTGCCGCCGTCGGCACGACGACGCTGGTCGCGGCCGTCTCGCCTCGACTCCCGTTCTGCCGGGGCGGGCTGAACCGGCCCATCGCCGACGCGACACCCACCCAGGCGAGCAGAACGACGAAGGCAACCTGCAATGCACGCCACAGACGCATGACGCACCTCCTTGTCGAACAACAATCGTCGCGCGCCGAGCGCGCCGGCGCATCGGGGTCGCCCCTGATCCCGGGACGATGCAAGGTGGACTGCCGAGCAGCCGGACGTCAGTCGAGAGGCCTCCAGAGCCGTTCGTCGGGATGCTGGTAATGCGTATGCGTGAACGGTCTGACCAGCGCATAGACCGCCCAGGCGACAACCGAGATCACGAACAGCAGAACGACGATCAATGCAATCATCACGCGCCTCCTTCAAACGGTTCGTCTAGCGTCGATCTGAACCGGCGCACCGGCATCGGTGGAAGACCCTCGTCCTGCTTCGGATAATTCCGACCTGCCGTCGCGGGCGCGCGGCCGCAGCCCGCACCAACGACGACGGTCGGGAAGCGCCGGCGTGACTCATCGGCATCGGACACGAATCACGGTCGGTCGTAGGTCGCGACACGCGTTGTGGCAGGCGCGGTGGCTGTGCGCCCGCGGTCCGTCCGCGAGCCGAGGACGACCTCGACGCTCACCGGGCCCCCATCCGCCCGCGAAGGCAGCAGGTTGCCATCGATCTTGCGACCTTCCACCGTGAGCGAGGAGACACCGTGGCCGGCACCGTTCGGGTTCCGGACCTCGATCTCGTAGACCGTGCCGCGGAAGCGCCGCGTGACGTGGAACGAGTCCCACGAGCCCGGGACGCACGGGTCGATCCTCAGCCCGTCGTAGTCGGGGACGATGCCGAGCAGCCCCTGCGCGCCGCTGACGAATGCCCACGCCGCGGTCCCGGTCAGCCACGAGTTCTTCGCTTCGCCTGGCGTGGCCGCGTCGGGACCGGCGATCGTCTGCGCATAGACGTACGGCTCGCAGCGGTACGTCTCGATTCGCTCCTCACGCGTCGAGGGGCAGATCGCGAGGTACGACTCGAGCCCCCTCGCGCCGTCGCCGAGCAGGCACCAGCAGAGGGTGATCCACGGATTCGTGTGGCAGAAGACGCTGCCGTTCTCCTTGTAACCCGGCGGGTAGCTCGAGATCTCGCCCAGCTCGACGCGGTAGCGGCGATACGCCGGCTGGAGCAGGACGACACCGTCGGGCGTCGTCAGCCGGTGCAGGACGCTGCCGAGCGCCCGTCGTGCCCGTTCGTCGTGCGCGCCGGCGCCGCCGAGCACGCACCAGGCCTGGCTCTCGACGAAGATCTGCCCCTCGTCGCAAGCGCGGGAGCCGACGGGTCGGCCGCCGGCGTCGAACGCCCGCAGGTACCAGTCCCCGTCCCAGGCTTCCGCCTCGACTGCTTCGAGCAGCTGCGTGCGCTCGCGCTCCAGCCGCGACGCGTCGTCCGGCCGGCCCAGGTGCCGGTAGAGGCCTGAGAGCTCGCGCACCGCGTAGAGGAAGAGACCGGCGATCATCACCGACTCCGCGCCGGCGCCCTCCACGTCGCCCGCGGTCTGGAACGACTCGTTCGGCTCCGTGGAGAAGCAATTCAGGTTGAGGCAGTCGTTCCAGTCCGCATGGCCGATCAACGGCAGGCGATGGGGCCCTCGACGTCCGAGCGTGTACGCGACGCTGGTCTCGAGGTGGTGCAGGAGATCGTCCCTGCTCCCAGGCAGGTCCGCATAGCCAACCGATTCCGACAGGATCGACGTATCCCCCGTCTCCTTGACGTAGGCGCACGCCGAAACCACGAGCCAGAGCGGATCGTCGTTGAAGCCGCCACCGATATCGGCATTGCCCTCCCGCGTAAGCGGTTGGTACTGGTGGAAGCACGTACCGTCGGAAAGCTGTGTCGACGCGAGATCGAGGATTCGCCGCCTCGCCTGGCCGGGCATCAGGTGGACGAAGCCGAGAATGTCCTGGTTCGAGTCGCGGAACCCCATGCCGCGGCCGATCCCTGTCTCGAACAGGCTCGCGGAGCGAGACAGGTTGAACGTGACGAGGCACTGGTACGGGTTCCAGGTACCCAGCATCCGCTCGACGTGTGGGTCGGGGCACTGGACCTGAAACCTCGAAAGGAGGTCGTCCCAGAAGGCGCGCAATCGCTCGAACGCCTCGTCGACGACGGCGGGGTCGGCGTAGCGGTCGAGCACCGCGAGGCCTGCCGGTGTGCCGCCCTCCTCGACGTAGGCGAGCACGAACGAGAAGGTTTCTTCGGCCCCGGGATCGAGGTGCAAGTCGACCTGGTGCGAGCCGATCGGATTCCAGCCGTGCGCGACGCTGGACGTCGCCCGACCTGCAAACGGTACCGCCGCCTCGTGCAGGCCGTTGTGGATGCCGACGAACGCGTCGCGAGAGGTGTCGTAGCCGGCGACCTCGCGCGTGCAGCCGAACAAGGTCACGTGCTTTCGGCGCTCGCGGTGCTCCGTCGTGTGAAAGAGCGCCGCACCGCCCCGCGCGATCTCGACTTCGCCGATCGAGTAGGTTCGCTGGTAGTTGGTCATGTCGTTCAGCGCCTCGTAGAGGCAGAACTCGGCGTAGGAAAAGAGGCTCAAATCCTTTGCCTCGACTCCCACGTTGCGCACGGTCGTCCGCCAGATCTCGACGTTCTGGCCGAGTGGGACGAAGAAACGGAGCTCCACTTCGATTCCGTCCCTCACGCCGCGGATGCACGTGTAGCCCAACCCTTGTCTGCACTCGTACCGGTCGAGCGGCGTCTTCGTCGGCTTCCAACCGGGATTCCAGATCGAAGCGCCGTCCTTCACGAAGAGATACCGGCCCACGGAGTCGAGCGGCACATCGTTGTAGCGGTACCGGGTGAGCCGTCGCAAGCGCGCATCACGCCAGAACGTGTAGCCGCCGCCGGTGTTCGTGCAGAGGCCGAACAGATCGTCTTGACCAAGGTAGTTCAGCCAGGGCAGCGGCGTGTCCGGCCGCTCGATCACGTACTCTCGGGCCGCGTCGTCGAACACTCCGTAACGATCGGACGTCATCTATACGGTCATGCTTCGGCGACCGCCCGGGCGATGTCGAGGGTCGAGATGACACCCAGCGGACGACCGGTCCGACTGTCCACGACGCACAGATGCGCAGTGCCGGAGGAGCTCATCATTCGGGCGGCCCGGTCCAACCGTTCACCGGGGAAGACGGTCACGAGCGGCGTTACCGCGCTCTCACCCGCGGTTCGCTCGTCGATGACCGGTAGCGCCGCAACGAGGTCGAGATCCGAAACGATCCCCCAGAGCTCGACCGTCTCGTCGTCTTCGACTCCGTAATCGAACACCACGACGGCGTGGACCTGGTTGTGGGCCATCAACGAGGCCACGGAGCGAAGAGGGACGTACGGCGCGCATCGGACGATCCTCGGGGTCATCACGTCCGCGACGGTCAACGAATCGACCGACGCGTGCGCGTTGCGTTGCAAGGCCGTCGCGTCATCCTCGGCACGTGCGCTCGCCGGGAGAGAGGGCCGCGACGATGGGCAGATGTGGGGGACCGAGGTCATGGCCACACCATCCGCCCCGACACCGATGCCCGCATCGGGGAAATCACTCCGCGGCCTGCGGACTAGTCCGCTGGGACCCTTCCCCGCGTCGGTCGGAGCCCGGTGGTGCGAGCCCTCCTGAGCGTTCGGGTCGCCGAGCCGGCCACCAGTTCCACCGGCCGAGAATCGCCATCAACGAGGGGACGAGCAGGATCCGGACGATCGTCGCATCGATCAGGACGGCGAGGGCGATGCCGACGCCGATCTCCTTGACGATGATGATCTGCGAGGTGGCGAAGGCACCCACCGCGATGCAGAAAAGGAGCGCCGCGGCCGTGATGATCCGGCCCGTGCGCTCGAGCCCGACCGCCACTGCCTCCCTGTTCGAGATACCAGTCTCCCAGGCCTCCTTGATCCGCGTCAGCAGGAAGACGCCGTAGTCGGTGGCGAGACCGAACGCGATTGCGAACAGGACGACTGGCTCTGTCAGCTCGACCGCGCCCTGGCTCCGGTAGTGGAGCAGCCCTTCCAGCCGCCCGTCCTGGAAGACGAAGACCAGGATCCCGAACGTCGCGCCGAGCGTCAGGACGTTCATGACGAGCGCCTTGGCGGGAAGCACGAGCGACCGGGTCGCGGCCCACAGGAGGGCGAACGTGGAAACGACGAGCAGGAGCCCGGCGAGCGGCAGGCGGGCGGCCAGGGTGTGTCTCTGGTCGAGGTACTGGGCCGTCGAGCCCCCGACGAGCGCGTGCCCCGGCAGGGTGCGCATCGTCTTGACGAGATCCAAGGATGCGGAGTCGAGGAATTCCCTGCCCGACGAGGCCTGGACGAGCCAAATGCCTGGCCCGAGCCGGCGCGGGGGCCGGACAAGAGGCGCCCGGATCGCCGCGGCGTATCGGAGGGCCCCGGTCCGTGTGCCACGGACGACCGCGTAGGCGAACGGGTCGGCGGCGACTCCGAAGTCCTTCTTCACTGCAGTGTCGACGACGCGGGCGGACATGGTCGGCGGCAACACCGACGCGTCGACACCGGTGAAGCGGATCGAGAGAAACGGGACGGCAAGGACGAGAAGAAGCGCGGTCGCGCAGAGGGCGACCGGAATGGGCCTGCGCATGAGCTCCCGGGCGAGGCGGTACCAACCGCCTCGCTCGCTGCGCGCCGTCCGCTCGGCGGCAACGCGCCAGCGCCGCGGCGAGAGCGCGTTCACCCGAGCGCCGAGGACTGCGAAGAGCGAGGGCGCGACGAGCAGCGAGATGAGTCCGGCCAGCGGCGCGAGAACCGCCCCGGCGATCCCCATCGAGCGCATGTAGCCGAGTGGGAAGACAGCGAGCGTCGAGATCGCTGCGGCGACGGTGACGCAGCTGAACGCGACGGTCCGGCCGGCCGTCGCCACGGTGTGCCGGACGGCGTCGGCGCCCGGACCGAGCCGCGCGAGCTCCTCACGGTATCGAGAGACGAGTAGCAGGCTGTAGTCGATGGCGAGGCCCAGCCCCATGCCGGTCACGACGTTGAGCGCATAGCTGGAGACAGGGGTGAACTCGTTGACGACGCGGAGCGCAAGTAGCCCGCCGAGAATGGACAGCGCGCCGCAGCAGATCGGTAACAGCGCCGCGACCACGCTCCGGAACACCCACAGCGAAAGCAGGAAGAGCAGTGGAAACGCGACCGCCTCCGCGAAGGTCAGGTCGTGCTGAACCTGATCGTTCACTTCGGCAGTCGCAAGGGCCGTCCCGCCCACCGCGACGCCGCCGAGTTGGGTGAGCCGGCCGTCGACGCGACCGGCGGCCGTCCGCCAGAGGCGCTGAGAGGTGTCGCCACGGGCGTAAGCCGCGACGAGAGCCTCCGTGCCGTCGCGCGACAGTAGCGGCTTCGCGATGAGCGGAAACAGCGGCTCGGAGCGGATCGTCGCAACGACGTGCGCGACCCGCGCGGCGGTTGGGCGCGCTACGAGGACGAGAAGCTGCGGAGTCGCCGAGTGCCCGGACGCGACTTCGACAGCCCTTTCGGCCTTCAGACTCTGACTCCCCTGCGCAACGAAGTCATTCGAGCCGCGGCCGAGCAGGCCCGGTGTCTGTACCCCGAAGACGACGCCCAGACCTGCGAAGGCGGCCGCCACCGTGAGAACGCGCCACGGGGCGCGAACCGCAAGACCGGCTACGGCGCGAAGCAGCACGAGCACTCCCGGAGAGCCGTCAGAAGAGCTTCCTGATGCCGGCCGAGGTCGAGGTCTTGCAGATTCAAGCCACGGTCACCGTGCGAGCACCATCGAGGCCCCGCTTGCGGGCGTCGGGTTGAATCGTTCGAAGGTCCAGCCGCTCCAGACCACGAGCTCCCGCCCGGTCCAGGCGATCGCGCTCCCGGTCCGCGTTGCGAGGGGGGAGACGCCGGTCGTGCTCGTCCGCCGTCGCCACGACTCGGACTTCGGGTCGTAGATCTGAAGACCGCCGTCTGCACAGGCTGCGACGAGCCGGTCACCGATCCAGGCCGTCTGGGTATCGGTGCCGTGCGGAAGCACACAGGGCGCTCGTGGCCCGATCCGCCAGCGCCCGGTCGAGGGTCGGTAGCCGAGAACACGCAGTGAGCCCGGAATCAGCGCGCGAAAGATGACCGTGCCCCGCGTCCACGCGACCGGGGTCAGCGATCCGGCGGCACCGGCACCGAAGGACGCTGAGAACGGAGGCAGTCCGAGCTCTCGCTTCCGGTCTGTCGCCGGGTCGTAGGCGACGACGACGGGCCGCGTTCGGCTGCAGGCGCTGCCAAGCTGCGGACAGAGCGAGAGCTTCCCGGCGACGATCGCCTCGTGCCCGTCCCAGACGGCCCCGTTCGGTCCGCCGAAGAGGGACAGCCCGTGCAGCCCGTGCAACGTGCGCCAGCGGCCGGTCGCCGGGTCGAGTGCGGCCGCGACCGGCGTCGCGGCCGCGTCGCCTCTGTAGCCGCCGATCACGAGCAGTTCCTTGCCCGTCCAGAGATTCGCGTTGCCTTCACGCGGCCCGAGCGGGCCGGCCGCAAGGCGGCGCCATGTGTCGCTCACCGGGTCGTACGACGCAGCGGCGGCCGGCCCGGCCGGGCCGTTCCCCGTCCAGACGACGAGACGGCGACCCGTCCAGACGGCACCCGCCCCGACGCCCCCAGGGGGTGCGGCGATGACTCGCCAGCGACGCGTCGCGGGCTCGTAGGCGGCGCCGTCGGCAGGAAGCCGTGCGGTGCCGGTCCGGGTTCGCGTCACGCCGCCCGCGATGACGAGCTCACGACCCGTCCAGACAAACCCTTCCCCGAGCCGACCGGCGACCGGTGCCGGCGGCAACGGCCGCCAACCACCGACCGCCCGAGCGAGCGACGACCCGTTGCTGCTGACGGGGCCGCCGGTGGCACCGAGGACGACTGCCGGTAGGACAGCCGCGACGACAACCGCCGGCCCGAGCTGCGCGCAACGCGATCGCAGTCGGGCCGCGCGGTCCCCGCGAAGCGCCCTCCTCATCGCCATCGACAGGTGCAGTCCGAGCGCGGATGGTGGCAGACAGGGCACCTCAGCGTCCGCCAGAGCAGCTGCTTCTCGCCGAGGCCGGCGACGACCATGAGCAGGCTCGCAACCACCGCAACGGCGGGAACGGCGAGGCTGAGCGCAGCGAGGATGACCATCCCTGCAATCGTCGTCCCTCGCCCCCGCGCCGGCCTCGTGCCAGACCCCGACGGCCATGCGGGTTGTGCGCAGATGTCCAACCGGCCCGTCCGCGTCGACGCGGGCGAGTGCGCCACGACCGGCCCTCGGGGCGTTGTCTAGGGGCGGTCTCCTGGCGCTGTGGTCAGGGTTTTCCCGGATGACGACCCTCGGAATCGACCGGAAGACTCTGTGAGCGACGCGAGGGCCTTGCAAGAGAGCGAGGTGCGATGGCAGAGTCGGCCCGCCGAACCGGAGTCATCGTGGACGGCCATCCCCTTTGGTTGAGATGGCTCGAGCGCTCCTTGAGGCAGGCGGGCGTCAGCGTGATCGCACGCTCGACGTCGCCGGAGCACGGTCTTGCGCTCGCCCAGGAGCACTGCCCGGACCTCCTCGTGATCGGGAGCGAGCGCCCACTCGACGAGACGTCCTTCCTTGAGGGCCTCGTCAGGCTCCGCAGATCGCTGCCCGAGCTGAGGACCGTGGTCGTGTCGAGATGCCGCCGTGAGTCGACCATTGCAGCGGCCTTCGACTCCGGGGTCGACGTCTACTGCCTCCGCTCGACGAAGTCCGATGATTTCGCTGCGGCAGCACGGCAGGCACTCGACCGATCCATCTTCCTGCCCTTGGCGGCGGCGCCACACCCCGCCTCGGCTCCGCGACCGCAAGCGGCGGGCGACCCCGATCACATCCTGACGAGGCGCGAGCGGGAGATCCTCGCACTCGTCTCCGGCGGACGAACCAACCGGGAGGTCGCTCGCCTGCTGTGGCTGACCGAGCAGACCGTGAAGTTCCATCTCCGCAACGTCTATCGCAAGCTCGGTGTCCCGAATCGTGTCGAGGCGGCCCGCTGGGCGCATCGTCACCATCTGCTCGACGGCGGCTCCGTCCCGGATCGCCCGGCACCGGTGGTCACGCCGGGGCCGATCGTCACCGCGAGACCGGTGGCGTGCAGGCCGGTGTCCCCTCCGCGACGGCCGGCCCGCCGCAGGTCCACACGCCGGCTGGAGTGCTCGCCCGGCCGTGCCCGCGGACTCTGAACTGTCATCGCCTCGGCTCCCAACTGAAGAAGCGAGTCGCGAGGAGAAGACCTGCAATGCCCCAGACGGCGACGACAGCGACGTCCGTCCAGTGGAAGGGGGTCCCGACGAGGCCTGCCTGCATCCCGAGTGCGAAGTGGCGCACGGGGAAGATTCGAGCCACCCACAGCACCCAAGCCGGCGTGCTGTTTCCGAACGCGACGAAGATCCCCGACAGGAACAGCACGGGCATGATCGCGAAGTTGACGATCGGAGCGGCGGCATCCGCATTCGGAATCACCGCAGTAATCGCGAGCCCCAGCGAGCAGAACGCCGAAGCACCCACCACCAGCATCACCAGGAACCGGAGCAGCATCGCGCCGTGCGGGATGCTGCTCCCGTAGGCGACATGGCCGAACGCGGCCGTCAGCGTCACGAGCAGCACGGCGATCAGCAGCGCGTGGACGACGCGGCTCACGATGAAAGAGACGGATGGAAGCGGTGTCCCGTCCAACCGCTTCAGGAGCCCGGAGTCACGGCCGTAGGTCATCGCGAGAGCGATGTTGTTGAAGCACGCCGTGATCACGCCGAACGACGCCATGGCCGCGACGTAATAGGTCGACTGCTTCACCGCGATCGAGCCGATGTGAACCGTTCCGGTTCCAAGCAGCGACGTGAAGATGATCAGGAACATCAGCGGAAACGCGAAGGTGAAGAACGCTCGCGCGGGGTTACGCCAGTACGCCTTGTTCACGTACCACACCTGGTCGAGCGTCAGCTCGAGCGCTCTCATGCCCCGTCACTCCCGGCGTCTGCGCCGTCGATCAGAGCCAGATAGACGTCCTCCAACGACGGCCGCGCCACCTCCAGCCCTTCGAGCGCAACGTGCCGGTCGAGCGCCCATCCGGTCAGTTCGTTCAACACGACCACCGGGTCGTCGACGCTCGCCTCGACGAATCCCGCCGCGTCGGGAGCGCTGAACGGCAAGTGCGCCGGCGGCATGCCGTCGGTGAGGCGGTAGCGGATCCGGGCCCGCGCCCGGTCGCGGAACGCGAGCGTCGAAGGCGCACCCTCCGCGAGGACGAGGCCCGCTGCGATCACGATCACGCGATCGGCCAGGTACTGCGCTTCGTCCATGAAGTGGGTCGTCAGCACGATCGTCTTCCCCAATGAGGCCAAGTTCTTGATCGCTTCCCAGGTCTCCCGCCGTGCCGACGGATCGAAGCCGGTGGTCGGTTCGTCCAGGAACAACAGATCCGGGTCTCCGACCAGCGCGATTGCCAACTCCAGCCGCCGCTGCTGCCCGCCCGACAGCCGCACGACCCGCTCGTCGCGCTTCCTGGGCAGGCCGACCAACTCCACCACTTCGTCGACGGATCGCGGGCGCGGGTAGAAGCTCGCATACATCCTCAGCGTCTCGGCCACCGTCAGATACGGCTCCACGCCGGTCGACTGCAGAACGATCCCCAGCCGCGGTTTCAACCGGGCACGCTCCGACCCCGGGTCACAACCGAGGACGCGTACCTCACCGCCGTCGCGAGGCCGGTACCCCTCCAGGATCTCGACCGTCGTCGTCTTTCCGGCGCCGTTCGGCCCGAGCAGCGCGAGCACTTCACCCGTCGCGATGTCGAAATCGACTCCGCGAACGGCCTCGACCGCGCCGTACGCCTTGCGCAGACCGCGCACACTGATCGCCTGCCCGGCCTGCGTCTCGACGGCAGCAATCTCCGGGCCAACGGTCGCGACCACACCAGCTCCTTCTCGGTCGCGGCAATGATCGCGCGCGCGCCGCGAGAAGGCATCGGGTTATCCCCTTCGGACGTCTCGGAAAAGGCGCAGACCGACAGGCCGGCTCGGAGCTGACCCTCTATCCGTAGCCGCCCAGACGGACCTGTGGTTCCACACCAACGCGCCCGGGACGGGTCACCCACGGTGAGGGAGCGAGCATCCCCAACGACGGGCGTAGCAGGCTCGCGACGAGCGACTTAACGTGCAGCTGTGTGGCGGAGACGAGAAGCAGTCGGCGTCGCCGCGCCTGCGGTCCCGAAACTGAGCGCTCAGCGGGAGCAGGAGCTTCGCGAGCTGCTCGAGGTTTCACGGAGACCTGAAGTGAGGCTGCGTACGTCGCAGATCGAGGCTCTGTTGCAGTGGCGGGGAACGCCTGCGGAGGACGTCAGACGGTTGGAGTCAAAGCTCGACGCGGACGAGCCGTTGATGGCCCAGCGCAACGCTGACGCCCAGCACGCCTGACTCGTAGCAGTCACGCGCGCGAACAGCGCACCGGTCGCGGCGCCTTCGGCAGCAACGACGACCTCCTCTGGATCCAAGAGCCACGGCGCGTGGCCCCGGCAAGGCCCGGAGCCACACGCTGTCCATCGACTCGCACGGGCAACCATTGGGGGCGGTTGCCTTCGAGAAGGCCCTTCACGGCCCTGAAGCCGTTCAGGGCGGCGGCGATGGAACCTCGTGATCCGGCGCAATGCCGGCGTAGCCGAGCTGAAGCCTCTGGCCGCACACGCTGCACTCGCCGGTCCAGTCACGACCGGAGAAAACCGTGGTTTCCAACCTGACGGGCTTGCCGCTTCCGACACACGTCTGTTTCCCCGTCTCGGGTTCGCGCATCGCGTCTGATCCGACATGAACTGCTCTGGGGCCGCAACCTGGGTTTCTACGGATCCGCTGACGAACCACGGCGGCCCCGAGCCGATGTCAAACCTCTCCGCCTAAACTTGCGATAGGTCTCCGCCGCGCACGACTGCCTCGAACGGAAACCCCCGTCGACGCGGGGGTTTCGTCCGATCGGGGCGCCGAGATTTGAACTCGGGACCTCTAGTCCCCCAGACTAGCGCGCTAACCAGGCTGCGCCACGCCCCGCGACGCGGCGTACGCTATCAGGGCGTCTCCGGCGATCCGCGAAGGTGAGGCAGCCATTCCGCACGATCTGGTGATCGAGCTCGAGAACGAGTCGGGCGCGCTCGCAAGGGCGGCGACGGCCATCAGCGACGCCGGCGTGAACCTCGCAGCCGCCACCTGCATGGGCACGGGCGAGCACGTCGAGCTGCATATCCTCGTTCCGCACGCGGAGGCCGCCCGGCATGCTCTGACGCTCTCGCAGCTCGCCGTCACCCGGGAGCGCGAGGTCGTGGTCGTCGAGGTGGAGGACCGGCCCGGCGTCCTTGCCGACCTCACCCGGACGATCGCGCGCGCGGGCGTCGACCTCGACCTCGTCTACGTCGCGACGCGCAATCGGATCGTCTTCGGCGCCGAGGATCTCGAGGGCCTCAAGGCGGCCCTCGAAAACCCTGGCCTTGCCTCCCCGCGCTGAGCCGGTTCAATACCGGCAAACATGCTGCTAATTAGGGGAAACGGGGCGTTTCTCACGAGCCGCGCGCTTCTCGTTGGCGCGTATCCCCCCGCTGCCGGCACCGCCGGGCCCTCCTAAGGCAGCTCGCTCGCTCAGAGGGGGAGCCGGTCAGGCGAGACGGGCCCGCGACGTCAGGATCGCGGGCCCGTCTCAATCGCTGCGCCACGGAATAGCGGTGTGCTTCAATCGTTGAAGTACATACAACGACTGAACCATCGAATGAGGAGAATCTCTTGCCCAACCTGCTGCTGATCCCGCTCGAGGACAGCGTCGTCTTCCCGAACATGTCGGTGACGCTGACCATCGACGTCGGTGACGACGAGCGTGTGTTCCTCGTGCCGGTGCACGAGGGCGAGTACGCGAGCGTCGGAACCGTCGCCCAGGTGTCGGGGCGCATGCGGCTGCCCGGAGGCGCCGCCGCCGTGACCCTCGACGGCCTCCACCGTGGAGTCGCCGGAGCCGCTCAGACCGGCCCCGACGGACGCCTGCGCGTCGAGGTCGACGAGCACATCGACGAGGACCCCCCGCGCGTCCAGACGGTCGAGCTCGAGCGCGAGTACCGCGCCGTGGTCGAGGAGATCCTCGACCTCCGCGAGGCCGACCCGCGGATTCGCGAGTTCGTCCGTGCAATCACGAGCACCGGTGCGCTGGCCGACACGTCCGGCTATGCACCAGACATCGGCTTCGCAGACAAGGTGGAGCTGCTCGAGGCGGTCGACGTCGTCGAGCGCCTGAAGCTGTCGCTGAAGCTCCAGCGCGAGCGGCTCGCGGAGCTGCAGGTGCGCCGGCGCATCCGCGAGGACGTCGAGTCCGGCGCCCAGAAGCAGCAGCGCGAGTACATCCTGCGCCGCCAGCTCGAGTCGATCCGCAAGGAGCTCGGCGACGACGACGGCTCCGCTGCCGAGGACTACCGCACACGCATCGCCGAGGCCGGCATGCCCGAGGCGGTCCGGGAGCAGGCGGAACGCGAGGCCGGCCGGCTCGAGCGCATGGGCGACCAGAGCGGCGAGTCGCAGATGATCCGCACCTACCTCGACTGGCTGCTCGCCGTGCCGTGGGGCAAGCGCTCCGAGGAGCGCCTCGACCCCGCGTATGCACGCGAGGTGCTGGACGCCGACCACGCCGGGCTCGAGGACGTGAAGGACCGCATCGTCGAGTACCTGGCCGTGCGCAAGCTGCGCGAGGAGCGCGGCATCGAGGAGGACAAGCGCTCAGGCGCGATCCTCACGCTGATCGGCCCTCCCGGCACCGGCAAGACGTCGGTCGGCGAGTCGATCGCACGCGCGCTCAACCGCGAGTTCGTCCGCATGTCGCTCGGCGGCGTGCGCGACGAGGCGGAGATCCGCGGCCACCGGCGCACCTACATCGGCGCGCTGCCTGGCCGCCTCGTCAGGGCTCTCCGCGATGCCGGGACGATGAACCCGGTGATCCTCCTCGACGAGGTCGACAAGGTCGGCGCCGACTGGCGCGGCGACCCGTCGGCCGCGCTCCTCGAGGTGCTCGACCCGGCGCAGAACCACTCGTTCCGCGATCACTACCTCGACGTCGAGCTCGACCTGTCCCAGGTCGTCTTCCTCGCGACCGCGAACGTCGCCGAGACGATCCCCGGCCCGCTCCTCGACCGCATGGAGGTGATCCGCTTCGACGGCTACACGGTCGACGAGAAGGTCGCGATCGCCCGCGGCTACCTCTGGCCGCGCCAGCGCGAGCGGAACGGTCTCCGCGAGGACGAGGTGGCGGTCGACGACGCGACGCTCGAGACGATCGTCTCCGAGTACACGCGCGAGGCCGGCGTCCGCCAGCTCGAGCGCGAGCTGGGGAAGCTGCTGCGGAAGACGGCGACGAAGCTCGTCTCCGGGAGCGTCGAGGCGCCGGTTGCGGTCGACCTCGACCTCGTCCGCGACGCGCTCGGCCGCCAGAAGGTGTTCCAGGAGTCGGCGGAGCGCACCGCCGTGCCCGGCGTCGCGACCGGCCTCGCCGTCACCGGCACCGGTGGCGACGTGCTGTTCGTCGAGGCGACCACGATGAAGGGCAAGGACGGCCTCGTGCTGACGGGCCAGCTCGGCGACGTGATGAAGGAGTCCGCGCGCATCGCGCTCACCTACGTCCGCTCGCACGCGCAGGATCTCGGGATCGACGAGGAGTCGTTCGACGAGCACTCGTTCCACGTGCACGTCCCCGCGGGCGCGATCCCGAAGGACGGCCCCTCGGCCGGCATCACGATGACGACGGCGCTCGCGTCGCTCCTCACCGGCCGCCCGGTGAAGCACACTGTCGGCATGACCGGCGAGGTGACGCTGCAGGGCCGCGTCCTGCCGATCGGCGGACTGAAGCAGAAGGTGCTCGCCGCGCACGCGGCCGGGCTCACCGATGTGATCCTGCCGGAGCGCAACCGGGCCGACCTCGACGACGTCCCGCAGGACGTGAAGGACGAGCTGTCCTTCCATCCGGTGATGACGCTCGACGAGGTGCTCGCGCTGGCGCTCGAGCCGGCGCCCGCCGCCCATGCGCTGCCGTAGCTGCACGCCGATGCCCGAGGAGGTCCGCCGCCTGGCGGGCCTCCTCGAACGGCGCTTCTCGGTCTCGGTGATCTGGGCGTCGTACGAGGGCGCGTCGCGCTTCGGCGAGTTCGTCCAGTCGGTCGGCCCGGTGCCGCCGGCGACGCTCGCGGCGCGGCTCGGCGAGCTGGAGGAGGCGGGGATCCTCGAGCGCGTGCTCGTCGAGGCGCGCCCGCCGCGCGCCGAGTACCGGCTGACGCCGCACGGCCGCCGCGTCGCCGAGCTCGTCGCGCGCGGCGCGAACACGGTGCGCTGCAGCGACGGCGGCAGTGACGCGTCCTCGCTGCAGATGACGTACGTGGACGGGATGTCGCGCCACGCGGCGTGCTCGACCGGCTCGGTGAACGGCCGGCCGACCTGCGGCCGCAGCCGGTCGATGCATGCGACGCGCGTCTGCTCGTCGCAGTCGGCGTAGCCGGTGCCGAGCGAGTGCTCGCGGTCGGGAATCGTCCTGCCGTCCTCGAGCACGCGGATCCACGGCGCCGGTGCGTTCCCCGTCAGCGAGAAGAGCGACTCGCCGGCGTCGGGCTGGAACGCACAGAGATAGACGAGATGCTCGACGTCGCTGCGTCCGGCCGCGGCGGCGGTGATCACCATCCCGCCGTAGGAGTGGCCGCAGAGCACGACCGGCTCGCCGGCCTCGTCGATCGCGGCCCGGACGGCCGCCGCGTCGTCGTACAGGCCGGGCGGGTCGGCCGGGTCGGCGTCGATCGAGGGCAGGTCGACCGCGATCGCGCGCCGGCCGTGCGCTTCGAGCAGCGGCA
>DATIXY010000062.1:0-11150 GCA_035518115.1 Gaiellaceae bacterium | reverse complement strand
AGCGATCGCGGCGGACATCGCCGGCGACGGCGGCACCGCTCTGGAGCTGCTCAGCTTCAACGACTACGACATCGCCGTCCTCGACCGGGACATCCCGGGGACGAACGGTGACGAGATCGCGAGACACATCGTCGCCTCGGGCAGCGGTATCCCGATCCTCATGCTCACCGCGGCCGACCGGCTCGACGACAAGGCCACGGGGTTCGAGCTCGGCGCCGACGACTACCTCACGAAGCCCTTCGAGCTGCGAGAGCTCGTGCTCCGCCTCCGGGCGCTGGACCGGAGGCGCGCCCACTCGAGGCCGCCCGTGCTGGAGATCGCGGGTGTGCGGCTCGATCCGTTCCGCCGCGAGGTCTACCGCGACGGGCGTTACATCGCGCTGACCCGGAAGCAGTTCGCCGTGCTCGAGGTGCTCGTTGCCGCCGACGGCGGCGTCGTGAGCGCCGAGGAGCTCCTCGCACGGGCCTGGGACGAGAACGCGGACCCGTTCACCAACGCCGTGCGCATCACCGTCTCTGCACTGCGCAAGCGACTCGGCGAGCCCTGGATCATCGCCACGGTCGCAGGCGTCGGCTATCGCATCGACCCCGGATCGTCGACCGGGCGCGAGGGCGAAGGGCGTGGATAGAGCCCCCGGGTTGAGCGTCCGCCTCAAGCTCACCCTCAGCTACGCCGGCTTCCTCATGCTCGCGGGCGCCCTGCTGCTGACCGCCGGGTACTTCTCGCTCTCTCGCGGTGTGCACCCCGGCGTGATCTTCATGGTGCGGAGCCACGCCGATCTCGTGCGCGATTTCGCTCCGATCGCAGTCGTCGTGATGGCGTTCCTGCTGGTCTTCGGTCTGCTCGGAGGGTGGCTCCTCGCCGGCCGCATGCTCGCCCCGCTGACTCGCATCACCGATGCCACGCGCGTCGCTGCAAACGGATCGCTGTCACATCGAATCGAGCTGGAAGGCCGTCAGGACGAGTTCCGCGAGCTCGCCGACAGCTTCGACACGATGCTCGTGCAACTCGAAGCGCACGTCGCCGAGCAGCAGCGATTCGCAGCCAACGCCTCGCACGAGTTGCGTACCCCGCTGGCGATCACGCAGACGCTTCTCGACGTAGCGCGCAACGATCCGAACCGCGACGTCGACGAGCTCGTCGACCGGCTCCGCGTCGTCAACACCCGGGCGATCGACCTCACCGAAGCGCTGCTCCTGCTCAGCCGTGCCGACCGGCGATCGTTCACCCGGGAACGGGTCGATCTCTCTCTCATCGCCGAAGAAGCGAGCGAAACGCTCCTTCCCCTCGCGGAGAGGCGCGGCGTCGCCATCGAGACCTCCGGCAGCGCGACGCCCGCGGTCGGCTCACACGCGCTCCTGCTGCAGCTGAGCACGAACCTCCTGCACAACGCGATCGTCCACAACTTGCCCGAGCAGGGCACGGTCTGGATCTCGACGAGCACGCAGCCCAGGAACGCCGTGCTCACCGTCGAGAACACCGGGGAAACGCTCACCCCGAAGCTGGCCGCCACGCTCGCCGAGCCGTTCCTTCGCGGGACGGAACGCATCCGAACCGACCAGGCCGGCGTCGGCCTCGGCCTCGCAATCGTCAAGAGCATCGCGCAGGCGCACGACGGGACCCTCACCCTCGTGCCCCGCGCCGCCGGCGGGCTCCGCGTCACCGTGCACCTGCCCACGGCTCACGCGACCGGATAGCGTGCGCCCGTGCGCGGGAACTTCATCGGCGGTGGATGGACGGCGGCGGTCGGGGGTCAGACGTACGCCAAGGTCAATCCGTGGCGGCCGAGCGAGACCGTTGGCGAGTTCGCCGCATCGGGCGCGGCCGACGCCGAGGCGGCGGTCGCGGCAGCGGAGGCTGCGTTCCCGGCCTGGTCGAGCCTGCCGCTCGCAACGCGCGGCGCACATCTGACGGCGGCCGCGGCCTCCCTCGAGCGCCGCGTCGACGAGATCGCCGCCGACATGTCGACCGAGATGGGCAAGCCTCTGCGCGAGGCTCGCGGCGAGACGCTCCGTGCGGGCCAGATCCTCCGGTTCGCGGCGAGCGAGGCATATCGCTCCGTCGGCGACCACTTCGAGCAGTCCGCGACCGGGGCGCAGGTGTCCACGCATCGGCGGCCGCTCGGCGTCGTCGGCCTGATCACACCGTGGAACTTCCCGATCGCCATCCCGGTCTGGAAGCTCGCTCCGGCACTGATGTACGGCAACACCGTCGTGCTGAAGCTCGCGTACGAAGCGCCGCAGACGGGCCTGCATGTCGCCGAGGCGTTCGAAGAGGCGAATCTGCCACCGGGCGTGCTGAACGTGCTCACCGGCCGCGGTTCGACCGCCGGCGCGGCGCTCGTCGACGACCGGCGGGTTCGCGCGATCTCTTTCACCGGATCGGTTGCGACGGGACACGGGGTTCGTTCCGCCGCCACGGCGGCGGGCAAGCGCGTTCAGCTCGAACTGGGCGGCCACAACCCGCTGATCGTGATGGCCGACGCCGATCTCGAGCGTGCCGTCGAAGCCGCATACGCGGGCGCGTTCTGGTCTGCAGGCCAGAAGTGCACGGCGACACGCCGCATCTACGTCGAGGAGGCCGCCTACGACGCGTTTCGGGCCGCGTTGCTCGCGCGCATCGAGCGCGGCGTTGTCGGCGACCCGCTCGATCCTGCGACCGAGGTCGGCCCACTCGTCAACGAGACGCAGTTCGACGACGTGCTCGCCGCGATCGAGCGCGGCCGGGACGAGGGCGGAACCGTCGCTGCGGGAGGCAACCGCGCCGCCGACGACGCGTTCCTGATCGCACCGACGGTCTTCGAGGAGGTGCGCGACGACGCCTACCTGTCCTGCGAGGAGGTCTTCGGCCCCGTCACCAGCCTCTACCGCTTCAGCGGCTACGACGACGCAATCGCACGGGCGAACGCGGTCCCGTTCGGTCTTTCGGCAGGGATCTTCACGTCGAACCTCGCAACGGCGACGCGCTTCCAGCGCGAGGCGGAGGCCGGCCTGATCCACGTCAACTCGCAGACCGCGGGCGCAGACGTCCACGTGCCGTTCGGCGGCATCAAGGCGAGCGGGTTCGGCCCGCACGAGCAGGGCCGCGCGGCGATCGAGTTCTACACCGACACCGTCACCGTGTACGTCGACCCGTGAGGGCCGAGCTCGTCAGCGACGCACGCGCAGAGCTCGGCGAGGGCCCGCTGTGGGACGCGCGCACCAGCGAGCTGCTGTGGGTCGACATTCCCGCCGGAATCGTCCATCGGTTCGACCCGCTCACGGGCGCGGACCGGGCCTTCGACGTCGGCGGCTACATCGGCGCCGTCGTCCCGAGAGCGGCCGGCGGCTACGCGCTGGCGGTCGCGGAAGGGTTTGCGCTCGCCTCGGACGACGGTGACGTGACTCCGCTCGCGGCGGCCGGCCACGACGAGACCGTCCGGATGAACGACGGCGCCTGCGACAGCCGCGGCCGATTCTGGGCGGGCTCGATGCGCCTCGACGAGGGTCCCGGCGGCGGCAGGCTGTTCCGGCTCGACGCCGACCATTCGGTGACGGCGATCCAGGACGGTGTGACGATCTCGAACGGCATCGGCTGGAGCCCCGACGATTCGCTCATGTACTACGTCGACACGCCGACGCACGCCGTCGACGTGTTCGACTACGACATCGAATCGGGGGAGGCGACGAACCGGCGCCAGCTGTTCGCCGCCGAAGGCCCCGGCTCGCCTGACGGGCTGATCGTCGACGCGGAAGGACTGCTCTGGGTGGCGTTCTGGGGCGGCAGCTGCGTCCGCCGCTACACCACCGACGGCGCAATCGCCGACGTCGTCGAGGTCCCCGCCGCGCACACCACGAAGCCCGCGTTCGGCGGGCCCGACCTGACCGATCTCTACATCACGACCGCCGCAGGCGACGAGCCGACCGCGGGTGGTCTCTTCCTCGCCAGGCCGGGTGTGTCGGGGATGCCGGCACATGCCTACGCCGGCTGAACGCCGGGGCTACTTGCTCATCCCCATCGTCAGGCCGCGCACCAGATAGCGCTGGAAGATCAGAAAGACGATCACCGCCGGCAGCGCGCTCACCAGCGACCCCGCCATCTCCATCGGGAAGTCCTGGAAGTGCTGGGCGGGGATCGTCTCGAGGCCGACCGTGATCGTGCGGTGCGCCGGCGTCTGCAGGAAGAGCAGGCCGACGAGCAGGTCGTCCCAGATCTGGATGAACTGCAGCACCGCCACGGTGGCGATCGCAGGCAGGGCGAGCGGCAGCATGATCCTGAAGAACACCGAGCCGTAGCCGAGCCCGTCGATCAGCGACGCCTCGATCACGTCCTCGGGCAGCCGCCGAAAGTAGGTGGTCATCAGGAAAGTGGCGAACGGCGCGCCGAGCGCGGAGTAGACGAGGATCGCGCCGTAGTAGTGGTTGATGAATCCGAGTCGGGCGAGGTTGACGAACTCGGGGATGATCATCGACTGCATCGGGACCATCATCGCGCTGATGATGATCAGGAACACGACGCCCGACAGGCGGTACTGGAGCTTCCCGAGCGCGTAGCCGCCGGTGGTGCTGACCGCGAGGATGACGAGGATCGAGGAGAGCGTGATCAGCGTCGAGTTGAGCAGCTCGTGACCGATCGGCAGCGCGGCGAAGAGGTCGTGCCACGTCGTCAGCGAGAAGCCCTTGCCGAGGTAGTACTGGTTCAGCGAACGGAACGACATCTGTCCCATCAGCCAGAACGGGTAGAGCATGATCACGGTGACGACCGCGAGCGCGAAATACGTCAGCGTCTTGCTCGTCCGCCGACGCCAGACGAGGATGCCTGGCCGCTGGCTCCAGTTGGGCGTCGTCAATCGTCGCTCCTCAAGAGCCGCAGCTGCACCATGCTCACCGTGAAGACCAGAACGAAGAGAACGACGCCCGCCGTCGCAGCGACGCCGAAGTTGTTCTCGGTGAACGCCTGCTCGTAGATGAAGAACTCGAGCGTGGTCGACCCGTAGCCCGGCCCGCCGTTCGTCATCACGATGATCAGGCTGAACAGCGCGCTGAACGCGGTGATCAGGCTGATGATGAACGCGAACTGCACGAACCGCTTGATCAGCGGGAACGTGATGCGCACCATCACCGTGAACGATCCGGCGCCGTCGACCTTGGCCGCGTCGTAGATCTCCTGGTCGATCGTCGACATTCCGGCGAGGAAGATGATCATGTTCGTCCCGAAGACCGACCAGATGAACGTGATCATCACGGCGATGAGCGCGGAGTGCTCGTGCGCGAGCAGATCGGGATGCCAGAACCCGAGCCCCGTGTGGTCGAGGAGGCTCCGCAGGATGCCCTGTTTGTCGGGATCGAAGAAGCGGCGGGCGACAAACGCGATCACCACCCACGAGACCGCGGTCGGCAGGAAGAAGACCGAGCGGAAGATCCGCCAGCCGCGGAGCTGCGTGTTGAGCAGGAACGCGACTGCGAGCGGCAGCACGATCGAGATCGGGAGCGCGAGCAACATCACCGCGTTGTTCTCGAGCACCGTCACGAACTCGGGGTTGTGGAAGAGGTTCGTGTAGGCGGTGAACCCGATCCAGTGCGACGTGAAGCCGTCCCAGTTCGTGAAGCTGTAGTAGAAGGTCTGCCCGATCGGGATCAGCAGCAGGGACCCGATCAGGAAGGCGACCGGAAGGGTGAAGAGGATCCCCATCCGCCGCCGCTGCGCGACCAGCGGACTGCGGCGCGCACGGCGCCTCACGCGCGGCAGCCGGGCCGCCGCCTCCTGGCTGGTCATCTAGGGCCGGCGGGCCCTTGCCGCCAAGGTGGGCGGCAAGGGCCGGAGCTCGTCGGCTGCGGGCAGACGCCCGTCATCAGTGATAGACGGGGCCCCGCTGGTCCGAGGGCAACGAATCGTGCGTCTGCTTCATGCTCTTCAGGGCCGCGGCCGCCGAGATGTCGCCGCCGAGCGCGGCGTCGAGCTGCTTCATCCCGGTCGTGACGACGTCACCCTGGATCACGTTGTCGATCATCGGATAGACGGTCTTCCCCGACTTCGCGAACGCCAGCATCTGGTTGGCGAGCGGGTTGGTCGCGGAGTAGCCCTTGATGTCCGGAATCAGGCCGGCCGCCGCGATGATGTGCTGCGCCGTCGGCGTCATCAGGAACTTCAGGAACTCGACCGCCTCCTTCTGATGGCTCGAGTCCTTGGAGACGGCGAAGCCGTCACCCGAGTACTGCACGACGCCGTGCTGCGGCTTGCTCGTGAACGGCGGCAGGATGGGCGCCACGTTCGATCCCATGGCGGTGCGCAAAGTCGCGGTGTCCCAGTTGCCGTCGATGATCATCGCCGCCTGGCCCTTCATGAAGGCGCCGAGGATGTTCGTCTTCGTCAGCACGTCGCTGTTCGTGCACCCGCGCTTCGGCATCGACGCCCAGTTCGACACCTGCTGGACGAGCGCAGGCGACGTCCACGGGGTCTGGCCGGTGTAGAGGCCCTTCAGCTGCGCAGGCGACCAGATGCCGGCCGCGATGTAGCTGAGGTCGTAGAACGGGTACGGGTTCGGCCCGATCGCCTGCGGATCGGCGCCGTAGACGATCGGCGTGACGCCGGCAGCCTTCAGCTTGGTGCAGGCCGCGAAGAGCTGCGACCAGTCGGTCGGGACGCTCTTGACACCGGCCTTCTTGAAGAGAGCCTTGTTGTAGAAGCCCATGTAGAACTGGTTCTCCAGCGGCATCACGAGCAGCCCCTGGGCCGGGTTGAAGTTCGACGAGGCCCAGCTCGCACCGTTGATCTTGTTCAGCTCGGCCGACGTGAAGTACGGCTTGAGGTTGAGCAGATGGCTCTCGTACTTGGTGTCGAAGAGACCCGTCCACTGAACGGAGAGGTCCGGATCCGTGTGCGCGATCCACGCCGCCTGGAGCAGCTGGAAGTAGTTTCCGCCGGGCTGGCTGACCACGTTGATCTTGATGTCGGGGTTCTGCTTCTCGAACGCCGCGACGAGCTTCTGCGTGGCGACGGCGTTGCCGCCGGTGCCGTAGTTGTGCCAGAGCGTGAGCGTCGTCACATTGCCGCCGTTCGCCCCGCCGGCCGCGTACGCCGCCCCCGCGATCACGGCGAGCGCAGCAAGCGCCACGCAGGCGCTGATGAACTTCCGCACCTTGCCTCCTTTGTTGTTCGAACTCATCCGACAGACCCGGCCGTCGCCGGCTCCGGTACTCCGAGGCCTGCCGCCCGCGGCCCGGACTGAATCAGCCCGGGGGTCAAGCGACTGCACCACTCGAGCGCAGCCGCAGCACGATGCACCTTCTCGCGTGCGATCGCGCACGCCTCGTTCACGAGATGAAGGCCCGAGGGATAGAGCGGCCGCGAGTTGCGAAGGCCGAACTTCGCGTACAGCGGCGCGCCGGCGCGGACCAGGTCGCCTAGCTCGTCGCCGCGCACCACCCCACCGAGTGAGTCCGGGGATTCCACGTACAGGTCGATCGGGAGCGTCGTCGCCGCGCGCATCTCGCGCAGCGTCTCGACCGACACGTCGGACGGGACGTTGACGGTCGACGCACCGACGCGCTCGAGCTCGCGCAGCGCCAACGGGTTCGACGGCGCCATCATCACCGAGACCTTCCAGACGATCGACGCCGGCAGCTCTCCCGCCCGCTGCAGCTCGTTGACGAGCGCCAGCAACCCGAGGTCGGGAATCAGAAAGCTCCGGATGCCGCACTCCGCGGCACGGGCGATGTCCTCGGAGGCGTAGCGGAGACCGTGCACCCCGCGCAGCTGGCCGCCGTGCCCGGCCCCGTCGGGGGTACGCGGATGCGCGGTGATGCCGAACGACTCACGCGGGCCGACGAACAGCGACACCTCGATGCCGTGCTCCTCACCGAGCTTCGCCATCTCGCGTAGCTCGTCCTCGCGCATCAGCATCGCTCCGCTGCCCTGCGAGACGCGGTTCACGACGATGCCCTCCTCGGCGGCAGCGGCGATCACCACCTCGAGCACGCGCGGCCCCTCGACGCTCGGGATCTCGATGCGGAAGTCGGCCCCGTCGGGGAACGTCCGCGTCGACGGCACGCCCGCGAGCAGCCGTTCGATCGCGTCGTCGGCCTTCACGCAGCCTCCCCGCCGACGATGTCGAGCACGGCGGGCCGCCCGTCCTCGAGGGGCCAATCGCCGGTGTCCGTGAGGCGCAGGAGCCCGTTCGGCTGCACGAGATAGGTGTCCTCGCACTTCCCGCCGCCGGCGATGCTCGGGTTCCACGCGACCGCCGTGCCGGCCGAGACCGGCGCCGTCCACCAACGGCTGTCGACCTGGGTCGGGACGATCTCGAACTCGCGCTGCCGATAGCCGATCGGGCCGCCCTGGTAGTGGTCGCGCCACTCGCCCGCGTGCCCGACGGCGGCGTACGCGTCGGCAAGAGCGAGCAGTGCATCGCCGTAGGTCGCCGAAGGCCGAGACGCCGCGAGGACGAGGCGTTCGACCTCTGCCGCAGCCAGGCGCGCAGCCCGGACCGAATCCGGGAGTGGCCCGGCACTCGCGAATCGCGTTGCGGCCGCATGCAGGCCGTGACGCTCCGCCACGACGACGGCCATGACGAGATGGCGCATCGGCGCCGCGGCCGCGAGCGGATGCCGGAACCGCTCGACCCGATCGTCGCCCCCGACGATCAGGCAGGCGGCGAAGGCGCCGACCCGCTCGAGCTCTCCCGCGACCCGCGCCTGCACGTCCAGGTCGAGTTCTCCCGGTGCCCATCCGCGCAGCGCGCGTTCGAGCGCCCTCGCCGCGTCGACGGCGAGCGCGGAGAGACGCTCCTGCTCCGCGCTGTCGAGCGCCAGCCGGAGCGCGACCAGATCGTCGTCGACGTCGATCCCGAAGCCGCCGATCCGCTCGGGGGGTGCGTCGCAGACCTCCTCGGCCAGCCGAGCCAGGCCGTCGGGCTCGAACCAGTCGGCGCCGTGAAGCTCGAACCCGTCGAGGCCGGCTTCCGCCGCGAGCCGGGGCAGCTCGACGTTCGTCGTGACGACGTGGGCGGCGTCCGGGGTGACGACGACCCAGGCGGCGCTGACCGGGTTGCCGGCCTCGATGCGGTTCGTGAGGCCGCCCGTCACCCACGCGACGGCATCGGCGCGCTGCAGGACGACCGCGTCCAGCTGCCGTCTCTCGACGAGCGAACGGACTGCGGCCAGCTTGCGCCCGACCTCTGGGGTGGGCCGATCGGCGAGCTCCGGTTCGGTGGTGCCGAACATTGTTTCGATCCGCGGACACTCTCAGGTCGAACTGCGCCCTGTCAACGGCTGGACAAAACGGTGATCGACGCCGTATGTTCGGAGATTCGATCGACGTTCGTCATGGCAGAACGCCTTCTACTCCCCCAGGCCCCGGTCCCGCTCGAGGAGCGCTACCGCGTTCAGAGCGTCGAACGCGCCTTCCAGCTGCTCGAGGCGCTGGCCGCCGCCGGGCCCGAGGGCGCGACGCTCACCGATCTCGCCCGGTCGATCGGCGTCTCGAAGAGCACCGCCTACGCGATCCTGCAGACGATGCTCGGAGGCGGGTTCGTCGCCGACGTCGGAACCGGCTCGACCCGCCGCTACCGGCTCGGCATGGCCCTTGCCCGGCTCGGCGACGTCGTCGTCTCCCAGATCGCGCTTCGCGACGTCGCGCTTCCGGTGCTCCGCCGCCTGGCGCAGGAGATTCATCTCGCCGCGCGCGTCGCGGTGCTCGACGAGCCTTTCGCGGTGGTGATCGCACGCGTCGATGCACCGGAAAGCTCGGTCCGTTTCGCCGCCGAGCTCGGCAAGCGCGAGCACCTGCACTGCTCCGCCGTCGGCAAGGCGATGCTTGCTTCGCTCGACCGCGACCGAGCACGGTCGATCCTCGAGGCCGCGGGGATGCCCGGGAAGACCCCGCACACGATCACCGACGAGGACACGCTGCTCGCCGAGCTCGACACGGTGGCCCAGCACGGGTACGCGGTCGACGACGAAGAGGACGTCGAAGGGGTCTTCTGCGTCGGCGCCGCCGTGCACGATCACGCCGCGCGTTGCGTCGGGGCGATCAGCGTGACGGGAATCAAGCGCGACCTGCCGTCGTGGCAGGTGTCGCTCATCGGCGCGAAGGTTCTCGCGCACGCGGAAGAGGTCTCGGCGCTGCTCGGGGCGCCCGCTTGACGAGCACTCGCCGCGGACGCGGTCTGGTCGTCGACCGGCCGGGCGTCCTCGGCCTCCAGGAGCTGCCGGAGCTCTCGCCCGGACCGGACGAGGTGCTCCTCCGCCCCTCGTACTGCGGTCTGTGCGGCACCGACCTCGAGCTGGCCGCAGGCGAGGTCGACCCGGCGTTCGTCCGCTACCCACTCGTGCTCGGGCACGAATGGTCAGGGGTGATCGAGGCCGTCGGAGATCGGGTCGCCGGCCTTCGGCCCGGCATGCGCTGCGTCGCCGAGGGGATCATCCCGTGCGGGCACTGCAAATCCTGCCGTGTCGGGGCGACGAACGTCTGCGAGACCTATGACGAGGTTGGCTTCACCCGCCCCGGCGGCGCGGCCGACCGGATCGTCGTGCCGGCGCGCGTCGTCCATCGGCTCGCCGGCGACGTGAGCCTGCGCGAGGCCGCGCTCGCGGAGCCGGCCGCCGTCGTGCTCACCGGGCTCGAGAAGCTCCGCCCGCGCCCCGGGCTGCGCGTGCTCGTCGTCGGCGACGGCACGATCGCCCTGCTCGCGGTCCTGCTCGTCTCGCTGTGGTCGCCGAGCGAGATCGCGGTCGTCGGGCGGCGCGGCGAACAGTCGGCGCTCGCCCTCGAGCTCGGCGCGAGCTCGTTCACGACGGGCGACCCCGAGGGAGGCTTCGACGTCGCCGTCGAGGCGGCCGGGTCGACGGACGCGCTCGCGGCTGCCGTGACCGCGGTGCGACGCGGCGGTCAGGTGCTCAACCTCGGGCTGCCGGCGATGACATCGACCCTGCACCTGCCCGGCGACGTGCTCGTGAACAACGACCTCACGCTCGCCGGGAGCTTCGGTTACACGTCCGGCGCCTGGGCGCGGGTGATCGACCTGCTCAACGGGGGCCGGTTGCGACCGGCGCGGCTGATCACGCACGTGTTCACGCTCGACGAGTACGAGTCCGCGTTCCAGGAGCTCACCGCTCCCAGCGGGTCACGGGGCAAGGTGATGCTGGAGGTCGACGGTGGCTGAGATCACGCTC
>DATIXY010000061.1:0-98198 GCA_035518115.1 Gaiellaceae bacterium | reverse complement strand
GGGCCGGGCCATCGCCGCGATCCGCGGACGGAGCGGCGCCAAGCCCGTCCAGGACCGGCAATGGCGAATATCGGTTTTCACGAAGGGGCCTCCCGCTAGCTGATCAGGCGCGAAGGGACGCTGGCGCAGGCGAGGTCTTAGGCTTCGACGGTGGTGGAGTCGACCGCACCGGCCCGTGTCTCTAAGCCCCGTCGTCGTGGGTGCGTTTGGTGGGTTGGCGCTGCCGCGATCGTCATCGTGCTCCTGGTCGTGGCCGCCTTCGTTTGGGGTCAGTTCACCGTTTGGCATGTGTCGAGCGCAGACCGGGCTGCGGCGGTTCGTGCCGTCGCAGCAGCCGCAAACGCTCCCGCCACGCGAACCGCATGTCTGCGGGCGGGAGGCGCAGTGACGTGCCTCGTCGAGACCCAGTCGGCTGGGAAATGTAAGCAGTGGAGTGTCCAGGTGCGAAGCGGCGAGGTCGTCAGTCGCCCGCGCTGGATCTCCACGACAGCCTGCTGATCGATGCCCCTCCCGGACATCCTGAACGAGGTCTGATCACCCGTTCGACTGATAACGCTCGGAGCCGCTTAGACCCGGTACCTAGAAGTCGCGGCCATCGTCCCCTCCTCGTTAGCGATCGGGGCCGATCGGCAGCCTCGACCCTAGGGCGTCGTTGCTCGGCTCAGGGAACGTTCCTGAACACTGGCGCAGGCGAGGGCTGTTGCTCCCTGGTCAGCTGGCCTACCCTCCGGCCATGCGGGTTTGTCTCCCGGCGATCGGGGTGATTCTAATGCTCGTGCTGGCGAGCTGCGGCAACGGATGAGCCGGGCGGAAACGACGAGCACGACGCGAGTCTTCGTCACACCACACCGTCGCGAAACGTTGCAACTGGTCTTGTGGGAGTCATTGATCGCTGCGGCGGGCCTTGCCCTTTGTCTTGGGAGTTACGCCGAGCTCGCGATTTTCATCGTTGTGGGCCTCTTGGCTCTTCGATCGCAACGACGTAGGACGCTCCACGACGCCTTTGCAAGCATGCCGGAGCTTCCAGCGGGGGCAGAAGTCGAGTCCGTGCCGCGTTCGGCACTCCGTACTGCCCTGGCCTGCTGGTATCTCATTGCGCTGGTTGTCGCTGGAGTCGTCCTGCGGCCACTCGCAGCAGTTGGCAGCGGCTTTTGCTGTGGGCTTGCGATCAGCGGGCTGATCTCGCAGGCGCGACAAGCGAGTGTTGAACGCTCCCACCGGTGGGTGCTTATGCGTGGCGTCGCTAGGTCGGTTGTTCCGTCAATCCGCCGACGAGTAGACGTCTACTATCGGAGCCTGCCGGGAAGCGAATAAGGCGCAACTCCCTGCCGCGAGATCAGCAAGAATTCCGGCGGGAGGTTTTGACGCCCGCTATCGTCGAAGTTGCCGATCGGCCCCGATCGTCAACTAGGGAGGGGACGATGGCAGCAACTTCTCGGTATCGCGTCTATCTCGAGGACGGCACCGATCTCGACGACTACGTGACTACGTCGGCATCGCTGTGGCGTCCCGGCGACACGTTGTACGCGGGCGGGCTACCGGCGTATCGGATAATCGAGGTGATCCCGCTGTCGGACGCCGATGAGTACGACGGCATCTGGACTGTTGAGCCGGTGAGGTGACGCCCGAGTGCGCTATGGCCGCCCAGCGTCGCCGGAACCCTGAGTAACCTGCGGCACCATGGCATTACAGCGCGCCGACGTTGACCGGTCCATCTGGGACGACTTTGTCCCGGACCCGCTCGACGCGCAATGCGGCTACTGCGGCAAGGCCGTCGCCATGGCGCGAATCGGGCGAATCCTCGCGTACGACAAGCGCGCGACCCCTGTGCCCGGCGAATGGGAGGTCCGCGTCCACGCGACGTATATATGCCCGCGGTCGCAATGCCGAATGCCGAGCCTCGTGTTCTTCGACATGAACGAGGGCAGGTATCCATCCGTCATTGACGGTCCCAAGCTCATCCCACGCGGCGCGGCCGAGCCCATACCTGGGCTCCCCGACGCTATTCAGGCCGACCGCCTGGAGGCGTGGTCTTGCTGCTGGGGTGGTGATTACCGCGCCGCGATCATCATGGGGCGTGCCGCAATACAACGGGCCGTGCGCCAACTCGATGCCAAGGGTGACGGCCTCAAGGCGGAAATCAATGACCTTCATGCGCGCCACAAGATCACCGACGCGCTCCGGGACTTCGCACACGAGACGCGCATCGCTGGCGACGAAGCCGCGCATCCCACGACGCTCGGTGAGGTTGACGAGGCGGATGCAATCGACGGACTCGACTTCATGGATGAGTTCCTCGAGCACGCCATAGCGCTCCCGGCCCGGCGCGACGCACGCAAGGCCGGGCGCAGCAACGTGTAGCGGCTCGGTTACGCCCCTACCGGGATCGTCGGGAACAGCCCGCTCAGGCCTCCGTCGGAATCAAGGGTTCGTGACGACCAAGATGTGGCCGGACCGCGCCGGCCAGGAGCGCGAGGCGCTGCTCGAGAGCCTCGAGGCGCTCGGGCTCGACCAGGTCGATCTCTGGCTCGTTCACTGGCCGCCGCAGGGCGGTGCGCGCCCGGACGTCTGGGAGCGCTTCCTCGACGCGGCGCGCGACGGCCTCGCGCGGGCGGTCGGCGTCAGCAACTACAGCGTCGGGCAGCTCGGCGAGCTCGTTCGCGCGACGGGCCGGGCGCCGTCCGTCAATCAGATCGAATGGGGGCCGGCTCTCTACGACCCGGACACGGTCGCCCGGCACCAGGAGCTCGGCGTCCGCCTCGAGGCCTACAGCCCGCTCAGGACGACGAACCTGCGCGACCGGCGCCTCGCCCGCATTGCGGAAGCACATGACGCCACGCCTGCGCAGGTCGTGATCCGCTGGCACCTCCAGCACGAGATCCCGGTGATCCCGAAGTCGGCGCGGCCCGAGCGGATCGCCGAGAACGCCGCGGTCTTCGGCTTCGAGCTCTCGAGCAGCGAGATGGCCGCGCTCGACGCGCTGGGGCCCGGCGCGCGGCGCGACTGACCAAGTGCACCGGCGATGAGTTTTGCCGCCGGTCCGGATCAGAGCCTTCAAACGAGCAAACTGGGGGTGAAGGTGGAATGGATCAGCTCGGATTGGCACGGGTGCTCCTCTTCGAGGCCACCGGGGAGGTCGACGCGAAGCGCCGGCCGCCGGTCGGGCCGAGGCCGCGCGTGAGGCGCCCGTGGTTGTCGCGCCCGTAGCGGAGGAGCGCCTGCTCTCGGCGGCGCGGCGGGGAGACGAGGCCGCGTTCGAGGCGCTCGTCGCGCCGCACGAGAGGCGGCTGCGCGCTCACTGCTACCGCATGCTCGGCTCGGTCCACGACGCCGAGGACGCCGTGCAGGAGACACTGCTCCGCGCCTGGCGGGCACTCGACCGGTTCGAGGAGCGAAGCTCGCTCAACACGTGGCTGTATGCGATCTCGTCGAACGTCTGCCTGCGGATGATCGAACGCAGGCCTGCTCGGGCGCTCCCGATCGACGCCGGGCCGCCCGCTGCCACGGGCGAGCGGCCGGGGCGGCCGCTCGCCGAGTCCGTCTGGATCGAAGCCTGCCCGAACGACCTGCTCGATCTCGACGAGGCGTCGCCCGAGGCCCGCTACTCCCGGCGCGAGAGCGTCGAGCTCGCGTTCCTCGCGACGCTCCAGCACCTGCCGCCGCTGCAGCGAGCGGCGCTCATCCTTCGCGACGTGCTCTCGTACTCGGCCCGCGAGACGGCCGCCATCCTCGAGACGACGGTGCCGTCGGCGAACAGCGCGCTACAGCGCGCGCGGAAGACGATCGACGAGCGGCGTCCTGCCGTCAGCCAGGAGGAGACGCTTCAGGCGCTCGGCGACCGCCGTGTCGGCGCGCTCGTGAACCGGTACGCGCAGGCGATGGAGAGCGGCGACGTCGACGTCGTCGTCGCGCTGCTCACCGAAGACGCGACGTGGTCGATGCCGCCCGCGTCGACGTGGTACCGGGGCGACGCGCTCGTCGCGTTCCTGGCCGAATGGCCGCTTCCGCTCCGCTGGCTCCACGCGCCGGTGCGCGTGAACGGGCAACAGGCGGTGCTGTGCTACCTATGGGACGACCACTCGGGGGTCTTCGCCGCACATGCGCTCGACGTGCTGACGCTCCGCGAGGATCGCGTCGCGGAGGTCACGGCGTTCCTCTCACCGTCGGTGTTCGAACGGCTCGGGCTCCCGCTCGCGCTCGAGCACTCGGCCTGAGAGCGCCGTCACGCCCGGCGGTCGACGACCCGCACCGCCTTGCCTTCGCTCCGAGGAACGGCGCCGCGCTCGAGCACCTCCGCCCGGATGCGGATTCCGAGCTGCTCGTGCAGCACCCGCTCGACCGTTCTGCCGAGCGTCTCGACGTCGACGTCGGGACCGGCGGGCTCGCATTGAACGGTGAGCTCGTCCATGCTGCCCGTGCGCTCGACGATCAGCTGGTAGTGCGGCGCTGCCCAGGGCACGGAGAGCAGCGCGTGCTCGACGTTCGACGGATACACGTTCACGCCGCGGATGATGATCATGTCGTCGCGGCGCCCGCGCAGCCCGCGGATCCGCGCGGTCGTCCGCCCGCAGGCGCAAGGCGCGAGCGTGAGCGAGCCGATGTCGCCGGTGCGGTAGCGCAGCAGCGGCATTGCCTCCTTCAACAACGTCGTGAACACGAGCTCGCCTTCGTCGCCCTCGGGGAGCGGAGCGCCCGTCTCCGGCTCGACGACCTCGACCAGGAAGTGGTCCTCCTGAACGTGAAGGCCGTCGCGCACCTCGACGCACTCGGAGGCGACACCGGGGCCGCACATCTCGGAGAGCCCGTAGAAGTTGACTGCGCGGAGGCCGGGGAGGGACCGTTCGATCTGCTCACGCAGGCCCTGGGTCCATGGCTCGCCGCCGAACAACCCGAGCTCGAGGCGAAGCGCGGCCGGATCGATCCCCGATTCGTTGACCGCCTGTGCGATCACGAGCGCGTAGGAGGGCGTTGCGACCAGAACCTGCGCGCCGAGCTCGTGCAGCAGCAGCGCCTGCCGCTTCGTGAAGCCGCCCGAGACGGGCAGGACCGGTGCTCCGATCCGCTCGGCCCCTTGCTGGAAGCCGTGGCCGCCCGTGAAGAGGCCGTACGTGTTGGCGTTGTGGACGAGCATCCCGGGCCGGACGCCCGCCATCGTCATGCACCGCGCCATCAGATCGGTCCAGGCGTCGAGGTCGGCCGGCGTGTAGCCGACGACCGTGGGCCGCCCGCGTGTCCCGCTCGATGCGTGCAGGCGTGCGAGGCTCGCGACCGGTGCGCGTAGGAGGCCGAAGGGGAAAGCGTCGTGCAGGTCGGACTTGCCCGTGAAGGGGAGTGCCGAGAGCCCTTCGAGCGAGTCGAGCTCGACCCCGAAGCTGCTGCGCAGGCGATCGAGCTGAAGCGCGCGCAGCTCGCCTCGCGGCATCTGCTCGGCACGGTCCCAGATGAGGGCGCTAGAGGCGGCGCTCATGGGCGTTCCAGTGCTCCTCGAGGTTGCTGACGAGCGCCGGGCTGAGGTAGCAGTACGCCTGCTCACGGCAGAACGTCGCCATGTAGCGGCGGAAGAGATCGAGCGGCTCGGCCCCGACGCGGAGGGCGCGCCTGTTCCCGGCGGCGTTCACGAGCCCCGAGCTCGTCAGCGTCTCAACTCGTGCGGCCACGGCGGCGTCCATCTCCTCGGTCGAGCCCACGACCTCGTCGCAGAGCAGATCGCCGTCGGGCGTGCCGGCGACGAACTCGAGACCCGACAGGATCGCCCGGCGTGCGAGGCGGTCGCCGACCGATCGCGCGAGCCGCAGGTTGGACGCACCCGGGAGGATGCCCTCCTTCCGCGCCGGCAGGTAGAGCCGCGTCCCCCGGGTCGCGACCACGTGATCGACCGTATGCAGGAGCTGGCAGGCACCGCCGATGGCGAAGGTCTCGACCGCCGCGATCCAGAGCTTCTCGGTCGTGTCCTCGGGCTCGCCCGGATGGTGCACGGGAGCACTCAGCCCACGGAACAGCTTGTTCACGTAGCCGAGATCGCGGGTGACGAAGAACATGAAGTCGAGGCTGCCGTGGTAGAGGTGCGTCAGGTTGAGCCCCGCGCCGAAGATGCGTCTTCCCGCGTAGCGCGGGTGGTCGACCACGGCGCCGCGGATGACGCCGACCTCGATCTCCGGGTCGAGCAGCGCAAGGTCGACGGCGACCTCGGTGGTGGGCAGCGTCACGCAGTCCTCTGCGTTGAGGTGCCGTTCGTTCCGGATCTCGATGTAGGCGACCGGGCCGCGCCGCTCGAGGTAGGTGTGCCCGAGGTCGGCCACGCCCGTCGCCCGGAAGTCGTCGAGCCGTGCCAGCGCCTCGTTCGTCGGACGCAGCATCGACCAGACGAGGTGCGCGCCGCAGCGCGGCGAGGCGAGGACGAACGAGAGGAAGATGCCCTGAGCGAGCTCGACCCCGGTCTTGTCGGGCAGCGATCGCCGGCGCTCCTCCGCGACCTGCGCGCGGGTCGGGACGAGCCCGGGGAAGCGCTCCGCGGCGTCGTACACGAGCGCTTCGTCGCGAACCGCCAGCCGCAGGTCGTCGGTGAGCGCCGTATAGACGTCTTCGATATGCGCCCGCAGGAAGCGTGCACGTTCGGCGTCGAGCCCCTCCCTGAGCAGCGCCGCGGTATCGGCCTCCGCCGCCCCGCGCTCGCGAGCGGGAGGGAGGCCGGCGAGCAGCTCCTCGCCACGGACGAGGTACGCGCTCGTTGCGGCGCTCGCGGCCGCGAACGGCGCGGGCTGATCCGGGACGCTCGCGCGCCAGGCCTCGACTGCGCTACGCATCGGCGAGCAGGAAGTCCGCCGCCCGTTCGCCGATCATGATCGACGGCGCGTTCGTGTTTCCCGTGGTGACCACTGGCATGATCGATGCATCGGCGACGCGTAGCCCGTCGATCCCGTGCACTCGAAGCCGGGGATCGACGACGGCGGCCGAATCGGTGCCCATCTTGCACGTGCCGACCTGGTGGTGGTACGTGATCGCGGTCTCGCGCACGTACGCGCGTACCGACTCGGGCGAGTCGACCGATGGGCCGGGATACCGCTCCACGGCGCCCCATTCCCGAAGCGCGTCGGCCGCGCCGATCCGGCGGCACAGATCGACCGCCGCCGAGAGGCGTCCGACGTCGGCGTCGCACGCGAGAACGTTCGGGTCGAGCGCCACCGGGTCCTCGGCGGCCGGGCCGGTGAGCCGCAGCGTGCCTCGGCTGGCGGGCCGCACCATCCCCGCCATCAGCGTGAAGCCGTTGTCGGGCCCGCTCATCCACGGCTCGTACATCGGGAACATGAAGTGGATCGGCTGGATGTCGGGTGCCGGCAACGCCGGATCGCTGCGCCAGAACAGGTGGGTCTGGCAGGCGGGGAGCCCGGCAGAGGGCAAGCCCACGGGACGCTCGGCGCTGTAGATGACGGGCGAGAGGAGATGGTCGTGCAGGTTCTCGCCGACTCCGGGCAGGTCGGCGACGACCTCGACGCCGATCGCACGCAGGTGATCCGCCGGCCCGACGCCCGATTGCAGGAGGAGCTGCGCCGATCCGATCGTCCCGCCGCAGACGACGATCCGCTGCGCCTCCGCGCGCTCGATGCGGCCATCCCGGGACCATTCCACCCCGGTGCACCGGGTGCCGTCGAACAGCAGCCGCCTGGCGAGCGCGCGGGTGACGAGCGTGAGCCTCGGGTCGCTCTCGACGGGGCGGATGTACGCGGCCGCGGTGCTGTGCCGGATCCCGTTCTCGATGCTGTATTGCATGAACGAGACGCCGTCCTGGGTCTCGCCGTTGTAGTTCTCGTTGAGCGGGATGCCGCACGCCTGCGCGGCCTCCGCGATCGACGTGTGGATCGCGTCCGGCTCGAAGCGCGTGAGCAGGCTCACCGTGCCGGGGCCGCCAGGCTCGCGGCGCTCGATCCGCTCGTAGACCGGGCGGACGTCCTCCCACGTCCAGCCCTCTGCTCCGAGCTCCGCCCACGTGTCGAAGTCGAGCGGTGCGCCGCGGACCCAGATCATGGCGTTGAGGCAGCTCGAGCCCCCGAGCACCCGACCCCTTGGCCACGCCAGGAGGCGGTCCGCCGCGTGTCGCTGCGGCACCGTCTCGTACGCCCAGTCGACCTCCGACAACCAGAGCTCGTGGACGCGGCCGGGATCGTGGATCGCCGGGTTGTCGTCGCGGCCGCCGGCCTCGAGCAGGAGGACGTGCGCGCCGCCGTCGACCAGGCGGCGCGCGACGACGGCGCCGGCCGAGCCGGCTCCGACGACGATCACGTCCGCGCCGCTCACGCGAGCGACACCCAGACGCTCTTCACCTCCGTGTACAGATCGATGGCGTCCCTGCCCATCTCACGGCCCCACCCGCTCGCCTTCATCCCGCCCCACGGCGCCGCCGCGTCGAGTGGGTTCGGCATGTTGACCCAGACGTTGCCGGCGCGCGCGGCTGCGGCGAGCCGGTGCGCGCGTGCGACGTCGCGCGTCCAGATCGACGCGGCGAGGCCGTACTCGGTGTCGTTGGCACGCGAGACCACCTCGTCGACGTCGTCGAACGGCAGCACGCAGACGACCGGGCCGAAGATCTCCTCGCGCGCGATCGACATCGAGTCGTCGACGCCCGCGAACACGGCGGGAGTCAGGAAGGCGCCGCGCTCGAGACCGTCTCCGGGCCGTTCGCCGCCGCACAGGAGCTCGGCGCCCTCGTCGACGCCGAGCCGGATGTAGCGCTCGACGCTCTCCCGGTGCGCGTGGGTGACGAGCGGGCCGAGCTGCGTCTCCGGCTCCAGTCCCGGCCCGAGCTTCATCGACGATACGGCCGCCGCGGCCGCCTCGGCAAACGCGTCGGCGGCTGCGCGCTCCACGTAGACGCGGCTGTACGCGGCGCACACCTGGCCCGTGTTCAGCAGCGCGCCCTGGAGGACCCCTGCGACGACGCCCTCGAGCGGCGCGTCGGCGAAGACGATCGCCGGGTTCTTCCCGCCCAGCTCGAGCGAGACCCGCTTCAGGTTGCCCGCCGACGCCTCGACGATCGCACGGCCGACCTCGGTCGAGCCGGTGAACGAGATCTTGTCGACACCGGGATGGGCGGCCAGGGCGGCTCCGGCGTCCGGGCCGCCGGTGACGACCTCGACCACCCCTTCCGGAACGCCTGCCTCCGCGATCAGCTCGGCGAGCCGCAACGCTGTGAGCGGCGTCTGCTCGGCCGGCTTGACGACGCAGGTATTCCCGCAGGCGAGCGCCGGCGCGACCTTCCAGGCCGTGATCAGGAGCGGGAAGTTCCACGGGATGATCAACCCGCACACGCCGACCGGCTCTCGGAGCGTGTAGTTGAAGGCGCCCGGGAACGAAAGTGGGTTCGTCTCGCCGGCGATCTTCGTGACCCAGCCTGCGTAGTAGCGAAAGTGCTCGGCCGCGGCTGCCACGCTGACGTTCCGCGAGATCCCGATCGGCTGGCCCTGGTCGCGCGTCTCGAGCTCGGCGAGCTCGTCGGCGTTCTCCTCGATCAAGTCCCCGATCCTCCAGATGAGCCGGGCCCGAGCCGACGGAGCGAGCGAGCGCCAGCCGCCGTCCGGCCGGAACGCCTCACGCGCACGTGCGACGGCGGCGTCGACGTCCGCGGCGCTCGCGTCCGGCACCTCGCCGATGACCTCTCCCGTCGCGGGATCGATCGTCTGAAGCAGCATTCGGCCTCCTCCACGTCGTGTGCAGCGGACGCAGCGTCCCACACGACCAGGCGGCTTGCCCAGCGGACCTCGGGAAGGGCCTGCGAGACCTGAAAGGAGCATCCGGCGAGGGAGCCGGGCCGCGTGCCGTCCGCAGGCCCCGATTGAATCTCAGGCCGACCACACCACGACAAGGAGTAAGCGGATGCCTCTGACTCAGACCCAGCTCACCGCCGCGATCGCCGAGCGGTCCGGGCTTTCCAAGGCGCAGGCCAAGGACGCCATCGAGGCGCTCGAGGAGGTCGTCCTGGGCGAGATCGGCAACGCCGAGAAGGTGAAGATCGGCAACCTCGTCCAGCTCACCGTCCGGGTGAAGCCGCCGACGAAGGCACGCGAGGGCCGGAACCCCGCCACCGGCGAGGTGATCACGATCGGCCCCAAGCCGGCCTCGGTCGACGTCCGCGCGCGCGTGCTCGCCAAGACGAAGGGCGCGCTGCCCTCGGTCGAGAAGGCGAAGCGCCGGCTCGCCGCCTAGCAAGTGTGAGCGCTCCGTGGGTCGCGTAGCGGCCCACGGAGCGCGGTTCGGCCGCCAGCGCCGCTACGCGCTCGGGACGCGCAGGATGCGCTTGCCGACCGGGTCGTACACCCAGAGGGATCCGCCCGCGTAGGCAATCGGCCCTGCGCACGGGGCATCGATCAGCGGGCTCGCACCGCACTGGCCCGGATGCGAGACGGAGAGCTTTCCCGTGATCGCGTTCAGGTGCGGATCGATCCGGTAAACGCCGACGAAGTTCTCGATCCAGACCGACCCGCCGCCGACGGCGAGCAGGCCGCCCTGGGCGCCCGACGGGAGCGGGATGGTGACCGCGACCTTCCCGGTGGCTGGATCGATGCGCGTCAGTGAGTTGGTCCCGGGCGTGGAGACCCAGAGCGCGCCGTCCCCGAAGCGTGCAACCTCCGGGCCCGAGCCGCGCCGCAGGGAGACCGTCGCGAGCGTCATGCCGGTCTTCGGGTCGACGCGGAGCACCTGGTCGGATCGATGAGCGACGATCCAGAGCGACCCGTCGCCGATGGCCGCCGAGGTCGGTCCGACGGCGGCGATCGACGACATCACGCGATTCGTGGCCGGGTCGAGGCGGGCAACGCGGTAGGGGCCGAACTCCGGGACCCAGACGGCGCCCGACGTGAGCGCGACGTCGTAGGGATCCGCGAGCCGCACCTGGGCGACGACCCGGTTCGAGCCCGGTGAGACCCTGATCAGCCGTTGGCTTGCCTGATCGGCGACCCAGACGAAGCCGCCCGCGACGACGACCCGGCCCTCGGGCTCGTTCGCCACCACCGCCGACGAAGGGGTGGGCCCGAGCCTGATGCGGGCGACCAGCCTCCCGCTCCGGTCGTCGTACCGGTAGAGGACGCCGTTCGACGGCACGAAGGCCCAGACCGATCCCGCGCCCGAACCGAGCGCCGCGTAGGACGAGTCGGCGTACGGGAAGCGGATCGACGTGGTCGCGTGGAGCGGCATCGGAGCCGCCCCGGCACCCACGACTCCGACCGCGAGCGCCGCGCCCAACCCGATCAGGATTCGTCTCAGCATTTCTCGTGCTCTCCTCTCCATCGTCGCGTAGATCGAGGCTGACGGGTCGAAGTCAGGACCCGTCCAGTGAGCGGTAACCGCGCCGGAATATGGTCTCGACGTGGAGTTCCGGATCCTGGGGCCGCTCGAACTCGACGACGGCGGCGATCCGGTAGTCGTCCCGGCCGGACGGGAGCGTGCGCTCCTGCTCGACCTGCTCGTCCATCGCAACGACACCGTCACGGTCGACGTCCTGATCGACGATCTCTGGGACGGCCGGCCGCCCGCGACCGCGACGAAGATCATCCAGAACGGGGTCTCGCGCCTCCGCCGCGAGCTCGGCGGCGACAGGTTGGAGACGAAGGCGCGCGGTTATGTGCTGCGCGTCGAGGCCGGCGAGCTGGACGTCGACCGCGCGCTCGCGCTTGCCGAGCGCGCCCGCGCCGAGGATCCCGTCCGCGCCGCCGAGACGCTTCGCGAGGCGGTCGCCCTCTGGCGCGGCCGGCCGCTCGCCGAGGTCGCCTCGATGGAGTTCGCGCAGGCCGAGATCCACCGGCTCGAGGACCTGCGGCTGGTGCTCACCGAGCGCCGGTTCGAGGCCGAGCTCGCCGCCGGCCGGGGCCCCGGGCTCGTGGTCGAGCTCGAGGAGCTCCTCGCGGCCAATCCGCTCCGCGAACGGCTCCGGGCCCAGCTGATGATCGCGCTCTACCGCGCCGGGCGGCGGGCCGACGCGCTCCAGAGCTACCGCGACGCTGAGCGGCTCCTGAGCCAGGAGCTCGGCCTCGAGCCGGGCCGAGAGCTCGAGGAAGTGAACCGGAGGATCCTCGCGGACGACCCAGGCCTCGATTCCCCGGCCCCGCGCACAGTGGGAGGTAGGCGTCGCCGGCGGCTGATCGGTGTCGGCGCCGCAGCGGTGTGCATCGCGCTCGCACTCGGGGCGTGGTTCGTCCTGGCCGGTCACCGGAGTCGTGCCGTCCACATCACCGCCGACACCGTCGTGCGCCTCGACCCGTCGACAGGACGCGCGACGACGTCCCTCGCCGTCGGGACCGCGCCGGGCTCCGTCGCCCTCGACCGGCTCGCGATCTGGACGGTCAACTTCGAGGATCAGACCGTGACGCGACTCTCACGCGGGGGGCGCGCGGCGACGGCAGCGGGAACGACTGCGCCCGCGACGGCGCTTGCCACCGGCGCCGGGGCTGCGTGGGCCCTCAGCTCGTACGACGGGAACCTCTCGCGCATCGACGAGCGGACCGGCCGCATCACCCAGATCGTCCCCGTGGGGTCGCAGCCGACGGCGCTCGCGGTCGGGAGCGCCGTCTTCGTCACGAACCAGAGCAGTGGGACCCTGGTCCGGGTCGACCCTGTCACCCTGCATCGCAGCCTGCTCCGCCACGGCCTCGCCGGGCCGTCCGGGGTCGTCGCCGACGGGAGCCTCGTCTGGGTCGCCGAGAGCTTCCGCAATCGGATCCTCGAGGTCGACGGGCGCACGGGCCGCACGCTCAGGACGCTGGCCGTGAGCCTCTCGCCCGATGCGCTCGCGCTCGGGTCGGACGCCGTCTGGGCGACCAATCCCGCAGAGAACGAGGTCACACGAGTCGACCTGCACACGGGCCTCTTCCGCCTCATCTCCGTCGGCGCCGATCCGTTCGCAATCGCGGCGGGAAGCAGGTACGTCTGGGTGGTCAACAACCTCGACCACAGCATCTCGGAGCTGGACGGGCCGACCGGAGACGTCCTGCGGACGATCGTCCTCACGCACGGCTTCCCCGAATCGACGCCGGGAAAGGCGACCCCTCCGGAGCTCACCCCCGGTGGGATCGCGGCGGACCCGGACGGCGCCGCCTGGTTGACCGTGCAGCGCTTCTGACGTCAGTCGTGCCCGGACACGGCATGTGGGACGTAGGGCTCCTCGAGGCGCTCGATCTCGTCGTCGTCGAGCGCGAACTGCTCGGCGGCGATCGCATCGTCGAGGTGCTCGACTCGCGTCGCGCCGACGATCGGTGCGGTGACGCCGGGCTTGTGCAGGAGCCAGGCGAGTGCGATCTGAGCCGGCGCGGCCCCGCGCGCCGACGCAACCTCGGCGACGCGCTCGACGACGGCGTAGTCGGCCTCGGGAGTCGTGTAGAGGCTGTCGCCGAAGGGGTCGGTTCGCGCGCGGACGGTCAGCCGCTCGCCCTCGCGCGTTCGGTTGCCTGCGAGCAGGCCGCGCGCGAGCGGGCTCCACGGGAGCACGCCGACGCCCTGGTCGATGCACTGCGGGATCATCTCGCGCTCCTCCTCCCGGTAGAGGAGGTTGTAGTGGTTCTGCATCGACACGAACGGTGTCGAAGCGACGCGCTGCGCCTTTGCGAACTGCCACGCGAACATGCTGCTGGCGCCGATGTACCGCGCCTTGCCGGCCGCGACGACGGCTGCGAGCGCCTCCATCGTCTCCTCGACCGGCGTGCGCGGGTCCCAGCGGTGGATCTGGTAGAGGTCGACGTAGTCGAGCCCGAGCCGCTGCAACGATGCGTCGATCGACGCGAGGATGTGCTTGCGCGAGAGGCCGCCGCCGTTCTCGCCGGGCATCGTCTTGCCGTGCACCTTGGTCGCGACGACGTACTCCTCGCGCGTCGCGAACAACGTGCTCAGCAACCGGCCGGTGATCACCTCGCTCTGACCGCCGTTGTAGACGTCGGCCGTGTCGAAGAAGATCACTCCTTGCTCGACCGCACGACGTACGATCGGCTCCGCCGCGTCCTGGTCGATTGCCCATTCACGGCTCTCGTGCCGGCCGTAGCTCATCATCCCGAGGCAGATCCGCGAAACGCGCAGACCTGTCCCGCCAAGGTTCACGTAGTCCATGACTCAACGCTACCCGCGCGGGCACCGAACCCAGCTGCAGGCCGCGATCTTCGCCGGCGGCGTCGTCGGCGCGCTCGCGCGGGCGGGGCTGACGCGCGCGTTTCCCTTCCACGGGCACGGCTGGCCGTGGGCGACGCTGATCGCAAACGTTGCCGGTACTGCGGCACTCGCCTACTTCACGACGCGCCTGCAGGAGCGTCTGCCGCCTTCCACGTACCGGCGGCCGCTGCTCGGGACGGGCTTCTGCGGGGCCCTGACGACGTTCTCGACGTTCCAGGTCGAGCTGCTCGAGCTCGTGCGGCACGACCATCTCTGGACGGCGGCGGGATATCTGCTCGTCAGCGCCTCGGCCGGGCTCGCTGCGCTGCATCTGACGACCGCGCTGACGCGGCGGGCGAGGCTCTGGTGAGCGTGCTCGTCTGGATCGGCGTCGCCGCCGTTGGGGGGCTCGGGTCGCTCGCGCGTTTCCGGCTGGACGAGCTGGTGCAGTTGCGGGTGCGGGGCGACTTTCCCGTCGGCACGCTGGTCGTCAACGTCAGCGGCTCGTTCGTCCTCGGTGTCCTGAACGGGGCCGGGTTGGCCGGCGACGGGCTACTGCTCGCAGGGACCGGTTTCCTCGGCGCCTACACCACGTTCTCGACGTGGATGCTCGAGACCGAGCGCCTCGGCGAGGAGGGCGAGCGGCGTCTCGCGCTCCTGAACCTCGGCGTCTCCCTCGCCGCGGGCTTCGCCGCCGCGGCGCTCGGGCGCGCGTTCGGGAGCGCGTTGTGAGGGACTGCCTGAAGCTGACGGTGTATTTCGGCGAGTCCGACCGCACCGACGGCCGGCTGCTGTCGGATGCGCTGTTCGACCACCTCGAGGCGCACGGGATCCTCGCAGCCGTGCTGATGCGGGCCGTCGAGGGGTTCGGGATCAAGCATCAGCTGCGGAGCGACCGCTTCCTGACGCTGTCGGAGGACCTGCCGCTCGTCGCTGTCGCCGTCGACGAAACGGCTCGCATCGAGTCGATCGTGTCGGAGGTCTCGGCACTGCTTCCGGGCGGGCTGATCACACTCGAGCGCGCCCGGCTCCTCGACGGTGCACCGGGTCGGGTCGAGCTTCCGGCGGAGCTCCACGAGGAGACGAAGCTGACCGTGTACCTCGGCCGCGACGAGCGCGTGAACGGCAGTCCTGCGCACGTCTCCGTCGTCGACCGTCTCCGGCAGTCGGGCCTCGCCGGCGCGACGGTGCTGCTCGGCGTCGACGGCATGATGCATGGAAGCCGGCGGCGCGCCCGGTTCTTCGCGAAGAATGCCGGTGTTCCGCTGATGATCGTGAGCGTCGGGCCCGGCGATGCGGTCAACGGCGGGCTGCAGGCTCTCACGGAGGTCCTCCGTGACCCGATCGTCACGCTCGAGCGGGTGCGAGTCTGCAAGCGCGGCGGCCGGCTGCTCGCCGAGCCACGCCATCTTCCCGAGCAGGATGAATCTGGCCTTCGAATCTGGCAGAAGCTGATGGTGTACGCGGGCGAGCAAGCGCGCCACGCCGGCCATCCGCTGTACACGCAGCTGATCCGGCGCCTTCGCGAAGAGCAGGCGAGCGGCGCGACGGCGCTCCGTGGGATCTGGGGGTTCTCCGGCGACCACGAGCCGCACGGCGACCGTGTGCTCGCGCTTCGCCGTCGCGTGCCGGTCGTGACCACGCTCGTCGACACGCCGGACCGCATCCAGCGGTGGTTCGAGATCGTCGACGGCTTGACGGACGAAGCGGGCCTGGTGACGAGCGAGATGGTGCCGGCATTCCTCGCCGTCGCGCCCGATACGCGCGTCGGCGGGCTGCGGCTCGGGAGGCTGCGCTTCTAGGCCGTATCCTCGGCCCGATGACGGACTGGCGGTCTGCGCTTCGCATCCACGATCCTGGGCTCGTCTCACTGCGCAGCGCGGTGCGCGCGGCGATCGTGATGCCTGCGGTCTTCGCGTTCGCCGACAAGGTGATCGGCAATCCGCAGCTCGCGACGTTCGCGGCGTTCGGCTCGTTCGCGATGCTCGTGCTCGTCGAGTTCAGCGGGCCGATCCGTAGCCGTCTGATCGCCTACGTGTCGCTGGGCTGCGCCGGCGCGGTGAACATCACGATCGGGACGTTCTGCTCGCGGAGCACCTGGCTCGCGACCGTCGCGATGGCGGTGATCGGCTTCGTCATCCTGTTCTCCGGGATCATCAACGGCTATTTCGCGGCGGCCTCGACTTCCGCGCTCCTGACCTTCATCCTCGCGGCGATGGTGGCTGCGCCGGACTCGGCGCTGCCGTCGCGGCTCGGAGGGTGGGCGCTCGCCGCAGTCGTGGGAACTGCCGCGCAGCTGCTGATCTGGCCCTTGCGCGTGCAGGCGCCGCTGCGCACCGATGCGGCCCGGGCGACGACGGCGCTCGCGGGGCTCGCCGCGACGGAGCTCGAGCAGGACGCTCCGACGATCGCCGACCGCGTGCGCGAGACGGGGGCGGCGCTGCGCGATCTTCGCGGGCGGTTCCTCGCCGCACCCCACAAGCCGTCGGGGCCCACCCGCCGGCAGGCCGCTCTCGGCTCGCTCGTCGACGAGCTCGACTGGATCTTCTCGCTGCTCGCCCCGCCGGCGCAGCCGCCCGCACTCGACGTCTGCCCGCAGGAGAACGCGGCGGCGCTCTCCGCAATCGTCGACGCGCTCAGGGTGACGTCGGTCACGCTCGAAAGCGGGGAGGGCCGGCCGGACATCGGCCGGCTCCAGGAGACGCGGCGCGACCTGGCGCACGCGCTCGCCCGCCGGATCGTCGCGCTCCCGTCCGTCGCGGACGAGGCCGCGCTCCGGTCGACATTCGCTTCGGCCTTCCGAATCAGGGCGCTCTCGGGCGGGGCCGAGCAGGCAGCACGGTATGCACTCGCCGCGACCGGGCACGCGCTCGCCGACGCCGACGAGCAGCTCCCACGGCGCGCGGTGCTGCACGCGACCGAGCGGACGACCGTCGAGCACACAAGCCCTCGCGACGTGTGGTTCCGCAACAGCATTCGCGGCGCGATCGGCCTCGCGATCGCCGTCTACGTCGCGCAGCGCCTCGGTGTGCAGCACGGGTTCTGGGTGGTTCTCGGGACCCTTTCGGTGCTGCGCTCGAATGCGCTCGGAACGGGGTGGTCGATCGTCTCCGCGTTGGCCGGCACCGCTGTCGGCATCGTCGTCGGCGCGCTGCTCGTGATCGCGATCGGCTCGCACGAGAACGTCCTGTGGGTCGTCCTTCCGTTTGCGGTGCTGGTCGGCTCCTATGCACCGCGCGCGATCTCGTTCGCCGCCGGACAGGCCGGGTTCACCGTCGTCTTGTTCGTGCTGTTCAACATCATCCAGCCGGTCGGCTGGCGTGTCGGCCTCGTGCGCATCGAGGACGTGGCGATCGGCTTCGCGATCAGCCTCGTCGTCGGAGTCCTGTTCTGGCCGCGCGGCGCCGCCGCGCTCCTGCGCGAGAATCTCGCCGACGCCTATGCGCGCAACGCCGACTACGTCGTCGCGGCCGAGCGCGACCTCGTCGCCGGCGGCGACGGCGCAGCGACCACGGCGGCTGCCGCGGCCGCTGCTGCGCATCGTCTCGACGATGCCTACCGTCAGTCGCTCGGCGAGCGCGCGGCTCGGAGCGACGGTGCCGTCAACTTCGCACCGCTGGTCGCCGGTGCAGCCCGCCTTCGCCGGGCCGCGCAGTCGCTCTCGGCGCTCGCACAGCTGACCGACGGGCACGAGCGGCTCACCGCGTGCGCCGCCAACCTCGACGGCGAGGTGCACGCGCTCCGCGCCTGGTACGTCACGCTCGGCGATGCGCTCGTGCGCGGCACGTCTCCGCCGCCGCCGCACGCCCGCGACGCGGCGGGTCGCAGCCGGCTCGTGGACTGCGTCCGCGCGGCGCTCGCCAGCGGCGACCGGGCGAAGATGCGGCCCGCGCTCGACCTGATCTGGGCGAGCGAGCACCTCGATTCCCTCTGGCAGCTCGAGGAGCACCTGAGCCGCGAGGCCGCGAGCGTTACCTAGAACACGCCGGCGTAGCCGTTCAACGCGGGCTGCCCGCCGAGATGGGCGTAGAGCACGCGCGAGCCCGCCGCGATGCGCCCGGAGGCGACGAGGTCGATGAGTGCGGCCATCGATTTCCCCTCGTAGACCGGGTCGGTGAGCATGCCCTCGAGCCGCGCACAGAGGCGGATCGCCTCGACGGTCTTTGCGTCCGGGATGCCGTAGGTGCCGGCATGCCACTCGTCGAGGAGGACGATCTCGTCGTCGGCGAGTGGGCGGCCGAGGCCGATCGCCTCGGCGGTGCGGCGGGCGATGCGCGTGATCTGCGCGCGCGTCTCGGGCACGGTCGCCGACCCGTCGATCCCGAGCACCGCACGCGGCTGGTCCTGCGCGGCGAAGCCGGCGATCATTCCGGCCTGCGTCGAGCCGGTGACCGAGCAGACGACGACCGTGTCGAAGAAGGTCCCGAGCTCCCGCTCCTGCTCGGCGACCTCGCCGGCCCAGCGGGCGAAGCCGAGCCCACCCAGCGGGTGGTCGCTCGCCCCCGCCGGGATGGCATACGGCCTGCCGCCGCGCTCCTCGACGTCGGCCAGCGCTTGCTCCCAGCTCGGCCGCACGCCGATGTCGAACCCGGCCGGGTCGAGCCGGACCTCGGCGCCCATGATGCGGGAGAGCAGGATGTTGCCCACCTTGTCGTAGACCACATCGGGCCAGTCCACCCAGTGCTCCTGGACGAGTACACAGGCGAGGCCGAGCCGCGCCGCGACGGCGGCGACCTGCCGCGTGTGATTCGACTGGACGCCGCCGATCGAAACGAGCGTGTCGCAGCCCTGTGCGAGCGCGTCCGCAGCGAGGTACTCGAGCTTCCGTACCTTGTTGCCGCCGTAGGCGAGGCCGGAGTTGCAGTCCTCGCGCTTCGCCCAGATCTCGACCCGGCCGCCGAGCTGCTCCTCGAGGCGCTGCAGACGATGGACGGGCGAGGGGCCGAAGAGCAGCGGCACGCGGTCGAAGTCGGCGAGACCCACCGCCGGGCAGCCTAATCGACGATCATCAGCGGCTGGACGTGAGCTCCGGTTCCCGAGAGACGCCCGAGGTCCTGATCGTCGGCGGCGGCGCGATCGGCGTCGCCGCGGCATTCGAGCTCGCCGGCCGGGACGTCGAGGTCGCGCTCGTCGATGCCCGGCCGACGGTCGGAGCCGAATGCTCCTACGGCAACGCCGGCCTGGTCTCGCCGAGCCATTGCATTCCCCTCGCGCGGCCCGGCGTGCTGCGCAGCGTGCCCGGCTGGCTGCGCCCCGGAGGAGCGGTTCACATCCGCCCGCGCCCGTCGCCGGATCTCCTCCGGTTCGGGCTGCTCCTGGCGCGGTGCTCGCGCCGCGACCGAATGGTCGCCGGGCTGCGCGTGCTCCGCGACATGTCGCGCGCGAGCCGTGACCTCTTCGAGGACCTGACCGGCGACGGGCTCGACCTCGGCTACCGCCGAGACGGAGTGATGAACGTCTGCGCGACCGAGCCCAGCTGGGAGGCGCTGCGAGAGGACGCGGAGCTGCTGCGCCGCGAGGGCTTCGAGCCCGAGGTGCTGGACGCCGAAGGAGCCTGCGGCGTCGAGCCGTCGCTCAATCCGGAGATCGCGGGCGCGGTGCTCTGGGCCGAGGACGGTCACTGCGAGCCCGGCCGGTTCGTCGACGAGCTCGCGCGGGTGGCGCAGGAGCGCGGCGCCCGGTTCGAGCTCGGGACGAGCGTGACCGGATTCGAGCGCGCACACGACGGGTCGATCGCCGGCGTTCGGACCACGGCGCGCGTGCTGCGACCGCGCACGGTCGTGCTCGCAGCGGGCTCGTGGACGGCGCCGCTGGCGCGCCTTGCAGGAACGCGGATCCCGCTCGAGCCCGGGAAGGGCTACCACGTTCAGGTTCCGGTCGGGCCGGCGCCGCAGCTGAGGCTGCCCTTGATCTTCCAGGAGTCCGTCTTCGCGGCCACGCCGATGGGCGGTGCGCTTCGCCTTGCCGGAACGATGGAGTTCGTCGGCCTCGACCCGCGCCCTTCGGAGCGGAGGGCGCGCCGGCTGCTGGACGAGGCGCGAATCTATCTCGCCGGCCTCGACGAGCCCGGCGAGCACACGACGTGGTCCGGGCTGCGCCCGTGCACGCCCGACAGCCTGCCGATCGTCGGCTGGAGCGTCCGGGTCCCGAACCTCGTGATCGCGACCGGGCATGCCATGCTCGGGATCACGCTCGCGCCCGCGACGGGCCGCATGGTCGGTGAGCTCGTCCGGCAGATGCCGTCGGAGCTGCCGCGCGAGGCGCTCTCACCCGCGCGGTTCGGCGCCTAGCCCCTCAGGGCGACCGCCGCCTCGGGGGTGGCGACGTGGAAGCTGAAGCTCTCTTCGAGGTACAGGCGTACCGACTCGGCGTCGTGCGAGTCGTAGCCGATGGAGAGGTCCTGGCCCGCGTCGAGGACGAAGTCGCCGCCGCGCAGGCTGACGAGGACGCCGCCGTCGAGGCCGGGCGCCCAGAGGATCGGGCCGTTCGTGATCGACTTCAGATGGTCGACCAGTGGATAGCCGTCCGGTGCGCTCTCGGTGACTCGGCGGTAGTGCTCGCTTCCGAGCGCGAGCCCGAACGGGCCGGCGACCCCGCTCGAGAGGAGTCGCTCGACGGCGCGCGCGAGCTGGTGCCGGTAGCCGTCCGGATCGCCGGCGAGCGATCCCGGCTCCTGCGTGGAGCTCTCGGCGATGCCGCGCGCGACGCCGGGCCAGCCGTTGAGCACGGCGGCGTTCTCTGCGCTCGCGATGCGGAAGGCGGCGGCGTCGAGAGGAGCGAGATCGACGTCGTCGGCGCCGCGGTCGGCATCGCGGAGCTCCTCGCGCGACAGCTCGAACGCGGCGCGGACCTCGACCAGGGGCAGGACGACCCGCCGACGGCCCGACACGCCCTCGACCGGTGCGCCCTCGGCCTGCGTCGTCCGGCCGAGGGGCGTGGCCGAGTGGGCCCAGCCGTGCGGCCCGCTGAAGTCGACGAGCCGCCGCGCGGCCAGCGCGGGCTCGAGACGCTGGCGTGCTTCTCCGTCGAGGAGCTGCCAGGTCTCGTCGCTGATCGGGGCGAGCGGTCGTAGCAGATGGTTCACGGCGATGCTCCTCTCAGGTTGCCGATTCCGAGCGAGTCGTCCTCGGCGTCGGGCTGGTCGTCTACGGCTTCCTCCGCGGGCGCGGGCGCCGCGGCCGGGCCTGCCGGCGGATCGTCGACGAATGCGGCAGCGGGGGCGAAAAAGAGGGTTCCGGTGACGGCGGTCGAGAAGTCGAGGATCCGGTCGTAGTTGCCCGCGGGCTTGCCGACGAACATGTTCGTCAGCATCTGCTCGATCACGCCGGGGTCGGCCGTGTAGCCGATGAAGTACGTGCCGAACTCGGCGATCCCGACCCGGCCGAAGGGCATGTTGTAGCGCAGGATCTGCCGCTCCTCGCCGTCCTCGTCCGTGATCGTGTTCAGCGCGACGTGCGAGTTCGACGGCTTGATGTCGTCGGGTAGCTCGAGATCGCTCAACTTCGTCCGGCCGATCGCGCGCTCCTGTTCCTCGACGGGCAGCGCGTCCCAGGCGGCGAGGTCGTGCAGGTACTTCTGGACGACGACGTAGCTCCCACCCGCGAAGGTCGGATCCTCGTCGCCGACGATGCCGGCGGCGCCGGCCGCGTCCCCCTCGGGGTTCTCCGTCCCGTCGACGAAGCCGAGCAGATCGCGGTCGTCGAACGAGCGGAACCCGTGCACCTCGTCGACCACGCGTGCGGCGCCCGACAGGCGGTCGGTCACACGCTGCGCAAGCTCGAAGCAGAGGTCGAGACGGTGAGCGCGGATGTGCACGAGCAGGTCACCGGGCGTCGAGACGGCGGTGTGCCGGGCACCCGTGATCTCGCGGAACGGATGCAGCGCCGCAGGACGAGGAGACCCGAACAGTCGGTCCCAGAGCTCGCATCCGAGACCGACGACGCAGGTGAGCTCGCCCTCGGGGATGCGAAAGCCGACCGAGCGCTTCAGGCCGCTCAGGTCGGCAAGGAGCTCGCGTGTCGTCTCCTCGCCGCCCGCATCGACGGTCAGCACGAGCATGATCGCGGCCTCCGTCAGCGGTGACAGGACTGCCTGGGGCTCCGGGGGGCTCGGCACGGTCGCTCAGGCTTCCTGTTTCGGTATCCGCAACGTCCGGACGCCGGTCGAGCTGATCCACGTCGCGGTCTCGCTGTCGACGATCTTGACGAGCATGTGGTTGCAGTGCGGGCAGCGAAGGACGACCCCGGCGCTGCGGTAGGCGTGCATCGCGCCGAGCGGCTCGTCGACGCCGCAGTTACCGCACGTTCCCAGTGCCGGCGTCATATCCGTCCCGAAGATCTCATGCAGCAGCCCTGCGACGCTGTTGCCGTCGAGTCTCGATGCGTCCATCGTCAGCCTCCCGTCGGTCCGAAGCGTTCGGTCTTGATCCGGCGCGGCTCGTGTCCCAGCCGTACGAGGGCGTTCGCGACGGACTCGACGAACGGCGTCGGCCCGCACACGAAGACCAGGGGCCGTTCGTTCGGGCCCGGGGCGACCTCGCGCAGCATCGCCTCGTCGATTCGTCGTGCATATCCAGTCCATCCGTCCGGCTGGACGCGCGTGAGCGTATGCACCACGAGGAGCCGGTCACCCGCCCGCCGTTCGAGCTCGTCGCGGTAGATCACGTCGTCCCAGGCGCGCGAGGAGAAGAGAAGCCGCATCTCCGCGTCGCTTCCGGCGGCGGCACGCCGGCGGATCATCGCCATCAGCGGCACGACTCCCGAGCCGCCCGCGACGAGCAGCACCGGCCCACCCTCGGCCGGCTCCCAGACGAAGTACCCGCCGACCGGCCCGCGCAGCTCGATCCGGTCGCCCGGTCGAAGCTCGTCGGTCAGGTACGGCGATACCTCCCCGTCGTCGAGGCGCTCGACGGTCAACTCGAGCCGGGCGCCGTCCGGCGCCGAGGCGATCGAGTAGCTGCGTTCCGCCTGGTAGCCGTCCTCGGCGGTCAGGCGGACGTCGACGTGCTGGCCTGCGCGATGGCCGGGCCATTCGGGGACGTCGAAGGCGATCGTCTTGGTGCGCGCCGTCTCGGCGGCCACGTCGACGACGTCCGCCACGCGCCATGTCAGTCGCCCCAGTACCGCTGCTCCCGCCACGGGTCGCCGTAGTTGTTGTAGCCGTTCGTCTCCCAGAATCCCGGCTCGTCGATCGCCTGCAGCCGCAGCTCGCGCACCCACTTGGCGCTCTTCCAGAAGTACAGGTGGGGGACGAGCATGCGAGCCGGGCCGCCGTGCTGGGGGTCGAGCGGCTCGCCGTCGTACTCGAAGACGATCCACGCCCTCCCGCCGGTCAGATCCTCGAGCGGCAGGTTCGTCGTGTAGCCGCCGTCGGCGAGCTGCACGGTGTGCTCGGCCGACGTATCGACGCCGTCGAGCAGTGTGTCGACCGAGACTCCGCGCCACACCGTGTCGAGCTTCGACCACTTGGTCACGCAGTGGATGTCGTGCGTGACCTCTTCGCTCGGCAGCGAGCGAAACTCGTCCCAGCTCCAGCGCCGCGGCTCGTCCACCTCTCCGGTGACCGAGAAGTCCCACTGGTCGAGAGGCGTGCGCGGCGTCGGTCCCGCGGAGAGAACCGGGAAGTCCGGGGTCACGTACTGGCCGGGCGGAACGCGCCCGCGATCGGCGTCGGATCGCCGCCGGCCGTGAAACCCGCGCGAGACGAACGACATGGGACCGCGACTGTATCGCGCTCGCCTGCAGCCGGCCGTCCGGGCACACCCGTTCCTAGCCGAATGTGAACACGTAGGCCTCGACGCCGGGCGCGAGCAACGTGATCTCGAACGTCCGGTCGGCGATCGCTCCCGGCTCGCGAATCAGCTGATAGAGGCGCTGTTCGGCGACCAGCCCGTTGCCCCGTGCATCGACGTCGATCCCATGTGCGTCGCCCGGGGGCTCGCCGTCGACGGTTACCCGGAACGGGACCGTCACGTCTCTGCTCGGCGGGCCCATCACGAGGTTGACGTCGCGGGCGTGGAAGCGGAACACGATCCGCCCCTCGGGCCCGTCGAGGACGCTCGCGCGGCCGGCGATGCTCCAGTCGCCGGAGAGCGCCCACGTGTTGAGCCGCAGCGACGCGGGCACGGTGTACGGGGTCGTGCGGTCGAGTGCCGCCGCTCCCGGGGAGGCGAAGCTCTCCCCCTGCTGGTAGCCGAGGTACGTCTCCGGTGACCCGAGGTTCGTCCAGTCCGCCTGCGCCTCGTAGCCCGTAGGCGTGAGGTCGACCAGATCGTCCCCGATGTCCTCGCCACCGGCTTCGCGGAGCAGCTGCTGTACCACCCACTCGCACTCGTCGTAGTCACCCTCGCCGAAGTGGTGGTAGCGGATCCGCCCCTGCGCATCGGCGATGTAGACGGCCGGCCAGTACATGTTGGTGAACGCGCGCCAGACTGCGTAGTCGCTGTCGAGCGCGATCGGATACTCGACACGCATGGCTGTAGCTGCGGCGCGCACGTTGTCGACGTCGCGCTCGAACGGGAACTCCGGTGTGTGAACGCCGACGGTGGTCAGCCCGCGATCGCGGTACTTGTCGGCCCAGGCACGAACGTAGCCGAGCGTGCGCAGCCAGTTGATGCACGTGTAGGTCCAGAAGTCGACGAGCACGACGCGCCCGCTGAGGTCGGCCGGGCGGAGCGCCGGCGAGTTGAGCCAGCCGGTGGCGCCCTCGAAGCCCGGAAGGTGTGACTCGACCCCCAGCTGCGCCGCGCCGGGGTGGCGACGGAGGCCGAAGAGGCTCACTCCGGGCCTGCCGGGTCCGGAGTGACGAGGTCGGCGTGCTCCGGGTGGCGGTCGATCCACGCCCGGACGAACGGGCAGATGGGAATCACCCGCAGCCTGCGCTCGTGCAGATCGCGCAGCGCCCCCTCGACGAGGAGCTCGCCGAGCCCGTGCCCCTCGTGCGCCGGCTCGATCTCGGTGTGCACGAGGGCGACCGCGCCGGGCTCGCGCCGGTAGCGGATCTCGCCGATCACGACGCCGTCGTCGTCGACCAGCTCGTATCGAAGCTCGCTCGGGTTGTCGCGGACGCTCACCGTTGCGACTCTCAAGCCGGGACTGCGGGGCGCGCCAGCCTTGCGTGCACGAGCTGCACTGCCATCGCCCCCTCGCCGACCGCGGTGGCACAGCGCTTCGTCGAGCCCGAGCGGACGTCACCGGCGGCGAAGATGCCGGGAACGCTCGTCTCGAGCAGGCTCTCGGCATCGGCTCCCGACCCGGTGAGCACGAACCCGTCGTCGTCGCGCCGAACAGCGTCGCCGAGCCATTCGGTGCATGGAAGCGCGCCGAGGAAGAGGAAGAGGGTCGAGAACGGGAGCCGCTCGCCGCTGCGAAGAGTGACCGCCTCGAGCTTGCCGTCCTCGCCGTGCAGCTCGGCGATCTCGCTGCGGTCGCGAATCGCGACTCCGGCGCGGTCGAGCTCGTCGACCAGGTACGCGGACATCGTCTCGCGGATGTCGGTACGGCGATGCAGCAGGGTGACGAGCGCACCGCCGCGGGCGAGCCACACCGCAGCCTGCCCGGCGGAGTTGCCGCCGCCGACGACGGCGACGCGCGAGCCGGCGCACTGCCGGCTCTCCGGCGGGCCGGCCGCATAGAAGACGGACAGGCCCTCGAACTCCGAGAGCCGCTCGACTGGGAGGCGCCGGTATTGCGCGCCGGTCGCGAGCAGGACCGCGCGTGCCGCGATCTCGTGGGTCTCCTCGAGCCTGACGATGTGCCGGCCGTTGCCGGGCTCGAGCGACAGGGCACGGTACGGCGTCGCCGTGCGCGCGCCGAACTTGCGCGCCTGTGTCACCGCCCGGCTCGTCAGCTCGGAGCCGGTGATGCCCGCCGGGAAGCCGAGGTAGTTCTCGATCCGCCGTGACGAGCCCGCCTGCCCGCCTAGCGCCGTGCTCTCGACGACGAGGGTGTTGAGGCCCTCGGAGGCGCCGTACACGGCTGCGCCGAGGCCGGCCGGCCCGGCACCGACGACGACGAGGTCGACCTCTTCTCGCTGCGCGAGCTCGAGTCCGATCCCGAGCGATCGAGAGACCTGCCCGATCGAAGGCGCATGCAGCTCGACGCCCCCTGGGAGCCGGACGAGCGGCGGGTCGCTTCCACCCGGCGGCACGGTGTCCTCCCAGGTGTACGGGAGGCGGTTGCTCCGCGCGAACTCGAGCATCCGCACCGTCGCTTCCGACGTGTGCGGGCCGACGATCTCGAGCCCGACGCCGTCGATCTGCTGCAGGGCCTCGCGCCGCTCGATCAGCGTGGAGAGGACGAGGTCGCTGAACGGCCCGTCCTCGAAGAGGAGCGAGCGCACCACGTCCCGGTCGACCGCGATGTAGCGGAGCGGCTTCGTCACCGCCGCCGTGACGAACACGGTCTGGCCGGTGAGCAGGTTCAGCTCACCAAGGAACCCGGACGGGCCGTGGCTCACGATCTCGTTTCCCGCCGCGTCGAGGATCGCGACCTCGCCCTCGCGAATCGCGATGAAGGGATACGTGCGATCGCCGATGCGATACAACACGTCACCGACGGCCGCGGTGCGTTCTTCGCCCAGCGACGCGAGGCGGTCGAGCTGCGAGGCGGAGAGCGTGGGGCTGGCCGGCACCATCGCCCCGAGCCTAGATCAGCAGCCTCGGGTGCCGCCGGTGTGGTACATCAGCGGTGATGATCCCCGTCGCGACCTATCCGTTGCGCAGCGACGCCGAGTTCGCGCAGGCGACGCTCGAGGCCGCCGGCATCCGGTCCGTCATCTCGTCCGACGATGCCGGCGGCGCACTGCCGTTCGATCTCACCGGCGGCGGCGCCCGGGTGCTCGTCGACGAGGCGGACGCCGAGACTGCGGCCGCGATCCTCGCCGACCAGCCGGCCTAGCTAGCTGCGGGCGAGGCGCTTTCGCAGCCTCAGCGCGAGGTAGGCCACGATTGCGACATTGACTGCGGTCCCGGCGACTTTGAGCATGCTCGGCTTGTGCACGAGCTCGTAGAGCTCGAACGGGATCAGCAGCGAGGTCGCGATTACCGTCAGCCACTCCGCCCACAGCTTGTCGAGCCACAGCCCGGCGCCCTCGACCGTCTCGAGGACGCCGTAGAAGATCGCCGCGATGCCGGTGATGAGCAACGTCGAGGCGTGCAGGTTGTGCAGCCTGACGATGATCCGGTGCAGGAACGGCCGTCGCGGATCGAGCTCCACTGCCCGTGCGATCCGGTCGGCGAGGCGGCCGAAGTCGTTATGCGAGTGGGTGATCAGATAGACGCCGGCGATGAACAGCAGAACGCCGCGGATCAACCGCTCCGCCGCGATCAGGCGGACGACCAGGCTGGCTCCCTGCGGCTCCTCGCCCGTTTCCGCGGTCGTCGAGCGCTCCACCGCCCGAGTGCTGCCGGTCGCCGGTGACATCGTCGACGACAGTCTGCGCCGAGTAGGGTACGGCGGGGGTTCCGATCGACCGGGTCGACTCATGAACCTGCACACCGACATGCCGACGCGTGCCCAGGTCGACCGGCTGCTCGACGGCCGGGAACCGGCGAGCGTGTCGATCTATCTGCCGACCGACCCGGTCTCGGACGGCGAAGCGGAGCGGATCGAGCTGCGGAACCTCGCCAGTGAGGCGGAGCGGCAGCTCGCGGAGGCAGGGACGGCGAAGTCCGAGATCGCCGCAGTCGCAGATGCGATCGCCGACCTCGCCGACGACCCGGAGCTCTGGCGCTATCAAGCGCGGAGTCTTGCCGTCTTCGTCACCCCGGAGTCGAGCGTGACCTTCCGGCTGCCGAACCATCTGCTCCCGCTGGTGGAAGTCTCGGATCGCTTCCACGTGAAGCCTCTCCTGCGGGCAGTCGCGTTCCCTCAGGTCGCGCTCGTGCTCGCGCTGGCCCAGGGCTCGGTCCGCGTCGTCGAGGTCACGGCCGATGTCGACCCGGAGCCGGTCGACGTCCCCGGGCTCCCGCGTGACGTCGCGAGCTCGGTCGGCAAGGCGTCGATCCGCGACCGGTCCCCGAGCAGGCGCCTGCAGGGTGCGGAGGGGCAGAAGGTGCGGATGCGCCAGTTCGCGCGCCAGGTCGATCAGGCGCTGCGGCCCCTGCTCGGAGGGCTCGGCGTGCCGCTCATCCTCGCCGCCGCGGAACCGCTCGAATCGATCTACCGATCGGTCTCGACGTATCCACTGCTCGCGGGCCCGGGTATCTCCGGTAGCCCGGAGGCCATGAGCGACGCCGAGCTGGCCGAGGCCGCGCGTCGCGTCCTCGACGAGCTCAACGCGGCGTCGCTGCGCGACGTGCTCGAGCTCTATCGCCGCCGCGAGTCCGAGTCTCGAGCCGCCGCCGATCTCGCCGTCGTCGCGCGCGCCGCAACCTTCGGCGCGATCGACACCGTTCTCGTCGACATCGACCAGAGCGTCCCGGGCATGATCGACGAGCAGACTGGGGCGATCGAGCTGAGCGATGCCGACGATGCCGTCAACTACGGCGTCGTCGACGAGATCGCCCGGCGCGTGTGGCGAACCGGGGGAACCGTGCTCGCCGTCCGTCGTGAGGACGTGCCCGGCGACGGCCCGGCGGCGGCGATCCTCCGCTACGCCCTCGGTTCCTAGCGCACGAGCAGCCCGGCGCCGATCGCGCCGCCGTCGTCACCCAGCTCGGCGGGACGGACGGGCGGGTCGCGCGTCGGGTTGAAGATGCTGGGCCGCATCCGCTCGCGGATCTGCTCCGCCGCGGTCTCCCCGAAGCGCGTCCCGAGGCCGCCGCCGAGAACGATGCCGTCGATGTCGAGGAGGTTGACGACTGATGCGCACGCGGCCCCGATCGCGCCGTAGGCCTCGTCGATCAGTTCACGCGCGACGTCGTCGTCGTGCTCCAGCGCGCGCTCCCACACACCGCTCGTGAGCCTGTCCCGATTCGCCTTGCGCGCGAGCTCGAACAGCTTCGTGTGCTGCCCGCGGTCGTGGAGCTGACGCGCCCGCGCCTCCATCGCCGCACGGCCGGCGTACGCCTCGGCGCAGCCACGGCGGCCGCACGGGCAGATCCGGCCGCCGATCTTGACCACCGTGTGCCCGAGCTCGCCCGATGCGCCGTTGCCCTCCCATCGCCGGCCCCCGAGCACGACGCAGCCCCCGACGCCGGTCCCCCACCAGACCGCGAGAAAGGACGGCAGGTCGCGCCCGGCGCCGAGCTCGAGCTCCGCGGACGCGGCGACGGCGACGTCGTTCGCCACCGCGACGCTGGTGTGGGTGAGCTGCGCCAGCTCGGCGGCGAACGGGTAAGGATCGGTCCAGCCCCCTGCGAGATTCGAGTTGAATCCGACCGTGCCCGCAGCGGGATCGACGGCGCCGGGAGAGCCGACGCCGACTCCGCCGAGCTTGTCGACCTCGACGCCGGCTTCGTCCGCGGCTTCCTCGACCGCTCCGGCAATCGCGGCGACCACCGCAGCTGCGCCGCCCTCCGTCGGGGTCGGCCGGCGCGCGCGGGCGACCACATCGCGCTCGCTCTCGAGGATCAGGACATCGATCTTCGTGCCGCCCAGATCGACTCCGGCGCGCATTGATCGAGCCTACCTACCCCGTCAGCGAGCGTGCCTGCGCTCTTCCTCGACCGTCAGCTCGGCCGTCGGCACGATCTCGAGCCGCTCGTCCGGGATCGGATCGCCGCTCTCGACCGACAGGCCGTACGTGCCGGCGGCGAGCCGTGACTCCGCCCGTTCGACGGCGGCCAACTGCCCGCGCAGGTCCTCGGCGCGGCCCGCGTCGAACTCGTCCTCATAGAGGTCGGAGGCGAGGTTCGCGGCGTCGGACTCGTCGGCCAGCTCGCCGTCGTCCTCGTGCCCGAGTCGCGCGAGTGCGCGCTCGATCCGCTCACGTTCCGCTTGCAGGAGCTCGCGTGCCCGGTCGTCGTCCATCGGCGGAGCTTACGGTTTCCGCCCCGACCGACGCATTTGCGCCATAGCGCCGCGGGTCGCGCGGTTGCACGATGGCGGTGTGATGAAGGCGACCGCCAACTGGCCCGGCTGGCGCGAGCGCGAGAGCACCGCGCCCTTCCGGGTCCCCCTGCCGCTCCGCTCGAAGGCGCCGTCCCGGCGCCAGGCACCTAGGGGCCAGGCACCTGTCATTCTGGGATCCGCGATCACCGCTATTGGATCCAAGACAGGACGCTAGAAGCCGTTTACAGCCCAGCAAGCTCATGGTAGGATCCGAAATGTCCGCAATCTTGGATCCTGGAGGCCAGACATGGGCGACATGGACGCAACCGGCGCGGTGGTTCGGATCGAGGCGACCCCGGCCGTCGTGCTCGACCGGATGCTCGACTCGCTGTCGGAGGAGGGGATCGCCGGCACGATCGTCGCGCGGGATGCGTGCCTTGAGATCCGTGTGCTGGACGTCGAGGGGCCATCGCTGGCGCACCGCGTCAGCGCGGCGCTCGACCGCCTCGTGCTGAGCGAGCAGCGATCGCTCGTCCCCGAGCAGGTCGGCCCGGTCAGCTTCGTCCTGCGGCCCGCGGCCGGATGACGGCCGTCACCGCTTTGGCGATCCCGGTCGAGGCGCCGCCCCGGCCGGCGGCGCTCCGCGACGCGAGCGAGGAGCCGCGCACGGCCGTGCTCACGACCGCCGAGCTCGCTGAGTGCACGTGCCCGGAGTTCTGCGAGCGCGACCACGAGCGTGACTAGCCCGGTGTCGGGCACGGCCGTCGAGCAGGCGGCCCGCCTGGAGGAGGAGTGGCGGTCCGACGATCGCTGGGCCGGGATCGAGCGCTGCTACGGGGCGGAGGACGTCGTGCGGCTGCGCGGGTCGGTCGTTCCCGAGTGCACGCTGGCGCGCCTGGGCTCGGAGCGCCTGTGGCGCCAGCTGAACGATGGCGGCCACGTTCCCGCGCTCGGCGCACTGACGGGCGGGCAGGCTGTGCAGATGGTCCGCGCCGGGCTCGAGGCGATCTACCTCTCCGGCTGGCAGGTGGCGGCGGACGCGAACGCGGCCGGTGCGACGTACCCGGATCAGAGCCTCTATCCGGTGAACTCGGTGCCGGCGCTCGTGCGGCGGCTCAACGCCGCGCTGCTGCGCGCCGATCAGATCGACTGGTCGGAGGGCCGTGACGACGTCGACTGGCTGGTGCCGATCGTCGCCGATGCGGAGGCGGGCTTCGGCGGTGCGCTGAACGCGTTCGAGCTGATGCGAGCGATGATCGAGGCGGGGGCCGCCGGCGTCCACTTCGAGGATCAGCTCGCAGCGGAGAAGAAGTGCGGGCACCTCGGCGGCAAGGTCCTCGTGCCGACGTCACAGTTCGTGCGCACGTTGACCGCCGCCCGGCTCGCCGCCGACGTGCTCGGCGTCCCGACGCTGCTCGTTGCGCGTACGGATGCACTGAGCGCGACGCTGCTGACGAGCGACGTCGACGAGCTCGACGGGGCGTTCGTCACGGGCGAACGGACGGACGAAGGCTTCTATCGCGTCCGCAGCGGCCTGGAATCGGCGATCGCACGCGGTCTCGCGTACGCGCCGTACGCCGATCTCGTCTGGTTCGAGACGTCGACCCCCGATCTCGGTGAGGCTGAGTCCTTCGCGGCGGCGCTCCACGAACGGCATCCGGGCAAGCTGCTCGCGTACAACTGCTCACCGTCGTTCAACTGGCGCCGGCATCTGAGCGAAGCGGAGATCGCGTCGTTCCAGCGGCAGCTCGCGGAGTGGGGGTACGCGTTCCAGTTCATCACGCTCGCCGGGTTCCACTCGCTGAACGCTGCGATGTTCGAGCTCGCCGAGGGCTACCGGGATCGCGGCATGAGCGCGTACGTCGAGCTGCAGGACCGCGAGCTCGCGCTCGAGGCGAGCGGCTACACGGCGACGCGGCATCAGCGCGAGGTGGGGGCGGGGTACTTCGACCGTGTCATGGAGGCGGTATCGGGAGGGCGGAGCTCGACGCTCGCGCTGCACGGCTCGACGGAGCAGGCGCAGTTCGCTTGACCGGCGGCGACGGGGCGTACGATGCCCCCGACGTGAGCCTCGAGAGCACGAAGGCCGACGAGATCGCCGTTCTCATCGAGGAGGCCATCGTCTCCGGTGAGCTCGAGCCAGGCTCGGTGCTGCGCCAGGAGCAGTTGTCCGAGCGCTTCGGCGTCTCGCGCACTCCCGTTCGGGAGGCACTGCGCAGGCTGGCCGCGCTCGGGCTCGTCTCGTTCGTGCCGAACCGCGGTGTCCGCGTCCGGACGCTCTCGCACGGCGAGCTCGAGGAGGCGTTCCTCGTCCGGGCCGAGCTGGAGGCGCTCGTCACCGAGATCGCCGCACGCAAGATGACCGACGACGGCCTTGCCGGCCTGCACGAGGCCGAGAAGCGGTTTGCGCGACTGACGCGAGAGCTGCGGTCGCGAGAGCCAGGAGGGGACCGGCGGTCGCTGATGACCGACTGGATGCGCGCGAACCACGCGTTCCACGACGTGATCTACCGCATCGCCGACGTCCCGTACATCGAGTCGGTCGCGAAGGCCGCTCGTCGCACGTTCTCGGGACCGGCCGTCTGGGCGCCGGTCGACGAGGAGCTCGACCGGCTCTACGCGCGGAACCAGGCCGAGCACGCGGCGATCCGGCAGGCGCTCGAGGCGGAGTCTGCCTCAGGCGCGCGCGAGCTTGCCCACGAGCACGTCATGCACTCGTTCGACCTGCTGCAGTCGATCCTCGATCACGTGGGCGCCGACTGGGGACGCTCTTCTCCACTCGGGCGAAGCGGGTCCGAGCCGGCGCGGCGAGGCTAGAGACGATCGCGGTCAGCGCGGCCAGGGCTCGCCGCTCGCGCCCTCGGTCTGGGCGTTCGTCGACGTCTCGCGCTCGTCGGTACCGGAGCCGCCCGGAGTCGCGACGGGCTCGGCTCCTTCGGCCTCGCGCTCGACTCCTTCCTCCGCTCCACGGAACCACCTGCGGATCGTGTCGAGCACACCGCTCACCGTGTGCAAAGACTAACGCGGCGGCGCTGCGGGCGCGTCAGTCGGCCGTGCGCCTCCGGTAGCCGCGGATCGTGAGCGGGACAGCGATCGCGAGGATGGCGGCCACGCAGCTGACGCTGTAGAGCACCGGGTGCTGCAGCGGCCACGCGGCATCGGCCGGGATCGCTGTCGGATTTCCGAACTGCGTCCTGGTCGCCGCTGCGAGCGCGCTGATCGGGTTCCACTCCGCGAACTGCTCGAGCCCCGCGGGAAGCCCTGCGATCGGCACGAAGGTGCTCGCGACGAACGTGAGCGGGAACACGAGCAGGAAGCCGACGCCCATGACCGCATCGGGCGAGCGCACCGTCACTCCCACGAAGAGCCCGATCCACACCATCGCGAGCGCGAACAGCAGCAGCAGGCCGTAGCCGACAAGCGCATGGCCGACGCCGGCACTGATCCCCCAGCCCACGATCAGGCCCGAGATGCTCAGGATCGTGATCGCGAGGATCATCCCGGCCAGCTCCGCGAGCATGTGCCCGAGCAGGAACGCCGTGCGCGCCATCGGCAAGGTTCGGAAGCGGTCGACGATGCCCTCGGTGAGGTCGGTCGCGATCGACGTGCCCGGCCCGATCATCCCGAACGCGATCGTCTGCACCAGGATCCCGCCGATCAGGTACTCGCGGTAGTTACCGCCTGGGACGCCGATCACGCCGCCGAACACGAACGCGAAGAGCAGGACGAACATGATCGGCTGCAGCGTGACGTCGAGGAGCTTCTCGGGGATCTGGCGGATGTGGGCCAGGTTGCGGCGTGCGAGGAGCAGCGAGTCGGAGGCGCCGGCGATCACGCGGCCACCTCCTCCTCCGGGTCGTCCTCGACCGGCCTGGCGCCGGTGACCATGAGAAAGACGTCGTCGAGGGTCGCCTCGCGGCGCTGGACGTCGACAGCCTCCACGCCCTGGGCGTCGAGCGCGCGGACGACGTCGACGAGGCGCACGCGCTCGCGCAGCGGCACGATCAGCCGCCGCCCGGCCTCGTCGGGCTCGGGCTTGCCGTCGGCGAACGAGCTCACGGCCTCGATCGCAGGCGCCAGCTGCCCGGCGTTCTCGACGACGATCTCGAGCCGTTCCCCGCCGATCGTCGTCTTCAGCTCGCTGGGCGTGCCGCTCGCGATCGCGCGGCCGTGGTCGAGGACGACGATCGTGTCGGCGAGCGCGTCGGCCTCGTCGAGGTACTGCGTCGTCAGGAGAATGGTCGTGCCGCCGGCGACCAGCTCGCCGACGACGTTCCACAGCTCCCGCCGCGCGGCCGGATCGAGGCCGGTCGTCGGCTCGTCGAGGAAGATCACGGGCGGATCGGCGATGAGGCTCGCTGCGAGGTCGAGCCTGCGCCGCATCCCGCCCGAGTACTCCTTCACGAGGCGGTCGGCGGCGTCGGCGATCCCGAAGCGCTCGAGCAGTTCGCCGGCGCGCTTGCGCGCCTCGGGCGCCGGGATCCGGTAGAGGCGGCCGATCAGCTCGAGGTTCGCGCGGCCCGTGAGCAGGCCGTCGACCGTGGCGGCCTGCGCGGCGACGCCGATGTCGGCGCGCACGCGGGGCGCGGCGGTGACGACGTCGTGGCCCGCCACGAAAGCGGAGCCCTCGCTCGGAGTCGACAGCGTCGTCAGAAGGCGGATGGTGGTGGTCTTGCCGGCGCCGTTGTGGCCGAGCAGGCCGAGCACGGTGCCCGCCTCGACCTCGAGGTCGAGATGCCGGAGCGCCCACATCTCGCCGTAGCGCTTACCGAGATCCCGTGTCTCGATTGCGCTGCCTGAGTGGGTGTTGGTTTCGTACATCGTACGAGCACACTAGCAGTACGATGTACGAGATGTCCAGTCGCCGCTCTCGCAACGACGCTCGCCAGACTCGCCGGCCCGGACATTCGCGCGAGAGCATCGCGCGCGCGGCGATCGTGATCGCGGATGCGGAGGGGTTCGAGGCGCTGTCGATGCGGCGCGTCGCCGCCGAGCTGGGCGCGGGGACGATGACGCTCTACCACTACGTCGCGACCAAGGACGAGCTCCTCGCCCTCGTCGACGACGCGATCATGGGCGAGATCGTCATCCCCGCCGGCCGCCTGCCCCGGGGCTGGCGGGCCGGGATGAAAGAGATCGCCAACCGGACGAAGAACGTCTTCGTTGCGCACCCCTGGACGATCGACATGCCGGAGAGCTCCGACGGCGGGCCGAACAGCGTGCGCCACTTCGAGCAGTCGCTCGCCGTGATGGCGCAGACCGGGCTCCCGAGGGAGGAGTGCCACGAGCTGATCCTGCTCGTCGACGACTACGTGTTCGGGTACGTGCGGCGCTTCAACTCGATCCGCACGTCGACCGCCGGCGACGCCGCGCGGATCGTCGAGGAGCACCGGGAGGAGCTGGCCGAACGTATCCAGGACCTCGATCCCGAGGCCTTCCCCTACGTGCACGAGCTGTTCGGCGACGGCGACCCGGCGGAGCAGCTCGCGAAGCTGCTCGCGCTCGGGCTCGACCCGGGCCGCTTCGACCGCGGGCTCGACCTGCTGCTCGACGGGATCGAGCGCCGGATCGAGCAGGCGGGGCGGCGCGGACGGGGGCGCAGAAGCCCACGCCCGTGACACGGCCCGCCGTCCCGTCCGGCTGTACACTCACGGTGGGCGCTTGACTCTGCCCAATCCTGTCGTTTATTTATACTGAACAGTGAGCACCAGTCAGGACCCGCGTCCGGCCGTGGGGTTGATCGGGCTCGGCAACATGGGTAGCGCGTTCGCAGAGCGCCTTCTCGACGCCGGCTACCCCCTCACGGTTCACAACCGCAGCCGTGAAAAGAGCGAGTCGCTGGCTGCGCGCGGGGCGGCCGTCGCGGAGAGCCCCGCCGGTCTCGCGGCCGCTGCAGACGTCGTTTTGACCTCGCTTCCCGAGGACGGCGCATTCGAGGCCATCGCCGCCTCCGTCGTCGGCGCGGCGCGGCCGGGGACAGTCCTCGTGGACACGAGCACGGTGTCGCCCGAAGCGTCGGCGCGTGTCGCCGCGCTCGCCGAGGCGGCGTCCGTCCTGTATCTGAGCGCGCCGGTGAGCGGCAATCCTGGAGTCGTGCGCGCCGGCAACCTGGCGTTCATCGTCTCGGGGCCGCCGGAGGCCCTCGAGCGTGCCCGGCCGGTACTGCTCGCGATCGGCCCGAACGTCCATGTGGTCGGCGACACCGACCAGGCGCGCGTCGTGAAGCTCGCTATCAATCTCGTCGTCGCCGGTCTGGCCGAGCTGATGTCCGAGGCGGTCGTGCTCGGCGAGGCTTCGGGTGTCAGCCGGGCCGCGCTGCTCGAGACGATGGGCAATTCGGCCGCCGGCGCGCCGTTCGTCAAGTACAAGACGGAGCCGCTGCTTCGCGACGACTACTCGGCGACCTTCACCACCACCCTCATGGAAAAGGACGTCGATCTCGTCCTCGACGCGGCCGAAGCCGCCGGTGTCAGGCTTCCGTTGGCGGGAGAGCTCAAGCTGCTCCTGCGCTCCGCGATCGAGGCCGGCTACGGGGACGACGACTTCATGGCGCTTTTCCTCAATCTGCGGAGCGAGTCCGATCAGGAGGTGCTGCGATGACGATGCGAAACAGGTCGGTCGGCTCGCCCGATGCAACGCGGGCGGTGGACTGGGAGCAGCGGATCGATTTCCCGAAGCTCCGTCGCGAACGCCTGGAGCGCGCGAAGCGGTCGCTCGACGCTTCCGACCTCGGCGGGCTGCTCCTCTTCGATCCCAACAACATCCGCTACGTCACGAGCACGCACATCGGCGAGTGGGCGCGCGACAAGAACGCCCGCTTCGTGCTGCTTCCGCGCGGTGACGACCCGATCCTCTGGGACTTCGGCTCCGCCGCCCGCCATCACCAGCTCTTTGCTCCGTGGCTGCCGCCCGAGAACTTCCGGGCGGGCGTCGCGCCGATGCGCGGCGCGATGCCGGTCGAGACGGGCGTGCCCGACCGGCTCGGGGAGCGGATCGCGCACGAGCTGCGCGAGCGCGGGCTCGCAGGTGAGCCCCTCGGCGTCGACATGTCCGACCTGGTGACGATCGAGGCGCTGCAGCGCGCCGGCATTCACGTGACGGACGGGTCGCGGGTCATGCTCGAGGCGCGCAAGATCAAGACGGCTGAGGAGATCGCGCTGCTCGACCAGTCGGCCGGGCTCGTCGACGCCGTCTACGAGGAGATCTACCGGATGCTCCGCCCCGGAATCTACGAGCACCAGATCGTCGCACGCGCCCACCAGCTGCTCTTCGAGATGGGGTCGGAGCAGGTCGAGGCGATCAATGCGGTCTCCGGCGACCGCTGCAACCCGCATCCGCACGTCTTCTCGGACCGGCTCCTGCGCCCGGGGGACCAGGCGTTCTTCGACATCATCCACTCGTTCATGGGCTACCGGACGTGCTACTACCGCACGTTCAACGTGGGCGGGGTCAGCCCGGCGCAGCTCGACGCGTACAAGCGGTGCCGCGAGTGGCTGGACGCCGCGATCGCGCTCGTCGGGCCGGGAATGACGACCGACCGGATCGCCGAGGTGTGGCCGACCGCCAAGGAGCTCGGCTTCGCAGACGAGGAGACGTGCTTCGGGCTGCAGTTCGGCCACGGCATCGGCGTCGGGCTCTACGAGCCGCCGATGATCTCGCGCGTCCACTCGCTCGACCATCCCGTCGAGATCGAGGAGGGGATGGTCTTCGCGCTGGAGACCTACTGCGCGGCGACCGACGGCCGCTCGGCGGCGAGGATCGAGGAGGAGGTCGTCGTCACCGCCGCCGGCTGTGAGGTGATCACGCGCTTCCCGGCCGAGGAGCTGCTCGTCGCGGGGCGCATGTACGTTCGCGGCGCCGACCTGCTCTCGAACGGTGCAGCGGGCGGCGACGGAATCGCCGGCGCGGTCGCCGCCTCGGCGCTGGTCGGAGCCGGATCCGGAGTATGAGCTCGGAGACGGGCACGCGCTACCTCGCAGACGGCATGCCGTCGTACCGGCTGGTCCGCCGGGGGGACGTCCAGCTCGCGGAAGGGCTGCCCGGCCGATCGAGCAACCTCGAGTCGTGCCGGCTCGTCGGCGGATCGCTCGGCTCGACCCACATGGCGCTGACGCTGGTGTCGCTCCGTGGCGGGCACGTCGACGAGCACGTCCACTCGTTCGAGACCGGTTTCTACGTGCTCGAAGGGGAGCCCGTGATCTATCTCGACGGCCGCGGCGTGCAGCTCGAGCCCGGCGCCTGCGGGGCCGTGCCCGTCGGCATGCCGCATGCGTACCGGTCCGAGGGCGCGGCGCTGTGGATCGAGATGCAGGCGCCGCGTCCTCGCCTCGACGGCAGCGACACGTTCTTCCTCGGCCCGCCGCCCGATGCGCAGGCGGAGCCACTCGACGTCCGCGACCCGCGCAACCGCAACCTGTTCCTGCTCTCGGACGGGCAGATGGACCTCGACGTCCTCAAACGCGGCGCAGCCGTCGGCGCGCCGACCGTCTCCTCGAGCATGGCGACGGCGGTCCTCGCCTACAGCGGCATCGCGGTGAAGATGCTGGTCGACCAGCGCCTCGACGCGCAGCTGCACACGATGTTCATGGTCGACTACCAGCCGGGCGCCGTCGCGCACCCACACGACCATCCGTTCGAGGAGTCGTACTACATGCTCGAGGGCGAGGTCGACGTCGTCGCGGACGGCGACCGGTACACGCTCCGCCCGGGCGATGTCTTCTGGACCGCGGTCGGGTGCGTGCACGCGTTCTACGAGGTGCAGGGCGGGCGCGTCCGCTGGCTCGAGACGTCGGCGCCGGGTCCGCCGTCGCGGCACTCCTACCGGTTCGAGCGCGACTGGGACTACCTCGCCGAGCGGCTCGGCTCCGAGGTCGGTGCGGCATGAGCGTAGGCTCGACGGAGCTCATCAAAGAGCGGAGGTGGCGGCTCTGCCGCCGCCGGGAGCGGGTATGAGCGTAGGCTCGACGGAGCTCATCAAAGAGCGGAGGCGGCGGCTCTGCCGCCGCCGGGAGCGGGTATGAGCGTAGGCGCCCGCGTGCTCGACGACCTCGGGCTGTACACGCGCATCTATCGCCAGATGCTGCTGATCCGCGGCTTCGAGGATCTCGTCCAGTCGCTGTTCCTGAAGAACGAGGTCTACGGCACGACGCACCTGTACTCGGGGCAGGAGGCGGTTGCAACCGGCGTCGCGAGCCTGCTCGAGGAGCGCGACCGGGTCGCGGCCACCTACCGCGGCCACGGCCACGCGCTGGCGCTCGGCGTCGATCCGCAGGCGCTCCTCGACGAGATGCTCGGCCGCGCGACCGGGATCAACGGCGGCCGCGCCGGGTCGATGAACGTGACCGCGCCGGGCAATCGGCTGATCGGCTCGTTCGGGATCGTCGGCGGCAGCATCGCGGCGGCCACCGGTGCGGCCCTCGCGCTCTCGCGCACGACGGGCGGAGTCGCGATCGCGTACTTCGGCGACGGCGCGATGAACCAGGGGTACGTCTACGAGTGCCTCAACTTCGCCCAGGTGCAGAAGCTGCCGCTCGTGCTCGTGTGCGAGAACAACGGTTACGGCGAGTACACGCCGTACCGCTCGGTCACCGCCGGAGAGATTCGCGCGCGCGCCGAGGTGATGGAGGTGCCCGCCGAGACGATCGACGGGATGAGCGTCTGGGTCGTCCGTGAAGCCGCGGCGCGCGCGATCGACCGCGCCCGCGCGGGCGAAGGCCCGGCATTCGTCGAGGCCCTGACCTACCGCTTCGTCGGCCACTCGCGCAGCGATCCCGGCGCCTACCGCCCCGAGGGCGAGCTCGACGACTGGCGGACGCGGGACCCGATCGTCGTCCTTCGCGCCCAGCTCGAGGAGGACGGCGCCGGCGCCTCCGCGCTCGACGACGTCGAGCGCGAGGTGCGGGACGAGCTCGAGCGGATGCGCGAGCGCGGGCTCGCGGCGCCGTTCCCGGCCGGGCTCTCCGTCGGCGAGTTCAAGGAATAGGGTCGCGGTGCCGGCCGAGCTGACGATGCCGAAGCTGTCCGACTCCGAGGCGGACATCGTGATCGTCCGCTGGCTCAAGGCGCCCGGCGAGGGCTTCCGGCGCGGCGAGGCGCTGGTGGAGGTCGAGACGGACAAGGCGACCGTCGTGTACGAGGCGGAGGACGACGGCACGCTCGAGGCGATCCTGGTCGCCGAGGGCGAGCCGGCGGCCGTCGGGCAACCGATCGCGACGCTCGCCGGCGACGCGAGTGCGGCCCCGGTTCCGGTCGTGGAGCAGCCCCGGTTCCTGCCGGGCGCCACCAACGGCTCGGCCGAGCCCGACGCGCGTCCCAACGCGACGCCGGTCGCGCGGCGGACGGCGGTCGAGCTCGGGCTCTCGCTGCGCGACGTGGCCGGCACGGGCCCCGGCGGGCGCATCACGAGGGAGGACGTCCGCCGCGCGGTCGCGAGTGCGCCCGCCCGGCCGGCCGGGGACGCACGCGGCGATGTCGCCATCGTCGAGCTGACCCCGACGCAGGCGACGATCGCGCGGCGGATGGTGCAGTCGGCCTCGGAGATCCCGGCGTTCACCGTCTCGGCCGACGCCGACGTCTCGGAGATCGTCGCGCTGCGGCGCGGCGCGCGCGAGGAGACGCAGCAGGCGCCCTCGCTCAACGACTTCGTGGTGAAGGCGGCCGCGCTCGTCCTGCGCGAGCTCCCGCGCTTCAACGCGTCGTACGTCGACGGGAGGATCGAGTGCTACGCACGGGTCAACGTCGGCATCGCCGTTGCGGCGGACGACGCGCTGCTCGTCCCCGTCGTCTCGGATGCCGACCGCAAGGGCCTTGCCGAGATCGCGGCCGAGACGCGGCGGCTCGCCGACGGTGCGCGGCGCAGGTCGCTCGGCCTGGACGACCTGCGCGGCGGGACGTTCACGGTTTCGAACCTCGGCATGCTCGGCGTGCGCGCTTTCACCGCGATCGTCGACCCGGCGCAGACGGCGATCCTGGCGGTCGGCTCGGTACGCCGCGCACCGGTCGAGACTGATGCGCGGCAGGTCGTCTTCCGCGATGTGATGACCTTGACGCTGAGCTGCGACCATCGCGTCGTCTACGGCGCCGACGGCGCTCGCTTCCTGTCCCGTCTCTGCGAGCTGCTGGCGCGGCCGCTGGTGCTCGCCCTCTGATGGCCCAGATCCCGTTCCGCACCGCGATCCGCGACGCCCTCGACGAGGAGCTCGCCTTCGACGAGCGCGTGATCCTCTTCGGGGAGGACATCGCCGCGGCCGGTGGCGTCTTCGCCGCGACACCGGGCCTCTACGAGAAGTACGGCCCACAGCGCGTCTTCGACACGCCGATCTCGGAGCTGGCGCTCGCCGGCGCCGCGTTCGGCTCGGCGGTGACGGGGCTCCGGCCGGTCGTCGAGATCATGTTCGGCGACTTCCTGACGCTCGCGATGGACACGGTCGTCAACCAGGCCACGAAGTACTGGTTCCTGACGGGCGAGCAGGTGAGCGTGCCGCTCGTCTTCCGTTCGGTCGTCGGCGCAGGGGGCCGGTTCGGCGCGATCCACTCGCAGATGCCCGCCTCCTGGTTCATGGGCGTGCCGGGCCTGAAGATCGCCGCGCCGTCGACCCCGGCGGATGCGAAGGCGCTCCTCAAGGCCGCCGTTCGCGACGACAACCCCGTGCTTTTCTTCGAGCACAAGCGCCTGTACGGGCTCGAGGGAGAGGTGAACGGCGCTGTCGGGAAGCTCGGCGAGGCGGCAGTTGTGCGCGAGGGCGGGGACGTCACGCTCGTCACCGCGATGAAGAGCGTCCACGACGCGCTCGACGCCGCCGAGCGGCTCGACGCAGACGGTATCTCGGTCGAGGTGATCGACCTGCGCACGCTGCGCCCGATCGACGTCGAGACCATTCTCTCGTCTCTTCGAAAGACGAACAGGATCGTCGTCGTCGAGGAGGGCCCGCTCACCGGCGGCTGGGCCGGCGAGGTGCTCGCGTGCGTCACCGAGCAGGGGCTCGGCCATCTCGACGATGCGTGGCGGATCGCCACGCCGAACACGCCGATCCCCTACAGCCCTCCACTCGAGGATGCGTTCCTGCCCGGGCCGGATCGAATCGTCGCCGAGATCCAGCGGAGGCTACGGTAGGAGCGATGGCTGCCACCGAGCGCAGCTTCGAGTCCTCGAAGGTCGGCAGCCGTTTGCGGCAGGAGCGCGAGCGGCGCGGGATGAGCTTGCGCGAACTCGCGCGCCGCGTCGGCGTCTCGCCGAGCCTGGTGTCGCAGATCGAGCTCGACCGCGTCAACCCGTCGGTGAGCACGCTGTACGCGCTCGTCTCGGAGCTCGGGATGACGATGAGCGACGTCTTCGGCGACGGTGCGCAGCCCGTGTCCCGGGCACCGCGGTCACGCCGCGACGACGACGACGGTCTCGTCACGCACCCGGATGCGCGGCGCGTGATCAACCTTGCGTCCGGCGTGCGCTGGGAGCGGCTCACCCCGCACAGCGATCCCGACGTCGAGTTTCTCCATGTCGAGTACCCGGTGGGAGCGGAGTCCTGTCCAGAGGACGCGCTCGTCACTCACGGCGGCCGTGAGTACGGCTACGTCACGAGCGGGACGCTCGGGGTCCGCGTTGGCTTCGACGAGTTCGAGCTCGGGCCCGGTTCGTCGATCGCATTCGACTCCTCCTCGCCGCACCGGCTGTGGACGATCGGCGGCGAGCCCGTGCAGGCGGTCTGGCTGGTCATCGGCCGCGCGGCCGACCCGCGCGCCGGAACCTAGGCAGCGGTCGCCGGGGCGTCGACCGCGTCGATCGACTGGCGCGAGCTCCGGAAGCGCGCGATCAGCTCGGGCGCCTGGTAGAGCACGAGCGCGAGCAGGATCAGCGCGCCGATCGCCATCTCCGCATACTCGGTCGGCTGCTGGAAGAACGGGAGGACGTTGTCGATCTCGGTGAGGAAGAACGCCGCCAGCATCGTCCCGAAGAACGACCCTCGCCCGCCGGCGAGGCTGGCGCCGCCGAGGACGGCGGCCGCGATGCTCTCGAGCGCCTGGTTGCCGATGATCGGCGAGCCGACCTGAACCTCGGCGGCGAGGTAGAAGCCGGCAATCGACGCCATCACCGAGCAGACGACGAACGCGAGGATCACGATGCGGCCGGTCGGCATGCCGAGCCGCCGCGCCGATCGCTCGTCGGTGCCGACCGCGCGGAGCGCGAGACCGGAGCGCGTCCGGTACAGCCAGCCGTCGGCGAGCGCCGCGACCGCGACGACGACGACGAACGCGATCGGGAGCCAGCCCAGGACGCTCTTCGTGAGGGCGCTGGTCACGTCGGTGTTGATCGCGCCCTGCGGGTAGCCGCGGAGCCAGAGCGATCCTCCCTCGAGGATGCTGAGCGTGCCAAGCGTCGCCACGATCGACGGGAGCCGCAGCACCCGGATCAGGATCGCGTTGAAGAGACCGACGCCGATGCCGACGCCGATCAGCGCGAGCGAGCCGGTGACGAGGGCGAAGCCGGACGTCGTCGGTGTCAGCGTGAACGATGCGAGGACGACGCAGAACGTCATCAGCGCCGCGACGGAGACGTCGAATCCGCCGACGAGCAGCGCGACCGCCTGCCCCATCGACACGATGATCAGCGGCAGCGCCGCAAGGAGGAGGCTGCTGAGGTTCTCCTTGCTCAGAAACGCGGACGAGTGCGCATCCGCATAGATCCCGAGCGCGATGATCAGCGCCGTCATCAGCACGAGCGGCAGCCAGGCCCGCGTCACGTCTGCGCCCCTTCCCGCGAGCCGACGATCGCCTCGACGATCCGCCGCTCGCCGAGCTCGTGGCGGGGGATCTCCTGCACGATGCGCCCGCGCGACATCACGATCACGCGGTCGCAGAGGCCGGCAAGCTCGATCGGGTCGCTCGACTTGACGACCGCCGCGACCCCCTCGTCGGCTTTCGCACGCAACGCCTCGTAGATGTCGAAGCGCGCACCGACATCGACTCCCTGCGTCGGCTCCTCGGCGAGGATGACCTTGACGTCGCCGCGCAGGAACGGGCGGATCAGCGACACCTTCTGCTGATTGCCTCCCGAGAGCGACTGAACGGGCTGCTCGGACGACACCATGCGCACGCGCAGGCGCTCGACGAGCCCCGAGATTGCGCGCCGCTCCCGCCCGCGCAGTACGATCCCGCCGCGTGCCAGCCGGCGCAGCACCTGGATCGTGGCGTTGGCGCGCACGCTCAGCACGGGGAACAGCGCCTCGCCCTTCCGGTCGCCGCTGAGCAGCACGACTCCCGCGCGGAGCGGCCCTGCAGGTGAGCGCGTGTCGAGCTTCGCGCCGTCGCACGAGGCCGTGCCGACCGCCGGCTCGACGCCGGCGAGCGCCCGCAGGAAGGGCACCTGGCCGTTGCCTTCGGCGCCGGCGATCCCGAGGATCTCGCCCTTTCGAACCTCCAGGTCGACGGGGCCGAACCGCTCGCCGCGCAGGCCCGCGACCGCGAGCACGACGTCTGCGCGTTCCGGCAGCGGAGGCCGCTCCGGGAAGGCGACCGTAAGCGGCCGGCCGATCATGAGCGCGACCAGCTCGTCCTCGGACACCGACGCAGCCTCGAAGGTCCCCTGTCCGACGCCGTCGCGGAGAACCGTGACCCTGCCGGCGACCGCGAGCACCTCCGGCAGGCGGTGGCTGACGTAGACCACGCCGACCCCCTGGCGCACCTGCTCGAGCACGAGTGTGTGGAACCCGTCGACGTCCTGCGGCCCGAGTGCCGTGGTGGGCTCGTCGAGGAGCAGCACCTTCGGCTTCGTCAGGAGCGCCTTGGCGACCTCGAGCAGCTGCCGGTCGGCGAGCGGCAGCGAGCCGGTCGGGGCCGCGACCGGGATGTCGAGATTGAACGTCGCGAGCGTCTCGTGCGCCCAGCTCTGCATCTGCCCGTATGCGGGCCGCGCGTCCGCCGGCGCTGCGAGGAAGAGGTTCTCGGCCACCGACAGGTCGAGAACGTGAGAGTAGTCCTGGTACGCGATTCCCAGGCCGAGGCGGCGGGCCGCGGCGGGGGAGTGGTGCGCGAGGCGGCTTCCGCCGATCTCCACGGTCCCCTCGTCGGGGGCGAGGAAGCCGCTCGCGATTCCCAGCAATGTCGACTTCCCGGACCCGTTCTCCCCGACGAGAGCGTGGATCTCGCCCGAACGGCAGTCGATGCTGACGTCCAGGAGCGCTTGCACCGCTCCGAACGCCTTCGACAGCCCGCGAACGGACAGGACGTCGGATGTCACGGGCCCGGGATTCGACATTGCAGGTTTCAGCTGGTCGTGCGCGATCCTCCTACGGATACATCTGGTGGAGCAGGCTCAGCGGGATGAGCGAGGTCGGGGACGCCGTCGGCGGATACCCCTTCGTGCACATGTCCCGGGTGGCCTGGTTCTGCAGCTCGATCGGGAGGACGATCGTCGGCGGGATCTTCGCCCCCTGGAGCTTCATCATGTCGGCCGTCAAGGCGATCCGGATCTGCGAGTTGCCGGCCGTGTAGTAGAAGACCTTCAGCTTCGGGTCCTTGAGCTTGTCGGCCAGGCAGCCCATTGCCGACTCGTCGGTCCGGTAGGTGAACACGCCCTCGTAGGGGATGCCGGCGGCCTTGTACGCCGCGTAGCCGCCCTGCGACATGAAGAGCGCGTCCTCGTAGCTGATCCCCTTCAGGTCCGGGTACTTCGCGAGGATGCCCGCGACGATCCCCTGCACCTTCGACGGATCCCAGTTCGTCGGCTCGTTCGCGACGACGTGGATCGACGGGTTGAGCGCGGCTTGCTCGCACTTCTGCCAGCCGAGCGACAGCGGGTTCCCGGGGAAGCCGCCGAGGAATGCGATGTTGCCCGACTTGACCTGCGTGTTCATGACGTACGCGAAGGTCTTGCCGAGCTTGCAGGTGTCCTCACCGACGACCGTCGTGTAGTTGGTGCCCGGGCCGGTGACGTAGCCCCAGGCGTAGGTCGAGACGGGAATGCCGGCCTTCGTCGCCTGCTGGAACACCGGGATCATCGCGTCGCCGAAGTCGGGGTAGGTGACGATCGCGCTCACGTGCTGCGCGATCACCGACTTGAAGTCCGCGATCGCCTGGTTCAGATCGGAGTGCGCGCTCATGTAGATGATCTTCCCGACCTTCGGATACGTGAGCGCCTGGAGGATGAACTCCATCTTCGACATCTGGCGGTACGTGTTCTCGCCGAAGCCCTCGACGTACGCGACCGTCAGCTTGCCGCCCGTTCCGGTGCTGCAGCCGTTGTTCTTCCAGCACTTGAGCGCGAGCGTGTAGTTGACGTTCTTCGTCGACCGTCCGAACGCCGCGAGGCTGATGTTGCGCCCGGTCTGGTCGGCAGGCAGCAGATTCGCCTTGAAGAGCGTGTGTGCGAGCGTGGTCGACGGCGCCTGGTAGCTCTCGCCGTAGCCGCCACCCTTGCCGATCATGCTTCCGCCCTTGCCCACGTAGCCCGAGGGGCCGGTGGAGGCCTTGCCGCCGGCGTTGCCGCTCGTGGCCGCGATGAGCGCGATCGATGCCGCGGCCGCGAGGAGCACCACCGCAAGCATCTGGCCCTTCCGTCTCATCTGTACTCCTTCCGTCCGTTCATCGTTTTGACTTCATGACGTACGTGTCGCCTGCCCACCGCCGGCCGCTCGAGTAGGCGGCGAGACGATGCGCAGGCCCCAGGCGATGGCGGCGGCGAGGCGGTCGCCGGAGACGACCATCCCGGCGATGATCGCGATGCCGAAGACGACGTACTGCATCGCCGACGAGAGCCCCATGATCAGGAGCATCTGCGTCAGCAGGGTGAGGGCGATCGCCGCCATCCAGGTCGACGTCGCGCTGGCGAGTCCGCCCGACAGCGAGGCGCCTGCGATCACGACCGCTGCGATCGGTGCGAGCAGGTACGCCGAGCCGAAGGCGGGGTCGATGCTGAAGCTCACGCCCGCGAGCAGGACTGCCGCGACCGCGTAGAGGGTGCCTGCCGCCGTGTACGCGAACACGACGTACGTCCGGACGTGGAGCCCTGCGATCCACGCCCCCTTCGGATTCGCGCCGACCGCCTGGAAGCGGCGGCCGAGCACGGTGTAGCGCAGGACCAGCGCGACGGCGATCGTGATCGCCAGCCCGGTCCAGAAGACATTGCTGATGTCGAGGGGCTTCGAGGTCGCCCACGACGAGAGCCCGTCCGGCACGTTCGGCCGGTTCGTGACGACGTCGCGGGAGTACTTGCTGCTCCATGCGAGCACGATCAGGCCCACCGCCAGCGTGACGATCAGCGGGTTGAGCCTGAGCAGGCCGACGAGGAGGCCGTTGGCCAGACCGACGAGCACGCCCACCCCGAGCGCCGCCAGGATGGCGAGGGGGAGCCTGTGGTTCGAGCCGTCCGCGATCCCCGCCACGAGGTTCCCCGCGGCGGCCATCACGCCGGGCGTCGACAGGTCGATGCCGCCCTGGATCACCACGAGCATCTGCCCGAGCGACGCGATCGCGAGAACGGTCGCGTAGGGGAGGATGTACGACCACGACGTGTGCCCCAGCGCGTCCGGCGCGGCGATCGCGGCGATGATCACGAGGACGACTGTGGCCAGCCAGACCGGCAGGAAACGCGCGGCGACCGAGGCGTTCGTGGCGAGTCGTCGAACGTGCGCTGCCTCGAACCGTCCCGTTGGGGGCGGCGATGGAGGACTGGCCGCGACCACGCGACATTCTCAACAGGTTCGGCGAACAGTGTCAATGATGGCTTAACGACTTCAGACAGCAGCACGGGACGAAGCCGCCGCGAAATCCTCTGTGGCCCGCCGTTCGCCGTTGACGTCGCCGGGCGGAAGCGTTTATGGTCGCTGTACATGCGGCGGCGCGAGTACCACCGCACCGTGTTCCTGCCTGCAGACGCTAAGGAGTAAGCATGAGCTCGCAGCGGCTTTTGATCGGCAACGGCTTCGTCGTCTCGATCGATCCCGACGTCGGCGACATCCCCGCCGGTGAGGTGCTCGTCGAGGACGGCAAGATCGTCGACATCGGCACGGACCTCGGCGTCTCGGACGCCGAGGTGATCGATGCGACCGGAATGATCGTGATGCCCGGCTTCATCGACACCCATCGGCACACCTGGCAGACGCCGGTGCGCGGTGTCCTTCCTTCATGCACCCTCGACCACTACTTCGCCGTCATGCTCGGCCAGGTCGGCGGCTTCTACCGGCCCGAGGACGTACACATCGGCGACTACGCCGGCGCCCTCGAGGCGCTCAACGCGGGTGTCACCACGCTGCTCGACTGGTCGCACATCTCGAACACTCCCGACCACTCGGATGCGGCGATCCAGGGGCTGAAGGACGCAGGGATTCGCGCCGTGTATGCGCACGGCATGCCGACGGGAGGCGAGTGGTGGTCGTTCAGCGAGCTCGAGCACCCCGCCGACATCCGGCGCATCCGCGAGACGTACTTCTCGTCCGACGACGGCTTGATCACGCTCGCGATGGCCGCGCGCCAGCCCGGGAACGTGAACTTCGATGTGGCAAAGCACGACTGGGCGCTCGCCCGCGAGCTCGGGATCCTGATCAGCGTCCATGTCGGGATGCGGCTCCACACGCTGCACTACACGCCCGTCAAGGACATGCACGACCTCGGCCTGATGGGGCCCGACGTCTGCTACATCCACATGACCGACCTGACCGACCAGGAGCTCGACTGGATCGCCGAGACCGGCGGCAAGGCGTCGATCGCGCCGTACGTCGAGATGCTGATGGGCCACGGGCCGCCGCCGACGGGCAAGATGCTCGCCCGCGGCGTCCGTCCGTCGCTCAGCGTCGACGTCGTTTCGAGCGTCCCGGGCGAGATGTTCACGCAGATGCGGACCGCGCTCGCCTACGACCGCATCCTCGAGTTCACCGACACGCCGGACGTCGCGTTCGCGCCGAAGCTGACCCACACCGATGTGCTCGAGTTCGCGACGATCGACGGCGCACGGTCGATCATGCTCGAGGACAAGGTCGGCTCGCTCACGCCGGGCAAGCAGGCGGACATCGTCCTGCTGAAGACCGACGTGATCAACACGGCGCCGGTGCTCGACCCGAAGGGGACGATCGTCACCTTCGCCGACACGTCGAACGTCGACTCGGTCTTCGTCGCCGGCCGCGCGAAGAAGCGGGGCGGAAAGCTCGTCGACGCCGATATGGCATCGATCGTCCGCAAGCTCGAGGAGTCCCGCAACTCGATCCTTGGCCAGGGCGGTCTGCTGCCCGAGTGGGCCATGGAGCCGGCAGGGGCGCACTCGCACTGAGAGAGCCGGGCCGGAGGGACGGGCCCAGGCCCGCCCCTCCGGCCGCGAAAGGAGAAGCGAGGAATGGCGAGCAGAAGCGTCGTTGTCGTGGGCGGGACGCGCGGTCTCGGCCGCGAGCTGGCGGAGTTCTACGCCGACCAGGGACGCGACGTCGTGGTCACCGGCCGCGACGGCGCCGCGGCCGAGGCGTGTGCCGCGGAGATCGGCGGCTCGACGCGCGGCATCGGATTCGACCTGTCCGACCCGCACTCGATCGCCGAGAAGCTCGCGAGCGTAGGCGACGTCGAGTACCTCGTCCTCGCGGCGATCGATCGCGACAGCAACTCCGTCAAGGACTACGACGTTGCGGCGGCGATCCGGCTGGCCACGCTCAAGCTCGTCGGCTACACGGAGGTGATCCATACGCTGCTGCCGCGGCTCGCCGACGACTCGGCGATCCTGATCTTCGGCGGTCTCGCCCGCGACCGGCCGTATCCGGGCTCGACGACGGTCACGACGGTCAACGGTGCAGTCACCAGCCTCGTCCGGACGCTGGTGGTCGAGCTCGCCCCGCGCCGGGTGAACGCGATTCACCCAGCGATTGTCGGCGACAGCCCTCAGTGGAAGGACATGCCGGCCGAGCGCTTCCAGGCGCTCGTCCAGCGCACGCCGACCGGCCGGCTCGTGACGATGGCGGAGGTCGTGGACGCCTGCCGCTTCCTCCTCGAGAACGGCGGCGTCAACGGCATCAACCTCGCGCTCGACGGCGGCTGGCTCTGTATGTGAGCCGATCGTCTAACGTCCGGTTGTGCCGGTCGTCGTCGTCCTGCTGATCGTCATCGTCGTGCTGCTGGTGGCAGGCTCGCTCGTCGGCCTCGCCTTCTCGCTGCTGTGGCTCGCGCTCACGGGCCTCGTCATCGGCGCCCTCGGACGGCTGATCCTCCCGGGGAGGCAGGACATCAGCCTGCTTGCAACCGCGCTGGTCGGCATCGCCGCCAGCCTGCTCGGCGGCATCCTGGCCAACATCTTCGACGTCGGGTCGATCATCGAGTTCCTCGTGGCGGTCGTGCTCGCTGCAATCGGGATCGCGCTGTTCGCGTCGACCGAGCACCGCCGGGCCGTCTGAGCCGAGCCGGTCAGTAGCCGTAGCCGCCGGTCGTGGTCGACCCTGTGGTCGTCCCGGTGGCGGGCGGCGCCGTCGGGTGCGGCTTCACGATGCGGCCTGCGGGCGAGATCGCATACCACGCGCCCGGTGGGAGCGTGACGCCCTCGCCCTTCGCCTGTCCGGGCTTGCGGTCGAGGTAGTAGCGGTAGAGCGGAAGCTTGTTGTAGGTCACCTGCACCTTGCCGTCCGGGCGCTTGATCGTCCCCAGCTTCGACGTCGTGAGGCCCGCTCCGAGTGTGGGCTTGCCGCTCTTCGGCGCGAGCACCGGCGGCCAGGCCGTCGCGCACGCCCCGGTGCACCTGATCGTCCCGCGCTCGCTCGTCAGGTGGTAGAGGGTGCGGCCCTGCGCGTCGACGACGATCTTCCCGAGCGTCGGGTTGTGCGACGACTTGATGATCGGGCCGGAGACTGCGAGCGCCGTGCCCACCCCCACGACTCCGATCGCGATCAGCGCGGCGCCCCGGAAGGCGAATCTCTTCGTCACGTCGAGCTCCGCACGGCGGCGAGACTAACAAGCCCGAGCTCCTCGAGATGGCGGATTACGAGGCCTGCGGACTCGTCCGGCCGGCAGGCGCAGGTGTCGAGTCGCAGGTCGGGGTCGACGGGCGGCTCGTACGGGTCGCTGATCCCCGTGAACGCCGGGATCTCGTTCGCAATGGCTCGCGCGTAGAGCCCCTTCGGATCGCGGCGGATGCACTCGTCGAGAGGGGTCGCGACGTAGACCTCGATGAAGGGTGCGTGTTCCTCGACGAGCGCGCGAGCACGGCGCCGGGCCTCTGCGTACGGCGAGATCGCGGCGACGATCGCAACGGTGCCCGTTCGTGCGAGCTGTGACGAGGCCGATGCAAGGCGCGCAATGTTGGTGTCGCGATCCTCTTTCGAATAGCCGAGGCCCTCCGAGTACCGCGCGCGGGCTGCATCGCCGTCGAGCGAGTCGACGCGCAGCCCGTAGGCCTCGAGCCTGTGCCCGACGATGCGCGCCAGGGTGGACTTCCCGGCACCGGGCAGGCCCGTGAACCACACGACGAATCCGCGGTGGGGGGTAGGTTCCATCAGCGACAGACTGTAGAGCGCACCACGAACTGGGAGCGGGCAGATGAAACTGATCGGGGCTGGCTTGCCGCGCACGGCGACCCTCTCGCAGAAGGTCGCGCTGGAGATGCTCGGATTCGGTCCTTGCTACCACATGGTCGACGTGCTCTCGGACCTTGACCGTGTCCGCCCGTGGTCGGATGCGCTCTCGGGTAATGCAAACTGGCACGAGATCTTCGACGGCTTCGAGTCGACGGTCGACTGGCCCGGCTCGTTCCACTACCGCGAGCTGATCGAGACCTACCCCGACGCGAAGGTGCTGCTGAGCGTGCGCTCGGGCGAGAGTTGGGCGCGGAGCATGAACGATACGATCTGCGCCCTCCATTACGGGGACACGATGATGCACGACCTGTCGTCGGCACGCGCGAGGATCGATCCCCACTGGCGCGCGTTCGTCGATCTCATGAAAGAGATGCTGAGCGCCAGCGGGCTGCTCGCCGACGGGAACGGCTCCGGGACGACCGCGCTCGCGGAGGCGATGGAGCGGCACAACGACGAGGTCAGGGAGGCGTCCGGCGACGTGCTCGTCTGGTCACCGGCCGACGGGTGGGAGCCGCTCTGCGCGTTCCTGGAGGTGCCGGTGCCGGATGTGCCGTTTCCCCGCACCAATGACGGCGCGGTGTTCGCGGAGAGGATCGTCGACTCCGCGATCGACGCGTTGAACGAGTGGCGCGCGCAGCAAGGGCGTCCGGCAGAGGGATGAGCGTCCGGGCCGCCGAGGCGAGTCCCCGGGAGCTGGACGCCCGGTCCAGCGAAGAGGCCGGCTCCGACGCGCGCCTGAACTGGCTCCTCGCGGTGTGCTGCGTCGCGCAGTTCCTCGTGATCCTCGACCTGAGCATCGTCAACGTCGCGCTGCCCTCGATCCAGTCGAGCCTGCGCTTCTCCTCGGTCGACCTGCAGTGGGTCGTCGACGCGTACGCGATCGTGTTCGCCGGCTTTCTGATGCTCGGCGGCCGTGCGACCGACCAGTTCGGTGCGCGTCGCGTGTTGGTCGCAGCGCTCTCCGGCTTTGCGCTCGCGTCGCTCGTCGGTGGTCTCGCCGCGGATCGCCAGGTCCTGATCGGCGCGCGGGCCTTCCAGGGCCTGAGCGGCGCGTTCATGGCGGCCGGCTCGCTGACGGCGATCACGTCGGCGTTCCCACAGGGCCCCGCGCGACATCGTGCGATCGGTCTCTGGGGCGCGATGAACGGCGCCGGCGGAGCGGCCGGCACGTTCTTCGGAGGGCTCATCACGCAGGAGCTCGGCTGGCGCTGGATCCTGCTGATCAACCCACCGATCGCGTTCGCGGCCGCGGTCGGCGCCTACGGGGTCGTGTCGAGCCGGCGCAGCGTGCGGGCGGGCCGGTTCGATCTCCCCGGCGCGCTCACGCTGACCGGCGGCCTGGTCGTGCTCGTCTACGGGATCGTGACGGCCGGCTACCTGGGCTGGGGCACGACCAGCGCGCTCGAGCCGATCGTCGCCGGGTTTGCACTGCTCGGCGTGTTCGTCCTGATCGAGGCGCGGTTCGCATCGGCGCCGCTCGTGCCGCTCAAGGCGCTGACGGGCACGCTCGGAAGCGCGAACGGGATCGTGCTGCTGTTCAGCGCGGCCCTGTTTCCGATGTGGTACCTGAGCTCGCTGTACCTGCAGCAGGTGCTCGGTCTGTCGCCGCTCGACACCGGTCTCGTCTTTCTCCCGATGGCCCTGACGATCATGGTGGCGGCGAGACAGTCCGGCAAGCTCGTCGGCCGGTTCGGCACCCGCGCCGTCCTGACCGGCGGCCTCCTGATGATGACCTGCGGCCTGCTGCTCTTCGGCCGGATCGGCCCGAGCGGCAGTGCGGTCGGTTTCGTGGTGCTTCCCGGCTTGCTCGTCGCGCTGGGGATCGCGCTGTCCGTGGTCTCGTCGACGATCACCGCGACCCAGGGGTCGAGGCCGGAGCAGGCGGGAATCGCGGCGGGTCTCGTGAACACCTCGCGCCAGGTGGGCGGGGCGATCGGCATCGCGCTCCTCGTCAGCATCGCGTCGCAGCGCACGAGCACGCTGATCGGCGAGAACCACGGCGTGCCCGACGCGCTCACACAGGGCTTCCGCCTCGCCTTCCTGATCGCGGCGGGCTTCTGCGGGCTGGCCGCAGTCGCCGCCGCGACGCTGCTGCCGCGCACCGCCGAGCGGCAGCCGGTGCGCGCTCGTCTTCGCTTCCCGGTGGTGGTGGCCGTCGTCCTCGCGGGCTTCGTCGTGATCGACTTCGCCGCCGCCGGCGGAGCCGGTGCGCCGATCGGCGTGTACACGACGGAGGGCGCGTACAGCTTCGTGTCGGCTCCGGAGCTGCATCCACCGGAGATCCGCGCCGTCCGGGCGGCGCCCGGCGCCCCGCTCGCGTCGGGCTACGTGATGCTCGCGAACTTCTACGACCTGACGAACGGCCCGATCGTCGGCCAGAGCGGGCCGCTGATTCTCGACGACCGCCTGCAGCCGGTCTGGTTCAGGCCGGTGCCGACCGACCTCGTCGCCTCGAATCTCAGCGTTCAGACGTACGAGGGCTCACCGGCGCTTGCCTGGTGGCAGGGCGCGATCACCAGCACGGGCGCGACCGAGTCGGGAGAGGACGTGGTCGTCGACCAGCACTACCGGACCGTCGCGACCCTGCAGGGCGCCGACGGCTGGGTCCTCACGCTGCACTCGTTCCAGATTCAGGGCGACATCGCGTGGGTGACGGCGAACAAGAACATCCCGATGAACCTGACGAAGTACGGCGGCGCGAAGAACGGCGCAGTCGTCGACTCGGCGGTGCAGAAGTACGATTTGAAGACCGGCAGGCTGATCTACAGCTGGGATGCGCTCGACCACATCCCGCTCTCCGACTCCCACACGCCGCCGCCGCCGAACGGGTTCCCGTGGGACGCATACCATGTGAACTCGATCGACCCGCAGAGCAACGGCACGTTCCTCGTATCGATGCGCGACACGTGGGCGGCGTACCTCGTGAACGCTGCGACCGGGAAGATCGGCTGGACGCTGGGCGGAAAGCAATCGAGCTTCAGAGTCGCCAAGGGTGCTGCGTTCGAGTGGCAGCACGATGTCGTCCTGCAGTCGCCGTCCGAGGTGACGCTGTTCGACGATGCCTGCTGCCAGATCACCGGCGCGGGCACCTATCTCGACCCGGATGGGCCGTCGCGCGGCCTCGTCCTCCGACTCGACCCGAACAACCACACGGCCACTCGAGCTCGGCAGTACGTGCACGGCGGCGACCTCGATGCCGCGTACATGGGCAGCCTCCAGGTGCTTCCGAACGGGAACGTCTTCGTCGGCTGGGGCGCGAAGCCGTACTTCTCCGAGTACACGAAGGACGGACGGCTGCTCCTCGACGCGGTGATGCCCGGGCCGGACCTCTCGTATCGCGCGACGGTCGGGCAGTGGGTGGGCCTTCCGCTCGACCGGCCGAAGGCGGCCGTGCGCCGGACGGGCGGCGCGACGAACGTGTACGCCAGCTGGAACGGCGCGACCACGGTCGCGGCGTGGCGCGTCCTCGCGGGGCCCGGCCGCTCGAAGCTACGAGCGGTGGCGATCGACGCGAGATCCGGGTTCGAGACGGCCCTCCGCGTCACGGGCGCCCACGCGGTGTTCGAGGTTCAGGCGCTCGATGCGGTCGGCAGGGTGCTCGGGACCTCCTCGCCGGTGCGGGCTACACCGTGACAGCGGCGCTATCGGGCCGATACCCCATCCTCCGCACGACCTGCAAGAGTTCGGGCCACTCGTGGGGACGAACAGGGTCCGGGTCGCGCTCGTCGCGGCGCTATTCGCCGTTTCTGCGTGCGTCGGCGCGAACTGCGCCCACGCGTCGCGGGGTGTCCGGTACGGCATCCAGGACGATGCGTGGCTGGAGTACGGCCCGGGGAAGCTCGACCAGCGTCTCGCGACCTTCAAGCGGCTCGGCGTCCCGCTGGTCCGCTTCACGCTGCACTGGAACCTGATCGCGACCCGGCGCCCGGCCGATCCGGGCTCGCCGCGCGACCCCGCCTACGACTGGCACCAGTCCGACAGGATTCTCCGCGGGCTCCGCCGCTACGGCCTGAGCCCGGTCGTCACGCTGGTCGGGACGCCTGCCTGGGCGAACGGCGGCCGCGCGCCGAACTACGCGCCGCCGCGACCCCGCGACTTCCGCGCCTTCGCGCGCGCTGCCGCCACGCGCTACCCCTGGGTCCACTACTGGCTGATCTGGAACGAGCCGAACCTTCGATTGTGGTTGAGGCCGACCAAGGCGGCGATCTACGTGCAGCACCTGCTCAATCCCGCGTACGAGGCGATCCACGCGGTGCTCCCGCATGCCCAGGTCGGCGGAGGGGAGACGGCGCCGCGCGGAAGCCTGGGCGGCGTTGCACCGTCGGTGTGGGTGCACGGAATGGCGGCGGCGCACGCCAAGCTCGACGCCTACACCCACCACCCGTACCCTCTGTCGCCGGTCGAGACGCCGTCCAGCCACGGTTGCCGCTTCTGCCCGTCGATCACGATGGCCACGCTGCCGAAGCTCCTCATCCTCGTGAGACGCTACTTCGGCCCGAAGCCGATCTGGCTCACCGAGTACGGCTACCAGACGAATCCGCCCGACACGTTCCTCGGCGTCGCGCCCAAGCGGCAGGCGACGCTGCTCGGCCTCGCGGCGATGCGAGCGTGGAGGCTGCCTCGGGTCACGATGCTGATCCAGTACCTCTACCGCGACGAGGTCGCGCTCAGCCGCTTCCAGACCGGGCTCGTCTATGCGGACAACCGGCCGAAGCCCTCGCTGCAAGGGTTCAAGCTGCCGTTCGCGGAGATGCGGCGCGTCGGGTTCCAGACCGAGGTGTGGGGCCAGATCCGCGGCGGGAAGCCGGGTCGTCGAATGCCGTACGAGGTCGAGGTGCTGCGCCGGAACGCATGGCGGCCGGTGGGTGGCGTTCGGCTCACCGACACGACCGGCGTCTTCGTGCGGTCGATCCGGCTGAAGCGCGGCGCGCTCTTGCGGATCTGGTCGCCGCACCAGAACCGCTTCAGCCTCCAGTTGCGCGTCTATTGATGAGGGCCGTAGCCGTGCGTCTCGAGGAAGCTCTCGAACGCGGCGTAGCTCTCGAAGAACGCGTGCCTGTTCGTCCCGGGGATGCGGGCGTAATAGAGATAGCCGAGGGTCGACGGACGCGCGGCCGCGCGTAGTGCCGCGAGCCCCGGGTTCGAGATCGGCGTCGGCGGCAGGCCTTTCCGCGTGCGCGTGTTGTAGGGGTTGTCGCTCGCGAGTTCCGCCTGGGAGATCGATTTCGTCGGCGGGATGTGCAGGCCGTAGCGGAGCGTCGCGTCGATCCCGAGCGGCATGCCGAGGCGGAGCCGGTTGTAGATCACGGCGGCGATCTTCGGCCGGTCTCCGGGCAGTGCGGCTTCTGCCTCGACCATCGATGCGATCGTGAGCACGTCGTAGGCCGTCAGGTTCTTCGAGCGCGCGTAGGCGAGGTCGAGCTTCGACCACGCGGCGCAGAACGCCGCGAGCTGGTTGGCGACGATGTTCGAGCCGAGCGTCCGCGCGTCGAACGCGTACGTCGAGGGGAACAGGAACCCCTCGGCGCTGCGCTGCGCGTCCTTGCCGAAGCACGGGACGACGACGTGGGTGCTCGCCCTGGCATATGCCGTGCCGCTCAGCGCGATCTGCGCGGGCTCGTGCGCCGCTCGCAGCTTGCGCTCGGCGATCTTCCGCACGGCCGACACCTGGTCGACCATCCGCGCGCGGGTGTAGCCCTCCGGGAACACGACTTTGAACTCGCGCGGCGCTCCTGCGGCGGCCGCCGTGGCGACAGAAGCGAGCGCGGCGGCGGCAACGACGAGGAGGGCGATTCGACCCCGGCGCACCGAGTCAGGGTAGCCCCGTCGCGAGGGGCTACTCGACTGGTGCGACCACGTGCTTCGGGCTCCAGCCGACCGCCGGCGCGATCTCGCGGGCGATCGTCTCGAGCATCGCGGCGTTGTAGTCGACGCCCAGCTGGCTCGGCACCGTGAGCAGGAGCGTGTCGGCAGCCCGGACTGCGGCATCCCCGGCGAGTTCGTCGGCGATCCGGTCGGGCTCCCCGGTGTAGCTGCGGCCGAAGCGGCTGATCGCGCCGTCGAGCCACCCGACCTGGTCCTCGTTCGCGTCGCCGCCAAAGAGCCGGCGGTCGAGGTCGGAGGTGATCGGGATGACGCTGCGGCTGACCGACACGCGCGGCTTGCGGGCGTGGCCCGCCTTCGCCCACGCTTCCAGGAACAGCTCGATCTGCTCGGCCTGGAGCTGGTCGAACGGCACCTGCGTGTCCTCGAGGAGCAGCGTCGAGCTCATCAGGTTCATGCCCTGCTCGCCGGCCCAGACGGCGGTGTCGCGCGAGCCGGAGCCCCACCAGATCCGGTCGCCGAGGCCCGGCGACTGCGGCTGGACGGCGAGCCTTGCATCGCCGGGACCGCCGCCGACATCTGCCGGAACGACGCCCGCGCCGGTGATCGCGGCGCGGAACAGCGCGGTCTTCTCGCGCGCCTCGTCGTGGTCGAGCGAGTAGCCGAACGCCTCGGCGCCGCGCCAGGCGGGCTCGGGGGAGCCGCGGCTGACGCCCAGCTGCAGCCTTCCGCCCGCGAGCAGGTCGGCCGATGCAGCGTCCTCCGCCATGTAGAGCGGGTTCTCGTAGCGCATGTCGATCACGCCGGTCCCGATCTCGATTCGCTCGGTCTTCACGCCGATCGCGGCGAGCAGCGGGAATGGGGAGGAGAGCTGGCGTGCGAAGTGGTGGACGCGGACGAACGCGCCGTCGATCCCGATCTCCTCCGCGGCGACGGCGAGCTCGACCGTCTGCCGGAGCGCGTCGCCGCCGGTGTGCGTGAGCCCTCCGCCCGGGTGCCAGGCACCGAACGAGAGGAAGCCGATCTTCTTTGGGAGGCTGTTCATGGCTGCACGAGGCGAAACGTTGTTGATCGCGCAAGTATTCCGGATCGTGAGCCGGCTCGTCCGGGCGCGTCGTGCTCCGGGAGCGGAAAGCCCCGGCTCGTCGAGGGGGATCGAGGTCGAGCCGGGGCTTCGCTGCACCGAGATGTGACCGTTTCGATCGGAGGATCGGTCACAACACGAACCTAACCGCGGCGCCGGGCGGGAGACAGGGCGCAAACGGGTCAATCACGCGTGGAGCGCTCCCGCTCGCTACTGGAGGAGCGGCGAGGGCGGGATGCGGGTCGTGCCGCGGATCCCGTCGACGACGAACGCGATCTCGTCGACGTAGCACCAGCTCCACTCCTCGCCCGGCTCGAGCGAGCGGATGATCGGGTGCGACGTGGAGTGAGCATGCGCGGTGGCGTGGCGGTTCGGCGAGTCGTCGCAGCAGCCGACGTGGCCGCAGGTCAGGCAGATGCGGAGGTGCAGCCACTTGCCGCCCATCTTCAGGCAGTCCTCGCAGCCGTCGACCGCGGCGGGCAAGTCGCGCAGTTCGATCTCGTCGAGGTGGGTGCAGGCGGGCATTTCGCGGCTCGGGCTCCTTGCGATGCAGTTCTACCCGCAGCGGGCCGGCAGGGGCGGAAACGAGCTCGAGCCGGGGATGCTCGAGGGTCTTCGCGCGTTTCGGGGCGAAGGCCGTGCGCCTGAGTCTCGGTGCCTGCGATCCTGGCGGGCATCACCGTCACGTGCATCTCGCTGGAGTCGAGATCTTTGGCAGTGTCGTGAACGGTCGAGCCGCAGTGGATAGTCAACCGAGAGGAACAGTGATGGCAAGGAGTGCGGAAGCGAATTCGGACGTCGGGAGAACACGCGAGCTTGCGGACGGGAGCTCGATGCCGCTGCTCGGGCTCGGCGTCTGGCAGGTCGAGAACAGCCGCGAGTGCGTCGACGCAGTCCGCTGGGCGCTCGAGCTCGGTTACCGGCACATCGACACTGCTCAGGCGTACGGCAACGAGGCGAGCGTCGGAGAGGGCCTGCGCGAGAGCGGCGTCGCGCGTGAAGAGGTGTTCATCACGACGAAGTTCTTTCCGCGGCGACGGGACCCGGTGGCCGAGATCGAGCACAGCCTGGAGCGTCTCGGCGTCGACCACGTCGACCTGTACATCATCCACTGGCCCGAAGGCGGCCCGACCTGGGCGTGGCCCGGGATGGAGCGGGCGCGCGAAGCCGGATACGCGCGGTCGATCGGGGTCTCCAACTTCAGCGTCGACGACCTACAGCAGCTGCTCCCGGTGGCGACCATCCCGCCGGTCGTGAATCAGGTGCAGTTCAGCCCGTACGAGTACCGCACGAAGCTCCTCGACGCGTGCGGCCGGGCCGGGATAGCCCTCGAGGCCTACAGCCCGCTCGGGACCGGACGCCACCTCGACAGCGACTCGGTCGCGCGGATCGCGGCGGCACACGACCGCACTCCCGCGCAGGTGCTGCTCCGCTGGTGCGTCGAGCGGCGGATCCCGGTGATCCCGAAGTCGATCCACCGCGATCGGATCGCCGAGAACGCGCAGCTCTTCGACTTCCGCCTCTCCGATACGGAGATCGCCGAGCTCGACGCACTCGACCGAACCGGCGGGACCGACCGCGCGCTCGAACGCACCTGGTGGCCGGGCTGACGATCGACGTTCCGTTCGAGACGTAGCGTCAGGCGGAGAGCGTGGCCCCGCTGGGCGAGCCGGGGCGTTCACGCTGACCGCCGCAAGGGCCACCGGGTCAGAGCGGCCGCTGCGCGACTCTAAGCGACCGGGCGCTCGCGCGCGTGAACAACGGACAGCTCCGGGCCGCTTCCGCTACGAATGACTGCGTGCGAAGCGCAGCCGAGTTTCTGCCGTTCGTCGTCGACCGGCTGCCGCCGGCTCCCGCGCGAGTGCTCGAGGTCGGCTGCGGCGACGAGGGAGGGCTCGTCCTAGACCTCGCGGAGCGCGGCTACGACGTTCTCGGCGTCGACCCGCGGGCGCCCGTCGGCGAGCGCTACCAACGGATCGAGTTCCAGGAAGCTGTCGATGCCCTTGCGGAGGAGCCGTGGGACGCGGTCGTCGCCGCCCGCGTGCTCCACCATGTCGAGCCGCTGGACGAGGGAGTCGCCCTGCTCGCGCGGCTCGCGCCGCTCCTGCTCGTGGACGAGTTCGCGCCCGACCTGATAACCGGCGATGCCCAGGCCTGGTACGAGTCGCGGCGACGAGTCGCGGGCGATGTCCAGGCGCCGGAGCGGATCGACGACTGGCGCAGCCGCCACCCACAGCTCCACCCGCACGACGTCGTGCTCGACGCGCTGCGGCGCCACTACGAGGAGCGCGAGCTTCAGTGGGTGCCGTACTTCCATCGGTGGCTGAGGTCGCCTGCGGTGGAGCTGGAGGAGCGCGCGGCGATCGCCGCCGCGGAGATCCCGGCGGTGGGCTGGCGCTGGGCGGGCGACCGGCCCGGCTAGGCAGCCTGCGATGCGAGCTGGATGACGCGGCCCTCGTCGCCCGCTCGCACGATCGCTTCTGCGGCTTCGAGCACGTGCAGCGCCAGCTCGCCGCTTGCGCGGTGGGGGCGGCCGTCGCGAAGCGCCTCGGCAAGGTCCTGGATGCCCAGGCCGCGCGCCTCGCGGTCGCCGTACGACTCGTAGGGCACCGGCTCCGGCTCGGCGCGGCCGGTCGCGACGAGCAGATCCCCTTCGAAGGCATTCGCGTCCGGGAGGGTCAGCGATCCGGTGGTGCCGAAGACCTGCATGCCGCTCACGTACTGCTCGCGCGACTCGAAGCCGACGGCGAGCGTGGCGAGAGCGCCGCTTGCGAACCGCAGGACCGCGGCGGCGTACGTCGGGACCTCGGCGGTGACGACCCGTCCGCCACGCGGGCCGGCGCCAAGCGTGCGGTGCGGGGTGGGTGTCCCGGTGAACCCGGCGACGGCCTCGATCGGCCCGAGCAATGCGACGAGCGCGGTCAGGTAGTAGGGCGCGATGTCGAGCAGCGGGCCGCCTCCGGCGCGATAGAACATCTCGGCGTTCGGATGCCACGAGTCGGGGCCGCCGACGAGCATCGTTGCGGCCGCACCGAGCGGTGCCCCGATCGCGCCGCTTGCAAGCAGGCGGCGCGCCGTCTCGTACGCGCTGCCGAGGAACGTGTCGGGCGCACAGCCGAGCCGCAGGCCTCGTTGCACTGCTTCCGCGACGAGCTCCCGGCCGAGGGCGGCGGTGGTGGCGAGCGGCTTCTCCGTGTAGACGTGCTTCCCCGTCTCGAGCGCCGAGCGCACCACGGCGGCGTGCGCCGCGGGCGGCGTCAGGTTGAGAACGAGGTCGACCCCGGGGTCGGCGATCAGGTCGTGAACCGCCTCGGCCCGCAGACCGAACTCGGCCGCGAACGCATCGGCGCTCGCCGTGTCGAGGTCGGCACACGCGACCGGCCGCCACGCGTCGTAGGCGCCCGAGTCCTGGACGTAGCGCTTGCCGATGATCCCGCATCCGACGACGCCGACCCGCAAAGGCTGCGTCATCCGCGCTCCGCGAAACGGCGCACGGCCTCGAGCGAGCGCTCGATCGCTTCGAACGGGTGCGGGCCCACGTCGTCCTCCTCGACGATCAGCCACTCGACGCCGGTGTCCAGTGCGGCCGGGATGACGCGGTCGTAGCCGACCTTTCCGTCGCCGACCGGTACGTCGTCGCGGTCCTCTCGGCTCGCGTAGTCCTTCACGTGCACCAGTGGGCAGCGGCCGGCGCTCACGTCGAGCTCGGCCAGCGGATCGCCGCCGGCAAGCCAGATCCAGCCGAGGTCGAGCTCGAGCCAAATCAGCTCAGAGGGCAGCTCGCGCAGCCGGTCGAGGAAGCTCCCGCCTCCGTCCAGGGGCTCGACTTCGGTCCAGTGGTTGTGGAAGCCGAAGCGGACGCCCTTCTCGTGCGCCGCGCGGGCCGCCGCCTCCATCCGCTCGAGCAGTGGTCCCGGGTCGCGGATCGCCTCCGGCTCGGCCCAGCTCTGCGCCGCACGGTCGGTGCCGAGCGTTGCGAGCTCCGTGGCGAGCCCGTCGAGCTCGTGCTCGAACGCTTCGATCCGTGCGTGCCGGCCGGCCGCGGCGAGGCCCGCGTCGTCGAGCCAGCCTCGCACCTGCTCCGCCGTGTGGCCGTGCAGCTGGAAGAGCTCGACGCCGTCGTAGCCCAGCTCGCCGACACGCCGGATCGCCGCTTCCAGGTCGCGGTCGCACTCGTCGCGGATCGTGTAGAGCTGAAGTCCAATCTTCGCCACGCGCTGACTGTATGCCGCGTAAGGTCCGCGCATGGGAAGACCGGTCACGCTCTTCACGGGCCAGTGGGCCGACCTGCCGCTCGCCGACCTCGCCGCGCGCGCAGCGGGCTGGGGCTACGACGGGCTCGAGCTCGCGTGCTGGGGCGACCACTTCGACGTCGCTGCCGCACTGTCGGACTCCGGATACGCGGCGCGCCAGCGCGAGCAGCTCGACCGGCACGGCCTTCGATGCTGGGCGATCGGCGCGCACCTCGTCGGCCAGGCGATCTGCGACCCGATCGACACGCGCCACGAGCGCATCCTGCCGCCCGAGGTGTGGGGCGACGGCGACGCAGAGGGGGTGCGGCGGCGCGCAGCCGAGCGCCTCGCCGACACGGCACGGGCGGCCGCAGGCTTCGGCGTGACCCAGGTGAACGGCTTTACCGGCTCGCCGGTCTGGCACCTGCTCTACTCGTTTCCGCCGAACGACTTCGCCGACATCGATCGCGGGTACGAGGAGGTGGCGGAGCGGCTCGGGCCGGTGCTAGACGTGTTCGAGGCCGAAGGCGTTCGCTTCGGCCTCGAGGTCCATCCGACCGAGATCGCCTATGACTTCGTCACGACGCGGCGAACGTTGGACGTCGTCGGCCGGGAGAGCTTCGGCATCAACCTCGATCCGAGCCACTTCGTCCACCAGTTCCTCGACCCGGCCGAGTTTGCGCGCGCGTTCGGCGACCGGATCTACCACGTGCACGTGAAGGACTCGAAGCGCCGGCTCGACGGACGGCGCTCGATCCTCGCCTCGCATCTGCAATTCGGCGACCGCGACCGCGGCTGGGATTTCGTCTCGCCCGGTCACGGCGATGTCGACTTCGAAGAGCTCTTCCGCGCGCTGAACGAGATCCGTTACGCCGGGCCGCTCTCGGTCGAATGGGAGGACTCCGGGATGGACCGCGAGTTCGGTGCGGCCGAGGCGGTCGGGTTCGTCCGGCGCGCCGATTTCACGCCGTCCGGGGTCGCCTTCGACGCCGCGATGCAGCGCGACGACGTCTGATCACGTCGTCACTGTCACGCGCAGGAATGACGCGGAGATCGACGTCGTCCCGTCGCCGTTGTCGTTGTGCGCGTTGAAGAGCGTGTCGAGCTCCGAGTGCAGGTCGTCTTCGCGGCCGTTCTTCGCCGCCGCGTCGTACGCGTTCATCGTCGGCCCGTAGTAGGCCCTGAACTCGCCGAGGAACTCGGAAGGCGTTCCCGGATAGTTGAACGTGTAGGTGTCGCGCTCGAACGAGATCTGTCCGTCCGGCACGCCCGCTGCCGTGAAGCGCTCGACGACCTCGCTCTCCACGCCCCAGGTCATCGGGCTGACGAACCCGTCCGGCGGGGGCGGTGAGTAGGAGGAGCTGATCTTCAGGATCTGCGCCACCAGGGTCGGATCGTTGGGGATCCAGTTGCCCATCACGATCCTCCCGCCGGGACGCGTCACGCGGACGACTTCCTTCGCGACGTCGAAGGGCCTCGGCGCGAACATCGCGCCGAAGATGCTGAGGACGAGATCGAAGCTGTCGTCGTCGAGCTCCGCGAGGTTGGTCGCGTCGCCCTGCTGGAACCTGAGGTTGCTCAGCCCGAGGCCGGCCGCCCGCGTGTTGCCTGCTTCGACCAGGTTGCCTGCGATGTCGACGCCCAGCACATTCGCCCCCCGCTGCGCTGCAGGAACCGCTGTCGTCCCGTCGCCACTGCCGAGATCGAGGACGTCGACGCCCCCCGAGATGTCGAGTGAGTCGATGAGCGCGTCGCCGCTCTCGCGCATCGTCGACGCGATGCGGGTGAAGTCACCCTTCTCCCACAGCGCCTGGTTCGGGTTCGTTGCAAGTTGGCTCTTCGTCGACATGGCGAGGCTGGTCCTTTCTCGAGTGATCTGGCGGCAGGCGCTCTAGCAGCCCTCGGCGAGCGGACGGTGCTCGTCGCGCTGCAGCGTGTGGCGCAGCCGCATCGTCACGGCCGCGAAACGGGAGGGCCGCTCGACACGCCGCGCGGCGAGCACCTCGCGGATGTGCCGTTTGCGCTCGAGCTCGCGGTCGAGCTCGCGCCGGCTCTCCTCGAGGACAGCCGGCTTCAAGGCGATGTCGAGATAGTTCACGGTCGCGTCTCCTCACTGGTTCTCGTATGACCTGGAGGCTACGACCGCGCGCCCGCCGAGTCATCGGTAGGCGGGACGATCTAGGCGTCGTCCGTGCGAATGAGACTGCCGGAGAACGGCGGCTCGGATCGAGCTTGTTAGAGTGCGCCGTCCGCGCATGGCGATCATCGCAGCCTCGATACTCGACGCCGACTTCTCACGGCTCGAGCACGAGGTGACGCGGGTCGCCGACGCCGGTGTCGATGCGTTCTCGCTCGATGTGATCGACGGCCACTTCGCCCCTCGGGTGACCTTCGGCGAGGACGTCGTGGCGCAGGTCCGCAGCTGGGTCGGTCTGCCGATCGAGGTTCACCTGATGGTCGATCGCCCGGAGAACTGGGTGCAGGGGATGTGCGACGCCGGCGCCGACATGGTCCTGTTTCATGTCGAGGCAACCGACCAGGCGGAGGAAGTGATCGCCGTCGTACGGTCCGAGGGCCGCCGCGTCGGTGTCGCGATCAAGGAAGAGACGCCGCTGGCGGAGCTGAGCGACGAGCTCCTGTCGGCGGTCGACCTCGTCAATCTGCTGTCGGTGCCGATCGGGTTCGGCGGAAGCCCTTCGGCGCCGGACACATTCAGCCGGATTCGCGACCTTCGAGGCAGGTCGATCGCCGCCGGCCTGGACTTCGCAATCGAGGTCGACGGTGGCGTGAAGCCCGAGAACGCCGACCGCTATGTCGATGCCGGGGCCGACATGCTCACCGTGGGGACGGGCATCTACCACGCGCCGGACGCGGCCAAGGCAGTGGCGCAGCTTCGCGAGTCGACGTCTGGAGCGATGGACGCCGTCTCGCATGAGCGGCTCGCAGCGTTTCTGAGCATGCCGAGCTCGCAGCCCAGCCGTCAGGTCTGACGCGCTCCGTCGCTCATCGCGCGGGGCTCTCGCCTGCGAGTCGCTCGCGCTTCGCGCGCGACGCCATCGTCTGCCGCCTGGATGCCGACAGCTCGAGCTTTCGCAGACGGATCGACTGCGGTGTCACCTCGACCGCCTCGTCGTCCCGGATGAACTCCAGCGCCTGCTCGAGCGAGAGGACGCGCGGCGGGATCAGCCGCACCGTGATGTCGGCTGATGCCGCCCGGACGTTCGTCAGCTTCTTCGGCTTGGACGCGTTCACGTCGAGGTCGTCGGAGCGCGAGTTCTCGCCGACGATCATTCCCTCGTAGAGCTCGTCGCCCGGCTGGATGAAGAGGGAGCCCCGCTCCTGCAGTGCCTGGATCGCGTAGTCGGTCGCCTGGCCGCGGCGGTCGGCGACGAGGCTGCCGGTCGGCCTCGTGCGCAGCTCGCCGTGCCACGGCTCCCAGCCTTCGAAGACGTGATGGAGGATGCCTGTGCCGCGTGTCTCGGTCAGGAACTCGGTGCGGAATCCGATCAGGCCGCGCGCGGGGACGACGTACTCCATGCGCGCCCAGCCGGTGCCGTGGTTGACCATCTTCTGCATGCGGCCCTTGCGAAGGGCGAGCAGCTGCGTGACGACGCCGATGTAGTCCTCGGGAACGTCGACCGCGACCCGCTCGACCGGCTCAGATCGTGTGCCGTCGATGTCCCGCATCAGCACCTCGGGCTTGCCGACGGTGAGCTCGAATCCTTCGCGGCGCATCAGCTCCACGAGCACCGCGAGCTGCAGCTCACCGCGGCCCTGCACCTCCCACGCATCCGGTCGCGACGTGGGGAGGACCCGGAGCGAGACATTCCCGACCAGCTCCTGGTCGAGCCGCGTCTTGATCTGGCTGGCGGTGAGCCGGTCGCCTTCCGTCCCGGCGAGGACGCTCGTGTTGATGCCGATCGTGATCGAGAGGCTCGGCTCGTCGACGGTCGTGACCGGGAGAGGGCGGGGGTCGGCGGGGTCGGCGATCGTCTCGCCGATCGTTACTTCGGGAAGGCCCGCGAGCGCGACGATGTCGCCCGGCCCTGCCTCGTCGGTCGCGACCCTGTCGAGGGCCTCGGTCGTGTAGAGCTCGGTCACGCGTGCGCTCTCGATCGTCCCGTCCGCGCGGCACCAGGCGATCTGGGCTCCCTTGCGCAGCGTCCCGTGATGGATTCGGAGGAGCGCGAGCCGCCCGACGTACGGGCTCGCGTCGAGATTGGTGACCAGTGCCTGGAGCGGATGGGCGGGGTCGTACGTCGGAGCGGGAATCGTTGCGAGGAGCGTGTCGACGAGCGGGGCGAGCGTCGGCTCGAGGTCGTCGGGACGAAGGCCGGCCTGTCCGCTGCGCGCGTTCGCGTAGACGATCGGGAACTCGATCTGAGACTCGCTCGCGTCGAGGTCGAGGAAAAGCTCGTACACCTCGTCGACGACCGCCCGCGGCCGCGCGTCCGGACGGTCCACCTTGTTGACGACGAGCACGATCGGCAGATCGGCCTCGAGCGCCTTGCGGAGGACGAACCGCGTCTGCGGCAGCGGGCCTTCGGACGCGTCGACGAGGAGCAACACGCCGTCGACCATCGTCAGCCCTCGCTCGACCTCTCCGCCGAAGTCGGCGTGACCAGGGGTGTCGATGATGTTGATCTTGGTCTCGCCGAACCGGACAGCGGTGTTCTTGGCGAGGATCGTGATTCCCTTCTCCCGCTCCAGGTCGGTCGAGTCCATGACCCGTTCGCCGACGTCCTGGTGCTCGCGGAACGACCCGGATTGCCAGAGCAGCGCGTCGACCAGCGTCGTCTTGCCGTGATCGACATGAGCGACGATCGCGACGTTCCGCAGATCGTCACGACGTGCGAGATCGACGTTGCCCGCCACAGCCCACGAGGGTAGCCGCGGTCGCGAGACCGGCGATCAGCTCGAGCGCAGGACCCGGCGCAGGACCTTGCCGTACTCGTCGAGGCCGTCGCGATAGAGACGTGCCTCGGGTCCTGCCGCGATGCCGACCCGCTCCGGCACCACACCCCAGATGGAGACGTTCTGGCCTTTCCACCAGTCGATCGTCTCCTGGAGATCGTTCGTTCCGAGACGAGCTGCGGTGACGACGATGCCGCGCGGCGTCCTGGCCGGGATGATCTCCAGCGTGTAGGCCACGCGGCCGAACTCGACCCCGCCGGCGCGCGTCGGGATCACGACGGCATCGGCAGCGGTGATCGCCGACTGCACGAGCCGCTCGTCACCCGGCGGCAGGTCGACGACCACCGTCCCGTCGTCGGTGCTCATCGCGCGCGCCAGCGTCCGCTCGGACGGCGCCTCGACGACCTCGACCCCCGTGATCGGCCGCTCCTCGAGCCACTCCGCCGCGGATGCCTGCCGGTCGGCGTCGACCACCACCACTGGTGCATGGCCGCGGGAGGCCGCGACCGCGGCGAGATAGACGGCGGTGGTCGTCTTGCCGACCCCGCCTTTGAGGTTTGTGACGACGACCTTCACCGGCGACCGAGTCTACTGAGGCCGGCCAGGGGCAGCGCTCAGGTGATTCTCAAGCCCGTCCGAGGCGCCCCTCAGTTGCCGCGGCGACGATGGACTCGATCCAGTCCTACGAACGAAAGGAATGGAACGATGTCAGAGCTTCTCGAGCGCAAGGCGGTCCCCGCCGTCTCGCCGGCTGGCGACCGACGGAAGCACGGCCGGGATCCGCCTCGATTCTCGATGCAGGCAGGGCGGTTCGGTCGTCAACCGCCCAGGGGCCGGTCGCTCTCGAGCGTGGACCGAATGGCCGCGAGAAACCGTGCCGCAAGCACACCGTCGACCACTCGATGATCGACGGTCAGGGTGAGCTCGACCCAGGGCCCGATGCGCACCTCGCCGCCGCCGGCGCTCACTCGCTCTGTGACCGCACCGACCGCGAGGATCGCGGTCTGGTCGGGATCGACGATCGCCGAGAAGCGGTCGACGCCGAGCATTCCGAGATTGCTGACCGTGATCGCGACTGGGCCGCCCGTCACCTTTCCCTCTTGCGCCAGCCGTTGGGCGCGCTCGGTCAGCTCGACCAGAGCCGGAAGCTCGACTGCATCGGGCTCGGAGATCGTCTGAACGAGCAGCGTCTCGTCCCCGGCGACGGCGAGGCCGACGTCCGCCCGCTCGAGCGCGCGCAGGCGCGGCCCGTCGCTCACCCACACGCGGTTCAGCCCCGGGTGCTCGCGCAACGCGTGGGCGGTCGCCCGCAGCAGCAGGTGCGTGTAGGTGGCTCCTGCCAGGCCGGCTGCGCGCGCCCGTTCGAGGTGCGCGGCGGCGCTGCTCATGTCGACGTCGACAGCGGCGCTGAACTGCGGGATGGTCTGTACCGAGCGCGTCAGGCGGTCGGCTAGCGCCCGCCGGTGCCGTGACAGCTCCGTCCCCGCAGCGGTATCGACCAGCGCGAGCACGTCCTGCTTCTCGATGCGGCCGCCGGGGCCGCTGCCGCGGACGGAAGCCAGGTCGATGCCATGCTCCTGAGCGAGCTTGCGCGCGACCGGGACGGCCTGCCGCTTGGCCGGCGGCTCGACGGCCGGCACCTCCTCGCCGGGCGCACCGACGAAACCGAGCACCTCGCCGACGGCAACGGTCTCGCCGGCGCCGTGCAGAACGGCGAGCAGCGTCCCCGAGACTGCGGCCTCGACCTCGAGCGTGGCCTTGTCGGTCTCGACCTCGAGCAGCGGCTCGCCCTGCTCGACCGTCGATCCGACTTCCTTGAGCCACTGCAGGATCCGCAGCTCGTTCGACGTCGCCCCGAGCGGCGGCATGCGCACCGGGCGCGGCATCAGTCGCGCAGCTGCCGGATCACGGTCTTGATCCGCTCGACCGAGGGGACGACGGCGTCCTCGAGCGACGGGGCCGAGGGCATGGGGACGTCGAGGGAAGCGATCCGCTTGATCGGCGCCTCCAGGTCGAAGAGGCACTCCTCGGCGGCGCGCGCGGCGAGCTCTGCGCCCCAGCCGCCCGTGAGCGTGTCTTCGTGCACGATTGCGAGCCGCCCGGTTCTGCGTAGCGACGACCAGACGGTCTCGACGTCGAGCGGCAGCAGGGTCAGCGGGTCGATCACCTCGCACTCGATGCCGTGCTCGGTGCCGAGCTCCTCGGCTGCCGCCAGCGCGCGGTAGAGGGCGAGGTGCGTCGCAACGACGGTCACGTCGCTGCCGGACCGCTTCACGACCGCCTTCCCGATCGGGACGAGGTACTCCTCCGACGGCACCTCGGCGGTGAGGTCGAGCCCGCCCGCCTGCTCGCGCCCCTTGCTGCCGTAGAGCAGCTTGTGCTCGAAGAAGAGCACGGGATTGTCGTCCCGGACGGCGCTCTTGAGCAGCCCTTTCGCGTGGTAGGCGTCCGAGACGCACACGACCTTGAGCCCCGGCACGTGCACGAAGTAGCTCTCGGGGCTCTGTCCATGCTGCGCGCCGCGGTTGGTCGCACCGACCGGCGCTCGCATCACGAGCGGCACCGAGATCTTGCCGCCCGACATGTAGCGCAGCTTCGCGGCCTGGTTGACGAGCTCGTCCATGCACTCGAAGAGGAAGTCGGCGTACTGCATGTCGGCGATGGGGCGCATCCCGAGCGCCGCGGCGCCGACCGCAGCGCCGGCGATCACCTTCTCGCTGATCGGCGTGTTGACGATCCGGTCGTGGCCGAACTCCTCCGGCAGGCCGAGGTAGACGCCGAACGCGCCGCCGAAGCCGCCTTCGATCCCGATGTCCTCGCCGATCAGGAACACCGACTCGTCACGGCGCATTTCCTCGGCGATCGCCTCGCGCAGCGCCTCGCCGATCGTCAGGCGGCGGGACGGCTCAGGCGAGGACATCCGTGAGCGCCTCCTGCGGGTCGGCGTCGGGCGAAGCACGCGCGAACTCGACTGCGTCCGCGATCGTCGCCTCGACCTCCGCCTCGAGCCCTTCCGCGGTCTCGACTCCCAGGATCGCCCGCAGCCGGGGGATCGGGTCGCGCTCCCTCCACGCCGCCTCCTCCTCGGCCGCGCGATAGCCGCGCGCGTCGCTTCGGCTGTGGCCGACGAACCGGTACGTCTTGCACTCGAGCAGCGTCGGGCCTTCGCCGGCGCGCGCGCGCGCAACCGCCGAAGCGCCGGCCTCGCGGACGGCGAGCACGTCCATGCCGTCGACGACACGGCCGGGGATGCCGTAGGCGGCGGCCCGGCCCGCGACGTCGACGAGGGCCGAGACGGCGTCGAAGCGCGTGGACGCGCCGTACAGGTTGTTCTCGCAGACGAACACGATCGGCAGCCGCCGGACGGCCGCGAAGTTCATCCCCTCGTGAAACGCGCCCTCGTTGCTGGCGCCCTCGCCGAAGAAACAGACGGCCACCTGTTCGCTCCGTCGCAGCGCAAAGGCGAGACCGAGGCCCGTGACGACCGTGTTCCCGCCGCCCACGATCGCGATCGCGGGCAGCATCCCGACCGACGGGTCGCCGAGGTGCATCGACCCGCCCTTGCCTGCGCAGCAGCCGGTGCTCTTCCCGAACAGCTCGGCCATCGCGGCGCGCGGCGTCACACCTTTCGCGAGCGCGTGCCCGTGCGGTCGATGCGTCGACGTGATCCAGTCGGTCGGCTCGAGCACGTCGCAGATACCGACGGCCACGGCCTCCTGACCCTGGTACTGATGCAGCGTTCCCGGGATCTCGCCCTCGAGGAACAGGTAGTAGACCGTCTCCTCGAACCGGCGGATGAGCAGCATCTGCCGGTACAGCCCGGCGAGCGTCTCCGGGTCAGGCTGCGCGGCCAACGCAGCCATACTGCCGGATCAGGTTCCGTACCACCTCGACCATCGCGCTCTTCCCGGCCTCGAGCACGTCGGCGGGCGTGTGGGAGCCGATGACGGCGTGCACGTCCGGCTCGGCGGGCAGCATGGCAACGGCCCCGGTGAGCCCGTGCAGGAAGGCGCGACGGACGGCGGTGCCGACGTTGAACTTCGCCACGCCGGCGGCGATCGCCGGCGCGACGGCGTCGGCCGGAAAGCCCGTCCCGCCGTGGACGGCGAGTGGAACGTCGACGCGCTCGTGCACGGCCTGCAACCGGTCGAGGTCGATCACCGCCGTTCCGTGCTCGAGCAGGTGGACGTTCCCGACGGAGACGGCGAGGCAGTCGACGCCTGTCGCTTCGACGAACGAGGCCGCCTCGTCGGGATCGGTGAGGCCGGCGGCGGAGTGGTCGATCGTGCCGCTTGTCGCGTAGGGCAGGTTGCCGAGCTCGGCCTCGACGGCTGCTCCGCGGGCGTGCGCCGCGGCCGCGAGCTGCCGGACCGCGGCAACGGCTTCCGCGTAGCCCATCTCCCCGGTGTGCATCATCACCGCGTTGAACCCGGCGTCGAGCCCGCGTAACGACTGTTCGAGCGTGTGGGTCTCGTTGAGGAGCAGGGCGACCGGCACGCGGGCCGAGCGGGCGGCCTCGCTGCCGATGGCGCCGAGGAGCTCGATGCCGCCCCGGTCGAACCAGGGCTGATGTCCCAGGAGGCAGCCGGCCCCGATGATCGCGGGCGCGCGCTCTGCCTCCGCTGCTTCGACGACAGCCTCGAACGACGAGGCATCCCACGCCTCGAAGTACCCGAGCGCATACCCGTTCGCTCTGGCCTGCGCGAGCAGAGTCGTCAGCGAGGCGAGAGCCACCGCGCGCCCCGCTCGAGGTAGGCATCCGCCTCGGCGCGTGTCGGAAGGCCGGCCGTACAGCCGAGCCTCGTGCAGGCTGAGGCGCCCATCATGCTCGCGAACTCGAGGCTGCGCGGAAGCTCCCAACCTTCGAGGAGGCCGCAGACGAGGCCGGCGGCGAAGGCGTCGCCTGCCCCCGAGGGCTCGACCACTTCGACACGGAGGGCGGGCAACTCGATCACTCCGTCGGCGCTCCCGGCCACGACTCCCTGGTCGCCCATCGTGACGATCACGGTGCCGGCGCCGAGCTCGCGCAGCCGTTCGACCTGTCTGTGCGGGTCGCGCTCTCCGGTCAGCGCTGCCGCCTCGTCGTCGTTCGGCACGAAGTAGTCGACCTCAGGGAGGACGCTTGCGACGTCGACGGGTGACAACGTGCGGCCCGCCGGAGCGACGACGTCCAGCACGACCTGCGTTCCCGACCGGCGGGCCGCTCGAAGCCGGCCGGCGAGCTCGTCCTGCCGCAGTGCCGGGAGCACGAGGAAGCCGCCGACGTAGAGGACGTCCGGCGGTGTGGCGATCGAGGATTCGATGTCGGCGGCGCAGAGCGCCGCGTTCGCGCCGAACGTATGGATGTAGCGGCGGTCCTCTCCGCTCACCGGGACGATCACCGTCTTCGAGGTGCCGAGGTCGGCGGTGCGGGTGATCCCGGACGCGTCGACCCCGGCTGCGGCCAACTCGTTCTCGACGAAGTGGCCGAAGAGATCGTCTCCGACTCTCGCCACGACGGTGGGTCGCACACCGAGCCGTGCAAGCGCAATGCCGGCGTTGGCAGCGCAGCCGCCGGGCTCGACGACGAAGTCCTCCGTCACGACGAGCTCTCCCGCCTCGGGGAGGCGCAGCAGAGGCGGCACGAAGACATCCGCGACGACGACGCCGGCGCAGACGACGCGCGCGCCGTCGCTACCGGCCGGGCGAGTCACCCGGGCGCTCGCTCGCGAGCTCGAGCAGCGCGTCGACGAGCTCGCCGGCCGCGGAGAAGAACGGCGCATGGTCGGCGTCCAGCTCGAATACCTTCCGGCAGGGGTGCTCGGCGATCATGCGGCGCTGCAGCCCGGGTGGGATCGACTGGTCGCGCGCGGTGAAGACGTAGGAGCGCGGGATCGTCGCGAGCACCGCGTCGTCCACGGCAACCGGCGTTGCGAATGGAGCGACCGCCTGTGGGCGCCGCTTCTCGAGTGCCCACGCGGTCGATTCCGCGTCGCACAGGTTGTAGATCGCGTTAGCGGCGGCGGCATCCGACAGCGTCGCGACGGGCGGCTCTCCTTCGACGACAATGTTCGCCTGGATCTGGTCACCGTGCCCCTCCGGCAGCCGCGTCAGGTCGAGCAGGCTCTGGCCGTCGGCCGGCATGAAGGCGCACACGAAGGCGAGCTGCCGAACTCGATCGGGGCGGTCCGACGCCGCCTGGGTCACCACGACGCCGCCCATGCTGTGCCCGACGAGCAGCGCCGGCTCGGACTTGGCAGCGAGCACGTCGGAGACCCGCGCCGCACAGGTCTCGAGCGTCACCCCGTCCGGAGGCGTCGGATCGTCCCCGCCGCCCGGAAGGTCGATGGCCTCGACGGTGTGCCCCGCCTGCTCGAGCGGCGGGATGACGCGCGACCAGCACCAGGCTCCGCCGAACGCGCCGTGGACGAGGACGATCCGTGTCACGTGCAGATCGTAAGCACCGGCGTTGGGGCCCAGCGCGGTGTAGCGTCGCTCTGGTGAGCTCGGTGTCGGAGGAAGTGCGCGAGGGCACGGTTCCGTTCGATCTCGGCGGTGAGGTCGCCGAGACGTGGTTCCGCGTCACGGGCGATCTGCGTCCCAACGACCCTGACGGTCAGGTGCCGCTGGTCGTGCTCCACGGCGGCCCGGGGGCGACACACGACTATCTGTTGTCGATGGTCGACCTGGCGCGCGACGGCCGGGCCGTCGTCCACTACGACCAGCTGGGCAATGGGCGCAGCACGCACTTCCCCGATCGCGGCGCAGAGTTCTGGACGGTCGAGCTGTTCGTGCGGGAGCTCCACAATCTCGTCGACGCACTGGGGCTCCGCGGCGGTCATCACGTTCTCGGCCAGTCCTGGGGAGGCTTTCTCGCCCAGGAGTACGCGCTCACGCAGCCGTCCGGGCTCAGGTCCCTCGTGCTCGCCGACACTGCCGCGTCGTTCCCGGACTTCGTGGCCGAGGCCAACCGGCTCCGGGCCGATCTCCCGCCCGACGTCGAGGCGACGTTGCGGCGCCACGAGGAGGCGGGGACGACCGATGACCCGGCGTATGCCGAGGCGTGCCAGGTCTTCTATGCGCGTCATCTCTGCCGCCTCGACCCTTGGCCCGCGGAGGTGCTGGAGTCGTTCGCGTGGATCGAGCGCGACCCGACCGTCTACCACACGATGAACGGACCGAGCGAGTTCCACGTCATCGGTTCGATCAAGGAGTGGCAGTCGAAGGATCGCCTCGCCTCGATCGACGTGCCGACGCTCCTGGTCTCGGGCCGCTTCGACGAGGCCACGCCGGCGCTGCAGGAGGTGCTCCGCAGCGGGATCGAGGGTTCGGAGTGGGTCGTGTTCGACGAGTCGTCCCACACGCCGCACCTCGAGGAGCGCGAGCGCTACATGCGGGTCGTCGGCGACTGGCTGGACCGCCACGACCGATGACCGTTGATCACGGCTGGCCGACGATCGCGACCACGCGCGCGGGCGCAGCGCCGGCGCCGACCAGCCGCAGGGGGAAGCATGCGACGGTGAAGCCGGTCGCCGGGAGCTCGGCGAGGTTCGCGAGGCGCTCGATCTGGCAGTAGGCGAGGTCGGCCTGATGGGCGGCCCAGAACACGCCCGGTCGTCCGCTCGCGAGTGCGTCTCTCGCCTGGATCCAGAGCGGCCGGTCCCACCCCCAGGCATCGATCCCCATCACCCGGACGCCGTGCTCGTAGAGCCGGCGCGTCGCGCCGGCGGTGACTCCCGGCCCTCGTGCCATGTAGTCGGGCTCGTCGACGAACGCATCGCGTCCGGTGCGGATCAGGACGATGTCGAGCTCGCGCAGCCGGTGCCCGGCGACATCGAGCGCCGCCTCGATGTCGGCGACGTCGATCGCCTCGCCATCGTCGCGGTCGTGAAAGTCGAGCACTACTCCGGGCGCGAAGAACCACGAGAGCGGCAGCTGGTCGATCGTCTGCGCCGGCTCGCCGCGAATCGTCGAGTTGTAGTGGTACGGAGCGTCGACGTGGGTCGAGTTGTGCGTGCCGAAGCGAGTGAGCGTCTCGACCGCCCAGCCCTCGCCGTCGCGGAGGAGCTCAGGCCCGACGCCGAAGAGCTCGCCGATCGCGCGCGCGCCCGCGGCGTGATCGGCGAACTCGATCTCGGTCCGCAATAGATCAGGCGTCTGCGCCGGACTGCCGACGATCGGGACGGACAGATCGATGATCTCGATGCTCGGCTACCCGATGCGGATCAGCTTCTTGTTCACGAACTCGTCCGCACCGAAGCGTCCCAGCTCGCGCCCGAAGCCTGAGCGCTTCGTTCCTCCGAACGGCAACTCGGCTCCGTCGGCGCCGACGATGTTCACGTAGACCATCCCGGCGTCGATCGTGTCCGCCACGCGCCGCGCCTGCTCCTCGTCGTCCGTCATGACGTAGGAGCCGAGGCCGAACGGTGTGTCGTTGGCCAGCTTCACGGCCTCTTCCTCGGAGGAGACGCGGTACACCTGCGCAACCGGCCCGAAGAACTCTTCGCGGTAGGCGTCGTTGTCGGGAGTGACGTTCGTGAGGATCGTCGGCTCGAAGAAGTTGCCTTCGCGGTTTCCGCCGGCGAGGAGCTTCGCACCCTGGTCGATCGCTCGCTTGACCTGGTCCTCGAGCCTGTCCGCCGCGACGGTGGAGGACAGCGGGCCGATTCCGCTGTCCGACGAGGTGGGATCACCCGGCTTGACCGCAGTGAACTCCTTCGTGAACTTCTCGAGGAACGGCTCGTACAGGTCGTCCATGACGATGAAGCGCTTCGCCGCATTGCACGATTGGCCGGTGTTGTCGAGCCGCGCGGCGACCGCGTCCTCGACGACCTTGTCGAGGTTGTCGGTCCCGAGCACGATGAACGGATCCGAGCCGCCGAGCTCGAGTACCACCTTCTTCAGGTTCCGCCCTGCGATCTCGGCGACCGCGGCGCCGGCGCGCTCGGAGCCCGTCACGGACACGCCGCGCACGCGCGGATCGGCGATCACCCACTCGATCTGGGCGTTGGACGCGAAGATGTTCTCGTAGGCGCCGGCCGGGAAGCCCGCCTCGTCGAAGATCTCCTGCATTGCTTCGGCCGACTCCGGGCACTGGGGCGCGGGCTTGAGCAGGACCGTGTTCCCGATCACGAGGTTCGGACCGGCGAAGCGGGCAACCTGGTAGTAGGGGAAGTTCCACGGCATGATCCCGAGGAGGACTCCGAGCGAGCTCTTTCGCACGACCGCCGAACCGTCGCCCGCCAGCAGCTTGATCGGCTCGTCCGCCAGCAGCTCCTCGGCGTTGTCGGCGTAGAAGCCGTAGATGTCGCCGACGAAGTCGACCTCGCCGAGCGCCTGCGCGACCGGCTTTCCCATCTCCCGGACGATGATCTCGGCCAGCTCCTGCCGCCTCTCGAGGTGGAGCTCTCCTACCCGGCGGATCAACGCGGCGCGATCGGCGACGCTCGAGGCGGCGCCCCAGGAGTCGTGCGCCTCGGCGGCTCGCGCTATGGCGGCGCGGAGATCGTCGTCGGTGATCGTCTCGTACTCCCTGACCATCTCGCCCGTTGCCGGGTTGACAACCGCATACGCGCTCATCGGGACTCCTCTGCTCTCGCTCTTTCGGCTATTCGCTTCGCGGCCAAAGGATAACGGGGTGGTTCGTGGCCGATGAGCTCGCCGGCCCACGACGCCGGCGAGCTTCTTTGTGCGTCTCGGGAGCCGCACGCGGAGCGCATTGGGCCTGATCAGGAACTCGAGGGGCGGCGTCAGCTCGACCGCTTCGCGTCGATGCCGGCGTGCAGCGCCGCCGGCGCGGTTACCTCCAGCCGTGCTGCAGTCCAGGCTCGTCCCGGGCCGCGGCAGGAGCGTGGGGTGCGATTGCGCGGCCGGCGGGTCGTGTCCGGGCACGAGGACGTCGACGAGCGTCGCCACCGCCGAGGTGGCGCGAGCATCTGCCCCCGGTGCGAGTTGCTTCAGGTGCTGCTTCAGGGTTTTGTCGCCGTGCTGCCCTCGATGATGCGACTGGCCGTCCCCCCGGAGGTGACCGGGACGCGACGCGGCTTCGCCTGCTCGGCGACCGGGATCGTGATGGTGAGGACCCCTCGGTCGTAGTCTGCTTCGAGTCTCTCGCTCTCGAGGCTTTCGGCAAGCATGAGCTGCCGGGTGAAGGTCCCTTGGGGGCGCTCGCTGACCAGGATCTCGTCGGCCTGGTAGTGCTCGACGTGTCGTTCGGCTTTGATCGTGAGGACGTGCTGTTCGACCGTGAGCTCGATCGCGTCCGGGTCGACGCCGGGCAGGTCGAGGTGAATGTGGAACTGGTCGCTGCGCCGGTAGACGTCGATCGGGACGGAGCGCGGGGCGCCGCGGAGTTGTCCGGCGATCTGTTCGCTCAGGCGGTCGAAGTCACGGAACGGGTCGAAGCGCATCACGGACATCGGGAATCCTTCCGGTCGGGACGGGCGAGCAGGTGGACGTGCCGATCGTTCGGTCGTTCAGGACTTCGAGTACGCCTCGGCCGCGGCCGTTCAAGGCCCGGGTCCGTTCGAGTGGCGCAGCTTGGCGAGGCCGCGTTCCTCGATCTGACGGACACGCTCGGCGCTGACGCCGAGGCGCTGGGCGATGTCGACGAGCTTTTCGGCCTCTCCTTCGAACCCGAAGCGGGCACGGATGACGTCGCGCTCGCGGTCGGTGAGGCGCGAGAGGAGGGCGAACAGCTGTTGGCCGGCGACGTTGTCGATCACCTCCTCGTAGACGGCGGCGGAGAGCGGGTCGGCGAGGAGGTCGCCGAGCGAGCCGAGCTCGCCGTCACTCCCGTCGATCGTCTCGTCGAGGCTCCGAACACGGGCATCCGCCGAGGCGAGCGAGGCCGCCTGGTCGGGGTCGATCTTGGTTCGTTCTGCAAGCTCACCAAGCCCTGCCGAGCGGTGCTCGGCCTGATAGATGCGCTGGTGCTCGGTCTTCAGTCGGGAGAGTTGCTGAAGGGCTTTCGGGGGCAGGCGGAACGGGCGGATGAAGTCGCTGCGCGCATCCTGGAGCGATCGCCGGATCCACCAGGTCGCGTAAGCGGGGAACGGCACACCGCGCGCGGGGTCATAGCGGTCGAGCGCACGCAGGAGCCCGACGACGCCTTCCTGGAGGAGATCGGTGTGGTCGAGCCCCTCGGTCGGGAAGCGCCGGGCGTAGGAGCCGACGAGCGGGAGCAACTTCTCGATCACCCGTTCGCGGGCGGCCTCGTCGCCGGCGCGCGCGCGTTCGATGAGGGCGTCTGTCTCCTCGTCGTCGACGGTTGCGTTCGCGTCTCCCCATGCGACGGCTTCGCGCACGTCCGCGGCGCGGTCGCGCTCCAACGCGCTCTCGAGTTTCGTCCGCTCCGACTCCACTGTTCGATCTTGCCCGGTATGGGGCCGGGTCGTTTTCGCCCGGCCCCAACCGTCGAATGACGCTTACGTCCCGATCGATTTGGCGCTGGTCGAGATCGAGATCTTCTTTGGCTTGGCGGCGGCCGCCTTCGGCACCTTCATCGTGAGCACGCCGTGTGCGTACTCGGCGGTGATCAGGTCCCTCTCGACGCCCTTGGGGATCGTCAGGCTGCGAACGAACGAGCCGAACGGACGCTCGAGCTGCTGTGGCCGGCCGGGCTCCGTCGCTGGGACACGGGTGCCCGACACGGTGAGCGTCTGGTCGCGAACCTCGATCGACACGTCCTCGGGCTTCACGCCGGGAAGGTCGAACAGCAGCCAGTACTCCTCTTCGGTCTCGCGGATGTCGAGCGCCGGAGTGAACCCGGTCACGCGCTTCCCGTTCCCGCCCGTTCGCCGGAGTTCGTCGACGAGGCGGAACGGCGTGGCAAGGAAGGGATCGCGAACCACGAGATTCGTCATCTGTCACTCACCTCCATGTCGAGTCGTGGGTCGACGAGTCGGTCGCACAACCGCTGCTGTACGTCTCGGCCGGCGACGTTCAAGATCGTTCGAAGGGGGTTGAACGCCGCGCGGAGCGGCGTACAGGGATGAGGGAGAACAGCAGTGCTCGCCGCCAGCGAGCAGCGATTGGGCGCCATCGAGAGCCGGGGAGCGTGTGCTCCCCGGCTCCGTGGGCCGTCAGGTCGGTTCGCCCTTGAACGGGCCGACGACGTCGCGTGTGATCCAACCTCCGTAGAAGCCGCTCTGCTGCGGCTCGACGACCTCGCCGTCAACCGTGCACTCGTCCATCGGCCCCGGGTAGAACGCGACTTCGTCACGGAGAGCCTCGAACCCCGGAGCGGGGTCGTGGTACGTCCATGCTCCGCGTTCGACTCGCCGGTCGCCGCCGGTCACGTCGTAGTAGGAGGCGCTGCCTTTCCACTCGCACACGGTGCCGGGACCCCGCGCGGGCTCGAGGGAACCGGGCGCGACATCGGACAGCGGCACGTAGTAGACGGGCGGGTGACTCGTCTCGAGCACGCGATGGGCCGACGTACTGTCCGCGACGACCTGGCCGCCGAGCACGATGCGGACACGCTTCCGGGACGGCTCGACTCGTGGTGGACGTGGATAGTCCCAGACCGACTCGGGCATCAGGCGGCCTCGCGTGCGAGCCCGGCCAGCATCCCCCGGAAGACGAGGCCGTGCAGCGGGAGCAGCGCGTACCAGTAGAGGAGACCGACGAGTCCGGAGGGATCGAAGATCGCCGTCTGTCGAATCTGCGAGCTTCGTCCGTCTCCGTCGACCTCGAACTGCAGCCAGGCGCGTCCGGGGACGCGCATCTCGGCGCGTAGGCGCAGCAACCGGTCCGGCTCATAGGCCTCGACGCGCCAGAAGTCGAGCACGGAGCCGACGGCCGGCGTCTCCGGGTCGCGGCGGCCCCGGCGGAGCCCGACGCCCCCGGCGATGAGATCGACGAAACCCCGCAGGCGCCAGAGCTCGTCGCCGTAATACCAGCCGGTCGCACCTCCGATGCGGCGGATCGGACGGAACGCCTGCGCAGGCGGCACCGGCACCACGCGGGCGCGCGAGTCGACCAGGCGCGTTCCCGCCGGCCCTTCCGAAGGCCGCGGAGTCCGGGCGCCCGAGCTCAGCGCATCCGACCAGCGCGTCTCGGCGAACTCGCGGTCCTCGTTCCGGAGCGCCCGCGCGATCGCTTCCCGGTAGCCGAGTGGACGGATCGGGAACCGCTCGTGCGCGCTCGTGTCGAGGACGACGGTCTCGTTCGGCAGGCTCTCCACGAGCTTGCGGCCGACGCGCGCGTAGACGGGTGTGACGAGCCCGAGCCAGAGACTCGAGAGGCGTGGTGTGAGCATCGGCACCGGAACGAGCAGCCTGCGCAGTCCGCGTTGCCGCGCGTATTCGCGCATCAGCTCGCCGTAGGTCGCGACCTCCGCACCCCCGATCTCGAACACCTCGCTACCGTGGACGTCCAGATCGAGGGCGGCGACGAGGTAGGCGACCACGTCCTCGATCGCGATCGGCTGTGCTCGCGTCCACACCCAGCGGGGAGTGACCATCAGCGGCAGCCGCTCGGTCAGCGCGCGGACGAGCTCGAACGAGAGGCTGCCGGAGCCGATCACGATCGAGGCGCGAAACTCGATCGTCTCGACGCCGGTCGACGCCAGGATGCGACCAACCTCCTGCCTGCTTGCTAGATGAGGTGAGAGATCGGGGTCGTCGCCGAGGCCGCCGAGGTAGATGATCCGGCGCACGCCCGCGTCGCGTGCCGCGTCGGCGAAGATCGCCGCCGCGGTTCGCTCGAGGCGCTCGAATCCGTCGGGTGACCCCAGCGCGTGGATCAGGTAGTACGCGACCTCGACTCCCTCCAGCGACCGGCGCACGGCTTCGCGGTCGAGGGCGTCGCCGGCCGCGATCTCCAGCCCGGCCCTCGCCGGAACAGCATCCGGGCGGCGGGCGAGACAGCGGACGTGCTCGCCGCGTTCCAGCAGCGCTGCCAGGAGCCGGCCGCCGACGTACCCGGTCGGTCCGGTCACGAGGATGCGCGGAGCCGGTTCCATTGCTGGACACACTCTATACAAATACTAGACGCTAAATGATCCAACCCGGCGGATGTGGCGTACCACCGGCGATTCGCAATCGACCCGGAGGTGAAGGAAGAAGATGATCAAGTTCAAGCTGGCTATCGCGGCCGTCGCCGTCGTTGCGGCCGCGGGGGTTGTCGCGGTCGCGGGCTCTGCGGCTCCGGCGCGCACGTCCGCACCGGGGACGATCGTGCAGGTCGCGGCGTCCAACCCGCAGTTCTCGACGCTCGTGTCACTCGTCAAGAAGGCGGGCCTGGCGGGAGCCCTCTCGAAAGGGAGCCTGACGGTGTTCGCCCCGACGAACGCGGCGTTCGCCTACCTGAAGGCGCACGACCCGGCCACCTACAAGGCCGCGACGACCAACGTCTCGGTGCTGAAGAAGGTGCTGACCTACCACGTCGTCGGCAAGAAGATCCCGGCCTCGACCGCGATCGCGGCCGCCAAGGCGAGCGGGAAGGTCACGACGCTCGAGGGCGAGCAGATCGCACTGGCCCTCGTCGGCGGCAAGATCAAGCTGAACGGGTCGGCCACGGTCGTCAAGGCGGACGTGCCGGCCTCGAACGGCGTGATCCACGTGATCAACCGCGTGCTGGTCCCGCCGTCACTGGCGATGAAGTAACAGCCGAGGGTTACGATCGCGGCTCGTGACCGAACAGCTCCGTCACGACGACGAAGACGTCGAGATCATGGCCGCGATCGCGAACGGTGACGAGAGCGCGTTGCGCTCCCTCTACGACCGCTATGGGAGGATCGTCTACTCGGTGTCGTATCGCGTGACAGCCGACGCCCACCTGGCCGAGGAATGCACCCAGGACGTCTTCGTCCGGGTGTGGCGTCGCGCACGCGACTTCGACCCCGCGAGGGCGAAAGTATCGACCTGGCTGTTCGCGATCGCGCGCAACCGGGCGATCGAGCTCTGGCGGTCGCGCACAAGACGTCTCGACGGCGGGCACGTCGACGGGCTCGACGCGGCGGGGGCGGTCGTCGACGACACCGCTGCCGACCCGGCCGAGCTCGTCGCCGCCGCTGACGAGGCCGTGCGGATCTCGGAGGCGCTCGGCTGCCTGCCGCCCGAGCAGCTCGAGGCCCTTCAGCTCGCCTACTTCGACGGCCTCACGCACCACGAGATCGCCGAGCGCCTGCGGCTGCCGCTCGGGACGGTGAAAGGACGTATCCGTCTCGGCCTCGACCGGTTGCGCCTGGCTGCCGCCGAGCAGCGACTCGGAGTGGAGTCGACGTGAACGACGACGAACGCGACTTCGAGCCGTTGCAGGGCACGCTTCCGCGCGTCACGCCGCCCGTCGACCTCTGGGACAGGATCGCGGCGGAGATCCACGAGCCGGCGGCCGAGGTGATCCCGCTCCGTCGCAGCCGGCTGGAGCCGCGCCGGCTCGCCACCGCCGTCGTCGCGATCGCAGCTGTGGCAGCGGCGGTCGTCACCGTCCTCCTGGTCGGCACCGGAGGGGGCGAGCACGCCGCGGCGGTCGCCGCGATCGTCGCACATGAGCCCGGAGCCGACGTTCACGGTACGGCACGTCTCTACGGCCCGACGCGACCCGACGGGCGGGTCCACCTCTCACTCGCATCCGTCCCAGCGCCACCCGGCGGTCACCACTACGAAGTCTGGGTGCTCGGTCGCGGCCAGACGACGATGACGGCCGTCGGCTCGTTCACACCGGCTGAACGCACCGTCACCCTCGATCTGCCACTGCCGACGCCGGGGGACTACGCAGCCGTCGACATCTCCGTGCAGCAGAACGGCGGTCCGGCCGCACACTCATTGGTCAGTCTCGCCGGCGGGACCTTCCGCGCGGCGTAAGCAACCTCGAGCTTCGGCCGTCCGGCACGCGACCCCGGTGCGCTCGATCAGGCCTCACGGGCCGATCCGGGCGCCGAGTGGCCGGCTGGGCTTTGCGGCCGGCCGCCGGCGGGGCGCCGGGCCGGTGGACTCCCGGACCACGAGCTCTTCGGCGATCAGGTGCTGCCGAGGCGACGGGTCGCGGACGGTGAGTTGCTCGATCAACATCTCCGCCGCCATCCGGCCCGCCTTGAAGGCCGGCCACTCGACCCCCGTCAGGGCGGGCGTGAGCATCTCTGCGTACTGGGTGGCGATCACCGACACGATCGAGAAGTCGTCCGGGACGTGGAGGTCGGCCGCTCGCAGTGCGCTGAGCAGACCGGTGAACTGCCATCCGGTCGTGATCGCGGCCGTGCATCCCGGCTCGTCGCGCAAGAGTTTCGCGGCCACTGCGAACGCCTCCCGCGGCGCGTGCGGGCACGGGACGTGGATGCCGCGGATGCCGAGCTCGGGCGCGCAGCGTTCGAACGCGTCGCGGGCGATCAGTGCCGCGGTGTACCCCGCGTCGAGCAGGTCGGCCGAGAAGTTGAAGAGCGCCACGCATGTGTGGCCGAGGCGGGCGAGGTGCTCGAGACTGGCTTCAGCCGCGTAGCCGAAGTCCAAGTCGACGTAGCTGATGCCGGTCAAGTCGTCCGTGCGCCCGATCAGCGTGAACGGATAGCCGGACGCCCGGAGGCGCTCGATCCGCGGGTCGTGCAGCAGAGTCTCCATCAGGATGACGCCGTCGGCGCGCCCTCCGCCGACGAGTCGCGCGATCGTCTCCGGGTCGGTGTTGGTGGTGGAGAGGAGCAGGGCGTAATCGCTCGCGCTCGTTGCCTGCGTGGCGCCGGCGACAAACGTCTGTTGCACCGGGATGAGCTGCCACTGGGCGGAGGGCAGGAAGAGCCCGATCGTGTGCGATGCGCCGCTCGCGAGGGCCCGGGCCGGGCCGTGGGGCCGGTAGTCCAGCTCCTCGATCGCGGCCAGCACGCGCTTGCGCATCTCCGGCGACACCGAACGCTTGCCGCTGAGGACGTAGGAGACGGTGCTCAGCGCCACGCCGGCGCGTTCGGCGATCTGCGCCATCGTCGCCGGTTTGCTTTCGGGTGTCTTGTTCGTGTGACTCACCGTGTTCCGCCGAGCTTGACTCTTTCACATGATGCCTGTAAATTCGCGAAGCGCTTCGCGAAGCGCTTCGACATCTCCCTACGCCCAACTTGTCCATCTCGGAGGCCGAGTGTTCATGCAGAGATCCGAGAGTCTACCCGTTCGGGCGAGCGCCACTGAGACGCACCGGAAGATCGCGTGTGAGACGCTCGGCCAGATCTTGGTTCGAAGCGCTTCGCAGTCTCTCGGCGTCACCTGTCGTCCCGAGACGAGGAAGCACGGTTGGCGACATTCGTAGGCAGCGAGACCGGCCTGACCGTCTTCGCGGGCGGGGAGGTCGTCCAGATCGAGGCCTGGGGCGAGAGCGGCACTCGGGTTCGCTCAACCCTCGGCGGCGCGGTCGCAGAGACGCCCGGCAGCGCTCTGAGCGACGGAGCCGTCGAGGCCCGCGTCGAGATCGACGCAGGCCGGGCGCGCGTCCGCAACGGTGAGCTCGTCGTCGAGGTATGGGTGAACCCCGAAGACCGGTTCGTCCCCTTCCCGCCTCTGATCCGCTTCCTGCGGGCGGACGGCACCGAGCTGCTCCGCGAGACCACGCCCCATTTCACGTCGCCCGCGCAACGGCGCTACCGCCGCGCGGGCGGCGACCTCTTCGCCTGCGACGTCACGTTCGAGGCTCATCCCGGGGAACGCTTCTACGGCCTGGGCCAGCACCAGCACGGTCTCCTCGACCAGAAAGGGGCCGTCATCGACCTCGTGCAGCGCAACACCGAGGTCTCTGTGCCGTTCGCGCTCTCGAGCCGAGGGTACGGCTTCTTGTGGAATATGCCGGGCGTCGGGCAGGTCGAGCTCGGTGCGAACCGGACGAGGTGGGCCGCCGCCGGCGCGCGACAGATCGACTACTGGGTGACGACCGGCGCCACGCCGGCCGAGATCGTGGGCCGGCACGCGAGGGTCACGGGTCTCCCGCCCATGCTCCCGGAGTGGGCCTCGGGTTTCTGGCAGTCCAAGCTTCGCTACCGGAACCAGGACGAGCTGCTCGAGGTCGCGCGCGAGTACCGTCGGCGCGGCCTCCCGCTCTCGGTGATCGTCTGCGACTACTTCCACTGGACACGCCAGGGCGAGTGGCGCTTCGACCCTGCGGAGTGGCCGGACCCGCAGGCGATGGTCGACGAGCTGCGCCGGCTCGGCGTCGAGCTGATGGTCTCCGTCTGGCCCACGGTCAACCCGAACAGCGCCAACTACGCCGAGATGGACCGGCGCGGCTTCCTCGTCCGCAACCTGTCCGGGCTGCCCCTGCACCTTCCGTTCTGGGACAAGGGCACCGACGGCCAGGCCTTCATGCGCTTCTACGACGCGACGAGCCCCGACGCGCGGCGCTACGTCTGGAACAAGGTGGGCGAGGGGTATCGACGCTTCGGGATCCGCGCATTCTGGCTCGACGCGTGCGAGCCCGAGATCCTCGCGGACCATCACGAGGGCGCCCGGTACTTCCTGGGCCAGGGCACCGAGGTGCAGGGGGTGTATCCACGGGAGCACGCCCGGGGCTTCTACGAGGGGCTCCGGGAGAGCGGGGAGGACGAGGTGCTGCTGCTCTGCCGGTCCGCCTGGGCGGGCAGCCAGCGCTACGGCGCCGCCGTGTGGTCGGGCGACGTCGACTCCACGTTCGACTCGCTGGCGAGGCAGATCCCGGCCGGCCTGAACATGGGCATCTCGGGCATCCCGTGGTGGACGACCGACATCGGTGGTTTCAGGAAGGGGGATCCGACCACGGACTCCTTCCGCGAGCTCGTCGTCCGCTGGTTCCAGTTCGCAGCCTTCTGCCCCCTCTTCAGGCTGCACGGCGTCCGCGAGCCGGGCCCGCTGGTCGGCTCGTCCCAGACGGGCGCTCCCAACGAGGTCTGGTCGTTCGGGGACGAGGCCTACGGGCTGATCCGGGAGCAGTTGTTCGTGCGCGAGAGGCTCCGTCCGTACGTGATGAAGCAGATGGCGACGGCGAGCGCCGTCGGACTGCCGGCGTTGCGCGCGCTGTTCCTGGAGTTCCCGGACGAACCGCCTGCGTGGGAGGTGAGCGACCAGTTCATGTTCGGTCCCGACGTGCTGGTGGCGCCGGTGGCGACGCAGGGAGCACGCGAGCGCGACCTCTACCTCCCGGAAGGGGCGACCTGGCTCGACGCATGGACCGGCGAGCCGGTCGGCGAGAACGGCTGGGTGACAGCCGCCGCGCCGCTCGAGCGGATCCCGGTGTACCTGCGAGCGGGCGGCGATCTGAGCGGGCTCGCCGGGAGACCGGTGTGAGATGACGACCTCGTCCGCGCGTCTGTCGGGATGGCGGAGGCAGCAGCTCGCGGGCTGGCTCTTTCTCGCCCCCGCGATCGCGTATCTCCTCTTCGCGTTCGCTCTCCCGATCGTCTACAACGTCATGCTGAGCTTCGAGCACACGTCGCCCGCGACGATCGCCAACTTCACTGCCCCGTGGGCCGGGCTCGACAACTACCGCTTCATCCTGCACGACCCCGTGAGCCGGTCGGCGATCGTGCGCACTCTCGTCTTCACCTTCGGCTCGTTGCTCGGCCAGTTCGTCATCGGCTTCGCGCTCGCCCTCCTGTTCAGCCTCCGGTTTCCGGGCAGGACGTTCGCGCGATCGCTGATCATCGTTCCCTGGCTGCTGCCGCTGATCGTGACCGGCGTCATTTTCAGGTTCCTGTTCCAGGCTGAAGGGGGAGCCGTCAACCAGGTGCTGATCGACGCGGGCGTCGTCCACCAACCGGTCCAGTGGCTGAACGATCCCCACATCGCTCTGTGGACCATCCTCATCGCGAACATCTGGCTCGGGGTGCCGTTCTTCACCCTCCTTCTCTACAGCGCGCTCCAGGACGTGCCGCTCGAGGTCAGAGAGGCGGCCATCATCGACGGTGCCAGCGCGTGGCAACGGCTGCGCCTCGTGATCGTGCCGATCATTCTCCCGGTGATCGAGGTGACGTTGCTCCTCGGTTTCGTCTTCACGGTCAAGGTGTTCGACCTCGTCATCGGCCTGACGGGCGGCGGTCCTGCGAACGCGACGCAGCTGATCACCACGTGGTCGTACAACCTGTCGTTCCAAGTCTTCTCGTTCGGCGAGGGTGCGGCGCTCAACAACGTGCTGCTCGTGATGGCGCTGATCTGCGCGCCCGTGTACCTATGGCTCAGCCGGGACTCGCTGCGACGGAGCTCGGGGACCGCGAGATGACTCCCTTCCAGAGGTCGAGGGCACTGCGCTGGCTCTGCACGCTCGCCGCCGTCGCCGCGCTGGTCGTCATTCTGTTCCCCGTCTACGCGATCCTCGTCGGCTCGTTCGAGTCGACCGAGACGCTGTTCAGCGGCAAGTTCTACTGGCTGCCGCACGCCGCAACGCTCGACAACTACCGGACCGTCCTCGGAGCCGCCTCGCAGAGCACGCAGGAGACCGTGACCGGGGCGCAGTCCGGAAACGTCCTGACGAGCCTGATCGTCGGCCTGGGGACGGCGGCGCTGGCGCTCGTGATCGCCGTTCCGGCTGCCTACGCGCTCTCCAAGTACCGCCTCCGGGTGACGATCGTGTTCGTCAGCGCGCTGCTCGTCGCGCAGATCGTCCCTTCGATCGTCCTCGCGACCTCGCTGTTCGTGTTCTTCCACTGGATCCACCTGGTGAACTCGTATCCCGGGCTGATCATCGCCGACGGGACCTACGCGATCCCGTTCGCGATCCTCGTCCTGCGGGCGTTCTTCTTCAGCCTCCCGAACGACCTGATGTATGCGGCCCGCGTCGACGGCGCGTCCGAGTGGCAGACGTTCCGTCTCATCGTGATTCCGCTCGCCCGCTCGGCGGTCATCACCGTCGCCGTGTTCGCGTTCCTGGCGGGCTGGGGGGACTTCATCTTCGCTCTGACGATCCTGAACGGCGCCGGCATCGAGCCGATCACGCTGGGGATCTACAACTACCTCGGCAACTACTCGACCGACTGGGGCGCGGTGATGGCGGCAGCCGTCTTCGCGATGGTCCCGGCCGCGCTTCTGCTGGTGATGGCGCAGCGCTACATCGCGAGCGGCCTCACCGCCGGTTCGGTGAAGGGGTAGCCGATGCCGGGCTTGCCGCTGCACAGGTACTCGGTGAAGGCAGCGAACCCCCCTTCTGTGCATGGAGGGAGGTGGTGGTGAACAAAAGCTGCGAATGATCGGAAGACGGTTTTTCGTAGTGATCGGTCCTTCATTCACCCATCGAAGAAAAGGAACGGAATCGCTGTGAAACTATTGACGAGTAAGCGGCTGTGGGCGCTGATCGCCTTCACGGCCGCGCTGAGTGTCACGGTCGGAGTGTTCCAGTCGACCAGTTCCGCGGCCGGCAAGATCACGATCACCGAAGAGGACTACTTCAACACGCCCGGTCAGATCGCCGCGCTGGCTGCGTACAGCAAGCAGTTCGAAGCCGCTCATCCCGGCGTGTCCGTGAAGAGGCAGTACGTCCCGTTCGCGAACCTGGACACGAAGCTCCTGACCCAGGCGGCCGGCCACGACCTGCCGAATCTCCTGGCAGTCGACAACCCGTTCGTCTCCACGATGATCTCGACGGGCCAGGTCGTTCCGCTCAGCGGCCTGAAGGGATTCAGCACCAAGGGGTACTACCCGGCGGTGATCAACGAGGGCCTGTCCGGCGGCAAGTACTACAGCTATCCCGTCGCAGGCGCGAACTCGATCGCGCTGATCTACAACATCGCGATGCTGAAAGCGGCGAACCTCACTCCGCCCAAGACGTGGGCCGATCTCGTGACCGACGCCAAGGCTCTGACGACGTCCGACCACTACGGGATCGCGCTGACCTGTGAGGCCGCAGAGGACACCACGTGGCAATGGGAGCCGTTCTTCTGGAGCAACGGCGGCAAGGCGACGTTCTCGAACATCGCATCCGCTCCGGGCGTCCAGGCGCTGACGCTCTGGCAGACGTTGATCAACGACGGCTCCGCCTCGAAGGACTGCCTCAACTGGAGCCAGACGCCTGCCGCATCGACGCAGTTCATCGACGGCAAGGCCGCGATGATGGTCAACGGCCCCTGGAACTTCCCGACGATGAACCAGAACAAGCTGTTCTACGGCAAGCAGTTCGGGATCGTCCCGGTTCCGACCCGTGTCGCCGGCCAGCACACGATCGTGCCGCTCGGCGGTGAGGACTGGATGGTCAGCAAGAGCGGCGGAACTGCTGCCCAGCAGGTCGCCTTCGAGTACATCCAGGGCATGCAGACCCCGTCGAAGGAGCTGCAGCTCGCCAAGCTCTTCGGGTATCTGCCGGCGAAGATCGCCGTGGCGAAGACCTACCTGAAGCAGGCAGGGCCCGAATGGAGCGTCTACATCAACCAGACCCTGTACGCGCATCCGCGCACGCTCGGCCTGGGCGTCAAGTACCCCAAGATCTCCCAGGCCGTGTGGACCGCGATTCAGTCGGCCCTGTCGGGCTCACAGTCCGTGCAGGACGCGCTGAACACGGCGCAGGGGCAGATCTCGACCATCCTGAAGGGGTAAGGAGTCGCTGGGGGGTGACAACGACGGACCGGCCGCTCTGACGGAAGCGCGACCGGCATTGGCCGACACCGGTACCGGCCGCCCGACCCACCTCGGGCGGCGGTACCGGGCGGCCCGTCCTTCCTTGCGACATCCTTCAACGACGATTCGCCCGGAGACCCGATGACCAGAGAGACGGAGACGACCGCCACGAGCGTTGCGCCGACGGCGTTCGCTCATGTACGTCTTCGGCCGATCGACGCTCGTGGCGTCGTCATCCGAGACGGGCTCCTGGCCGACCGGCAGCGTGTCAACCGCGAGGTCACGCTGCTGCACGGTGCCGAGGAGCTGGAGCGGGCAGGCACGCTCGACAACCTCCGCATCGCCGCCGGCCGGGCCACCGGCGAGCGCCGGGGCATGGTCTTCAGCGACTCAGACGTCTACAAGTGGCTCGAGGCGCTCGCCTGGGAGCTCGGCCGCGCGCCTTCCGGTGAGCTCGAGCGGCTCGCGCGCGACACGACGGAGCTCGTCGCCGCCGCGCAGGAGCCCGACGGGTACCTCAACAGCTGGTGTCAGGTCGTCGACCCGTCATGGCGGTTCACGGATCTGGAGATGGGCCACGAGCTCTATTGCGCCGGTCACCTGTTCCAGGCGGGAGTCGCTTCCGCGCGTGCGGTAGGGGACACCACACTGCTCGGGGTCGCCCGCCGCTTCGCCGATCTGATCGACCGGGTGTTCCGAACGGATGGGGACGAGCGGACCGACGGACATCCCGAGGTCGAGGTCGCGCTCGTCGAGCTCTACCGCCAGACGCACGAGCGTCGCTACCTCGAGCTGGCCGAGACGCTCACGGCGCGGCGGGGATACGGACTGTTCGCGAACGGCCGCTTCGACCTCGACTATTACCAGGATGCCGAGCCGGTCCGCAGCGCACGCTCGATCGTCGGGCACGCGGTGCGCGCGCTGTACCTCGCAGCCGGCGTTACCGACATCTATGCCGAGACGGGCGACGAGGCGCTGCTCGGCTCGGTGCTTCGCCAGTGGGACGACCTGACGGCTTCGAAGACGTACCTGACCGGCGGTGTCGGCTCGCGCCACCACGGTGAGGCGATCGGCGACCCCTACGAGCTGCCGCCCGACCGCGCCTACTGCGAGACGTGTGCGGCGATCGCCAACATCATGTGGAACTGGCGCATGCTCCTCGTCACGGGAGAGAGCCGCTTCGCCGACCTGCTCGAGCGCACGCTCTACAACGGCTTCCTGTCGGGTCACTCACTCGACGGCGCGTCGTTCTTCTATGCCAATCCGCTGCAGTCGAGAGCGGGTGAGACCCGCCACCACTGGAACCCTGTCGCGTGCTGTCCGCCGAACGTCATGCGGCTCCTGGCGTCGCTGCACCACTACCTCGCGACGGCGACCGCAACCGGCGTCCAGCTGCACCAGTATGCGTCTTCGACGATCCGGGTTTCGCGGCCCTCGGCCGGCCCGCTCGAGCTCCACGTGGACACGAACTACCCCTGGTCGGGTGCCGTTTCGGTCGAGGTCGCGTCGACCACGGAGGCCGAGTGGACCTTGTCACTGCGAATCCCGTCGTGGGCCCGAAGCGCGACCGTCGACGGGGAGCCGGTCGCACCCGGTGGGTACGCGACTGTGGCCCGCCGCTGGCGTGTGGGCGACCGCGTCGAGCTCGAGCTCGACGTCTCGCCCAGGCTCACCGTCGCCAACCCCCGCATCGACGCCGTCCGCGGCTGCGTCGCCCTCGAACGCGGTCCGGTCGTGTACTGCGTGGAACAGCAGGATCTTCCCGGCGGGGCGGATCTGGCCGACATCGTCGTCGATGCGGCGGCCGACCCGGTCGACAACGGGCCGGTGCGGAAGCTGGGCGGGCTGCCCGGCGTCGTGCTGACGGGGATCGTGCGCGACCTCGACGGCTGGCGCCGGAGCGAGTACCGCGATCTCCGGGAGTTGCCGGCGGAGACGCCGGCAGCCCCGGCACCGCTGCTCGCGGTTCCCTACTTCGCGTGGGGCAACCGGGACGGGGGCGGGATGCGCGTCTGGATCCCCGCGACGGACAAGGAGTAGAGGAGTGGCGACCCTGTCGCTCGAGGAGGTGAGCAAGGTCTTCGCGAACGGCGTCACGGCCGTGCGGTCGATCGAGCTCTCCGTCGACGAGGGCGAGTTCGTCATCCTCGTCGGCCCGTCGGGCTGCGGCAAGACGACGGTGCTCAGGATGGTCGCCGGCCTCGAAGAGGTCACCTCCGGCGTGATCCGTCTCGACGGCAGGGTCGTCAACGACCTGTCGGCCAAGGAGCGGGACGTGGCGATGGTCTTCCAGAACTACGCCCTCTACCCGCACCTGAACGTGCTGCAGAACATCGCATTCTCCCTCCGCGTGCGCGGCGTCCCCAGGCACGAGCGCGACCAGCGGGCGCGCCAGGCGGCCGAGATGCTCGGGCTCACCGAGGTGGTCGAGCGCAAGCCCGGCCAGCTTTCCGGCGGTCAGCGCCAACGCGTCGCGATGGGCCGTGCGCTCGTCCGTGAGCCCGCCGTCTTCCTGATGGACGAGCCGCTCTCGAACCTTGACGCAAGCCTGCGCGTGCAGATGCGCAGCGAGGTCCTCCGCATCCAGCGGCGCGTCGGCGTCGCGACGCTTTACGTCACGCACGATCAGACGGAAGCGATGACGATGGGTGATCGGGTGGCGGTCCTCCGCGACGGCGCGCTCCAGCAGTTCGCGCCGCCGCAGGAGCTGTACGAAAGGCCTGCGAACCTATTCGTGGCGTCGTTCATCGGTTCACCTGCAATGAACCTGTACGAGGCGACGGTCCGCGGGAACGCGGATCGGCCCGTCCTGTCGCTCGGGGAGCAGCGGCTCGCGCTCTCGGCCGACGTTGCGCGGCGGCATCCCGGCCTCGTCGGCGACGGCCGCTCGATCGTGGTCGGGATCCGGCCGGAGCATCTGACAGTTGCCGCTGGAGACGGCGACGAGGCCGCACGGGAGCGCACCCTCGCCGTGCGCGCAGAGCTCATCGAGTCGCTCGGGAACGAGTCGCTCCTCCACTTCGTGACCGATGCGAGGACGGTGCGCAACCGCGGCGGCGTCTTCACCGCGACAGAGGACGTCGAACCTTCCGGGGACATCGCGGCCGCCACCGCGGCCGAAAGCATTGCCCGCCTCGATCCCCGGGTGCGGATTGCCGTCGGCGACCGCGTGGAGCTCGCCGTCGACACCGATCGCATTCTCTTCTTCGACGCCGAGACCGGGGAAACGATCCGCGCGGTTGCATCGCCGTCGGCTGTCGGGTCGGTTCCGCGATGAAGCCGCTCGGGCAGTTCGAGGTCTGGCTCGTCGCGGGGAGTCAGGAGATGTACGGCTCCGAGGTGCTGCGGCAGGTCGAGGAGCACGCCCGCGAGCTCGCCTCCGCGCTCGACGCGGAAAGAGCCGTTCCGGTACGCGTGGTGCCGAAAGGAGTCGCGACCGGCGCGGAGACGATCCTCGCCCTGATGCGCGAGGCAAACGCCGCGCCGGCCTGCGTCGGTGTCGTCGCATGGATGCACACCTTCTCGCCGGCGAAGATGTGGATCGCCGGCCTGACTGCTCTACAGAAGCCGCTGCTCCATCTGCACACGCAGTTCAACCGCGACCTGCCGTGGAGCGAGATCGACATGGACTTCATGAACCTGAACCAGTCCGCGCACGGCGACCGCGAGTTCGGGTTCATCGAGACCAGGCTGCGGCTGCGCAGGAAGACGGTCGTCGGCCACTGGCGCGATCCGGCGGTCGTCGGCCGGCTCGCCACGTGGACGCGCGCAGCCTGTGGCTGGCACGAGGCCGGGACGCTGGCGGTTGCGCGCTTCGGCGACAACATGCGTCAGGTGGCCGTGACCGAGGGAGACAAGGTCGAAGCCCAGATCCGGCTCGGGATCGCGGTGAACGGCTACGGCGTCGGCGAGCTCGCGGACGCCTGCGAGTCCGTGCCCGAGGCGGAGATAGACCGCCTCGTGGCCGTCTACGAGGACGCGTACGAGCTGGCGCCGGGGCTGCGCGCGGACGGCGAGCGGCGAGGCTCGCTCCGCGACGCGGCGCGGATCGAGGCAGGGCTCCGTGGGTTCCTGGACGAGGGCGGCTTCGCCGCCTTCACCGACACGTTCGAGGACCTCGGCTCCCTCTCGCAGCTCCCGGGCCTCGCGGTGCAACGACTGCTGGCCGACGGCTACGGCTTCGGCGCCGAGGGAGACTGGAAGACGGCCGCCCTCGTGCGCATCGCGAAGGTGATGAGTGCCGGCCTCGACGGCGGCACCTCTTTCATGGAGGACTACACGTACCATCTCGCCGCCGAGGGCCCGAAGGTCCTGGGGGCCCACATGCTCGAGGTGTGCCCCTCGATCGCCGCGGCGCGTCCCTCGTGCGAGATCCATCCGCTGTCGATCGGCGGTAAGGCGGATCCGGTCCGGCTCGTCTTCACCGCCGCTCCCGGGCCCGGCGTCAACGCTGCGATCCTCGATCTCGGGGATCGTTTCCGGCTCCTGCTCAACGAGATCGAGGTCGTCGAGCCGGACGCAGACCTTCCGCGGCTCCCCGTTGCACGGGCCGTCTGGGAGCCGAAGCCCGACTTCGCGACCGCGGCCGAGGCATGGCTTACCGCCGGCGGACCGCATCACACCGTCCTCTGCCGGGCGATCGGAACGGAGGCGTTCCACGACTTCGCCGAGATCGCGGGCCTCGAGCTCGCGGTGATCGACGGGCGAACGCGGCCGCGCGACTTCGTGAACGAGCTCCGGTGGAACCAGGCGTACTACCGGCTCGCCGGAGGCCTGTGACGCCCCCGCACCGCGAGCTGCGCGAGCGCGTGCTCGAGGCGAACGTCGAGATCGTCCGCTCCGGTCTGGTCGCCCTGACCTTCGGCAACGCGAGCGGTGTCGACCGCGATGCCGGCCTGTTCGCGATCAAGCCGAGCGGCGTGCCCTACGGCGACCTGACGCCGGACTCGATCGTCGTGGTCGACCTCGAAGACGGGGCGGTCGTCGCCGGCGATGCCCGGCCCTCCTCGGACACGCCCACCCACCTCGTCCTCTACCGCTCCTTCGCCGGTGTCGGCGGCATCGTGCACACCCACTCGCCGTATGCAACTGCGTGGGCGCAGGCGTGCCGCGAGCTGCCGTGCCTCGGGACGACGCACGCCGATCACTTCGACGGGCCGGTCCCGGTGACACGCGGGCTCGAGCGCTTTGAGATCGAGGGGGAGTACGAACGACTTACCGGCATGGTGATCGTCGAGGAGTTCGAGCGGCTCGCGCTCGATCCGCTCGACCGGCCCGCCGTTCTGGTCGCCTCGCACGGCCCCTTCGCCTGGGGAGCTGACGTCGAGACGGCCGTCGAGAATGCCGTGGCGCTGGAGCTCGTGGCTGCGACCGCGTTCCGAACGGAGGTGCTGCGCCCCGGCGTGCAGGCGGTCGGGGACGACCTGCGCCGGCGGCACTTCCGCCGCAAGCACGGCCCCGGCGCCTACTACGGCCCGGCGACGTGAAGGCCCTCCGCCTCCACGGCCCGTCCGATCTTCGCCTGGGCGACGAGGCGGAGCCGAGCCCGGGCGAGGGCGAGATTCTCGTCGACGTGACGGCGGTCGGGCTGTGCGGCTCCGACCGGCACTGGGTCGTCGAGGGGGCGATCGGCGACGCGGCGCTGCAAGCGCCGCTCGTCCTCGGGCACGAGTTCGCGGGCGTCGTCGCGTCCGGCCCGCGCGCCGGCGAGCGGGTCGCGCTCGACCCGGCCGCCCCGTGCGGCCGCTGCGCAGTGTGCGCCTCGGGCCTGCCGCACCTCTGCCCGGACATCCGGTTCGCCGGCCACGGTTCGACGGACGGTGCTCTGCGGACGCGAATCGCCTGGCCCGAACGGCTCGCCCATCCGCTCCCGGACGCGATCCCCGACGCCGAGGCGGCGCTCCTCGAGCCGCTCGGAGTGGCGCTCCATGCGCTCGAGCTCGGCCACATCCGCGCGAGGACGACGGCCGGTGTCTTCGGCTGCGGACCGATCGGTCTTCTGATTCTGCAGGCGCTCCGCGCGAGCGGCGCGGACGCTGTGGTCGCGAGCGACCCGCTGCCCCACCGGCGCGCCGCCGCCGAACGGTCGAGCGGGGCGCGGGCCGTCGGCCCCGACCAGCTCGCCGACGTCCGGCTGCCCGGCGGGACCGGAGTCGATGTGGCGTTCGAGGCGGCGGGCACCGACGAGGCGCTCGCGGATGCGATCGAGGCCGCTCGGCCCGGTGGCCGCGTCGTGCTCGTCGGCATCCCGGACGGCGACCGGACGAGCTTCACCGCCTCGGCGGCTCGCCGGAAGGGCCTGACGCTGCTTCTCTGCAGGCGGATGACGCCCGAGAGCCTGCCCGACGCGATCGCGCTCGCCGGGGCGGGGCGCGTCGACCTCGCCGGGCTCATCGGAGAGCGTCACCCGCTGCAGGAGTGGGAGCAGGCGTTCGCGGCCCTCGTCGAGCGGCGGACGCTGAAGGTCGTCGTCGAGCCGCAGCGGGATCGGTCGTGAGCGCGGGGCGGTATGCCGTCGGCGTCGACTTCGGCACGGAGTCCGGCCGCGCGGTCGTGGTCTCGCTCGACGACGGGAGCGAGCTCGGCACGAAGGTCTATCCGTACCGGAACGGCGTGATCGACGAGCGGCTGCCCGAGCCGCACGAGCAGGTCGAGCTCGGCCAGGACTGGGCGCTCCAGGATCCCGACGACTATGTGCGGACGCTGCAGGAGACGCTGCCGCCGCTGCTCGCCGAGACGGGCATCGACCCGGCGGACGTCGTCGGGATCGGCGTGGACTTCACCTCGTGCACGATGCTGCCGGCGCTCGCCGACGGGACGCCGCTCTGCCGCATCGACGACCTTCGAGCGGAGCCACACGCATGGGTGAAGCTCTGGAAGCATCACGCGGCGCAGCCGCACGCCGACCGGATCAACGAGGTCGCGGCCGAGCGCGGCGAGACCTGGCTGCCCCGGTACGGCGGCCGCTACTCGTCGGAGTGGTTCTTCTCGAAGGCGCTCCAGATCCTCGACGAGGCGCCCGGTATCTACACGAGAGCCGAACGGCTGCTCGAGGCGGCCGACTGGGTGGTCTGGCAGCTCACCGGCGTGGAATCGCGGAACAGTTGCACCGCCGGGTACAAGGCGCTCTGGTCGAAGCGCGAGGGCTTCCCGGGCGACGCGTTCTTCGCCGCGCTCGATCCGCGGTTCGCGGGCGTGGTGGACGAGAAGATGTCGCGGCAGATCGCCTCGATCGGAGGCCGTGCCGGCGGATTGAGCGAGCGCGCGGCGGCGTGGACGGGGCTTCTGCCGGGGACGACGGTCGCGGTCGCGAACGTCGATGCGCACGTCTCGGCGCCGGCGGCGACCGTGACCGACGCGGGGTCGATGGTGATCATCATGGGAACGAGCAACTGCCACATCCTGCTCGGTGACACGGAGCAGACCGTCGAGGGGATGTGCGGCGTGGTCGAGGACGGCGTCGTGCCCGGGCTGTTCGGCTACGAGGCCGGCCAGTCCGGCGTGGGAGACATCTTCGCGTGGTTCGCGGATACGTGCGTGCCGCCGGAGCTGCACGAACGCGTACGGGTGGGCGGGACGATTCACGACGTGCTGGAGCACGAGGCGGCCCGGCTGCGTCCCGGCGCGTCGGGCCTGCTGGCGCTCGACTGGTGGAACGGCAACCGCTCGGTGCTCGTCGACGCCGATCTGCGCGGCCTGCTCGTCGGAATGACGCTTGCGACGACGGCGCCGGAGATCTACCGAACGCTGCTCGAGGCGACGGCGTTCGGCACGCGGGTGATCGTCGAGTCGTTCGAGCGCGCGGGAATCCCGGTCGACCGGATCGTCGTCTGCGGCGGCCTCCCGGACCGCAACCGCCTGCTGATGCAGATCTACGCCGACGTCACGGGGCGCGAGCTCTCGGTCGCCGCGGCGAGCCAGACGCCCGCCCTCGGCGCCGCCATGTTCGGCGCGGTTGCGGCCGGCGCCGGCCGGGGCGGCTACGACTCGATCGTCGAGGCGTCCCGGCGGATGGCGCGTGTGCGGCCGGAGACCTACCGGCCCGATCCGGCGCACCGTGAAATGTACGACCGGCTGTACGCCGAGTACGTCCG
>DATIXY010000060.1:0-36677 GCA_035518115.1 Gaiellaceae bacterium | reverse complement strand
GAGTCGGCCGTCACCTGCGCGGCGAACGGCGTCGACTTGCGCGAGCCCTTGAACCCCGCCGAGCCGGCGGACTCCCACACGATCACGTTCCCCTCGTGGTCGGTGAGGGCGACGATCGTGTTGTTGAACGACGTCTTGATGTGCGCCTGGCCGATCGCGATGTTCTTGCGGACGCGGCGGCGCGTGCGACCTCTGGTCGCTGTCCTTCTCGGAGGAGCCATTTACTTCGCCTTCTTGCCGCGGCCGACGGTCTTCTTCGGGCCCTTCCGCGTGCGGGCATTGGTCTTCGTGCGCTGGCCGCGGACCGGCAGGTTGCGGCGGTGGCGCAGGCCCCGGTACGCGCCGATCTCGGAGAGGCGCTTGATGGCCTGCGTCCGCTCGCGGCGCAGATCGCCCTCGACCTGCTCGTTCGCGTCGATGTAGTCGCGGAGCTTGGCGACCTCGTCCTCGGTCAGGTCGCGAACCTTGGTGTCCGGCGACAGGCCGAGCGCCGAGCAGATCTTGAGCGCGGTGGGCTGGCCGATCCCGTAGATGTAGGTCAGGCCGACCTCGAGCCGCTTCTGGTTTGGCAGGTTGACGCCTGCGATCCGGGCCAATCTCGCTCCTTTACCCCTGGCGCTGCTTGTGACGCGGGTTCGTGCAGATGACCATGGTGCGCCCGTGCCGCTTGATCACGCGGCAGCGTTCGCACATGGGCTTGACTGAAGGACGGACTTTCATGAGTAGAAAAGGGCGCGCACAGGCGTTCGCCCGCCGACGCGGAGGGTCATCGTACCAGGAGTCCGCCGCGTGATGACGCTCGTCGATCTGGGCGCCTCGGCAGTCATCGCGGGGTGGGCTCCAGCACCCCTGCCGGCTGAGTCAGCACGCGCGGGCCGTCCGCGGTCACCGCGACGGTGTGCTCGAAGTGCGCGGCCAGCGACCCGTCCGAGGTCGAGATCGACCAGCCGTCGTCGTGGAGGTACACCTCGGGGCCGCCCGCGGTGATCATCGGCTCGATCGCGATCGTCATGCCCTGACGGAGCTCCGGCCCGCGGTGCGACGAGACGAAGTTCGGCACCTGCGGGTCCTCGTGCATCGACCGGCCGACGCCGTGCCCGACGAGGCTGCGGATGATGGTGAAGCCCGCGCTCTCGGTCGCCTCTTGCACCGCCCGGGAGATGTCGGAGACGGAGTTCCCGAGGGTCGCCTGCTCGATGCCGGCGGCGAGCGCCGCGCGGCATGCGTCGAGGAGACGCTGGGCGTCCGGCGAGATCGTCCCGACCGGGAAGGTCCAGGCCGAGTCGGCCACGAAGCCGCCGAGGGTGACCCCGACGTCGACGGAGAGGATGTCGCCGTCCTCGAGGACGGTCGGCCCGGGGATGCCGTGGACGACCATGTCGTTGGGCGAGAGGCACGTCGCGGCCGGATAGCCCTTGTAGCCCTTGAACGTCGGGATCCCGCGGTTCGAGCGGATGTACTCCTCGGCGATCGCATCCAGCTCCGCGGTCGTCACCCCGGGTTGGACGCTCTGCTCGAGAAGCGCGAGCGTGCCGGCCACGACCGTGCCGGCGCGGGCCATCGTCTCGATCTCGCGGCGGCTCTTGCGGATGATCACGCGGTCGCCCTTCGCACGTCCTCGAGCGCCGCCTGCGTTTCCGCCCACACCTCGGCGATCGCCTTCTCGGCGTCGACCGGGACGAGCCGGCCCGACATCCGGTAGTGCTCGATGACCGGCTCGGTCTCCGCGTGATAGGTGCGCAGACGCCGGTCGATCACCTCCGGCGTGTCGTCAGGGCGGCCTTCGAGCTCGGCGCGCCGGAGCAGGCGCTCGACCGCGACGTCGTCGGGCAGGTCGAAGAACAGCGCCGCGTCGAGCCCGCGGCCGAGGCGGTTCAGCAGGTCGTCGAGCGCATTCGCCTGCTCGACGTTGCGCGGGAAGCCGTCGAGAACGAACCCGCCGGCGGCGTCGGGCTGCGCGAGGCGGTTCTCGATCAGCTCGATGGTGAGGACGTCGGGAACGAGCTCGCCGCGGTCGAGGATCGGCTTGACCTGCCGGCCGAGCGGGGTTCCGTCGGCGATCGCGGCGCGGAACATGTCGCCCGTCGAGATGTGCGGGATCCCGAACTCCGCGGCGATGCGCTGGGCCTGGGTCCCCTTGCCGGCGCCCTGGGGCCCGAGGACCAGGAGATTCAGCGTAGGAATCCTTCGTAGGAGCGCATCATCATCTGCGACTCCATCTGGCGCATGGTGTCGAGCGCGACGCCGACGACGATCAGGACGGACGTGCCGCCGAGGGCGCGCGACGTCGCCTGCGAGAACCCGAAGTGCTTGATGAAGATCGACGGCAGGACGGCGACGGTCGCGAGGAACAGCGAGCCGGGCAGCGTCAGCCGCGTGAGGACGCGGTCGAGGTACTGCGCGGTCGGCGGGCCTGGGCGGATGCCGGGGATGTAGCCGCCGTTCTTGCGCAGGTTGTCGGCCTGGTCGACCGGGTTGAACTGCACCGCCGTGTAGAAGAACGTGAAGGTGACGATCAGGGCGGCCTCGACGAGGAGGTAGGTCCACGACGACGGCGAGAAGTGCTGGTTGATGAACGTCTGCGTTCCCGGCAGGAACGAGCTGAGCGTCTGCGGGAGCGCGAGCAGCGCCGCCGCGAAGATCACCGGGATGACACCGGCCATGTTCACGCGCAGCGGCATGTAGGTCGAGCCGCCGGTCGTCTGGCGGCGCCCGATCACGCGCTTGGCGTACTGGATCGGGATCCGGCGCTGGCCCTCCTGCACGAACACGACCGACACGACGACGCCGAGCGCGATGAGCGGGAAGAACAGCTTCTCCAGCGGCCCGCCGTTGATCCACGCGTTGATGCCCGCGGGGGCCGACGTGAGGATCGAGGCGAAGATCAGGAGCGAGATCCCGTTGCCGATGCCGCGCTTCGTGATCATCTCGCCCATCCACATCAGGCAGGTCGTGCCGGCCGTCAGCGTGACGATGATCAGCACCAGCCGGCCCGGGTTCCCCGACAGGGCGCCCTCGCGGTGGAAAAGGTAGGCGTAGCCGGTGGCCTGCGCGGCGGCGAGCACGACGGTGAGGTAGCGGGTGTACTGATTGATCTTGGCGTAGCCCGCCTCGCCCTCCTTCTGCAGCTGCTCGAGCGTCGGGATCACGACCGTCAGCAGCTGCAGGATGATCGACGCCGTGACGTACGGCATGATCCCGAGCGCGAAGATCGAGAACCGCGAGAGCGCGGATCCGGAGAAGAGGTTGAGGAGGCCGAGGATCGACCCGCCGTTGTTGTTGAAGAAGCTCTGGACCTGCGCGGAGTCGACCCCCGGGGCCGGCAGGAACGAGCCGAGCCGATACACCGACAGGATGAACGCCGTGAAGAGCAGGCGCCGCCGGAGCTCGGGGACGCGCCACGCGTTGGCGAGCCAGCTCAGCACGGGCTAGGCGTCCTCTCCCGCGGGCTCCTCGTCGGCGGCATCGCCGGGCGGGCGGGTGCGGCCCTCCGGGCGGCGCTTGAGGTTCTTCGGCTTCCGCTCCTTCGCTTCGCGCAGAACGGTGAGCGAGCCACCCGCCGCCTCGACCTTCTCGCGCGCCGTCTTCGAGGCGGCATGCACCGTGATCGTGAGCTTCTTCGTGAGGTCGCCGGAGCCGAGCAGCTTCACGTCGGTGCGCAGCGAGCGGATCAGGCCCTTCGCCTTGAGTGTCTCGGGCGTGACCTCGTCGCCGGCCTCGAAGCGGTCGAGATCGCGGACGTTCACGGCCTGCGTCACGGTCCTGAACGGGCCGATCGGCATCGCGTCGGCGGAGGTGTTGCCGCGCAGCTTGGCGGTGCGCATGCCGAGCGGCATCTGGCCGCCCTCGAACCCGGCGCGCATCGCGTGCGATCCGGCGCGTGACTTCTGGCCCTTGATCCCGCGGCCCGAGTAGCGCCCCTTGCCGGAGCCCAGGCCACGGCCGACGCGCTTGCGGTCCTTGCGCGCCTGGGCGGGCTTGAGGTTCGACAGATTGAGCTCTCCGGCCACGACCTAGGCCTCTTCGACCTTCACGAGATGGCGCACCTTCCGAAGCATGCCGTCCACGACCGGGCCGGCGTCGTGCTCGGCCTGCTTGCCGATGCGCCCGAGCCCGAGCGCGCGCAGCGTGCCGCGGTGGCGCGGTGTCTCGCCGATCGAGCTACGCACCTGCGTCAGCTTCAGCTTCGCCACTCGCGCTCACCTCCTCGGTCTCGGTTGCCACCGGCGCCTTGTAGGGCAGCACCTCGCTGATCGTCTTGCCGCGCGCCTTCGCGACCTCCTCGGGCCGGCGCAGCTGGCGGAGGGCGACCTCGGCCGCCTTCAGCATGTTGATCGGGTTCGTGGTCCCGAGCGACTTCGCCAGCACGTCGCGGATGCCGCCGAGCTCGAGGACGGCACGCACGCCGCCGCCGGCGATCACGCCGGTGCCGGGCGAAGCCGGGCGCAGCAGGACACGGGCGGCGTCGAACTCGCCGAGCGACTCGTGGGTGATCGTCTGGCCGTGCTTCGGCACGGTGAAGAGGTTCTTCTTCGCGTCGTCGACGGCCTTCGAGATCGCGAGCGGCACCTCGCGCGCCTTGCCGTAGCCGATGCCGACACGGTCGACCTCGTCGCCGATCACGACAAGCGCGGTGAACGAGAACCGCCGGCCGCCCTTGACCACCTTGGCGACGCGGTTGATCTCGACCACGCGCTCCTTCAACTCTCTCGTCTCGGCAACGTCGATTGCCATCAGAAGCTCAGTCCTCCTTCGCGGGCGCCGTCGGCGAGCGCCTTGACGCGGCCGTGGAACAGATACCCGCCGCGATCGAACACGACCCGCTCGATACCGGCTTTCTTCGCACCCGCAGCCAGGGCCTTCCCGACCTGGGCCGCCTGGTCGGTCTTGTTGCCGGCGTCCTTGCCGGCGTCGAGCCAGGACGAGGCGGCGAGCGTCTTGCCCGAGTCGTCGTCGACGAGCTGGGCGAAGATGCCGCGGTTCGAGCGGAACACGACCAGGCGCGGGCGCTCGGCGGTGCCGCGGATCTTCCCGCGCACGCGCCGGTGCCGGCGCAGGCGAGCGTCGCGTGTCGAGAGCCGGCTGCTCATACCCGCTCCAGCGGCGGCAAAGCTGCCACTTCCGCTCCTTGTGAGCCTCCGTCGAGCCTACGGCTCATGCCCTCTTACCCACCTTCCGGCGGACGAACTCGCCCTCGTAGCGGATGCCCTTGCCCTTGTAGGGCTCGGGCGGCCGCACCTTGCGGATCTCTGCAGCGGTCTGGCCGACGGCCTGCTTGTCGATGCCGCGCACGACCACCTGGGTCGGGGCCGGCACCTCGAACGAGATGCCGTCGCGCGGCGCGATCTTCACCGGATGGGAGTAGCCCACCTGGAGCTCGAGATCCGATCCGGACATGGCGGCACGGTAGCCGACCCCCTGAATCTCGAGGCGCTTCTCGAAGCCGGCGGTCACGCCCTCGACCATGTTGGCGATCAGCGTCCGCGTGAGGCCGTGGAGCGCACGGTCCTCGCCGCGCTCGGTCGGCCGGGTCACGACGATCGTCCCGTCCTCCTGCGAGATGCCGATGCGCGCCGGCACGACCTGGCGAAGCTCGCCCTTGGGCCCCGACACGGTGACGCGGCCGGGATCGACCGACACGGTCACGCCTGCGGGAACGTCGATGGGTCTCTTGCCGATGCGGCTCATGTCGCTACCAGACGAAACAGATGACTTCGCCGCCGATGCCTTCGCGCTCGGCGGTGCGGCTCGTGACGACGCCGCGGGACGTGGACAGGATCGCAGTGCCCATGCCGCCGAGCACGCGCGGCAGCCGGTCCTTCCCGGCGTAGATCCGCCGGCCCGGCTTCGACACGCGCTTCAGGTCGGTCAGCACGCGCTCGCGGCCGCGGCCGTACTTCAGCTCGACCACGAGCGTCGGGTGGGTGCCTGTCTCGGCGATGTGGAAGTCGCGGATGTAGCCCTCCTCCTTGAGGATGCGAGCGATCTCGACCTTCAGCTTCGAGTTCGGCATCTCCGCGCGGTCGTGCAGCGCCTTGTTGGCGTTGCGGATGCGCGTGAGCATGTCTGCGACTGGATCGGTGAGCATTCTGTGTCGGTTCCTCCTACCAGGAGCTCTTCGTCATGCCCGGGATCACGCCCTGGTGGGCGAGCTCCCGCAGGCAGATCCGACAGAGCCCGAACTTCTTGAAGACCGCGCGCGGACGTCCGCAGCGGTTGCACCGCGTGTAGTTGCGGACCTTGTATTTCTGCGGCCGCGAGGCCTTCACGACCAGCGACTTCTTCGCCATCAGCTCCTCTGTCCTTCCGCCGCGAACGGGAGCCCGAGCTCGGTCAGGAGCGCGCGCGCCTGGGTGTCGTCGACGGCAGTCGTCGTGATCGCGACGTCGAGGCCGCGAATCTGGTTGATGCTGTCGTAGTCGATCTCCGGGAAGATGATCTGCTCGCGCACGCCAAGCGAGTAGTTCCCGCGGCCGTCGAACGAGTCGGGGCTGAGGCCGCGGAAGTCGCGGATGCGCGGGAGCGCGATCGAGACGAGCCGGTCGAGGAACTCCCACATCCGGTCGCCGCGCAAGGTCACGCGGACACCGATGGGCATCCCCTCGCGGATCTTGAACTGCGCGATCGACTTGCGGGCTCGCCGCACCTGCGCGCGTTGCCCGGCGATGATCGTCAGCTCTTCGAGCGCCGAGTCGATCTGCTTCGCGTCGGTCTTGCCCTCGCCGACGCCCATGTTCAGCGTGATCTTCGAGACGGTCGGCGCCTGCATGATCGACTCGAGCTGCAGGTCCTGCTTGAGCTTCGAGCGCAGCTCCTCGTTGTAGCGCTGCTTCATGCGCGGCACGTAGGTCTCCTCGGTGGCGGCCATCAGCGGTCGATCTCCTGGCCGCAGCCGTCGCGCTTGCAGACGCGCACCTTGACGATCTCGCCGCCCTTCTCTTCCTTGAAGTGGTAGCCGATGCGCGTCGGCAGCTTGCACGTCGGGCAGACGACCATCACGTTCGAGACGTCGACCAGCGACGCGCGGTCGATGATCCCGCCGGGAAGCATCTGCGTGCCGCCCATCCGGCTCGCATCGCGGATCGGGCGAGGCTTGCGGTGCCGCTTCTGGATGTTGAGGTTCTCGACGAGCACCTTGCGGTCGCGCGGGAGCGCCTCGAGGACACGGCCCTGCTTGCCGCGGTCCTTGCCCGTCAGCATCTGCACGGTGTCGCCCTTCTTGACCTTCAACGCCATCTCAAAGCACCTCTGGAGCCAGGCTCACGATCTTCATGAAGTTCTTCTCGCGCAGCTCACGGGCGACGGGCCCGAAGATGCGCGTTCCACGCGGGTTGCGCTGGTTGTCGATGATCACCGCCGCGTTCTCGTCGAACGCGATCAGCGTCCCGTCGTCGCGACCGAAGGGCTTCTTCGTGCGCACGACGACGGCCTTGACCACCTCGCCCTTCTTGATCGCGCCCTGCGGGGCCGCGCTCTTGACGGTCGCGGTGATGATGTCGCCGACACGTGCGTAGCGACGCCGGGAGCCGCCCGCAACGCGGATGCAGAGTAGCTCACGGGCGCCCGTGTTGTCGGCGACCTTGAGGCGTGTCTCCTGCTGGATCACCGTCGTCTACTTCGCTTTCTCCACCACTTCGGCGAGCCGCCACCGCTTCGTCTTCGACAGCGGGCGCGTCTCGACGATGCGCACCGTGTCTCCGACCCCGGCGGTGTTCTGCTCGTCGTGCGCGTGGAACTTCACGCTCCGGCGCACGACCTTCTTGTAGCGCGGGTGGCTCTTGATCACGTCGACCTTGACGACGATCGTCTTCTCGCCGGCGTCCGAGACGACGACGCCGCGGCGCTCCTGGCGCCGGCCGCGCTCGCCCTCGGGCTTCGGGGCGCGGGTGATCGGCTTGCGCTTGGCGGCGGGATCGCGCTTCGGACGCGGCCGCACGCGCCGCAGCGAGCGCGGGACGTGCTTCCGCGAGCGCGCGGGCTTGGCGTCGGTGCCGGGCACCTCTTCGGGCGCCTCGGCGGCCTCGGCGACAGGCTCGGTCTCCGGTTCGGCTGCGGGCGCAGGCCCGGCTTCCGCGACCGGCTCCTCGGCGTCGCCGGGGTCGGTGCCAGGCACCTCTTCGGGCGTATCGGCGGTCTCGGCCTCAGCGGAGGTGCCAGGCACCTGCTCGGCTTCGTCCGTCGCCTCGTCGATGTTCTCTTCGTCCGCCATCTAACTCTTCACCCTCACGTTTCGGTCGTGCTGAACGGTCAAGATGCGCGCGATCTCCCGCTTCGCGAGCTTGAGGCGCGCCGTGTTCTCGAGCGCGCCCGCCGCGGCCTGGAAGCGAAGGTTGAACAGCTCCTGCCGCGTGTCGGCGAGCCGGTCCTGCAGCTCGTCGTCGGTCAGGTCGCCCATGTCCTTAGCCCGCAAACAGATCACCGCCCTCGCGCGTCACGAACTTCGTCTTGATCGGGAGCTTCTGCCCGGCGAGGCGCAGCGCCTCCTTGGCGAGCGGCTCCGAGACGCCGGCCAGCTCGAACATCACCCGGCCGGGCTTGACGACCGCGACCCAGCCTTCCGGCGAGCCCTTGCCCTTGCCCATACGCGTCTCGGCCGGCTTCTTGGTGAACGGCTTGTCGGGGAAGACGTTGATCCACACCTTCCCGCCGCGCTTGATCTTGCGCGTCATCGCGATACGGGCAGCCTCGATCTGCCGGTTGGTGACCCAGCCGTTCTCGAGCGCCTTGATGCCGTACTCGCCGAACTGGACGGCGGACTGGCCCTTCGTCTGGCCGCGGCGGCGACCGCGGTGCATCTTGCGGAATTTGGTCTTCCTCGGAAGCAGCATCAGTCGTCAGCCTTCTTCCGGCGAGTGGCGGGCTTCTTCGCCGGCGCCTCCTCGGCGGGCGGCGCCTCGGCGGCAGCCTCGGGAGCAGCAGCCTCCGGAGCAGCGGTCTCCGGCGCGGCCGCCTCCGGAGTGACAGCCTCGGGAGCTGCGGTGTCCTCGACGGGCGTCGCCGTCGGCGTCTCTTCGACCGGCGGCTGGTCGGCGGCCGGGCGGCGGCGTGCCGGCTGCGAGGAGCCGCGCGAACGGTCCGACGGCGGACGGCCCGACCCGGACGCCGGCGGGCGGCCTGCGCCCGACGTCGACCCCGAAGCGGCCCCGCGGCCGCGGCCTCCGCCGCGCTGGCCGGGACGGCCGCGGCGAACGGGGCCGAGCCCTTCACGATCCTGCTGGCGGCCGCGACCGGACTCGCGCGATGCGCCGAGCCCCTCGGTGACGCCGCCGCGGCGGCGCGCCGTGTCCTGGTCGCCGAGGCGCGTCTCGCGCCCGCCGCCGGGCACGCCGTAGCCCTCCGGCATGATCTCGCCCTTGTTGATCCAGACCTTCACGCCGATCCGGCCGGTCGGGGTCTTCGCCTCGACGAAGCCGTAATCGATGTCGGCGCGGATCGTGTGCAGCGGCACGCGGCCCTCCGAGTACTGCTCGGAGCGGCTCATCTCGGCGCCGCCGAGGCGGCCCGAGCACTGAACCTTCACGCCGGCGGCGCCGGAGCGGATCGCCGAGGCGAGCGAGCGCTTCATCGCACGCCGGAACGACACGCGGTTCTGCAGCTGCTCCGCGATCGACTGCGCCACGAGCTTTGCATCGAGCTCGGGGCGCTTGATCTCGTTGATGTTGATGTGGACGTTCTTCTGGGTCATCGCGTGCACTTCTTTGCGCAGCGCGTCGACCTCGACGCCCGACTTGCCGATCACGATGCCCGGCCGCGCCGTGTAGATGTCGATCGTGATCCGCTGCTTGTCCTTGCGGATCAGGATGTCCGACAGCCCCGCGTGCGACAGCTTCTTGAGGATGTGCTCGCGGATGCGGATGTCCTCGATGAGCGCGCCTGCGAACTCCTTCTTGCCGACCATCCAGTTCGACTTCCAGTCGTGGATGACGCCGACGCGGAGACCGCCCGGATGAACCTTCTGTCCCATTAGCCGTTCGTCTCCTTCTGGGCGACCTTGATCGTGATGTGGCAGGTGCGCTTCCGGATGCGGGCGACACGGCCGCGCGCGCGTGCGCGCCACCGCTTGATCGTCGGCCCCTCGTCGACGTACGCGGCGGCGATCACGAGATCGTCGCCCTTCCAGTACAGCTCGGGGTTGGACTCGGCGTTCGCGACGGCCGAGCGCAGCACCTTCTCGACCTCCACCGCAGCGGCACGCTCGGTGAACGCGAGGATGGTGCGCGCCTCGGGCACCGTGCGCCCGCGGATGTGGTCCGTGACGAGGCGCGCCTTGCGAGGCGAGACGTGGACGAACTTGGCGACCGCCTGGACGGTGCGCGGAGTGTCGGTTGCCGTGGCCACTAGCGCTTCTTCACCTGGGTCTTCTGATCGCCCGCGTGCCCGCGGAAGTGGCGCGTCGGGGCGAACTCGCCGAGCTTGTGCCCGACCATCTGCTCGGAGATGAACACGGGCACGTGCTTACGGCCGTCGTGGACGGCGATCGTGTGCCCCACCATCTGCGGGAAGACGGTGCTGGCGCGCGACCACGTGCGGACCATCTGCTTCGACCCCGACGTGTTCATCGCCTCGATGCGGCCGAGCAGCCGCTCCTCGACGAAAGGCCCCTTCTTCGACGATCTACTCAACGCTTGTCCTTCCCGCGGCGACGGCCGCGAACGATCAGCTTGTCCGATTCCTTGTGCTTCGAGCGGGTGCGCTTGCCGAGCGTCGGGACGCCCCACGGCGTCACGGGGTGGCGGCCGCCCTTCGACTTGCCCTCGCCGCCGCCGTGCGGGTGGTCGACCGGGTTCATCGCGCTGCCGCGCACGGTCGGGCGCTTGCCCAGCCAGCGGCTCCGGCCGGCCTTGCCGCCCGTGATGTTGCCGTGGTCGACGTTCCCGACCTGGCCCACCGTCGCGCGGCAGGTCAGGAGGACGCGGCGCATCTCGCCGGACGGCAGGCGGAGCGTCGCGTAGCCGCCGTCCTTGGCGACGAGCTGGATGCCCGAGCCCGCCGAGCGCGCCATCTGGCCGCCGCGGCCGGGCTTCAGCTCGACGTTGTGGATCAGCGTGCCGGTCGGGATGTTCTCGAGCGGGAGCGCGTTCCCGGGCTTGATGTCGGCGTCCGGCCCCGACTGCACGACCGAGCCGACGCGCAGGCCGGCCGGCGCGAGGATGTAGCTCTTGAACCCATCCGCGTAGTGGAGCAGCGCGATGCGCGCCGAGCGGTTCGGGTCGTACTCGACCGCGGCAACCTTCGCCGGCACGCCGTCCTTGGTGCGCTTGAAGTCGACGATGCGGTAGCGGCGCTTGTGGCCGCCGCCCTGGTGGCGCGTCGTGATCCGGCCCGTGTTGTTGCGGCCGCCCTTCTTCGTGAGCTTCTCCGTCAGCTTCTTCTCGGGGGTCGACTTCGTCACCTCGGCGAAGTCGGAGACCGTCATGAAGCGGCGGCCGGGGCTCGTGGGCTTGAAGCGTCTCACGGGCATGGCTAGATCTGGGCTCCTTCGAAGATCTCGATCGTGTCGCCGGGGCGCAATTGCACGACGGCCTTCTTCCAGCCGGGGCGCATCCCGCGATGGAGGCCCCGCCGCTTCGGCTTGGGGGCGACCTTCACGATGTTGACGCGCTCGACCTTGACCTCGAACAGCTCCTCGACGGCCTGCCGGATCTGGGTCTTGTGCGCGTCGGGATGGACCTTGAACGTGTACGTGCCGCGCGTCGTCCCCTCGTAGCTCTTCTCGGAGACGATCGGCTTCAGGACCACCTGGGATGCGTGCATTACGAGGCCCTCCCGGTGATGACGGGCAGCGCGTCCTCGGTGACGACCAGCGAGCGCGCCCACACGACGGCGGCGATCTCGAGCTCGGCCGGCGAGACGACCGCGACCCGCTCGAGGTTGCGGAAGCTGCGGATCAGAGCCTGCTCGTCGGGCTGTGCGACGACGACCAGCGGCGTGGCGAGGCCTGCGCCCTCGACGAGGCCCCTCGCAGCCTTCGTCGACGGCTCCTCGAACGCAGAGGCGGCGACGATCGCCAGCGTCCCCTCGCCGGCGTGGCTCGCGAGCGCGGAGCGCAGCGCAGCCTTGACGGCCTTGCGGTTGACCTTCTGGTTGTACCCGCGCGGCTGCTTGGCGAACGCATGACCGCCGCCGGTGAACTGCGGCGCGCGGATCGTCCCCTGGCGTGCACGGCCGGTGCCCTTCTGCCGCCACGGCTTCGAACGACCGCCCGAGATGAGCCCGCGGCTCTTCGTCGCGGCGGTGCCGGCGCGGTCCGAGTTCAGCTCCGAGCGCACGGCCTCGTGGACGAGGTGCGGCTTGACCTCGGCGGCGAACACGGCGTCGTCGAGCGAGACGTCCTTCGCCTTCTTGCCGGAGACGTCGAGCTGGGGTGCGTTGGCCATTACCCTCTCACCTCGACGAGGCCGTTCTTCGGGCCCGGGATCGCGCCCTTGACGAGCAGCAGGTTCCGCTCGGCATCGACGTCGTGCACGGTCAGGCCGAGCTGCGTGACGCGCTTCCCGCCCATGCGGCCCGCCATCTTGACGCCCTTGAAGACGCGCGACGGCGTCGCCGACGCACCGACCGAGCCGGGCTTGCGGATGTTGTGCGACCCGTGCGCGCGGGGGCCGGAGCCGAAGTTGTGACGCTTGATCGTGCCCTGGAAGCCCTTGCCGATCCCGGTGCCGGACACCTTGATCTTGTCGCCGGGCTCGAAGAGCGCGACCGTGACGGTCTCGCCCTGGACGGCGCCGTCGATGCCGCCGCGGAACTCGACCAGCTTCCGGTGCGCGCCGACCTCGAACTTCGCGAGGTGGCCCCGCTCGGCCCTGGTCAGCTTCCGGTCGGCGACGGCGTCGAACGCGAGCTGGACGGCCTCGTAGCCGTCGGCGTCCTCGGTCCGCACCTGCACGACCGGGCACGGGCCCGCCTCGATCACGGTCACCGGCGTGACGCGGCCGGTCTCCGGATCGAAGACCTGCGTCATGCCGAGCTTGCGTCCGAGAATTCCCTTGGCCATCAGAGTTTTATTTCGATGTCGACGCCCGCCGGCAGGTCGAGGCGCATCAGCTGGTCGATCGTCTTGGGCGTGGGGCTCAGGATGTCGATCAGCCGTTTGTGCGTGCGCACCTCGAAGTGCTCGCGCGAGTCCTTGTCCTTGAACGGGCTGCGAATCACGCAGTAGACGTTCTTCTCGGTCGGCAGAGGGACCGGCCCAGTGATCGTCGCGCCGCTGCGCTGAGCGGTGTCGACGATCTGCTGGGCCGACCGGTCCAGCTGCTGATGGTCGTAGCCCTTCAGGCGGATCCGGATCTTTCCCTGTGCCATGAGTCGCTTCCTGCTCTCTACTTGATGATGTCCGTGACGACGCCGGCGCCGACGGTGCGGCCGCCCTCGCGAATCGCGAAGCGGAGGCCGGGATCCATGGCGATCGGCTGGATCATCTCGATCTCCATGTTCGTGTTGTCGCCCGGCATGACCATCTCCTGGCCCTCCGGGAGCTTGATCGAGCCGGTCACGTCGGTCGTGCGGAAGTAGAACTGCGGCCGGTAGCCGTTGAAGAACGGCGTGTGGCGGCCGCCCTCGTCCTTCGAGAGGACGTAGACCTCGGCGTTGAACTGGGTGTGCGGGGTGATCGAGCCGGGCTTGGCGAGCACCTGGCCGCGCTCGACCTCCTCGCGCTTGACGCCGCGCAGCAGCGCGCCCGCGTTGTCGCCGGCCTGCGCGAAGTCGAGCGTCTTCTGGAACATCTCGAGCCCGGTGACCACCGTCTTCTCGGTCTCGGGGTGGATCCCGACGATCTCGATCTCGTCGCCGACCTTGCACTGTCCCTGCTCGATGCGACCCGTGACGACGGTGCCGCGGCCGGTGATCGTGAAGACGTCCTCGATCGGCATCAGGAACGGCTTGTCGACGTCGCGCGTCGGCTCGGGGATGTAGCTGTCGACCGCATCCATCAGCTCCAGGATCTTGGGCGTCCACTCTGCGTCGCCCTCGAGCGCCTTCAGAGCCGACACCTGAATCACCGGGATGTCGTCACCGGGGAACTCGTAACGGCTGAGGAGCTCGCGCACCTCCATCTCGACGAGCTCGAGCAGCTCGGGGTCGTCGACCATGTCGGCCTTGTTGAGCGCGACGACGATCGCCGGGACCTCGACCTGGCGCGCCAGCAGGATGTGCTCGCGCGTCTGCGGCATCGGGCCGTCGGCCGCCGAGACGACGAGGATCGCGCCGTCCATCTGGGCGGCGCCGGTGATCATGTTCTTGATGTAGTCGGCGTGGCCCGGGCAGTCGACGTGCGCGTAGTGCCGGTTCGCCGTCTCGTACTCGACGTGCGCCGTGTTGATGGTGATGCCGCGCTGCCGCTCCTCGGGAGCATTGTCGATCGACGCGAAGTCGCGCACCTGCGTGTTACCGGTACCGGCCTCGGCGAGCACCTTCGTGATCGCTGCCGTCAGCGTGGTCTTTCCGTGGTCGATGTGCCCGATGGTGCCGACGTTGACGTGCGGCTTCGTGCGCTCGAACTTCTGCTTGGCCATTCCTTCCTTCCTTTGACTTAGGACCCCGAGCCCTGCTCGGTGATCTCGCTCGCAATCGACGGCGGCACTTCCTCGTACCGGTCGAACTCCATGTGAAAATCTGCGCGCCCCTGCGTCATCGAGCGCAGGTCGGTCGCGTAGCCGAACATCTCGCTCAGCGGCACCGCCGCCTTCACCAGCTGCGCGTTGCCGACCGGCTCCATGTGCTCGATGCGGCCGCGCCGTGAGTTGAGGTTGCCCATGACGTCGCCGAGGTAGTCCTCGGGCGTCGTCACCTCGACCGCCATCACCGGCTCCAGCAGCTTCGGCTTCGCCCGCTTCATCGCCTCCTTGAAGGCCATCGAGCCCGCGATCTTGAACGCCCGCTCGCTCGAGTCGACCTCGTGGTAGGAGCCGTCGACCAGTTCGACCTTCACGTCGACGACCGGGTAGCCGGCGAGCACACCGGAGCCCATCGCCTCCTGGATGCCCTCGTCGATCGGCTTGATGTACTCGCGCGGGATCTTGCCGCCGACGATCTTGTCGACGAACTCGTAGCCCGCGCCGGGCTCCTGCGGCAGCAGGTTGATCACGGCGTCGCCGTACTGGCCCGAGCCGCCGGTCTGGCGGACGAACTTGCCCTGGATGCGCTCGGCGGGCTTCGAGATCGTCTCGCGGTAGGCGACCTGCGGGCGGCCGACGTTGGCGTCGACGTTGAACTCGCGCTTCAGGCGGTCGACGATGATCTCGAGGTGGAGCTCGCCCATGCCGGCGATCAGGGTCTGGCCGGTCTCCTCGTCGGTCGAGACGCGGAACGTCGGATCCTCGTCGGCGAGCCGTGCGAGCCCGCTCCCCAGCTTGTCCTGGTCGGCCTTCGACTTGGGCTCGACGGCGACCGAGATGACGGGATCGGGGAACGTCATCGACTCGAGCACGATCGGGGCGCTCTCGACGGCCAGCGTGTCGCCGGTCGTCGTCGTCTTGAGCCCGACGCCGGCCGCGATCTCGCCCGCGCCGATCTCCTCGCGCTCCTCGCGGTGGTTCGCGTGCATCTGCAGGATGCGGCCGATCCGCTCGGTCTTGCCGGTCGTCGTGTTGAGGACGCGGTCGCCGGCCTTGAGGCGGCCGGAGTAGACGCGGAAGTAGGTCAGCTTGCCGACGTACGGGTCCGACATCACCTTGAAGGCGAGCGCGCTGAACGGCTCGTCCTCCGATGCCTTGCGCTCCCTGCCCTCCTCGGTCTTGGGGTCGAAGCCCACGACCGGCGGCACGTCGAGCGGGCTCGGCAGATAGTCGATGACCGCGTCGAGCAGCGGCTGCACGCCCTTGTTCTTGAATGCGCTGCCGAGCAGCACGGGGGTGATCTCGTCGGACAGCGTGCCCGCGCGGACGGCGCGGCGAATCATGTCGGGAGCGACCGAGGACTCGTCCTCGAGGTACGCCTCGAGCACCTCGTCGTCGAAGTGCGAGATCGCGTCGATCAGCTGGTGGTGGTACTCCGCCGCCTGCTCGGTGAGCTCGGCGGGAATCTCCGTCACGTCGTACTCCTGGCCGAGGTCGTCCTTGTAGACGACGGCCTTCATCTCGACGAGGTCGACGACCCCGCGGAACTGGTCCTCCTGGCCGATCGGGATCTGGATCGGCACCGGGTTCGCGCCCAGGCGGTCGCGCATCGACTGCACGGCGGCGAAGAAGTTCGCGCCGGTGCGGTCCATCTTGTTGATGAAGGCGATGCGCGGGACCTTGTACTTGTCGGCCTGGCGCCAGACCGTCTCCGACTGCGGCTGGACGCCCGCGACCGAGTCGAACACGGCGATCGCGCCGTCGAGGACGCGGAGGCTCCGCTCGACCTCGACGGTAAAGTCCACGTGCCCGGGCGTATCGATGATGTTGATGCGATGGTTGCGCCAGAACGCGGTCGTCGCCGCCGACGTGATCGTGATGCCGCGCTCCTGCTCCTGCGCCATCCAGTCCATCGTCGCGGCGCCCTCGTGCACCTCACCCAGCTTGTGGGTGCGGCCGGTGTAATAAAGGATCCGCTCCGTCGTCGTGGTCTTGCCCGCATCGATGTGGGCCATGATCCCGATGTTGCGGACGCGGTCCAGCCCCACGCGTGTTTCCGTAACTGCCACTTTCTCCTGTCCTTACCAGCGATAGTGGGCGAAGGCCTTGTTGGCCTGCGCCATCCTGTACATGTCGTCCTTGCGCTTGAACGCGTTGCCCTGCTGCTCGAGCGCGTCGAGGATCTCACCTGCGAGCTTGTCGGCCATGTGCTTCTCGCGCCGCTCGCGCGAGTAGACCACGAGCCAGCGGAGGGCCAGCGTGCGGCCGCGCCGCTGCGGCACCTCGACCGGCACCTGGTAGTTCGCGCCGCCGACGCGGCGTGACTTCACCTCGAGCACCGGGGTGACGGTCTTCACGGCCTGCTCCAGCACTTCGACCGGCGGCCGTCCCGTCTTCTCGCCCACCTTCTCGAGGGCGGTGTAGACGATCTGCTCGGCCACCGACTTCTTCCCGTCCAGCATGACGCGGTTCGTCAGCTGGGTGACCAGCTGACTCTCGTACACCGGGTCGGCGACGATCGGCCGCGGCTGGATCTCGGCGCGACGGGGCATCAGCCGGCCTTCTTCGCGCCGTACTTCGAGCGGCCCTGCTTGCGGTCGGCCACGCCGGAGGCGTCGAGCGCCGCGCGGATCACCTTGTAGCGGAAGCCCGGCAGGTCGCTCGTGCGGCCGCCGCGGACGAGGACGACCGAGTGCTCCTGCAGGTTGTGCCCCTCGCCGGGGATGTAGGTGCCGACCTCGAGCCCGTTCGTGAGCCGGACGCGCGCGATCTTGCGCAGCGCCGAGTTCGGCTTGCGCGGCGTGGTCGTCGAGACGCGCGTGCAGACGCCACGGCGCTGAGGGGCGCCGGCGAGCGCGGGCGTCTTGACCTTCGCCTTCTTCTTGGCGCGGCCCTTGCGGATCAGCTGATTGACGGTCGGCATGGTGAAAGGCTCGTTGCTCGTGCGGGTCGTATACAGACGGATGGCCGGGGGAGCGCACGGGGGCAGCTCCCACCGAACCGGCGGGCATGGTAGCGAACCCGCTTGGATGCTGCAAACGAGCGGCTCCGCTTCCGTACCATGCGGCCGTGGAGCCGGAGTCGGTGGCCGTGGCGGCGGCGGAGCGCCTACGGGCGAACGTCGAGACCGTCGTGATCGGGAAGTCGGAGCAGATCCTGCTCGTCCTCACGGCGCTCGCGTGCAAGGGCCACGTCCTGCTCGAAGACGTGCCGGGGACGGCCAAGACGGTGCTCGCACGGGCGATCGCAGGAAGCATCGACGACGCCAGGGTGTCGCGGATCCAGTGCACGCCCGACCTCCAGCCGACGGACGTCACCGGCCTCACCATGTACGACCAGCGCGAGCGGGAGTTCCGGTTCCGCGCGGGCCCCGTGTTCGCCAACGTGCTGCTGGTCGACGAGATCAACCGCGCAATGCCGAAGACCCAGTCGGCCTTGCTCGAGGCGATGGCGGAACAGCAGGTGACCGTCGACGGCGTCACCCACCGCCTCCCTGACCCCTTCCTGCTCCTCGCGACGGAGAACCCGATCGAGCAGGAAGGGACGTTCCCGCTGCCGGAAGCGCAGCTCGACCGCTTCTTCCTGCGCACCGCGCTCGGGTACCCGGGCGTCGAGGAGGAAGTCGAGATCGTCGCGCGGCAGCGCGGCGGGCACCCGCTCGAGTCCCTGCGGCCGGCAGTCACCGACGCCGATCTCGAAGCCCTGCAATCCGCCGTGGAGAACGTGTACGTCGACCCGCTGCTCCGCCGCTGGATCGTCGAGCTGGTGCGGCAGACGCGGGGCCTGCCCTTCGTCGAGCTCGGGGCGTCCGTCCGCGGCTCGCTGGCACTCGACCGAGCCGTGCGCGGATTCGCGCTGCTCCACGGCCGTGATCACGCAGAGCCTGACGACGTCGAGCGTCTCTTTGCGCCGGTGCTGATGCATCGGCTCGTGCTCACCGCCGACTACGTGGCCGAGGAGGAGCCGTCGGCCGGCGAGGTCGCGCGCCGCGTCTGGGAAGGCTGCCTTGCCGCTGCGCCGCGGCCTGCCCCCGCGTGGGAAGCGTCGCGGGCAGCCGTCCGTCCTTGAGCCGGCGGCGGCGCGCCTTCCCACTCGTCCCGCGCCGGCGGCTGGTCGGCACGCCGTTCGGTGAGCACCGCGCGTCGCGGCGGGGACGCGGCTCCGAGGTCGCCGGCACGCGGCCGTATCTGCCCGGCGACCCAGTCTCGACAATCGACTGGTACGCGTCCGCCCGCCTCTCGGCGGCCCGCGGCTCGGACGAGTTCGTCGTTCGCGAGCTCTATCGCGAGGAGTCGCCTCGCGTGATGATCGTCGCCGACCGGCGCCCGTCGATGGCGCTGTACGGCGGCGGCCTGCCGTGGCTCGACAAGCAGGCCGTCGTACAGGCGGCGGCCGAGGCGATCGCCCGCTCCGCGGGTGTCGCGGGTGCGGAGCTCGGCTACGCCGACGCAGCCGGGGGGCGCAGCTACGTCCTCTCGCCCGGCGCGGTTGCGCCGCGCCGCGTGCTCGACCGCGTGCACCGGGCGCCGAGCGACGCGGCGCCCGCCAGCCTGTCGGCCGTGCTCGCGGGCCTCGCAAAACGCCGGGCGGTGCTGCCGCAGGGCTCGTTCGTCTTCGTGCTGTCGGACTTCCTCGTCGACGTGCCCGAGACGACGTGGGCGCACCTGCGTGGGGCCCGCCTCGACGTGGTGCCGGTCGTCGTGCAGGACCCGACCTGGGAGCAGAGCTTCCCGCCCGTCCACGGAGTGCTCGTCCCGTTCTCGACCCTGGACGGCGAGGTGGTGCTCGTACGGCTGAGCGCAGCCGAGACTGCCGCACGGCGCCGGGAGAACGAGGATCGGCTGGGGGCGCTGCTGGGACGCTTCCGCCGGCTCGAGTTCGACCCGCTGGTCCTGGACGACGCGGACCCCGCCGCGGTCGACGCCTCGTTCCTCCGCTGGGCGGAGCGGCGGCGCCTGAGGTGGCGGAGACGGTGACCGCGGCGCTCGCAGCGGCCGTCGTCGTCGCGCTCTCGCCGAGCCCGGCGCATTTCGGCGAGATCGTCACCGCGACCGTGCAAGGAAGCGGACCACCCGACTTCGCACCGTTCGTCGTGCGCGGGCACCACGGAGACACGTACGAGCTGCAGTGCCTCGACCCGGCGTGCGTCCCGGGCCCGGGCCCGCGCACGGTGAAGGTCGGCGGAAGGGCGCTCGTGATCCTGCCGCGGACGACGGCACGGCAGGTGGCGGAGCCCTCTCGCGCGTTCGAGCGCCAGACAGCGCTGCCGCCGCCCGACTACCGCATCCGGCCCGGGCTCCTCGAACAGCTCCTGCTCGCGGCTGCCGCCGCGCTCGCCCTCGCGGCCGGATGGCTCGCCTGGCCGACGCTGCGCCGGCTCGTTCCGGAACGCGTCGACAGCAGGACTCCGCTCGAGCGCGCGCTCGCGCTTTCACGCGCGTCCCTGCGCCGCGGCGCCGACGACCGCCGCCGCGCCCTCGACCTGCTCGCACGCGCGCTCGGTCGTGACGCGGCGGCCCGCGATGCGCTCGACCTCGCGTGGTCCGAGCCAGAGCCCGAGCCCGCCCACATCGAGCGGCTCGTCGACACGATCGAGGCACAGACGTGAGCGGGCAGACGATTCCGCTCGCGGACGCCTCGCGGCTCGGCCGCGCACGCAGCCGGACGCGAATGGTGCGCACCCTGCTGGCCGTCGCGCTCGTCGCGCTCGTCTGCGGCGCCGCCTTCGCCGCGACACGCCAGCACGGACGGACGGTGCGGTTCCTGCCCAACGGGAGCAACGGGATCGTCGTGCTCGACCTCTCGGCCAGCATCTCCAGCGACACGTTCCAGCGGATCGGCCAGTCGCTCCGCGAGCTCGCGTCGACGAACGGGCGCTACGGCCTCGTCGTCTTCTCCGACGTCGCCTACGAGGCGCTGCCGCCCGGCACGCCGTCGGCCGAGCTTCGCCCGTACGCCCGCTTCTTCACGCTGCCTCCGGCCCGCGGCGGGTTCCTGCCGGCGTTCCCGGCCAATCCGTGGACGAACTCGTTCTCCGGCGGCACGCGGATCGCCGCCGGGCTCGGCCTCGCCCTGAACCTCATCCGCTCCGAGCACCTCGCTCACCCGGGCGTGATCCTCATCAGCGACCTCGACGACGACCCCGGCGACGTGAAGGGCCTCGCGAGCGTCGCACTGGCCTACCGCCAGCTCGGGATCCCGGTGCGGATCGTGGCTCTCAACCCGGAGCCCAGCGACGAGCAGCTGTTCACGACCCTGCTCGAGCGGGCGGCGACCGTGCAGCAGGCGACGTTGCCGGGCGAGAGGATCGTCCAGCGCGGGCCGCGCGTTCCGCTGGCCCTCGGCGTGCTCACCGCGCTGGTGGCACTCGCGCTCGCGCTGAACGAGCTCTGGTCGGCCCGGCTCAGCTGGGGGACATCGTGACCCGGTTGCTCGGCGCGATGGTCGCGCTGCTCGTGGCGGCGGTCCTCCTTGCCGTGGCGATCGACGCCGGCCGCTGGCGCGCCTCCGACGGACGCAGGCCGCCGACACTCGTCGGAAATGTCGCCGAGCGCGTGCTCGGCGCAAGGGACTCGGTCGAGCTCCGACGCGGCGTCCAGACGTTCGTCGCCGCCGAACGGACCCCCTACGGGTTCGACAACGGCGCGCACCAGTCGCAGGTGCGTGCCGAAGCCGAGGTGAGGCTTGCCGACGTCGCGGCCGCCACCGGCGCGCGCACTGCATCACAGGCCGACGACCTGCTGGGCGTATTGGCCTGGGGCAGCCCGCAGGCGCCGGCAGGCGTGCTCGACCCCGCCGACCAGGCTGTGCAGGCATTCACCAACGCCGCGCGACTCGACCCGTCGAACCGGACCGCGGCCTTCAACCTCGAGCTCGCCCTGCGCGCACTGGAGGGGTCCGGCACGCGCCGCGGCACCAATCCGGGCAGTAGCCCGACGGGCACCGGCCACAGCGGCGCCAGCGCGGGGACGCCCGGGGAGGGCTACTGATCCTCGCCGCCTCCTTCACCTTTCTGACTCCGCTCGCCGGTCTGCTCGCGCTGCTGGCCGTCGTCCCCGTGCTCGCGCTCGCGGCGGCGACCCGCCGTATCGACCGGACGCGTCGGCTGCTCCACCTCCCGCCGCCGCCTCCCGGGCGGCGCCGTCTCCGCGAGGCGGCAATCGCGGGCGTCGTCGTGCTGCTGGCGCTGGCGGCGATGCAGCCGGTGATCCGCACGCACACCGGCTCGAAGGCGCGCAAGGACGCCCAGCTCTTCGTCGTCCTCGACACGTCGCGATCGATGGCGGCGGCACCCTCTCCGAGAGCGGCGACGCGGCTCTCACGCGCGAAGGGAATCGCGCTCGCGCTTGGCTCCCAGTTCGGCGACCTGCCGGTCGGCGTCGCAACCTTCACCGACCGGGTCCTGCCCGACCTCTTCCCGACATCCGACCGAGCGGCGTTCGACTCGGTCGTCTCGTCCGTGACGGTCGAGGATCCGCCTCCCCGCGACGCGAACACGGTCGCGACGACGTTCGATGCGCTCAGTGCGCTCGGCACGCAGGGCTTCTTCCCGGACGGCGTGCACAAGCGTGCCGTCGTGGTGATCACCGACGGCGAAAGCGGCGCATTCGATCCGAACGCCGTCGCCTCGGCGCTCGCGGCCCACGGTGTACGGCTGGCGGTCGTCCGCGTCGGCGACGGCGCCGACCGCGTCTGGTCTGCCGACGGCCGTCCCGAAGCGGGCTACCGCCCCGACCCCACCGGCGCGCATATCGCGGTGTCCCGGCTCAACGAGGCGCTCGGTACTCCGCCGAGCGAGGGCGTCGCCGCCTTCGTGCGAAAGGCCGTCGGCAGCGGACCCACCGCGACCGTCGGCGTCACAACGCGGACGATCACGCTGGCGCCCGTGCCCGCTGTCCTCGCGCTGGCGCTGCTAGGGTTCGTTTTCCGGCGACCTCGTTCCGCGGCCAGCTACCGTTTGGGCGCAGGCCGTACTAGTGAGAGGGTGTCGGGATGAGAAATCTGCTGCTCGCTCTCGTCGGCGTCGGTCTGCTGCTTCTCCTTGCCGGAGGAGCCCCGGCTTCCACCCAGTCGTCCGGTGACTGGCTCGGCTTCGGCCGCACGAGCGACAACATGCGGCATTCGCCGCTGGCGCAGATCACGCCGTCCAACGTGGCGAATCTCGGACGGATCTACGAGATCAACCTGCAGTCGCTGGACAAGGACGTCCGGCGGGGCGAGCAGTCGTACCCGCTCGCCGTCGATGGGACCCTCTACGAGACGACCAACGACGCGCAGGTGTTCGCGCTCAACGGAGCGACCGGAAAGGTGATCTGGCACTTCAAGCCCTCGGACAGCGGCCTCTTCAAGAACTTCGGGATCGTCGCGAACCGCGGCCTCGCCTACTGCGACGGCGCGCTGTTCCTGCTGACGCTCGACATGCACCTGAACAAGCTGAACGCAAAGACCGGTGCGCTCGAAGGGCGCGTTGCGATCGGCAAGGCGGTCCCCGGCGCCGCCTCCAACTATGGCTACTCGGAGACGAGCGCGCCGATCTGCGCCGGCAACCGCGTGATCGCCGGCGCAGCGGGCTCGGAGTACGGGGTGCGCGGATACGTGATGGCGTGGACGACCGACCTGCGCCCGGCGTGGCCGAACCCGGTGTGGACGATCCCGCCCGAGCAGCAGAGCTGGCGGTCGCTGAGCCGCGTCGTCGGCGGCGGCGCCGTCTGGACGCCGGTCACCGTCGACACCTCGACCGACACCGTGTTCTTCGGCACCGGCTCGGCCACGCCGCTCTACTTCCCGGAGCTGCGGCCCGGCACGAACCCCCGTACCGACTCGCTCGTGGCAGTCGACCTGCGCACGGGACAGATCAAGTGGTGGCGCCAGCTGATCGCCGGGAACGAGTGGTCCTACGACGTCTCGCAGCCGCCGCTCGTGTACACGGGAAAGGTGGGCGGCAAGGTCCGCCACGTCGTCTCCGTGGCGACGATGGAGGGCGAGTGGTACGCGTTCGATGCGGCCACCGGGCAGCCCTTCTACCAGCGGGTCAAGGTGCTCGACCGGGTCGAGCACCCGGCGCTTCGCCCAGGGCAGCCCGTCGCCGTCTTCCCCTCGTCGATCGGCGGCCTCAACTACTCACCTGCCTCGTACGACCCGGCCACCGACTACGTGATCAACGCGGCCGCCGAGACGGCCTCCGTCGAGGTCCAGGCGAAGCTCACCCCGAGCGAGAAGAAGAACAAGTTCGTCCTCGGAAGCGTCTTCCTGGGGCTCGAGAATGGGAACTTCGGCGCAGTGCTGCCCGGGTGGCACGACCACGGCTCGATCAGCGCGATCGACGTCAACACCGGCAAGCGCGTATGGAAGTTCCTGACGCCGGAGCCTGAACGGGGGGGCGTCACCACGACAGACTCCGGCCTCGGCTTCGCGGGTGGCGGCGACGGTGTGTTGCGCGCGTTCGACACGAAGACGGGCAAGGTGCTCTGGACGTTCCAGACCGGGCACCAGATCGCCGCCGGACCGACCATCTTCACCGGTGACGACGGCAAGGAGTACATCGCGATCTCCGTCGGGGGGACGCCGACGTCCTCGAACGGCGGCACAGCCTCCGAGCTCCAGGTCTTCGGCCTCGGCGGCTCGCAAGTGCCGTCGCCGCCACCGGTGCTCGACCGGATGCTTCGCTCCTCCCCTGCTCCGGCTCCGAAGCTGATCGTCGACACGCCGGTCGCGGCGCGCACGACACGGGCCGCCGCAGCGAGCGGCCCTGCCCGGATCGCGACCTCAGCACCTGTCGTGGTGAGGCTCTGGGGCGCAAACGACCCGAACACGCAGCTCGTCGGGGGAACGCTCACGCTGGGCGGCAAGCCGGTCGCGGGCGCCGCGATGCAGGTGGACGACTACACCCTGCAGCAGCGCACGAACGCGCGAGGCCAGTTCTTCTACCGAGTGGACCCGACGATCCCGCGGCGGCACATCGTCCGCGTGGTGAGGCTTTCGGCGGCATCGGTTGCCGGCCGTCCACTCACGGCCGCCGAGCGGAGCGCGCTGATCCGCGCGTCTGGCGCATTCAACGTCGGCTACCGCGTCACCGCGCTCAACGAGTCGTCGAGCAACGGGCGGGTGGTGCTGACCGGCCGTCTGTCGTACGCGAACGGCCACGCGCCGCCACCCGTCGTTCTCTATACGTACCGGCTCTCGGGGACGATCACCGATGCCACGGGGAAGCCTGTCGCCGGCGCGACGGTCGTGACGCGAACGCAGGATCGCGACTTCTGGACGTTCTCGACGCCGAGCGACGCGAACGGCCATTACGTCTCGTTCTTCACGGCCTCGGACGAGGCCGGGGACAACCCGGTGCCGCTGACGGTGCAGGTGGCGTCCGGCGCGATCTCGTACGCCTCTCCGACGGGTAAGAACGTCAACTTCGACCAGCTGCACAGTGCAACCATGGACGTCCGCCTGCCGGCCGCCCCGGGCGCCCCGCTCGCCCTGCCGACGTCTTCGTCCTACCCGGGGGCGGTCTACGAGGGGACGATCGTCGGCGTCTCCGGCCCGAACGGCGTCGTGAAGCCACTGTCGGCGACGTGGCCCAGCGCGAACGGGAGCTTCCGGCTGGTGCTGCCTGCCTCGGCCGCCGGCAAGCCGCTGCGCGTCTGGGAGGACTACTCGACCTTCTTCCAGCCGAGCGCAGCGCGCCCGGGCGGTCCGATCGACACCGACGTCTGGCCTGACATCCCGCCCGGCGACGCGCCGCAGGGGCTCGCCGTCGTCGGCGGCTAGGAACGAGCACATGGGCGGGCCGCGTCACCGCGCCAATCGCGGTGGCCCGATTCGCTACGGCGGGTGCCTCTTGCTCGCGTCCGCGTTCGCACTTGCCGGATGCGGCGCAACTGGCAAACCGGCCGACCGGGTTGCCGGTGCCGCGACGAAGACGCTCGCACTGCACTGGGTCCGGTACGACATGACATTCGAGCGGCCGCGGCTGTTCGGTCCGTCGATCCGGATCGTCGGAGGCCGGGCAGCCCTCAACCTCGACGAGCGACTCGGCTACGAGGTGCTCGACCTGGAGCGGCGAGGCGGCGGCTCGCAGATCCTGTCGCTCGACCTGACGCCGACCACAGTCCTCGTCGATCCCGAGCCGCCTCCGGCCGGATTGCCTCCGGGAGCCGGCATCTGGATCTCGGCCCGCTTGACCGGTGCGGACGCGCTGGCGGGGCAGGCGGAAGGGCTCTCGGCCGAGCTTCCGCTCGAGGAGATCGTGTGGGGGGCCGAGGGCGCCACCCATGTCGGCTCCGGCGTTCAAGGGCATCTGCCGTTGGACGAGTACCGGGTCACGCTCGACCTGCGAAAGGCGCTGGCAGGCGCGGATCGCGCGCACCGCCCCGCGCTTGCGGCGGCGATCCGGAACGAGTTGCGCGCAAGCGCCTCGCCTCGGGTGTCTCTGCTCGTGTGGGTGAACGGGCCGGGCTACGTGAGCAGGATCGACGAAGTCGTCCCCGGCGCAGGGCTCGGCACCGTCTCACTCGTTTTCACGAACTTCAGGCTGCGCTACACGGGAACGCCACCCGCGTCCTCACATGTCTTGCCGCTGTCCGGGCTCTCGCCCGGCACGCGTTCGCTGTGGGCGGTGGCCACCGGCTCATGAGCCGAAGTCCGAGTGCAGGATGAGCTGCACGGCCTCGCGATCGTTGCCGAGCCGGGAAGCCGGAATGCTCGTGTGCGCGATGGTCGCGAACGGAGGCAGCACCGGGTTCGGGCTCACCCCGGGCCGCGTCGGGTATTCGAAGTCGTCGCCTTGCGAGATCAGCTTCTGCCCGGCCGGGCTGACGAGGAACGCGACGAAGCGCTGTGCATCCTGCTTTTGCCGGGTGGTGCCGAGCACCGCAACGCCAGACACGTTGACGATCGAGCCGGGGTCGCCGCTCGGGAAGTAGTAGAGCGCGCTCCTCATCGCGCTATGCCCGATCTCGCGTTGCAGCCGGTACCAGTAGTACTGGTTGATGATCCCGGCCGCGACGTCGCCTCGGTTGACCGCGGCGACGACCGACTCCTCGGTCTGGTAGACGTCCGCGTTTCGCTTCATTCCCGCCAGCCACTGCGCAGCAGCTTTTTCACCCTTCGTAGCGATCACCGCTCCGACGACCGGCGGGAAGTCCGAGTCGATGGGCGCGATCGCGACCTTCCCCTTCCACGCGGGCTGGGCGAGGTCGAGGATCGAGTGTGGAAGTTGCGAGCGCGAGAGAAGCGACGGGTTGTAGACGAGGCTGCTCACGCGCAACGCCACACCGACCCAGGTCCCGCCGGGAGCGCGGTCCCGGGCAGGAACCTGCGTCAGAACCGACTGCGGCAGGCGCGCGAGCAGCCCGTGCTCGGAGAGCTCGACAAGCTCGGGCGAGTTCTCGGTGAGATAGACGTCCGCGGGCGACGAGTGACCTTCCTGCAGGATCTGGTCGGCGAGCACGACGCCGTCGTCGGTTCGCAGCTTCACCTGGATTCCAGTTGCGCGCTGGAAGGCGGAGACGAGGCTCCGGGTGAGCTCGAGGTGCTGGCCGTTGTACAGGACGAGCGAGTGCCCTCCGCCGCCCGATCCACACCCCGCCATCAGCGCGGCCGCGCCGACGAGAGCGACGATCGATGCGCAGCGTCTTATCACGGCTCGTAGACCGTGACCGGCCCCACGACGGCAATGCTCCTCTCGTCGCCGACCTCGACCGTGGCTTCGTCGAAAGTCCGCGCGACGACAGGCGTCGCCGCTCCGTTCAGGAGCTCCAGGTGCAGCTCCGTCTCTGCGCCGAAGAAGCTCTTCGCGACGACGCGCGCCGCGACCCCGCCGTCGCCGGTCGGTCGAAGTCTGATCTGCTCCGGGCGAATCATGATCTGAACGGGTCCATCCCTCTCCTCGCCGCGAATGGCAAGTGCCCCGAGCACGCAAGTTACCGAACCCCCTCGCGCTTCACCGGCAAGGACAACAGCTTCGCCGACGAACCGCGCCACGTCGAGATCGACCGGCGTCCGGTACAGCGCCGGCGGTGTGGCGGTCTGCACCAGGCGGCCGTCGCGGAGCACCGCGACCTCGCGGCCGGTCGAGAGCGCCTCCGCCTGGTCGTGCGTCACGAGGACGGCGGTCGCCCCGGTCGCGGCGAGGGCGCCGAGCACGGCAGACCGGGTCTCCGCACGCAGTGCGGCATCGAGCCCGGAGAACGGCTCGTCGAGGAGCACCGCCGCCGGCCGCGGTGCCAGCGCGCGTGCGAGCGCGACCCGGCGTTGCTCACCTCCTGAAAGCTCCTGCGGCCGCCGCTCCGCATAGCCGCGCTCGAGACCGACGAGATCGAGCGCCTCCTCGACGCGCCGCCGGCTCCGCCGCTCGGAGCGCGACAACCCGAAGCCCACGTTTTCCGCAACGCTGAGGTGCGGAAAGAGCGCCCCTTCCTGCGCGACATAACCAATGGCGCGCTTGTCCGGTGCGACGTGGATGCGCCCGGGATCCGCGACGACTCGATCGCCCACGGAGACCACTCCGCTATCAGGAGCGACGAAGCCCATCACGACTCGCAGCAGCGTCGTCTTGCCGCTGCCCGACGATCCGAGAATGGCGGTAAGGGTGCCCTCCGGAACCACCAGGTCGACGCCGGTGAGCACGGTGCGCCGGCCGTACGAGGCAGAGATTGCGCTACACCGAAGGTCGGCCACGTGTCAGCGCCGACCGGCCGTGCGGACACGACCGAATCGAGTCATCAAGAGGTAAGCAGACGCGAGGGCGAGCACGATCAAGACTGCGGCGAACGGAGACGCCGCCGTGAACGCGACGGTCGAGCTGTTGGCGTTGAACTCCGTTCCGAGCGTGTAGAGGTTCACCGGCAGCAGCACCTGTGCGGTCGAGAGATCGCCGAGCGTGAACACGAACACGAGCACGAGTGCGGCGGCGAGACCGGGCCGGATCAGCGGCATCGTCACGCGCCAGAAGCTCTCGAGGCCGCCGGAGCCGAGAGACCGTGCCGACTCTTCGAGCGAAGGCTCGAGCTGGCCGAGCGCCGCGCGCAGCGCCACCACCGCGAAGGGCACGAAGAGGATCCCCTCGGCGAAGACGAGCAACGCAAAGCTGCCGTAGAGCGAGTGCAGCCAGTGGCTCGCCGCGTAGGCGATTGCGATCGCCGCGACGAGATCCGGAAGCCCGAAAGCCAGGTAGGTCACGCGCTCGAGCAGCGTGACGACGCCGCTGCGGCTCCGCACCACTGCGACCGCGATCGGGAGCGCGAGCAGAACACCGACGACGGCGGCAGCCGCTCCGATCTCGATCGACGTGATCGTCGCCGGAAGCAGGTACCTGAGGTTCCCCGAAGCAGTCGACAGCGCGGCGCCGGTGCTCTCCGAGAACCAGCGAACGAGCATCCCGACCGGAATGCCGACGCTGACGGCGCTGACCGCGGCCAGCCCGATGAGCACGGGAATGGTCGCTCGTCCGAGCGCGTACCGATGCGCCGTCCGCGGCGCCCCCTGGCTCACGCGCGTGTAGTTCGCGTGCCCGCGCAGGCGCGCCTCGCCGAACAGGAGCACGAGACAGAGCGCGATCGAGGCCAGCGAAAGCGCGGCCGCCCCGGAGGGGCTGAACCCGAGCTGGTACTGCGCATAGACGCTGAACGAGAACGTCTGGAACTTCAGGCCGACGAACGCGTCGAACTCGACGAGTGCGTCGAGCACGATCAGGAGCACGCCGCCGTAGAGGGCCGGTCTCACCTGCGGCAGCACGACGCGGAAGAACGTCTTCCACCCACCGAGGCCGAGCGATCGTGCTGTTTCCTCGAGCGCGGGATCGAGGCCGCGAAGCGAAACCATGACCAGCAGGAAGACGATCGGGTAATAGGTGAACGCAATGATTCCGGCGGCGCCGACGAACCCCTGGAACGGCCGGCCGAAGTACGCCCACGCGTAGCTCGTCACGAACGGCGGGATCGTCAGCGGTGCGACGAAGATCACGGCCCAGACCCCAATGCCGGGAAGGTTCGTTCGCTCGACGAACCATGCCGTCGCGACGCCCAGGACCGCACAGATGGGTGTCGCGACGGCGGCGACCTCGATCGAATGAAGCACGAGCGTCAGGGTCGACTGCGATCCGACAGCCGACCGCGCCGCGGAGAGCCCGCCCTGAACCGCCTGCACGATCGTGATCAGCACGGGTATTGCCACCAACAGCGCAGACAGGACGCACGCGGCGAGAAGCCCTCTCGACACACCGGACCGTCCCACCGCGCCGATCCTAGAGGCTGAAGACGAAGGGCCCGGCGTTTGCCGGGCCCTTCGTGCTCTTTCCGATCAGTGGTTGGTTACGGCAACGCGAACGTGTAGACGTAGTCGCCACGGACGCGCCGCGGGTCGAGGAGCCCGTACGGGCGCGTGACGTCGTTGTGGCCGGAGCCGCCGTCTTCGACAGTCACGTACTCCTTGCCGTTGACCGAGTAGATGATCGGGGCCGCCGACACCGGGTACGGCATGGTCGGCGACGTCCAGAGGGACTTGCCGGTCTTCGTATCGACCGCTTCGAGGTATCCGTCACCCTTCGAGCCGTCACCCGTTCCGAAGTGACCGACAAACGTGAGACCGCTGGCGGTGTTGGCCGACCCGGAGTAGCAGATCGCCTGCCAGTGCTGGTGCCACGTGTACTTGCCGGTCTCGACGTTGAGGGCGGTGAAGTTGCCCGAGTTGGCGCCGGGCGTCGAGCCGTCGGAGACGCCGAGCCGGTTGGCCCCGAGACCGCCGAAGAGACTCGGCACCTGGCTCGTGGCCGGGATCTGCTCCTGCGCCGTCGCACGGCCTGTGACTCCGCACGTCACCATCGAATGGATCGATGGCGCGTACGAGCTGGACGGCCAGTCCATCATCTCGAACGGCGTCACCACGTACTGACTGGTGTCGTAGGGCGTGTACGCGCAGCCGATCTTGTACGGCTTGCCGTCAGGCGCCGTCGCAGTCGCGAACGGGACGCCTTGGGCGTTCGCGGCAGTCGGAGTCGTACACGGGATGCCGTCCTTGCCGACCGGATTGAAGAGGACGTTCTGCGTGGCCGGGACCGGCTGGGTCGGCCAGGTGTTCACGCCGGGTGCCTTGTCCTGGGGCACCGGAGTCTCCTTCACCGGGATGAGCGGCTTTCCGGTCTCCTGATCGAGGACGAAGGTCATTCCGACCTTGTTCACGTAGGAGACGGCCGGCCGGGTCACGGACTTGCCGTTGACGGTGAACTTGCCCGTGAACAGGACGCCGTTGTTCGGAAGGTCGGAGTCCCACATGTCGTGGTGGACCTGCTGGAAGTACCACTTCATCTTGCCGGTGTGCAGGTCGAGGGCGACGATCGAGCACGTGTAGAGATCCGTGCCCGCACCGCGCGAGTTCCACGGCTCCGGGTTGCCCGTGCCGACGAAGAGCAGGCCGAGCTTCGTGTTGATGATCGGCGCCTGCCAGAACGCGCCGCCACCGTAGGCCGTGTTGCCTCTGCCGTCATGTTGCGACCAGGTGCTGTACCCCGGCTGTCCCTGCTGCGGGATCGGGTTGAAGCTCCAGATGCGGGCGCCGCTCGTGGCCGAGAAGGCGGACAGGTTCGGATCCGGGCCGCCGTTGTCGCCGGCGCCGTCGCCGACGATGACCATCCCGTCGACGTAGATCGGAGCCGTCGAGATGCGGTTGCCGAGCTTGTAGGACCCGACGTTGTTCTCCCAGATCAATGCGCCGTTCGTCTGGTTGAGAGCGACGAGGCGGCCGTCGGGCAGCGGGGCGAACACCTTCCCCTCGGCGACCGCTACGCCTGGCAGCCTCCCGCCGCTGCCGGGGCTGTAGACGGCGCCGGTGAGGGTCGTCTCGCCCGCGTACGAAGGCGTGTACTCCCAGATGATGTTGCCCGACGACGCGTCGATTGCGAACACCTGCCCGAGCGGGGCATTGGTGGTGTAGAGGACGCCGTCGACCGCGACGGGGTTGGATTCCATCGAGCCGCAGTTCGTGGGGTTGTTGGGCGACCCCTTGTTCGCACCCGGAACGGGCGGGTTCCCGGCGATGATCGAGGCGGTGCAGGTGCCGAGGCTCATCTGCCAGACCTGCTTGAGCGACCCGACATTCGACGTGGTGATCTGATTGAGGGACGAGTACCGGTCCCCCGACAGGTCGCCGTAGAACTCGAGCCAGTTATTCCCCGCCGGAGCGCTGAGCTGCGATTCCGACCACGCCGGAGCCGGCGAGATCGTCTTCGGGATCGCACGTCCCGATTCCGCCGCAGTCGCGAGCACGCCGACAGCAGCCGCAAGCACCAAAACGACCCCTCCACGCAACCAACGAGACCGATTCATCTACCGCCTCCAGTCCGAACGGCTTTTGGGGACACGCGCACGCCAGTCGCCGGGTAAGTAACGAAGTTAACTGACGACCACGAGACTCTACGCCTGTTGGGTAGGTTTCCGCAAGGCTATCGGCGGCCTCGGAGGACGACGGGCCCGGCCCGGGGTCGCGTCGGTGCGCGGCGCGGTAGATCAGAGCGAGGTAAAACGCGCGATCGAATCTACTTTTCGAGTGATAGCGTGCGAGCGTTCGCTCGCTCGGGGCACGGATTGCGCTCGAGAGAGTTGACGAACGTCGTCGTCAGTTCAACCACGTCCAGTTGAGGGAGGCTGTAGCTGATGCGGGTGAAAACGCTCTTGGCAATCGGCTCGGTCGTCGCGGTCGTTCTCGTTGGGACAGCCGTGGCGTTGGCCGCGGGCAACGGGTCGAAGCGCGACGCATCGACGGTGAAGATCTCCACCCGGTCTGTCACCGGTCTGGGCACGATCCTCGTCGACAGCCGGGGGCGGACGCTCTACATGTTCGCGCCCGACAAGCGCAAGTCGGTGACGTGTCACAAGGTCTGCGCGAAGATCTGGCCGCCCGTGTTCCTCCCGGCCGGCGCGAAGCTAGCAGCCGGTGGTAGCGCGAAGCTCGCGCTGCTCGGCAGCGACAAGGATTCGACGGGCGGCAGCGTCGTGACCTACAACCACTGGCCGCTCTACCTCTACCTCGGCGACACCAAAGCCGGTACCGCGACCGGCCAGGCGCTCAACGTGAACGGCGGCCTCTGGTACGTCATCGCTCCGTCCGGGGCGATCATCAAGCACAAGCCGACCGCCGGTGGTGGCGGCGGTGGCGGCAGCGGCACGACGACGACGACAAGCGGCGGCGGCGGCGGGTGCAACAATGACGACGCCGACAGCGACGGCGACGGGAGCGTCGGCGGCCCGGACGACGGCGACGGCTGCGTCTAGCCGACCGCGGAACTGGGAGAGTCGGCGGGCGTCCGCCGACTCTCCCCGACGCACGTAGCACACCACTACACAACGCGCACGCACGCCAATCACTACCGCGAGATCGCCTGTTTCGTCCAAGGGAGCACGACGGCCAGTGTGGTCGTGGGCGCGGCGCTCGAGTCCGAATGGACGCGCGCCGCACCGCTGCTCGAGCGCGCGATCTCGGCCTATCGAGCGCGCTGAGGCGCAGAACGAGAGCTAGACTTCGGTCGATGGGCATCAGGCTTGCAGCAGTTTTCGAGCGGACTCTCGGATCGCCGTGAACGCCCGGCTGGGCCTGAAGTCGTCGGCGCTGCTCCTCGCCTCTTCTCTTCTCTTTCTGGGCCTGGCGGCAGACGGATCTGCTCGTTCGCGCACCACGAATCCCGGGGCGTACCTGACGGTTCGGGTCAGCGTCACGAACAAGGGCATCTCGATGAGCCCGACGCACGCGCGGCGCGGCCAGACTGCGATCTTCCTTCTGTCGAATCACGCGACGACCTCGCGCGTGTTCGCCCTCGGTGACGTCTCACTGACACATCACCGGGGAACCGGCTTCGTCGTCACACTCGCACGGAACCAGCAGAAGCGGGTCTTGCTGTACCTGACCTACCGCGGGCTGCTACCGGCCTGGCTCGGCAACGCCAAGAAGACCAAGGTCGTAGGCGCCTTCCGGGTCACCTGAAGCCTCGCGGTTCAGTGCGGCTGCCAGGCGGGAGGGCTGGTCGTCGTCGGCGTGATCTTCCCGGTCGGGACATACGTCGACTTGGCGTTCGCCAGAAGCCGGAGGACGATCCGATGATTCCGGGCCACGAACGCCAGGCGCTTTCCGTCGGGTGAGAACGTCGCCGGTCCGGCATCGCGCTCGAGAATCCGCGGCGCCTTGTGCTTCGCAAGGTTCTCGATGTAGAGCCCGAACACCGCACAGGGGACACCCTCGCCGCAGCCGGTGTCCCCGGGAATCGGCGGTCGGGGTCCTACGTACGTCAGGGTGGAGAAATCGGGAGAGACGGCGGTCGTGTCCATGCCGCCGGTCGCGTCGATGCGGGCGCCGAACAGCTTCTGCACTCGCCCGGATCGCGGATCGATCTTGGCGAGGTCGCCCTCGGTCGGGATCACGAGGCCGTGGGCAGTCCACGACGGACGCCCGGCTGCAGGCGCCAGGCGGAGCCGCCTCACCCCCGCGCCGGACGGCGACATGACGTAGACCGTCCACGCCGTCGCGGAAGGCCGCAGAAACACGATCTGCTTGCCGTCCGGAGACCATGCGGGACTGTTGTCCCGACCGTTGCTCGTGAGGCGGCGAAGACCCGTCCCGTCGACGTTCATGCTGAAGATCCCGACTCCGAGCCGGCTGAAGACGATCCGCTTCCCGTCGGGCGAGAACGCAGGGGCCACCGAGGAGGCCGGGCCCTTCGTGAGCTGCTTGAGACCCTTGCCGGACAGCGTGATTCGAAAGAGCTGATTGACCCCGAGCCCAGTCGGATCGGCGGTGAAGACGAGCCAGGTCGGTTGAGCCGATGGCCGTTGCGTCCGTCCGGAGGCAGCCGAGACTGCGGCGAGCGCGACCCCGAGGACCACGACCGCGACCAGCATCAGCACACGTGGCCTCCGCGGACGGGCGGCGTAGCGCCTCACAACGCGACGCCTCTCATGCACCTCGGCCATCGGACATCCAATGTACACGGCGGGCCTCGGTATCATTTTCGTTCGTGGCGGGATTGCGTGCGCGCACCAAGCTCGCCGGCGTCCTGGTGGCCTGTGCAGTGGTGGCCGCCGGTGTGATTGCTGCGCTCATCCTCACCAACGGGCACGGGAGCGCGACGACCACGAACGCGCGCGACGCCGCAGAACCGACGCAGACAACCGGGCAGTGGGCGCCGCTCACCGTCGCGAGGCCCGCGGTCCCGGTCATCGGCGGAGGGATCCCCGTGGACATCGATCCCGTGGTGACGCGGACCGACCTCGGCACGACGCTCGGCTTCCTGCCCGGGAAGGACCGCTACCAGATCACGGTTTCGAACACCTCGAACGTCGGTGGCATCAACTCGTTCCAATGGTATCCGCCTGTCGGAGTGCACATCGTCAAGGTGATCGGAAGCAGCGAAGGCAACTGCACCGCAGCAGGCCTAAAAGGTTTTGGCGGCAACCAGTTCCGAACGGTCGTCCTTTCCCCGAACGTTCTCTGCGAGAACGTCGACCTGAAGCCTCCGAGCTGTACCTGCCTGGGGGACGGCGGCACCATGACGATCTCGGTCGAGACCGACAAGGATCTCGGGGGCAGCCTGGGGGATGTCACGATGCGCACCGCGACTCTCACCTTCGACCGCATCCCCGGCTACCTCAAGTGAAACGGTGACGGGGAACATCGCATGACGACCCGCGCCTTCGGCGACCGCGCGCGGCTCCTCGTCGTCACCGCGGCAGGGGTGCTCGCGCTCGCAGGCTGCGGCGGTCACGGCGGTGACTCGGGCGGGCTCGCTCAGGGCGCCGTGGACTCGGGCGGGCTCACCGCCCGCGAAAGAGAGGCTGCTCAAACCGCGCTCGACGGGTTGCAGAACTCGAATATCTCGTTCCAGCTCCTGAGCGTCACGAAGTGGGTTCAGAACGTGCCGTCGGTATGCCGGGTCCGCCTCTCGTCGCTCGACCCGACCACGTTCGAGGTCTACGTGTTCTGGATCCCGTGGCTTGCCGCCGAGCCTTATGCGTGGCTCAACATGACCCTGGCGAACGACCCCAAGAAGAGCACGTTCCACCTCGGCACGGTCGAGCCGGTCCTGTCGGGAGGCATCCTGGAGCGGAACGGCCGAACGATCAGCCCGGGATCGATCGACACCACTCTGCTCTCCCGTTACGGGGCGCTGCAGGCCGCGAAAGGCCGCGCGATCCTGGTGACCCACGCAGGCGACGTCTTCTCGAAGCCGGGCGCGAAGTGTCAGGTGCTCCAGAACGGAAGCCTCAGGCTCCTCCCGAACAAGCAGGCGTGACGTATCGTTGAGTCGTGGCTGCTTCGGGGGAGCAACTCGAGGCGCTGTACCGCGAGCGGTACCTCGGGTTCAGGCGTGCGCTGGCAGCTGTCACAGGCAGCTACGAGCTTGCGCACGACATCGTCCAGGAGGCGTTCGCCCGTGCGCTCGCGCGCCGGCAGACGTACCGGGGCGACGCGCCCCTCGGAGCCTGGGTGTGGGGAATCGCGATGCGGGTGGCGCACGAGGAGCGGAGGCGCATGAAGCCGGCGCCGTTGGGTGAGGCGATCGAAGCCGAGCTGCCCGAACCGGGGCATGATCCCGAGCTCCGAGATGCGCTGCGGTCGCTACCTCCTCGGAGGAGGCTGATCTTCTTCCTTCGGTACTTCGCCGACATGACGTACGCGGAGATCGCCGTCATCTGCGCCGTCAGCGAGGGAACCGTCGCCGCTTCGATCGCGCAGGCGCGCGCGTCGATCGCCGAAGCGCTGACGAGCACTGCTCTTGAGGAGTCGAGGCGAGGCTGATGCTTGGGCCGCGCGGTCGGGGTCGCGAACGACGGAAGACGCTCGCCGAGCTCGATTCGGCGCTGCGGACCCGGCTGCTCCGTCTCGACGAGCCGATCGACCGCAGTGACTGGGACGATGTGGTCGAGCGCTCGAGGCACTTTGGGCCGTCCAGATATCGCCCGCTCGCGGTCGTCGCCGGCGCGGCTGCCGTGGTGGCGCTTGCATTAGGCCTGAGCTGGGCCCGACTCTTTCCGAGCGCCGGACAGACGAGAGCAGGCGTTGCACCGGTTCGGTTGGCGCTTCATCTGGGCGACGGGAGCAGGCTCGTCGTTTACTCCGTCGCAAATCGGGCGCGCTTTCTCGACA
>DATIXY010000059.1:0-48718 GCA_035518115.1 Gaiellaceae bacterium | reverse complement strand
AGTCCCTCGTCGAAGAACATCGACGGCGCGAAGTGGAACTCGATGTCGGGCGCGTCGAGGTCGTCCCGTGAGCGGAAGAAGCCGCCGGCCTCGGGGATGTTCGACGTCAGCGGTCCTCGGCCCTCGTCGTACAACAGGGCGAAGTTCTCGGGGGTGAACGTCCCGAACAGCGTGGGTGAGTCGGTCGTGTAGTTGAGCTGCGCCATGTAGTGGTCCTGCAGGTTACGGCCCACCGGAAGCTCCTCCCGTACCTCGATGCCGAGCGGCGCGAGCTCGTCCGCCGGCCCGATCCCGGACAGCATCAGCAGCGCGGGCGACTGGTACGAGCCCGCGCAGAGGATCACCTCGCGCTCGGCACGGACGGTCTCGACGCTCCCGTTGCGGACGATCTCGACACCGATCGCGCGGTCTCCCTCGAAGGCGATGCGCTGGACGAAGGCGCCGGTGACGACCTCGAGGTTGTCCCGGCCGAGAGCGGGATTGAGGTACGCGTCGGCCGTGCTGCAGCGGAAGCCGCCGCGCTGCGTGAGCTGGAAGCGCCCGACGCCCTCGGGGCGATCCACGTTCAGGTCCGCGATGTGCTCGTAGCCGGCCTGGACGGCCGCCTCGAGCATGACGTCGACGAGCGGCTGCATCGAGCGGCTGTCGGACACGCTCAACGGCCCGCCGACCCCGTGGAACTCGTCGGCGCCGCGGTCGTTGTCCTCGGCGCGCTTGAAGTACGGGAGGACCTCGTCGTACGACCAGCCGTCGCATCCGGCCGCGGCCCACTCGTCGAAGTCGGCGCGGTGACCGCGCAGGTAGATCATCGCGTTGACCGAGCCCGAGCCGCCGATCACGCGCCCCCGCGGGAGATAGAGCCGGCGTCCTCCGAGCCCGGGCTCCTGCTCGCCGAACAGATCCCAGTCGAGGCTCGACTTGAAGACCGCCGGGAACGCCGCTGGGATGTGGAGCTCGTCGACCGAGTCCGGCCCTCCTGCCTCGAGCAGCAGCACCTTGACGTCCGGTTCCTCGCTGAGCCGCCCAGCGAGCACACAGCCCGCCGACCCCGCGCCGACGATCACGTAGTCAGCCGCCATCGAGCACCGCCCTCGGTCGTGAGTTGACGAGGTGAGCTTAATCGGCCCGTGATACGGCCCGCTGCGCGATTTGCCCGGGCCTACGCGTCCGGGTTAGGTTGCCGGAAGCGGATGGCTGCGGGCGACGAACTGCTCGGTCTCTACTGGACCGTCTCCGGTCCTGTCGAGGTGCACGTCGGCCGGGAGTGGAGCCTCTTCGACCTGCGCGACCGGTGCGAGCAGGCAGCCCGCGTCGGCATGAGCGGGACCGGGCTCTGGCACGTCGACCTGGAGCACGTGCTCGAGGCGCGGACGCTGCCGGAGGTGAGGCGGCTCTTCGACGACAACGGCCTCGCGTATGTCGAGCTCGAGTTCCTCTGGGAGTGGTTCCTCGATCCGTCCGACGAGCGGCGCCGGGCATCGGACCGGACGCGCGCGCTGCTGTTCGAGGCCGCCGCCGCGCTGCCTGCGCACCACATCAAGGTCGGGAACATCCCGGGCACGCCCTGCGAGCTGCCGCGCCTGATCGAGGCGTATGCCGATCTCTGCGCCGACGCCACGTCCCACACGGACGCACGCATCGTCTACGAGTTCATGCCGTTCGACGTCAACGTCCACGACCTCGAGACCGCCCTGGCGCTCGTCGACGGCGCAGATGCGCGGAACGGCGGCCTCGCGATCGACACGTGGCACATGTCGAAGCTCGGCATCACGCCCGGCGAACTGTGCCGCATCCCGCTCGCACGCCTCGGGTGGGTCGAGCTCTCCGACGGCTTCTTCGAGAACATGGACGACCCCGTCGACGAGACCGTCAACCACCGGCAGCTCCCGGGCGAGGGCGAGTTCCCGCTTCCGGCGTACATCGCGGCCTGCCGCGAGATCGGCTACGAGGGGCCGTGGGGCGTGGAGGTGCTGTCGGAGGAGCTGCGCAACCTGCCGATCGAGCAGATCTTCGAACGGGCATACGAGACGAGCATGTCGCAACTGAACGCCGAAAGGAGTGCGGGTGTCTGAGCAGACCCTGGACCGAGACCGGCTGATCTGGATGTTCACGCAGATGCTGCGGATCCGCGAGTTCGAGGAGCGCGTGAAGCGCACCTTCGAGGAGCACCCGGGCGTGATCCGGGGCCACACCCACCTCGCCGACGGCGCCGAGGCGTCGATCGTCGGCTCGCTGTCGGCGATCGGCCCCGACGACTACGTGCTCACCACCTACCGCTGCCACGGCTATCCGATCGCGCTCGGGACCGATCCGAAGGTGATGATGGCCGAGATCTACGGCCGCAGGGACGGGCTCTGCAAGGGCTACGGGGGCTCGATGCACCTCACCGACGTCGGCCGCGGCTTCCTCGGCACCTCCGGGATCGTCGGCCAGGGGATCCCGCACGCGACCGGCGCCGCCTACGCCGCGCAGATCGAGGGCAAGGGACGCGTGGTGCTCTCGTTCTTCGGCGACGGCGCGTCGAAGCAGGGCGCGTTCCACGAGTCGCTGAACGTCGCGTCGCTGTGGAAGCTCCCGATCGTCTATGTGATGGAGAACAACAGCTACAACGTCGTCACCCGCGTCGAGCAGGAGGACGCGAACGCCGCGGCAGGCGAGCCGCTCGCCGTCAAGGCGAAGGCGTTCAGCATGCCGGGGGCGACCGTCGACGGCGCCGATCCGGTCGCGGTGCACGATGAGGTCGCAGCGGCGGTCGAGCGCGCACGGGCCGGCGACGGGCCGACGCTCGTGGAGTCGCTCGTCTACCGGCTGAGCGCCCACGGCAACATCATCGCGCCGCCCGGCGTACCGCTCCATTTCCCGGAGCACGAGGCGATCGAGGTCTTCGGCGCGCCCGAAGAGTACGAGGCGGCCAAGCGGGGCGATCCGGTCCCGCGCTTCCGTGCGAAGCTCGTCACCGACGGGACGCTGTCCGCCGAGGAGGCGGACGAGCTCGCCGCCGCCGCGCGCGACGAGATGCAGGCCGCGGTCGAGTTCGGCATCGACAGCCCGTTCCCCGCCGGGGACGAGGCAACCCGCTACGTCTACGCCTAGGAGAGTGGAGTGCAATGGCACGTGAGCTTCCCTACATCGCCGCGATCGGCGAGGCGATCAGCGAGGAGATGGCGCGCGACGACAAGGTCCTGTACTTCGGCCAGAACATCGCGACCACCGAGAACGACCCGTTCCTCCAGGCGTTCGGCGCCGACCGGGTGCGGGTCACGCCGATCTCGGAGACCGCGGAGATCGGGATGGCGGTCGGAGCCGCGTTCGCCGGCTACCGGCCGGTGGTCGAGCTCTACATGGCCGAGTTCATGCTCGTCGCGATGGACCAGGTGGTGAACGAGGCGCCGCGCTTCCACTACATGACGGGCGGCCAGGTGAAGGTCCCGATCGTGCTGAAGGCGGGGTACGGGTTCACCGCCGGCTGGTCGGGCCAGCACACCGGGTCGATCTACGGGATGTTCATGGGCGTCCCCGGCCTCAAGGTGGCCGTCCCCGCGACCGCCGCGGACGCGAAGGGTCTGATGACGGCGTCGATCCGCGACGACAACCCGGTCGTCTTCTTCCATCACTACCTGCTCACGCTCGAGCACGGCGAGGTGCCGGAGGGCGAGTACGTCGTCCCGCTCGGCGAGGCAGCGGTGCGACGGGAAGGCACCGACGTCACGATCGTTGCGATCGGCTGGCTCGTCGACAAGGCACTCGCCGCTGCCGAGCAGCTCGCGGAGGACGGCGTCAGCGCCGAGGTGATCGATCCGCGCACCCTCGCCCCGCTCGACACGGCGACGATCCTGTCGTCCGTCGACAAGACGGGCCGGCTCGTCGTCGTCGACCAGTCGACGCGGCACGGCTCGGCTGCCGCCGTGATCGCGGCCGAAGTCGCGTCCGAGGGCTTCGGTTCGCTGAAGGCGCCGATCGCGCTCGTGACCGCACTCGACGCGACCATCCCCTACAGCCAGCCGATGGAGGAGTACCTCCTGCCGGACGAGGGAAAGATCGTGGCCGCCGTCCAACAGGTGCTCGGCACCTCGCCCGTACCGGCATAGCGGCGATGCCGGACCGGGTGGGTGAGCTCGCCGCCGGCGACGGGCTCGCCCTGCTCCGGACGATGTGGCAGATCCGCGTCTTCGAGGAGCGCGTCGGCGAGTTGACGCGTGCGGACGAGGTGCACGGTCTCGTGCACCTGAGCATCGGGCAGGAGGCGGTCGCCGCCGGCGTCTGCGGCTTGCTGCGCGACGACGACGTTGCGTACAGCGGACACCGCGCGCACGGCCACGCGATCGCGAAGGGCGCGCCGCCCGGGCTTGTGATGGCCGAGCTGATGGGGCGCGAGGACGGGCTCTGCCGCGGGCTCGGCGGCTCGATGCACCTCGTCGACGCCGCGCACGGCTTCTACGGCGCGACGGGTGTCGTCGGCGGGAACGTCCCGCTCGCGCTCGGGAGCGCCCTCGCGGGGCGACTGCGCGGCGGCGACCAGGTGGCGGTCGTGTTCTTCGGCGACGGCGCCGTCCAGGGCGGCATCTTCGTCGAGTCGGTCAATCTCGCGGCGCTGTGGGGCGTGCCGCTGATCCTCGTCTGCGAGAACAACGGCTTCGCGGAGTTCACGCCCCGCTCGGCGCACACGAACGTCGAACGGGTCTCCGATGTCGTCGCGCCGTACGGCGTCGAGCGCGACACCGTGGACGGCAACGACGCGGCCGCCGTGCGCGAAGCGTTCGCCGCCTTCCTCGCAGCCGCGCGTGCCGGGGGCGGCCCGATGCTGCTCGAGTGCCTGACGCACCGGTTGCGCGGCCACTACGAGGGCGATCCCGATCGCTACCGAACCCTGGTCGCAGCCGACGAGTGGCAGGAGCTGGATCCGATCCGGCGGCTCGAGCGGCGCGGCGGCGCCGATGGCTGGCTCGACGACGCCGCCCGTGCCGAGATCGAGGAGGATGCGCGCACCGCGGTCGACGAGGCGGCCGCGTTCGCGCGTGCAAGCCCGTTCCCGCCCGCTGCGCTCGTGACCGGTCTCGTCTACGCCGCATGACGCAGACGACCTACCTCGGCGCGATCACCTCGACGCTGGCCGCCGCGATGCGCGCCGACGAACGCGTGCTCGTGCTGGGAGAGGATGTCGCCGAGGGCGGCCCCTGGGGCGCGACGGCCGGGCTCGTCGACGAGTTCGGCGCAGACCGCGTGCGCAACACGCCGATCAGCGAGGCCGCGATCTGCGGCGTTGCGATCGGCGCGGCGCAGTCGGGGCTCCGTCCGGTCGTCGAGATCATGTTCATCGACTTCCTGACGCTCGCGCTCGACCAGCTCGTGAACCAGGCGGCGAAGGCGCACGCCATGTCGGGCGGGCAGCTCACGGTCCCCCTGGTCGTCCGCACGCAGGGCGGGGCGGGGCAGCGCGGCGGCGCGCAGCACTCGCAGAGCCTCGAGGCCTGGCTCGTGCACGTCCCCGGCCTCAAGGTCGTGATGCCGAGCACGGCCGCCGACGCCGGAGCGCTGCTCGCGGCATCGCTTGCCGATCCGGGGCCGGTCGTGTACGTCGAGAACAAGTCGCTGTACTTCCGCAGGGAGGACGTCGACGATGTTGCGCCGCCCGTGCCGCTCGGCCGCGCCCGGACCGTGCGCCGCGGGCGCGACGTCACGGTCGTCGCGCTCTCGCGGCTCGTCGAGGAGTCGCTCGCCGCGGCCGAGGCGCTCGCGGCGGACGGCATCGACGTCGAGGTGATCGACCCGCGGACGCTCGTGCCACTCGATCTCGAGACGATCGTCGAGTCGGTGCGGAGGACGCACAGGCTCGTCGTCGCGCACGAAGCGGTGACGCAGGGCGGCTTCGGGGCGGAGGTCGCGGCGCAGGTCCAGGCCGCGGCTTTCGACGAGCTCGACGCGCCGGTCGTCCGCGTCGGGGCGCCGTTCGCGCCCGTGCCGTTCAGCCCGCCGCTCGAGGATGCGTACCTGCCGAACCGCGACGACGTCGCCGCCGCGGTCCGGTCTCTCGCCGGAGCACGCACGTGAGGGATGGAGACGACGTCGCGCGCCTGATCGTCGCTTGCCCCGACCGGCCCGGCATCATCGCGACGCTCTCGACGCTGCTCGCCGAGAGCGGCGCGAACATCATCTCCTCCGACCAGTATTCGACCGATCCTGAAGGCGGCCGCTTCTTTCTGCGCATGGAGTTCCACCTCGAACGGCTCGCGCAGCAGCGCGAAGCGGTCGAGGCGCGGCTCCGGAGCGTCGCCGGCGAGTTCGGGATGGACTGGCGGATCAGTGTCGCCGGCGTCAGGCAGCGGGTCGCGCTCTTCGCCTCGCGCCACGACCACTGCGTCCTCGACCTCCTCTGGCGCCGGCAGCGCGGCGAGCTCGACGCCGAGATCGTCTGCGTCGTCTCCAACCATCCGGATCTCGAGAAGCACGTGCTCCCGTTCGGCGTGCCCTACCACCATGTCCCCGTGTCGCCGGCACGGAAGGCCGAGGCCGAGCGCAACCAGCTGGAGCTGATCGAGGGCAGGGTCGATCTGGTCGTCCTCGCCCGCTACATGCAGGTCCTGAGCACCGAGTTCCTCGAGCGCGTCGGGGCCCCGGTGATCAACATCCACCACTCGTTCCTGCCGGCCTTCGCAGGTCCGGCGCCGTACGCGCAGGCGCACCAGCGAGGCGTCAAGTTGATCGGCGCCACCGCGCACTACGCGACCGAGGATCTCGACGAGGGGCCGATCATCGAGCAGGGCGTCGCACGCGTCTCGCACCGCGACACGCCGGCCGAGCTCGCGCGCATCGGCCGCGATCTCGAGCGCGTCGTGCTCGCCCGCGCCGTGCAATGGCACCTCGAGGACCGCGTGATCGTCGATGGGAACCGGACGATCGTCTTCTGATGGCGGAGCGGCCGGCGATTGCGGTGCTCGGGCTGGGTGAGGCCGGCGGCCGCATCGCGGCCGACCTCGCCGCGGCCGGAGCCGAGGTTCGCGGCTACGACCCCGCGTCGTCCACCGGGCCCGCGGGGGTTGCGCGCGCGGACGATGTGCCGTCCGCGGTCGTGGGCTGCGACGTCGTCCTGAGCATCAACAGCGCAGCTGCCGCCCGCGCGGCCGCCGAGGCGGCGCGTCCGGCGCTCGGGCCGGGCTCCGTGTTCGCCGACCTCAACACCGCGGCGCCGGCGCTCAAGCGCGAACTCGCATCGCTCGTGGGCGATGCTGCGTTCGCGGACGTGGCCCTGCTCGGCCCGGTTCCCGCCCGCGGACTGCGCACCCCGGCGCTCGCGTCGGGCGCAGGTGCGAGAGCCTTCGCGGACGCGCTGACGCCGTTCGGGATGCCGGTCGAGATCGTCTCGGCGGAGCCTGGCGATGCGGCCGTGCGCAAGCTCCTCCGCTCGGTCTTCATGAAGGGGCTCGCCGTGTCCGCGATCGAGAGCCTCGATGCTGCGGCGGCGGCCGGTCAGTTCGAATGGCTCGAACGCGAGATCGCGGAGGTGATCGGGGCTGATCTCCTCCAGCGTCTCGTCGACGGCAGCCGCCGGCATGCAGCCCGCCGCGTCGACGAGATGGAGGCGGCGGTGGAGCTGCTGGCCTCACTGGGCGTCGACCCGCAGGTCGCGCGCGCCGCCGCTGCGGTGCTCACGCGGCTCGCGGCCGGGTCGGGGCGAAGCGCGCGGTTAGAGTAGGCCCGTGGCGCACGCCGCGGAGGCTCCCCCGCCGAGTGAGCGGGCGCGCGCCCTGGTCGAGGGCGGCTACGACCTGCACATCCACGTCGCGCCGGACGTTCCGCGCCGCCGCATCGACGACGTCGCGCTGGCGCATCGCTTCGCGGAGCTGCGACTCGCGGGCTTCGGGCTCAAGTCGCACTACACGTCGACTGCCGAGCGCGCCCAGATCGTCTCGGGTGTTGCGCCCGGCGTCCGCGCGATCGGCACGCTCACCCTCAACCAGGCGGTCGGAGGCATGAACGCGCTCGCCGTGGAGATCGCCGCCCGCGAAGGCGCCCGCATCGTCTGGATGCCGACGGTCGACTCGCCGGCCGAGACCGCTGGCCGCACCGAGCCGAAGCCGGGCGACAAGGTGCCGTTGTGGGCGACCCTGCAGCACGAGCTGCACTCGCTCGGCCTGAGCATCGAGCCGGTTCGCGTCACCGACGGCGACGGACGCCTGCTACCGGAGACGCGCGACGTGCTGCGCGCGATCGCGCGCCACGGCCTGATCCTGGCGACGGCCCACCTCGGGCGCGAAGACACGTTCGCCGTCGTCGACGGCGCCCTCGAGGAGGGAGTGCAGCACATCGTCGTGACGCACCCCGAGTTCCCGTGCCAGGACTTCTCGATCGCCGACCAGGTCGAGCTTGCGCGCCGCGGCTGCTGGCTCGAGCGCTGCCTCAGCACGCCGTGGAGCGGCAAGACGACGTGGCAGCACGTGTACGACGGCGTCCGTGCGGTCGGCGTCGAGCGATCGCTCTTCTCGAGCGACTTCGGCAATCCCGACTACCCCGCCGTCGAGGACGGCCTCGCGCTCTGGGCCGACGGGCTCCTCGGCGCAGGCTTCGGCGACGACGAGGTCCGCGAGCTGATCGTCGGTCAGTCGCGACGGCTGGTCGAGACATGACGCGGCTGCTCGTCGTCGGTGCGCACTCGGCCGACTTCGTGTGGCGGGCCGGCGGCGCCGTCGCGGTGGCGACGTCACGCGGCGGGGAGGCCCGCGTGCTGGCGCTGTCGTACGGCGAGCGCGGCGAGTCGGGCGAGCTCTGGAAGGAGCCGGGTCAGACGGTCGAACGCGTGAAGGAGATCCGCCACGGGGAGGCCGAGCGCGCCGCAGCGGCTCTCGGCGCCGCCTTCGAGTGCCTGGATCTCGGCGACTACCCGCTCGAGGTCGACCGTGACGGGCTCGAACGGCTCGTCGACGCGATTCGTGCGTTCAAGCCCGAGGTGCTCGTCACGCACACGGACAAGGATCCGTTCAACCCCGACCACGCGGTCGCGTTCTTCGCGGTCGAGCGTGCGCGCGCGCTGGCTGCGGGCGCGGGCGTTGCAAGCGCGTTCGAGACGATCGACCCACCCGCGCTGTTCCTGTTCGAGCCGCACCAGCCCGAGCTCTGCAACTTCACACCCACGACCTTCGTCGACATCACACCGGTGATCGAACAGAAGCGCGCGGCGATGGACGAGATGAAAGCGCAGTCGTACCTGCAGACCTACTACGGCCAGCGGGCCGAGCAGCGCGGCAACCACGCGCGCCGCTCGTCGGGGGCGTCGGGCGTCCGGTTCGCAGAGGCGTTCCAGCGTGTGACGCCGCAGGTGGTGGAAGCGCTGTGAGCGCGGTCTATGAGGAGCTCGCGCGGCTCGGAAGTGCGACGGTGCACGAGGCCGCGGCCCGCAGCCCGGTCGTCGACGTCGAGCTCGTCCAGGTGATTCCCGGCTCGCGCGCCGCGGGCCCGGCGCGCACGGTTCGCTGCGGGCAGGGCGACAACCTGATGGTGCACGCTGCGATCGCCGAGGCCGAGCCCGGCGAGGTGCTCGTGCTGACGATGCCCGAGCCGGCGCCGGTCGCGCTGGTCGGCGAGCTGCTGGCGACGCAGGCACTCGGGCGCGGCGTGGCGGCAATGCTCGTCGACGCCGCCGTGCGCGACGTCGAGGAGCTGCGGGACCTCGGACTGCCGATCTGGGCGCGCTACGTCCGTGTGCGCGGCGCGGACAAGACGGTGGCGGGCTCGATCGGCGAGCCGGTCGATGTCGGCGGCGCGACGATCCGGCAGGGAGACGCCGTCGTGCTCGACACCGACGGGGTGGTCGTGGTCGAGCGCGAGCTGATCCCGGACGTCCTTGCGGCCGCGCGCGGCCGCGCCGAGCGGGAGGTGGAGAAGCGCGCGAAGCTCCAGGCCGGCGCGCTGTCGTACGACCTCGACGGCCTGCGGGAACTCGTCGAGTCTTGACGCAGCCGCTGCACGAGCTTGCGCGGATCGGTCATGCGGAGCTGTTCACTCCGAAGCCGGAGGAGAGCCTGCGCTTCTTCGTCGACGTGCTCGGTCTCGAGGAGGAGGCGCGCGAAGGATCGTCGGTCTACCTCCGCGGCTACGGCGACTACCTCCGGTACAGCCTGAAGCTGACCGAGGCGCCGCAGTCGGGGCTCGGGCATCTGGCGTTTCGCGCCTGGAGCCCCGAGGCGCTCGAGCGCCGGGTCGTCGCGATCCAGGCGACCGGCCTCGGAACCGGCTGGATCGAGGGCGACGTCGGACACGGCCCGGCGTACCGCTTCACCGACCCCGACGGCCACGTGCTCGAGGTGTTCTACGAGGCCGAGCGGTACGCCGCGCCCGATCATCTCCGGCCGTCGTGGCGCAACCAGCCGCAGCGCTACGTCGGCCGCGGCGCGGGCGTCAAGCGGCTCGATCACGTGAACCTGCTCGCCGCCGACGTGCGCGCGAGCCGAGCGTTCGCACAGGACGTCCTCGGCTACCGGTTGTACGAGGCGATCCGGCTCGAGGACGGCACCGAGACCGGCGCCTGGCTCAGCCTGTCGATCGCCGCGCACGAGCTCATCTACGTCGCCGATGCGCGCGGGGCGCACGGGCGCCTGCACCACCTCGCCTTCTGGGTCGACACGCGCGAGGAGTGCCTCCGCGCAGCCGATCTGTTCGTCGACAACGGCGTCCCGATCGAGGCTGCGCCGTCGAAGCACGCGATCGCCCAGGGATTCTTCCTCTACGGCTTCGAGCCGGGCGGGAACCGCATCGAGGTGACGACCGGCGGGTACTTCGTCTTCGACCCCGACTACGAGCCCGTGATCTGGACGCGCGAGGAGCGGGCTCGCGGCCAGTTCTGGGGCGTCCACACGATCGAGAGCTTCCACACGTACGGCACCCCGCCGACCGCCGAGGACGATGAGCTCCACGTTTCGTGAGCGGCTGGGCGAGCCCGGCTCGTTCGTCGTCGCGGCGGAGCTCGTCACCAGCCGCGGGCTGATCACGCAGACGACGGGCCGCGAGCTGCTCGCGGTGGCGCGCGCGCTGGCCGAGGATCCGCGGGTCGACGTGCTGTCGATCACCGACAACCCTGGCGGGCACGCGATGCTCGCGCCGGACACGCTCGGCACCGACCTCGTCTCACGCGGGCAGGACGTCGTCATCCACCTCTCGTGCAAGGACTGGAACCGGAACGCGCTCGAGAGCCGCGCCTGGAAGCTCAGCTCCGAGGGGTTCGACAACGTGCTCGCGCTGTCCGGCGACTATCCGATCACCGGCCACCGCGGGCTCGCCGCGCCCGTGTTCGACATCGACTCGGTTGGGCTGATCAGCCTCCTCGCCGAGATGAACGACGGGCTCCGGGATACGCGCAAGCCCGACGTCCGGCTCGACCGGACGAACTTCCTGATCGGCTGCGTCGTGACCAACCACAAGCGCCACGAGCGCGAGGTCATGCCGCAGTACTTCAAGCTCCGGAAGAAGGTTGCCGCCGGGGCGCGGTTCGTGATCAACCAGATCGGCTGGAACGTGCGCAAGGACGACGAGCTCCTGCGCTGGATCCGGCGCGACGGGCTCGAGGTGTCGGCGATCGCGAACGTCTATCTGCTCTCGCGAGCGGCGGCGCGCGCGTTCCATCAGGGGAAGATCCCGGGCGTCGTCGTCACCGACGAGCTGCTCGAGCTCGCCGAGCGGCACGGCGCCGGCGCCGACCGCGGCCGCGCGTTCTTCGTGGAGCTGGCGGCGAAGCACGTCGCGGTCGCGCGCGGTCTCGGCTTCGACGGCGTCTACATGGGCGGCCACATGCCGGCGTCGCGGTTCGGAGAGATCCTCGAGCTCGCGGAATCGTTCGGCGCCGACGACTGGCGCGGCTTCGTGCGCGAGCTGCAGTTCCCGTTCCCGGACGAGTTCACGTTCTTCGAGCCCGACCCGGAGACGGGCCTTGGCTCCGACGCGGTCAGCGCCGTGTACCTCGAGTCGAAGCGCGCGCGCCGCACGGCTCTGCGCGTCCCGGTCAAGTACCGCGTCAGCCGCCGCCTGCACACGATCGTGTTTGCCGACGACGCCCCCCTGCATCCGTCCGGCCGCCGCCTGTACTCGAAGCTCGAGCGCGCGCCGCGGACGGGCAAGGTCGCCCACGCGCTGGAGCAGGCCGCGAAGGTGCCGCTGTTCGGGTGCAAGGACTGCGGCGACTGTTCGCTGGCGGACATCGCCTACGTCTGCCCCGAATCGCAGTGCGCGAAGAACCAGCGCAACGGGCCGTGCGGCGGCACGCGCGACGGGCTCTGCGAGGTCTACGACACCGAGTGCATCTGGTCGGAGGCGTACGAGCGCCTGAAGGCGTACGGGGAGGAGGAGGAGATGCTCGACGGGCCCGTCGTGGTGAAGGACAACGCGCTCTCGGGGACGAGCGCCTGGGCGAACACCTTCCTCGGCCGCGACCACCACTCGCGCGAGAAACAGGTGCCCGAGAAACAGGTGCCTGGCACCTAGGGGCCAGGCACCTGGTCGGTGGTCAGACCGTTGCCTTCGTGCGCCAGCCCTCGGCGTAGGTCGTGCGGGCGACGTCGGAGTACGGGCACGGGCTCACGATCGCGCGGATCTCCGCCTGCACGTGCCGCTCGACGACCGGCTTGCGCGACCCGCCGTTCTCCTCGCCCCAGACCAGCACGACCTCGCTGCCGATCTCGACGTCGATGTCGAGGATCGCGAGCGACAGCATCGAGCGCTCGTTGTAGCTGTAGCCGGAGAACGTCGAGACGCCGACCATCTCTCCCCCGGCGAGCACCTTGTCGTTCGGCCACGTCGAGTAGTTCGACAGCGGGAGGTCCATGTACTTCGCCGCCGGGCCGTCGCTCTTCGAGACGAGCGTGCCCATCGCCTCCGCGACGTCGTCGCCGTTCCAGGCGAGGGTGACCTTCCGCCGCTTCGGCTCGGCCATCGCCTCGAGTGCCGCCCGGCCGACGAAGTCGTGGTCGAACTTCACGAACGGCCAGTAGCCCAGGTCGTGCGGCGTCAGGTAGTAGTCACGGATGTCGTTCGAGTAGTAGCTGCCGCCGAGGGACCCGGTTCCCTCGTACCAGTTCGCGGGCAGCCACTCGCGATAGGCCCTCATGGCGTCACCGGTGAAGACCGCGGGCAGCGGGCAGGGGATCCAGCCCGACTCGAGCGTATTCGTCGCGTAGACGCGCGAGCCGACCTGGCGGAGACCGTAGTCCTCGCCGGCCTCGACCAGCGCGGCGCGGACGTCGTCCCCCTCCTCCCACGGTCCGAACAGCTCCATCCCGGGCGCGCCCGACATGCCGTGGTGGAGCGCACGCACGGCGCGACCGCCGATCGTCAGGTCGCCCATGTTGAAGAACTTGATCTCGGGCAGGGACCCGCCGTTCGCCTTCGTGAGCACGTCGAGCGCAGTCGGCCCTTGCACCTGGAAGCGGTACAGCTTGCGCTTGCCGGTCGGGTTGGCCGCTGTCCGCTCGTCCCGATCGAGCTTCACGTCGTAGTCGCCGGTCTCGGCGTGGTACTGCACCCAGTTGTGCGCCGACGGCCGCCCGACGAGGCTGACCTTGTTCTCGGCGTGGTGGAACAGGATGCCGTCGCCGATCACGTAGCCGTCCTCGTTGCAGGCGACGAACTGCTTCGCCTTGTTGGGCGCGAAGTTCTTGAAGGTGTTGACGCCGACGTCGGACAGGAGCCTGATCACGTCCGGCCCCTCGATATAGAGGTCGGTCATGTGATGCGACTGGTCGAAGAGCGCTGACGTCTCCCGCCAGGCGACCTGCTCGTCGCGCCAGTTCGAGAACTCGGCCGGCACCTTCGGATAGACGTACGGGCCGATCTGGGAGTTGCGCACGAGCTCGACCGGGTTTCCGGTCGCCTGCAGCAGCTCCTCCAGGCTCTGGTGACTCATCTCCGCGTGGCCTCCTTCGGCGACAGACAGATCGCTTGCGGCCACAAAGACTACGGCCTTGGCGTTGCGCCGGCCAGCAGTCCGAGCTCGGTCGCGCGTTCGATCGCCTCGCTGCGACTCGACACGCCGAGCTTCCGGTAGACGGAGATCGCCTGAGTCTTGATCGTGTTTCGAGAGACGCGGAACCGAAGGCCGATTTCGCGGAACGAGAGGTGCGTCGCGAGCAGCGGCAGCAGGCGCAGCTCGGCCGGCGTGAACCCGGCCGGGTGTGCCTCCGTCCCCGCTTTCGCGAGCACGGTCAGCTCCCCGAAGTCGGCGGCGAGCGGGCCGAGCCCGGCGAGCCGGGCAAGCGCTGGACGGCCGGCCGTGAGGGCGGCGGTCGCACCGGCGCGGTCGCGAAGCGCGAGGCGCGCCCGCGCGATCTCGACCGAGGCCTGGACCGCGAGCCAGGGCGGATCGCCGACACCTGCCCGGCGCGCTTCCGCGTCGGCGAGCACGTCGCTCGCCTCTTGCCAGGAGCCGCGGCGCAGGAACGCCCTGGCTGACAGGGCGAGCTCGAGCGCGCCTCCGCCGAACCGCGCATCGTGCGCGAGACCGACCCCGCACGCCTCGGCGGCGAGCGTGTCGACCGCCGCGTCGTCGCCTCGCTTCGCCGCGAGCAGTGCACGCTGAGCGGCCGCGCCGGCGTGCGCCGCGGTTGCCCGCGACGCGACCGCTTCCTCGACCGCCTGCCGGAGCGTGTCGTCCGCGCCGTCGAGATCGAGGAGCAGGGCCTGTGCCGACCCCTGGAGGAAGCGTGCGACCGCGGCCGTCCGCGAGCCTTCCGGGACTGCGTCGGACGCAGCCCGGGCGTCGGCCAGCATCTGCTCCGCGCCCGAGCGGCATCGCGCCGCGCGCACGACCGCGGCCAGCGGGTGCTCGCCGTCCCGCTCGGCGATCGCGAGCAGCCGTGCCGTCTCGGCGTCGTGCCCTCCCAGCAGGTGCACCCACGCGCCGAGTGCGGCGAGCTCGCGGTCCCGTTCGAGGTACGGCTCGTCGAAGAGCTCGATCCAGCGCTCGGCTTCGTTCCGGCGTCCTTCGTCGCAGGCAGGAAGCACGAGACCCCGGACGATGCGGCCCGCGCGATCGGTCTCGTCCGCGGCGATCAGGTGCGGCACCGCTGCGGCGCCGTCCCCCTGCACCTCGTACCAGTTCGCTGCCCGACGGTGCAGCGCCGCAACCTCGTCACGGTGGTGCAGCTCCAGGTCGTGGCGGAGGAGATCACCGAAGAGCCGGTGATAGCGGAAGCGGCCGCGCCGGCGGTCGAGGGGGACGAGGAAGAGGTTGGCGCGCTCGATCGCCTCGAGCTCGACCGCCGAGTCGCTTCGCCCGAGCAGCTCGTCGCACAACGGAGCGGACATCGACTCGAGGATCGAGGTGCGGCGGAGGAACGCGAGGCGGGTTGGCGAGAACCGGTGGAAGTACTCGTCGTGCAGGTAGTCGACGACCATCCGGTCGTTCCCTGCGAACTCCGGACCGCTCTCCGTTCGGTGCGCGATCGACGCGAGGTAGAGGCCGGCCGGCCAGCCCTCCGTCCGCTCGAGGAGATCGTCGAGCTCGTGCTCGGAGAGGGACACGCCCTGCCCCTCGAGGAGCGACGATGCCTCGCTGCGGTTGAACCGAAGGAGATCCGGCCCGACCTCGAGCAGGAGGCCGTCGGCGCGGAGCGTCGCAAGTGGGATTGCCGGATCGATCCGGGCGGCGAGGGCGAGCGTCGACGACGGCGGAAGCTGGTGCGCGAGCATCGCCACGATGTCGAGCGACTCCTCGGAGCGGATGCGGTCGACGTGATCGAGCACCAGGATCACCGGCTCCGGCAGCGAGCCGAGCAGGTCGCTCAACCGCGGGACGGCTCTCGTCCAGACGGAGCGGCCCGGGGCTCGCAGCGCCTCGAGCAGCGCGCGGCCGACCGGCTCGATCCGGTCGATGGCGGCAGCGACGTGGGTGAGCAGGCAGACGGGGTCGTCGTCGCGGCGGTCGACCGAGACCCACGCACACGGGCGGTCGTCCCGGGAAGCCCACTGCGCGAGTGTGGTCGTCTTCCCGTAGCCGGCCGGTGCGACGATCGAGACCAGCGGCATCCGCCGCGCCGCGCGGAGGCGGTTCACGAGCGCCGTGCGCCGGACGCTGCCCGGGCGGGGCGTCGGAGGCCGCAGCTTGCCGAGGACGACCTCGAGGTCGTCGACCCGGCGTGCCGGGAAGTCGAGCAGCTGTCCGTCGGCGTGAGTGGGCATCGCGGGGGGGCGACCCCGAGTATCCGGCCGCGTCCGAGGCCCGCTCAAGCGTGCGTCCCCGACGGCGGGACCGTGCAAATACCACTCCTGTTCGTCGGCCAGCACCACTCCGGAGCGGGCGGCGGATAGGCTGCCGTGCGCTGCTCGTGCGTGCGTGAGCAGCGTGCCGCCATGGAACAAGCGCTCGGCCTCGCAGGTTTCGCCTTCGCGTCGGAACGGCAGCGACGTGTGCTCGCGCTGCAGGCAATCGCATTCGCCTGCGCCGGCGTCGTCGCGGGCGCGGTGACGACCGGGTTCCTCGTCCGTAGCCCGGTGCTGCTCGATGCCGGGTCGAGCGGCGTGATCCGCGGGCTGATCGTGCTCGGGTACTGCTCGGCCGGCGCGTACACCTTCTGGCGGCGACCGCGGAGCCGGACCGGGGCCCTGATCGCGAGCATCGGCCTGCTGTTCGGGCTGACGTCGCTCAACGGCTCCGGGAACGACGTGGTCTTCACGATCGGGATGACGGTGTGGGCCGGGTTCACGGTCTGCCTCGCCTACCTCTACCTCTGCTTTCCCCGCAGCCGTCCCGAGACGCGGGTCGAAGCCGGCTTCCTGGCCGCGTACGGCGTCGTGGTCACGGTGGTGTGGACGGCTGCGCTCGTGCTCGCCGACAAGCTCCCGAGAGCCGCGGCCTTCTCGGACTGCAGTGACCGGTGCCCGAAGAACGCCTTCCAGCTCGTCGAGACGCCGAGCGGGGTCTCGTCGCTCATAGCCCACGTCTGGAACGCAGGGACGGCGCTCGCGCTCGTCGGCGTGGCCGTCGTCCTCCTGCGGAAGACGCGCGCGGCCGACCGCCTGCGACGGCGGGCAGTCGAACCGCTCGGCTACGCGTTCGCCGGAACGGCGCTCCTGTACCCGGTCTACCTGCTGGTCGGCTACGACCACCCCGGGACGAAGCCGGCCCTGCGGGCCGTGCTGGCGGTCCTGCAGCTCTCGATCCCGGTCGCGCTGGTGCTCGGCCAGGTGCGCGGGCGCATGTTCGCGGCCACGAGGGCCGGTGCGCTCGCGGCGACCGGGGCCGACGGCCCGGTCACGCCCGAGGTGGTCGAGTCGATGGTCCGCGACGCGCTCGGCGATCCGATGCTCGTGCTGGCGGTCCCGGGCGACGGGCCGAGCGGGTTCGTCGGCGTCGACGGCACGCCGGTCACGCTCCCGGAGCCGGGGTCGGGCCGGGCGGTCACGCCGGTCGTCCGTCAGGGGCGCACGGTGGCGATGTTCGTCCACCATGAGGCGCTCGACGCCGATGCGGCGATCGTCGAAGGGCTCGCCGCCACCTCGCTGATGCTGCTCGAGAACGCCGAGCTCGTCGCCGGCCTCCGCGCGTCGCGCGAGCGCATCGTGACCGCGACCGAGAACGAGCGGCTGCGGCTGGAGCGCGACCTGCACGACGGCGCGCAGCAGCGGCTGATGGCGATCCAGATCAAGCTGTCGCTCCTCCGGGACGCGATCGGGGACGGCGACGTCGCTTCGAAGCTCGACGAGATCGGCGACGACGCGACCGCGGCCGTCGACGAGCTCCGTGGCCTCGCACACGGCATCTATCCGACCGTCCTCCGCGAACGCGGCCTCGAGGCGGCGCTGCGTGCGCTTGCGAGGACGACGCCAACCCAGCTCGATGTGGCCGCCGACGGCCTCGGCCGGTTCGATCCGACCGCCGAGGCGGCAATCTACTTCTGCGCCGTCGAGGCGATCCAGAACGCGACCAAACACGGGGGCCCCGACGTGTCGGTCTCGGTTTCCCTGCGTCACGGGGAGGGCGACGCGGTCGTCTTCGCGATCGAGGACGACGGCGTCGGCTTCGATCCGGCCCTGCCGGCCGGCGGGATCGGGCTCGTCAGCATGCGCGACCGGATCGAGGCGATCGGCGGCCGGCTGACCATCGGCTCTGTTCCCGGCCGCGGGACGACGATCGGCGGATCCGTTCCGGCATCCGGCTCGGGGCCATAAGACTCCCGTCCCCGGCGAGGGGAGTCGAGCGGCGCGTGGAACAGAACACGGAGCCATGGCCGGCGAGGCGCGCACGAAGGAGGGACGGACCGATTCCCTGATCGAGAGGCGCGTTCAGCACGTCGTCAACGCGCGCTCCGCGACGGTTGGCCTGGCCGGGACGTTCGTCGGCCTGGCGGTCGTCGGGGCGATCCTGATGCGCTTTGCCGATCCACACAACTTCCCCTCGATCGGGCTTGCGATCTGGTGGGCGCTTCAGACGGTGACGACAGTCGGCTACGGAGATGTCGTGCCCACGACCGACGCCGGCCGCATCGTCGGCGGTGTCGAGATGGTGATCGGCGTCGCCTTCATCGCCTTCGTCACCGCCGGGGTCACCAGTGCCGTGCTCCAGCGAGGGCAGGCGCAGGAGCAGGAGGCCGAGCGCCGGCGCGACGAACAGAACACCCAGTCCGTGATCGACGCCCTCGCACAAACGGAGGACACGCTCAAGGAACTGGGCGACAGGCTCGCCGGCATCGAGTCGAAGCTGAGCGCCTGATCTAGCCGAGATGCTGCAGCTCAGGGTCTACGGCGAGGCGCATGCGATGGCGGCGGTCGCCGAGAGCCTGGACGGCCGGTCGGGCGTCCGTCACGTGACGATGTCCGGAACCGGCAGCGCCTCGGGAGCGCTGGTCGTCGCCGACGTGCGCGCCGACGCGGCGGACGCCGTGCTGGACATCGTCGACCACGCCGGAGTTCCAGCCGCCGACGTCCTCCTCGTGCGGCTCGACACGGTCGGCGTCGCGCCCGATACTGCCGCCCTCGTCTGGGCGGACGTGCTCGGCCAGGCCCGGCTACAGGCGCGCGCCCCCGGCCGGTATTTCGCGCTGATGGCCGCAGCCGGAGTGGTCGGCGCGTTCGCCGTGATCCAGCTCAGCCCGGTCCTGCTGGTCGGCGCCATGGCGATCAGCCCCGACCTCCTCCCGATCACCGCGGCCTGCACCGGCATCGTCCTCCTCCGGCCGCACCTCGCCGGGCGCGGCCTGGGGGCGCTGGCCGCCGGCTTCGGTGCGACGTTTCTCGTCGCAGCGGCCGTGACCGGCGTCCTCGATCTGCTCGACCTCCTGCCGGGCGGCTTCTCGATCGGATCGGTCCCGGCGGGGCAGACGCACGTCGGCGCGGAGACGATCCTCGTCGCGCTGGCCGCGGGCGTGGCCGGGATGCTGGCGGTGGAGACACGCGCGAGCGCCGCCGTCGGCGTCGCGATCTCCGTGACGACCGTCCCGTCCGTCGCCTATCTCGGGGTCGCGGCCGGGACCGGCGAGCTCCGTAACTCGTTGTCCGCGCTCAGCGTGCTCGTCGTGAACGTGGCGATGATGCTTCTCGGCGGCTCGAGTGTCCTTGCCGTCCAGCGCTCGCTCGACGGGCGGCGGCGGACGGCGTGAGTGGTGGGCGCCCCAGGACGATGCACATGCGTGCACGTTGGCGATCGCCCGCCCGGCCGTCGATCATCGGCCTAGCCACGATGACTTCGTTCGCGGAAGACGAGTCGCGCCGCTCGCGTTGCGCACGCGTGCTCGCGGTGGACGACCGCAGCCCGTTTCGCGACGTGCTCTGCGAGCTGATCCGCGCCGCGCCGTCGCTCGACCTGCTCGCCGCGGCGGACTCGGGCGAGGCGGCTGTCGACGTCGCGACGAGGCTCGAGCCCGACATGGTGGTCATGGACGTCGTGATGCCCGGGCTCGGCGGGATCGCCGCGGCGCGCCGCATCAAGGCGACGTCACCCGGCACAGTCGTCGTGCTCGTCTCGACGACCCACCCCGACGACCTTGCCTGCGAGGTCGACGATGGGCTGGTGGACGCCGTCGTGTGGAAGGCGCAACTCCGTCCCCAGCTCCTCGAGGAGCTGTGGTTCTCCCACCGCCGGGGCTCTGGAACCGGTATATCACCCCCGACATGAGCCCCCTCGTCGCCTCGCTTCAGCTCACGTCGGGCTGGGGCGCGTTCCTTTCGATCGTCGTCCTCGGCGGGCTCTTCCTGATCTGGCTGTTCACGCTCATCCTGATCGTGGGCGACTCGATCTCGGTGCTCGCGAAGATCCTCTGGTTCCTGCTCGTCACCCTCGTCGCGCCGCTCGGGATCCCGGTGTACCTCGTCTGGCACCACTTCCGGACGCGGAACGTCTGAGCGTCTACGCGCGTCAGGCCGTCCGCGCGACCGGCGGGATCACCGCGCCGATCAGCCAGAGCAGCGGGAAGACGATCCCGAAGATGAACATGACCCAGTGCCCCTTACGGAGCGTCATGATCCCGAGTGTGAGCAGCAGCAGGAAGTACAAGAGGCCGCCGCCGATGCCGATTCCCCACCACATGGTTTCCTCCTGACCGAATCAGTCGACGTGAACGACCCGGACTGTGCAGTCCTGCCGGGCCCCGCACATCGTCCGATCGGGACGACTGCGCGCTAGGTCGCCGCCTCCGCCGGCTGCGCCCCGACCCGCGAGTCGACGTAGGCGGTCATCGCCTCGCTCGCCAGGTAGGCGACGACGACGGCGACGATCACGAGGGGCGCGACGGCGAGCCCCGCCTTCGCCGAGAGGAGGAGCGCGATCACGACCGACGAGAGCGGGAGGCGCAGGATCGAGACGCAGCTCGCGCCGACCAGCGCCGCCACGGCCTGGGTCTCCGCGTAGCCGGGGAGGTGCGCCGCCATCAGCCCGGCGACGACGCCCAGGAAGATCGCCGGGAACGTCGGCCCGCCGCGGAAGCTCCCGAGCGACAGGCTCCACGCGAGACCCTTGAAGACCAGCAGCAGGAGCAGGGTCGACAGCACGATCGAGCCCGACGAGGAGAACAGCGAGCCGAAGGCGTCCTCGCCCGAGAAGAGCACTGCATCGGCGGACTGCCCCGTCCACTGCGCGAAGCCGATCGCCAGGCCTCCGACCACGAGCCCGGCCACGATCGTGAGCAGGAACGTCCGCTGCTCGACGATGCGCTTCGACCAGCGCGCGAGCTCCATGATCGCGAACGCGACGACGGCCGCGGCGAGCGCCAGCACGATCGTCCATCCGAAGTCGCCCCAGCCCGGCCCGCCGAAGTGCGGCAGCGGGAACGGGCTCAGCGACCACGCACTCGTGCTGAGGCCCGAGAACGACCCGAGCCCGATGAAGACCAGGGAGCCGATGCCGGCGGCCACGAGGCCTGGAAGCAGGACGACCGGGAGCACTGCCCCGCCGAGGCCGGTCGCCTCGATGATGATCACGGCGCCGATCACCGGCGACCCGAAGATGGTCGAGATGGCGGCGAAGCTCCCCGCCGCCCCCATCAGCGCCCGGCCCTGCTCGGGCGCGTCGGGCCGGAGCGTCTTCATCGCGAGGATGCCGAGCCCCATGCCGAGCGCGATCAGCGGCGACTCGGGGCCTAGCACGAGCCCGAGGCCGAGGGTGGCGACGGCGGCGAGGACGATGCCGGGCAGGTCGATCGGTCGCGTGGGCGGGCCGCCTGTCTTGAGGCCCTCCGCCGGCACGTGGCCGCCGTGCCCCGGCAGTCGCAGAATCGCGAACGCCGTGAGGAGCCCGGCGATCGCCAGCCAGGGCAGCGGCCACCAGGCCGGGACGGTGTCGTAGCCGAGGTGCCCCGGAAGCTTCGTGTAGACCTCGACCTGCAGCGCGTGCACGGCCTCGAGGAAGAGCCAGGAGACGGCCGATACGAGCAGCCCGACGAGCGCCGCGAATACGAGCAGCGCCCGGTACGGGCGGCTCCGCATCAACGCGGCGGGGTCGACGGGGAGCGCGGCGGCGTCGCTCGACATCGGGCGACCCTAAACCGCCGGCCGGGGTCTCGCCAGAAGCCCGTTCATCCGATGGGGGCGATGGCCCCGAGGGTCGGTTGCGGGCACAATCAGGGGCCGTGACGTAACGACGCTGCGAGGTGATCGATGAGCACGACGCAAACCGAGACCGCGACCCGCCCGAGCCAGCCCCGGAAGGTCGAGCACTTCACGCCTGACGAACGTGCGGCCCGCGGCAAGGCCGCCCGTGCGGAGGTCACGCGCCGGAGCCACGGCGAGTGGGAGCCTGCGCCGCACCGTCCGGATCCCGTCGAGCTGCTCGAGGAGCAGGCCGCGAGCCGCGTTCCCGAACTTGTGCCCATCCGCTACGGCAGGATGCTCGTCTCGCCGTTCACCTTCTATCGCGGGGCCGCCTACCTGATGGCGTCCGACCTCTCGTTCGGCCCCCGCACAGGCCTGCACACGCAGCTCTGCGGCGACGCGCACCTCTCGAACTTCGGCGCCTTCGCCGCGCCCGACCGGCGCCTCGTGTTCGCGATCAACGACTTCGACGAGACGCTTCCCGGCCCGTTCGAATGGGACGTCAAGCGCCTGGTCGCAAGCTTCGCCGTCGCCGGGCGCGACCGCGGCTTCGACGAGAAGACGCGCACGCGGATCAACCGCGAGGTCACGGGGGCGTACCGCCAGGCGATCGAGGAGTTCGCTGCGATGCGAAACATGGACGTCTGGTACTCGCGCATCGACATCGACGAGGTCGCAAAGCAGTTCCGGGCTCAGGCTTCGGCCGAGCAGAAGAAGCGCTTGGACAAGAACCTCGCGAAGACCCGGACGAAGGACAGCCTCGCAGCGTTCGGCAAGCTCACCGAGATCGTCGACGGCGAGCCGCGCATCGTCGGCAACCCGCCGCTGATCGTTCCGATCGCCGACCTCGTGCAGCCGGGCCAGGACCAGGCCGTCGCCCTCGAGGCGCTGCGCGATCTCATCCGGAAGTACCGGCGGACGCTGCAGGGTGACCGCCGCAAGCTGATCGAGCGCTTCCGGCTGGTCGACGCCGCGCGCAAGGTGGTCGGTGTCGGCAGCGTCGGCACGCGGGCCTGGATCGTGCTCATGCTGGGTCGCGACAACGAGGACCCGTTGTTCATGCAGGCGAAGGAAGCGGAGGCGTCGGTGCTCGAGCCGTTCCTCGGCAAGAGCGAGTTCTCGAACCACGGGCAGCGCGTGGTCGAGGGCCAGCGGCTGATGCAGGCGGCCAGCGACATCATGCTCGGCTGGATCCACACCACCGGCATCGACGGCGTCGAGCGCGACTTCTACCTCCGGCAGCTCTGGGACGCGAAGGGCTCGGCGATCATCGAGATGATGGAGCCGAACGCGATGAGCGCCTACGGGCAGCTGTGTGGCGCGACACTCGCGAAGGCACACGCCCGGTCGGGAGATGCGATCGCGATCGCGAGCTACCTCGGGACGAGCGACGTGTTCGACCGTGCGCTCGCCACCTTCGCCGAGACGTATGCGGATCAGAACGAGCGCGACTACGCCGCGCTCAAGCAGGCCGTCGAGTCGGGCCGCGTCAAGGCCGAGACGGGCCTGTAGGACGACGCCGGCCCGCCGATCGGCGGCGGGCCGGTTGCGAGGAGGTGGGGGTTCGGGGTAGAACCCCCACCTCGACTCGCCCGATCGACGTCGAAGCTCCCCCGAGCAGGCACCGTGACATCCCACCCCGATCCCTCGACACTCGCGCTTCGCCCTGCCCGCCGTGGGTGACGTCTTCGAGATCATCGCGCTGGCGCTGCTGGCGATGTTCTTTCCGGCGCTCCTGGCCGTCGTCCTGATCGCGCTCCGCAGCAGTCGTCCTCAGTTGCTGCTGGCGAGCTTCTTCGCCGGTGGGTTCCTTGCAGCGAACACGGTGGGGCTCGTGATCGTCTTCTCGCTCCAGGACGCTTCTGTCGACTCGTCCTCGAGCAACTCGCTCGATCCGATCTTCTACATCGTCCTCGGTGTCCTGTCGCTGATCGCGGCCTGGGTCGTCCGCGACCGGAAGCTGCTCGTCAAGGACGAGAAGACCGACGGGGAAGCGGCCAAGGGCGCCAAGCCCGACCGGCTCACCCGTGCGCTCGACAAGGGAGCTCCCTATGCCTTCATCGCCGGCCTCTTGCTCTGCGCGCTGCCGGGCTTCTCAGCGCTCGTCGGCCTGAAGGACATCGCCCAGCTCGGCTGGTCGACCGCGGCGACCGTCGCAATGGTGATCGGGTTCTTCGTGATCATGTTCGCCTTCATCGAGCTCCCGCTCGTCGGCTTCGTCTTCGCGCCCGAGCAGGCGACGGCGAAGACGATCGCCTTCAATTCCTGGCTCGACCGGAACGCGAATCGCCTGGCGACCGGCGTCCTCGTGCTGCTCGGTGTGCTGCTGATCGTGCGCGGCGTCGTCCAGCTCTTCTAGCGGCGCTCGAGCGCGGCGGCGACGTCGAAGTCGAGCGCGAGGCCCAGCCTCGGCGCCGCCGAGACGACCCGGGCGACCCCGGCCGCGGGAAGCACGGCGATCAGGGTGCCGACGATCTCGTCCGCCGAAGCGCCGCAGCGGGCGGCGCGCCCGGCCGCTTCGAGGTACGAGGGCACCGCCGCGTCCAGGGCGATCAGCGCGCCGAGCCGGACGAGCGCGTGCGTCCGCTCGTCGAGGGCCGACGCCTCGAGGCTGCTTTCGTCGTCGCCGAGCAGCGAATCGAGGTAGGCATCGTCCCGGATCGAGAGCTTGCACAGGATCCGCTCGTATGGCTCCACCGTTCTCATGCGAACCGGACCGCAGCGGCGGCTCGCACGCATCGTCCGCTTGGGATGAATCGAGTCGTGGCCGCGCACGCGCGGGACCGTTAGCCTCCGCTGCATGGCGGTCCGGGTCGTGCTCGGGGAGGACAGCTTCCTCGCCCGCGAGGGGATCGTCAGCGCCCTCGGAGCGATCGACGACGTCGAGCTCGTGGGCGCCTGCGGCGACCTCGACGAGCTCCGCGACGCGATCGCACGGGAGTCGCCCGACGTCGTCCTGACGGACATCCGCATGCCGCCGACGAACACCGACGAAGGGGTACGGCTCGCTGCCGAGCTCCGCTCCTCGCATCCGGAGGTCGGCGTCGTGGTGCTCAGCCAGCACGCCGAGCCCCTCTACGCGACGACGCTCTTCGAGCAGGGCTCGGCGCGGCGCGCCTATCTGCTCAAGGAGCGGGTCAAGGACCGCGACGAGCTCCACCGGGCTCTGCAGGAGGTGGCCGACGGCGGCTCGGTCGTCGATTCGCGGATCGTCGACGAGCTCGTCTCCTTCCAGCGGCGGCGCAAGGACTCGAAGCTCGACGAGCTGACCCCGCGCGAGCTCGAGATCCTCGGCCTGATCGCGGAAGGCCGCAGCAATACGGCGATCGCGGCGCAGCTCGTCGTGACGAAGCGCGCGGTCGAGCGCCACATCAACCAGATCTTCCTGAAGCTCGACCTCGGCGACTCGGAGGACGTGAGCCGGCGGGTCAAGGCCGTGTTGATGTACCTGAACGGCTCGCTCGTCGTGGCCGGAGGCGAGGCGGCATGAACGAGGGGGCACCGAAGCGCGGCGGCCTCGTCCTGATCTCGCTGATCCTGGTCGCCGCCGTCGCCAACCTGAACCTGTCGGTCGCGAACGTCGCGCTGCCCGACATCGGCAAGCACTTCGACTCGAGCCAGACGACGCTCGACCTGATCGCGGTCGGTTACTCGCTCGGCCTCGCCTGCTCGGTGCTCTGGCTCGGCGCGCTCGGCGACCGCTACGGGCGCAAGCTGATGCTGATGCTCGGCACGGTGCTGGCCGTTCCGATGTCGCTGCTCGCCGCGTACGCGTGGTCGGACACGATCCTCTTCGTCGCGCGTGTCGGCGGCGGTCTCGCCGCCGGCATGGCCTACCCGACGACGCTGGCGCTGATCACCGCGCTGTGGGCGCCCGGCGCCGCGCGCACGAAGGCGATCGCACTGTGGTCCGGTGTCGGCGGCGCAATCGCGGCGCTCGGTCCTCTGTGCTCGGGGATCCTGCTCGAGCACTTCTACTGGGGCTCCGTCTTCCTGCTCACGCTTCCGCTCGCCGTGGTCGCGATCTTCATGGCGTGGCGGTTCGTCCCGTCCCACGTGAACGAGGGCACCGAGCCGGTCGACAACCTCGGCGGGATCCTGTCCCTCGTGCTGGTCGGGGCGATGATCCTGGCGATCAACTTCGCGCCCGTCCCGAACAAGGGGACACTCACCCTCGTGCTCGCGGTGATCGCGGTCGCTGCGCTCGTCCTCTTCTTCCTGAGGCAGCGCCGGGCCGGGAACCCACTGTACGACCTGGTCGTCGCGGCACGGCCGACGTTCTGGGTCGCGGCATGTGCGGGGATCATCGTCTTCGGGTCGCTGATGGGAGCGATGTTCATCGGCCAGCAGTTCCTGCAGAACGTGCTCGGCTACTCGACGCTGCAGGCCGGGCTCGCGATCCTCCCGGCGGCGTTCGCCATGGTGATCGTGGCCCCACGCTCGGCGAAGATCGTCGACGCTCGCGGAGCCCGGTTCACGCTGCTGTTCGGATATGTGTTCGTCCTGCTGGGCTTCGTCACGATGCTGCTCCTCTGGAAGGACAACATCGCGTACTGGAAGGTCGCGCTCGGATACATCTTCGTCGGGATCGGCGTCGGGCTCGCGGGCACCCCGGCCTCGCACTCGCTCACCGGCTCTGTGCCGGTGAAGCGAGTAGGCATGGCGTCGGGGACGGCCGACCTGCAGCGCGACCTCGGCGGCGCGATCATGCAGTCGATCTTCGGCGCGCTCCTGACGGCGGGCTACGCGGCGGCTGCCGGTTCGCTGATCTCCAGCTCGGGCAAGGACATCACCTCCAGCACTCAGGCCGAGCTGACGAAGTCGTTCGCCAGCGCCGCCGACACCGCGTCGCGGTACCCGCCCTCCGTTCAGCAGAACATCATCGACGGGGCGAAGTCCGCCTTCCTGAAGGGCGACCAGTGGGCGTACCTGGCCGGCATCGTCGCGGTGCTCCTCGGTGCCGTGCTGGTGTGGTTCTTCTTCCCCGCCAAAGAGCGGGAAGAGGATCTGCTCGCCTCGTACCACGCCGAGGACGTCGGCACGGCGTCGGCCGCGACCGGTGACGGGACGGCTGCGGCTCCGGCTCCCGCCTGACGAGTCGATTCCGGCGTCAGCGGTTTCGTGACATCGTCGTGCGGCTTGCCTTGGCATGCGGAACGCGATCTCAGTCGTGTTACGGCCTGGTGAATCAGCGTAAGTACACCCTGATTGGATGACGCCGAGAGTGCGTCGGAGCGTTAGGCTCGCGCATTGAAGATGTCCGGTCGTCGCGAAGAGGGGCGCGGCCCACGGCCACGCGTGCTGATTCTGGGTGGAGGATTCGGCGGTATCGGCGCTGCCCGTTCGCTCGCCGATGCAAATGCCGACGTCGTCCTCGTCGACCGCAACGACTACCACACGTTCCAGCCGCTGCTCTACCAGGTCGCGACCGACCTGCTCGAGACGTCGGCCGTCGGGCATGCGCTGCGCGACCTCTTCCACGACCAGCCGAACGTCACCGTCCATCAGGGCACGGTGACGTCGGTCGACGTCGGGAAGAAGCACGTCGAGTTCTCCGACCGCGCCGCGCTCGACTACGACTATCTCGTCGTCGCACTCGGTGCGACCGTCAACTTCTTCGGCACGAAAGGCGCCGACGAGCACGGCTTCCCGATGTACACGCTCGTCGACGCGATGCGGCTGAAGGACCAGGTGCTCGAGCGGTGGGAGGCGGCCGACCGCGATCCGTCGCTCATCGACGACGGGGCGCTCAACGTCGTCGTCGTCGGCGGCGGCCCGACCGGCGTCGAGAGCGTCGGTGCGCTGGCCGAGCTGTACCGAAGCAACTTCGCCGAGGACTACCCGGACGTTCCCCAGGAGAAGGCGCGCTTGATCCTCGTCGAAGCCGGCCCGACGGTGTTCGCGATGTTCAAGCAGGACATCCGCGACTACACGAAGAAGGCGCTCGAGCAGCGGGGCGTGGAGGTCGTCGTCGGCGACAGCGTCGCGGAGGTCGCCCCGACCCGGGTCACGCTCAAGTCCGGGCGCGAGATCGAGGCCCACACGCTCGTCTGGGGAGCAGGGCTGCAGGCGAGCGAGCGCGGAGGTGACCTTCCGGTCGAGCTCCAGCGCGGCCACCGGGTTCCCGTCGAGCCGGACCTGAGCCTCACCGGGCATCCCGAGGTCTTCGCCGTCGGCGACATCGCCTGGATCACCGACTCGAAGACGAAGGACGTGCTCCCGCAGCTCGGGTCGGTTGCACTTCAGGCCGGCGAGTGGGCGGGGGAGAACATCGCCCGCCTCGTGAAGGGCGAGAAGACGAAGCCGTTCGAGTACGAGGACAAGGGCACGATGGCGACGATCGGGCGAGGCGCCGCCGTCGTGCAGTTCCGGCGCGGCCGGACGATGAAGGGGAAGGCGGCCTCGCTCGCGTGGGGAGCCGTCCACCTCGCGCTGCTCTCGACCGGCGAGGACCGCGCGAAAGCGGTGATCGACTGGACCTGGGCCGGGTTCACCCACGAGCGTTCGAACCGGATCTCGGTGCAGGCAGACGTCAACGACGACAAGAGGAGCGACACTTGAGCGAGCAACCCGCAGACGTCTTCGTCATCTTCGGCATCACGGGGGACCTCGCGAAGGTGATGACGTTCCGTTCGCTGTACCGGCTCGAAGCCCGCGGACTGCTGGACTGCCCGATTGTCGGCGTGGCCGTGAACGACTGGACGCTCGACCAGCTCGTTCAGCGGGCACGCGAATCGATCATCGGCACCGGCGAGACGCTCGACGAGGAGGTCTTCGGCCGTCTCGCCAAGCGCTTCTCGTACGTCTCCGGCGATTTCGACGACGACGCGACTTACAAGCGCGTGGGCGATGCGATCGCGGGGAAGTCGATGCCGGTCTTCTACCTCGAGATCCCGCCGTTCCTCTTCGGCCGCGTCGTGAAGGGCCTGACGGACGCCGGTCTGACGAAGACCGCGCGCGTCGTCGTCGAGAAGCCGTTCGGCCACGATCTGGAGTCGGCGAAAGCGCTCGCAAAGGAGCTGCACCAGTACATCGACGAATCTCAGCTGTACCGGATCGACCACTACCTCGGGAAGATGGGCCTCGAGGAGATCCTCTACCTCCGGTTCGCGAACACGATGCTCGAGCCGCTGTGGAGCCGGAACTACCTCTCGTCGGTGCAGATCACAATGGCCGAGGACTTCGACGTCGCCGACCGCGGCCACTTCTACGACCCGGTCGGGGCGTTGCGCGACGTCGTCGTGAACCACCTGATGCAGGTGGTCGCCGCGTGCGCGATGGAGCCGCCGTCACGGGGCGATCCCCAGACGATCAAGGACTCGCAGGTGTCGGTCTTCCGGGCCGTCAATGCCGCCGATCCGGCGAACTACGTGCGCGGCCAGTACGACGGCTACCTCCAGGTCGACGGCGTGGCGCCGAACTCGACGACGGAGACGTACGTGGCGCTCCGTCTCGAGATCGAGAACTGGCGCTGGTCCGGCGTGCCGTTCTTCATCCGCACCGGCAAGTGCCTGAAGGCGACGCAGACCGAGCTCCGGCTGATCTTCCGGCACGCGCCGCGGCTCGGGTTCGCCATGTTCGACCGCCACCCGGAGCCGAACGCGCTCATCGTCAGGCTCGATCCGACCACCGGCATCCGCCTGCAGGCACAGGCGCATCGCGCCGACAAGACGGGCGCGGCCGAGATCACGCTCGACCTCGAGTTCGCGACCGAGGGAGGTGAGGGGCCGACGCCCTACGAGGTGCTGCTGCACGCGGCGCTGATCGGCGACAGCACCCGGTTCACACGCCAGGACGCCGTTGAGGAGACGTGGCGCGTGATGCAGCCGCTGCTCGACGCGCCCCCGCCCGTCTACCCCTACGCCCGCGGGTCCTGGGGCCCCGAGGCGGCGAACGAGCTCGTCTCCGGGTACGGCCGCTGGCACGAGCCGTGGTTGGGATCATGACCACCACCGAGAAGAAGCAACAGGCGCCACAGAGCGCGGCGGCGCCCTCGCCGTTCCCGCCGATCGCGGAGTACGCGTTCCTGTCGAACTGCCACACCGGCGCCCTGATCGCGCCCGACGGCGCCGTCGACTGGCTCTGTGCTCCGTCGTTCGATGCGCCGAGCATGTTCGGCAGCCTGCTCGACCGCCAGGCCGGCTCGTTCCGGCTCGGCCCGTACGGGATCACACATCCCACCGCGCGTGCGTACGCGGCAGGCACGAACGTGCTCGAGACGACGTGGAAGACGCCGGCCGGCTGGATCGTCGTCCGTGAAGCCCTGACGATGGGGCCGACGCGCGGGCAGGACGCCGTCACGCCGCACACGAGGCCGCCTGCCGACGACGACGGCGAGCACATGCTCGTGCGGACGGTCGAATGCATCGAAGGCCAGGTCGAGGTCGAGCTGATCTGCGAGCCGGTCTTCGACTACGGCCGCGCTCCTTCGGACTGGGCGCTCGTCGGCGACGACCTGCACGCGGCCGACGCGTCGGGTGCCGGGCAGACGGTTCGCCTGAGGACCGACCTCCTACTCGGCATCGAGGGCAACCGCGTGCGCGCGCGGCACGTGCTCAAGGAAGGCGACCGCATGTTCTGCGCCCTTTCGTGGGCCGAGGAGCTGGCCACACCCGAGGACGTCGACGATGCCGAGCAGCGTCTCGTCGCGACCTCCCGCTTCTGGCGGTCGTGGCTCGGACGGGCGCGGATCCCCGATCATCGCTGGCGCGACCCGATCCAGCGCTCCGCGCTCGCGATCAAGGGGCTCACCTACATGCCGACCGGTGCGACGGTCGCGGCGCTGACGACCTCGCTCCCGGAGACACCGGGCGGCGAGCGCAACTGGGACTACCGCTACACCTGGATGCGCGACACGACCTTCACCCTGCAGGCGCTCCACCTCCTGAACCTCGACTGGGAAGCGGACGAGTTCATGCAGTTCGTCGCAGACATCGAGCCGACCGAGGACGGGGCGCTGCAGATCATGTACGGGATCGACGGCCGTCGCGATCTGACCGAGACGACGCGCGACGACCTGACCGGGTACGCGGGCGCCCGGCCGGTTCGGATCGGGAACGGCGCCTTCGACCAGCGGCAGAACGACGTCTTCGGAGCCGTGCTCGACTCGATCCTCCTGCACACACGACGCGCCGAGCGCCTGCCGCGCCGGCTCTGGCCGATCGTCATCAGCCAGGCCGAGTGCGCGTCGAAGGTGTGGCAGCAGCCCGACCAGGGAATCTGGGAGGCGCGGGGCAAGCCTCAGCACTATGTCTCCTCGAAGCTGATGTGCTGGGTCGCCCTCGACCGTGCGGCCAAGCTGGCCGAGATCCGCGGCGACGGGGAGCTTCAGGAGAAGTGGGAGGAGATCGCCGACGAGATCCGGGCGGACATCCTCGAGCACGGCGTCTCCGAGAAGGGCGTGCTCAAGCAGCACTACAACACCGACTCGCTCGACGCGTCGGTGCTGCTCGCTGCGATCTTCGAGTTCCTGCCCCCGGACGACGAGCGCCTGCACGCGACGGTGGAGGCGATCGCGAACGACCTGACGGAGAACGGCTTCGTGCTCCGCTACCGAACGGACGAGACCGACGACGGCCTCTCGGGCAAGGAAGGGACGTTCCTGATCTGCTCGTTCTGGCTCGTCTCGGCCCTCGCGGTCGTCGGCGAGCTCCAGCGGGCGCGGGACCTCATGGAGAAGCTGCTCCGGATCGCGTCGCCGCTCGGCCTCTATGCCGAGGAGTTCGACGCCGACACCGGGCGCCACCTCGGCAACTTTCCGCAGGCGTTCTCGCACCTTGCACTGATGGACGCGGCGGGCCGGATCATGCTTCCCGAGCTCATGGAGCAGTACTGACAAGGAGTCGCACCGATGGAGAGCTACGACGTCATCATCATCGGCACCGGGGCCGGCGGCGGAACGCTCGCGCGGCATCTGGCGCCGTCGGGCAAGCGCATCCTGCTGCTCGAGCGCGGCGACTGGCTGCCGCGCGAGCCGCAGAACTGGCTGGCCGAGGACGTGTTCGTCGAGAACCGATACGTGTCGCCGGACACCTGGTACGACTCGAGCGGCGCGCCGTTCCAGCCGCAGGTGCACTACTTCGTCGGCGGAGCGACCAAGCTCTACGGCGCGGCGCTGTACCGGCTGCGCAAGGAGGACTTCGGCGAGCTGCAACACCACGACGGGCTGTCGCCGGCGTGGCCGATCGGCTACGACGAGCTCGAGCCGTACTACACCCAGGCCGAGCAGCTCTACCAGGTGCACGGAGCGCGCGGGGAGGACCCCACCGAGCCGCCGGCCAGCGCGTCCTATCCGCATCCGCCGGTCTCGCACGAGCCGCGCATCCAGCAGCTCGCGGACGCGCTCGCGAAGGCCGGGCACCATCCGTTCCACGCTCCCTGCGGGATCCTGCTCGACGAGTCGAACATGCCGTACAGTGCGTGCGCACGGTGCGCCAATTGCGACGGGTTCCCGTGTGTCCTGCACGCGAAGTCGGACGCCGAGGTGATCGCCGTCCGGCCCGCGCTCGAGCATCCGAACGTCACGCTGCTCACGAACGCCAAGGTCGTGAAGCTCGAGACCGACGGTGCCGGTACGAGCGTCTCGAAGGTGATCGTCGAGCACAACGGATCCAACGAGGAGTTCGCGGCGAACGTCGTCGTGGTCTCGTGCGGCGCGGCCAACTCCGCGCGGCTCTTGCTCGAGTCGGCGGGCGACAAGCATCCGAACGGGCTCGCCAACGGCTCCGACCAGGTCGGCCGCAACTTCATGTTCCACGACAGCGTCGCGGTGCTGGCGCTCTCGCGCGAGGAGAACCCGACCGTCTACCAGAAGACGCTCGGGCTCAACGACTTCTACTTCGGGAGCGACGACTTCGAGTTCCCGATGGGGAACATCCAGATGGTCGGCAAGTCGCAGTCGCCGATGTTCAGGGGCGAGAAGCCCGGCGAGACGAAGCTCGCCCCGGAGTGGACGCTCGAGCGCGTCGCGAAGCATGCGATCGACTTCTGGCTCTCGACCGAGGACCTGCCGCGCGCCGACAATCGCGTGACCGTCGGCAAGGACGGGAAGCTGACGCTCAGCTACGCGGAGACGAACGCCGAGGCGAAGCGCCGGCTCTACGAGAAGCTGCACTCGCTGCTGGGCCCGCTCGACCTCAACCCCGGGCACCTGATCCACCGCTTCGCGTACATGAAGAACGAGATCCCGGTCGCCGGCTGCGCGCATCAGGCCGGGACGGTCCGCTTCGGGAGCGACCCGCAGAGCTCCGTGCTCGACACGAACTGCAAGGCGCACGAGGTGGACAACCTCTACGTCGTCGACACCAGCTGCTTCCCGAGCATCGGCGCGGTGAACCCGGCGCTGACCGCGATGGCGAACGCGATGCGGGTGGGCGATCACCTCCTCGAGCGGATGAGCTGACGGGATGACCCAGGCGCCGTCCGGGGAGCAGGTCGAGATCGCCCACGACGACCAGAGGGCGGTGATCGTCGAGGTCGGCGGCGGCCTGCGCTCGTACTCGGCCGGCGACCGCGACGTGCTCGACGGGTACGGGCCGGACGAGATGTGCCTGTCGGGGCGCGGCCAGGTGCTGATGCCGTGGCCGAACCGGCTCGAGGACGGCTCGTACCGGTTCGACGGACGCGACCACCAGCTCCCGCTGAGCGAGCCCGCGAACCGGAACGCGATCCACGGCCTGGTGCGCTGGGCGTCCTGGCGCGTCGCCGAGCGCGACCCGGCCCGCGTCGTGATGGAGCACGTGATCCGGCCGCAGCCGGGCTACCCGTTCACCGTGGGGCTCGCGATCGAATACGCGCTGTCGGATCTCGGGCTGTCGGTGCGATCGACGGCGACGAACCTGGGCGAGACCCGGTGCCCGTTCGGCGCAGGTGCGCATCCCTACGTGAAGCTCGATGCGTCCACGGTCGACGCGCTGTCGCTGCACGTCCCTGCCGCTTCGGTCTCTTACTCGGGCGAGCGGAGCCTGCCGAACGGGTCGACCTCCGTCGACGGCACCGAGTTCGACTTCCGCCGCCCGCGCCAGGTCGGCTCGCTGAAGCTCGACAACTGCTTCTCGGAGCTCGATCGGGACGGTGACGGCCGCGTCCGCGTCGGCATCCACGACCCGTCCGGGCGGAGCGTGATCGTCTGGGCCGGCGAGGGCTACGACTACCTGATGGTCTTCAGCGGCGACCCGCTGCCCGACGTCGCGCGCCGTAGCATCGCGGTCGAGCCGATGACCTGTCCGCCGAACGCCTTCCGCAGCGGGGAGTCCGTGATCGCCCTCGAGCCGGGCGCCGCGTTCACTGCGGAGTGGGGGATCGAGTGCATCTGATCCTGGCGTCGACCCGGGTCGACCTGGCGCGCGGCCAGTTCGCCACCACGTCGCTCTACCACTTCCTGTTCGTCCCGTTGACCCTCGGTCTCGGGCCGATCGTCGCGATCTTCCAGACGTTGTGGCACCGGAGCGGGAACGAGGCCTGGCTGCGGTTGACGCGCTTCTTCGGGACGCTCTTTCTGATCAACTTCGCGATCGGCGTCGCCACCGGGCTGGTGCAGGAGTTCCAGTTCGGGATGAACTGGTCCGTGTACTCCCGCTTCGTCGGGAACGTGTTCGGCGCACCGCTCGCGGTCGAGGGGCTTGCGGCCTTCTTCCTCGAGTCGACGTTCCTCGGCCTCTGGATCTTCGGCTGGGACCGCCTGTCACCGCGGCTCCATCTCGCGACGCTCTGGATCGCGGTCGCCGGGACGTGGATGTCGGCCTACTTCATCCTCGTCGCCAACTCGTGGATGCAGGATCCGGTCGGCTACAAGATCGTCAACGGACAGGCGCAGCTGACGAGCGTCTGGAAGCTGATCTCGAGCGACTGGGCCCTCTATGCCTTCGTGCACACGGTGCTCGCCGGCCTGACGGCGGGCGCGGCAGTCGTGTTCGGCGTGTGCTGCTGGCACTTCGTGCGGAAGCGCAACATCGACGTTTTCCGTCCTGCCGCAAAGGTCGCGCTGATCGTCCTCGTGCCCGTCTCGCTCGCCAACCTCTGGTTCGGCAGCCACTTCGGCATCCTGGTCGAGCGGCTGCAGCCGATGAAGATCGCGGCGAGCGAGGCGCAGTGGAGCACCTGCAGCCATTGCGCCTTCTCGGTCTTCCAGATCGGCGGGTTCACCGAGAGCGACCAGACGCCGACCTACTCGCTCGACATCCCGGGATTGCTGTCCTACCTCGCGACCGGATCGTTCAGCGGCACCGTCCAGGGGCTGAACAACCTGAACGACAAGTACGCGGCGCAGCACGGGCCCGGGAACTACAAACCGCCGGTCCGGGCGATCTACTGGAGCATGCGGGTGATGGCCGGCGTCGGCACGCTGATCGCGCTGATCGCAATCGTGAGCGCCTACCTGCTCTGGCGCCGCAGGCTCGAACGGCTGCGATGGTTCCTGTGGATCGCCGTCGCCAACAGCTTCCTCCCGTTCGTCGCCACGTCCGCCGGCTGGGTGCTGACCGAGGTCGGCCGGCAGCCGTGGATCGTGCAGGGCCTTCTCAGGACGAGCGATGCGAACTCGCCGAACGTGACGACGACCTGGCTCGGGATCAGCCTCGCTGTCTTCATCGCGCTCTATATCGCACTGCTCGTCGTCGACATCTGGCTGATGCGCCGCTACGCAGGCGTCGATCCGGCGCCGCCCGAAGAGCAGGCTCCCGCCCCGCAACCCGTCCCGAGCTTCTGATGAGCCTCGCAGAGCTCTGGTTCATCCTGATCGCGGTTCTCTGGGCCGGATACTTCGTGCTCGAGGGGTTCGACTTCGGCGTCGGGATGCTGCTGCCGTTCCTGCCCAAGGACGAGGTCGAGCGGGCGGCGATGTTCGAGTCGATCGGCCCGGTCTGGGACGGCAACGAGGTGTGGCTCGTCGTCGCAGGCGGCGCGACGTTTGCCGCGTTTCCCGACTGGTATGCGTCGATGTTCTCGGGCTTCTACATCGCTCTCCTGCTCGTGCTCGTCTGCTTGATCATCCGCGTCGTGTCGTTCGAGTGGCGCGGCAAGAGCTCGAGCCCGCGCTGGCGATCGGTCTGGCTGGGTGCGAACGCGGTCGGCAGCTTCGGCGCCGCGCTCGTGTGGGGCGTCGGGCTCTCTGCGCTCCTCTACGGCACGCCGCTCGCCTCGAACGGCGACTTCACGGGGACGTTCTGGGATCTCTTCAACGGGTACACGCTCTTCGCCGGGCTCACGGTGGTCGTGTTCTTCGCGTTCCACGGCGCCGTCTTCCTCACGCTTCGCACGACGGGCGATCTCCGCGACCGCGCACTCAATACCGCGCGGGTGCTCGCGCTGCCGGCGGCCGCCCTGGCGGCCGCGTTCGCGGTCCTGACCGTGATCGTCGCCGTCGACCGGAACGACAAGAGCGTGTTCCCGCCCGTTCTTCCGGCGATCCTGGCGATCGCCGCCGCGCTGCTCGCGGTCGCCTTCGTCTTCCGCGGCCGCACGGGCCAGGCGTTCGTCGCGACCGCGCTCGGCGCGGCGCTGCTCGTGGCAACGCTCTTCACGAGCCTCTATCCGCGGGTGATGGTGTCGAGCCCGAACTTCGGCAACAGCCTCACCGTCTCGAACGCGTCGTCCGCGCACTACACGCTGGCGGTGATGACGGTCGTCGCGCTCCTCGTGCTGCCGGTGGTCCTGCTCTACCAGGCGTGGACGTACCACGTCTTCCGGCACCGTGTGACCGGGGACGCAGCCCACTACCTGTGAGTCGCGATCGATGAGGGCGCTCGACCCGCGCCTCGTCCGCCGTGCCCGCCCGGTGCGGGTGCTCCTCGGCGCCGACGTTGCAATCGGCAGCGTGACCACCATCCTCGTCCTCGTCCAGGCGTCGCTGCTCGCGTGGATCGTCGCACGCGCCTTCCACGGCGGGTCGCTCCACGACGTGTCGCCGGAGCTCATCGCCCTCGTGTGCGTCTTCGCGGTGCGCGCGTTGCTCGCCTGGGCCTTCGAGGTGGCCGGCCGGCGGGCCGCGTCGACGGTGCTCTCGGACCTCCGCGTCACACTGGCCGAGCAGCGGCTGCGCACCGACCCGGGCGGGCTCGACGGCGTCGAGGCGGCGGAGGTCGCCGTTGCGAGCGTCTCCGGCATCGAGCCGCTCGCCGCGTACTTCGGGCGCTACCTGCCGCAGGTCGTGCTCGCGTGCCTGGTGCCTGTCGCCGTGCTCGTGTGGGTCGCGGCCGTCGACGTCACCTCGGCGGTGGTGATGGTCATCACGCTACCGCTGGTACCCGTCTTCATGTGGTTGATCGGCAGGTACACGGAGGAGCGCACGCGCGAGCGCTGGGATGCGTTGCGCTTGCTCGGGAACCACTACCTCGACGTCATGCGAGGGCTGCCGACACTGCGGGCGTTCAACCGCAGCAAGGCGCAGGCGGCGGCGATCGCCGACGTCAGCGAGCAGTACCGCCGAACGACCATGAGCACGCTGCGCGTCGGCTTCCTGTCGGGCTCCGTGCTCGAGCTCGCGGCGACGCTGGGGATCGCGCTCGTCGCGGTCACCGTCGGGGTGCGGTTGGACGACGGGCGGCTCGGCCTGCAGGCTGGGCTGACGGTGTTGTTGCTCGCGCCCGAGCTGTACCTGCCGCTCCGGCAGCTCGGTGCGCAGTTCCACGCGAGTGCCGACGGGCTCGCGGTGGCCGACAGGATCCTCGCCCTGCTCGACGACGGCCCTGCGCGGATGCGCACGCTCGTCCCTCCGAGCCCGGCGATCGCCGCTGTGCGGCTGCGCAACGTGTCGTTCTCGTATCCGTCTCGGCCGGGCCGCGTGCTCGACGGCGTCGACCTGTTGCTGCCTCCCTGCGAGACCGTCGCTCTCGTCGGTGAGAGTGGAGCCGGCAAGAGCACGGTCGCGAGCCTCGTGCTCGGTTTCCTCGACCCCGTCGGCGGCTCGGTTGCCGTCGGGGACTTCGACCTGCCCTCCTGCGATCGCGAGGCGTGGTACAGGCACCTGGCCTGGGTCCCGCAGCGGCCCACGCTCTTTCGCGGGACGATCGCGGAGAACATCCGGCTCGGAGCGCCGGGCGCGACCGACATCCAGGTGCACGAGGCCGCCGCACTTGCCGGCGCGGACGGGTTCATCTGCGGCCTCGCGTCCGGCTACGAGACGCTGGTCGGCGACGGCGGTCGACCGGTTTCGGCCGGCGAGCGCCGCCGCATCGCACTGGCGCGCGCCTTCGCGAGCGGCGCGCCTTTGCTCGTGCTCGACGAGCCGACCGCCGACCTCGACCCCGAGAGCGAGGCGCTCGTCGCCGACAGCCTCCAGCTGCTGCGGGGCGAGCGGACGATCCTGCTGATCACGCACCGGGCCGAGCTGGCCCGCGTCGCCGACCGCGTGGCGGTGCTCTCGGACGGCAGGTGCGTCGAGCACGACGCCGAGGTCGTCGCGTGATTCGGCGCCTCTTCGCGCTCGCGCCTGCGCCGAAAGGACGCCTGGCGCTCGCAGCAGCGCTCGCCGCGTCGACGATCGTCTTCGGCGTCGGGCTGATGGCGACCGCCGGCTACCTGATCTCGCGTGCTGCCGAGGAGCCCGCGATCCTCTCCCTGACCGTCGCGATCGTCGGCGTGCGCTTCTTCGGGCTGGGCCGGCCCGTCGTCAGGTATCTCGATCGGCTCGGCTCGCACGACCTCGCGTTCCGGGTGCTCGGGCGCGTGCGGGTCCACGTCTACGAGCGGATCGAGCCCCTGGCTCCGGCCGAGCTCGAGAGCTACCGCCGGGGCGACCTCCTGTCGCGGGTCGTAGCCGACGTCGACGCGCTGCAGTTCCTGTACCTCCGTGGGCTCGTCCCCGTGCTCGCGGCGGCCGCCGCGGGCTGCGTGTCGGTCGGGGTGGCGGCGGCGTTCCTGCCGTCGGCCGCGATCGTCCTGGCGCTCGGCCTCGCGGTCGCCGGTATCGCGGTCCCGCTGGCCGCCGGCGCGATCGGGCGGAGGGCTGCGCGCGGGGAGGCCGCGGCGCGCGGCGAGCTCTCCGCGGAGCTCGTCGAGCTGCTCACGGGCGCGGGCGAGCTCCAGGTCTACGGACGGGGCGCCGAGGCGATGGCGCGCGTCCGCGAGACCGACGGCACCCTCTCGCGACTGGCGGCACGGGCGGCGGCCGCCGACGGCGTCGGCGACGGGCTACGGCTGCTCGTCACGGGCGCGACGGCCACCGGCGTGCTGGCGCTCGCCGTCCGTTCCCACGCGGACGGCGGCCTGAGCCGCGTGATGATCGCGACGCTCGCGCTGCTCGCCCTTGCGTCGTTCGAGGGGGTGCAGCCGCTCTCCCAGGCGGCCCGCGAGCTGGCGTCGACCGTCGCTGCAGGCCGGCGGGTCGTCGAGCTGACCGACCGCGAGCCGGCCGTCCGGGATCCGGCCGATCCCGCAGAGCTCCAGTCGGGACCGGTCGCGGTCGCGCTCGAGGACGTGCGTGCTCGCTACGCGCCCGGCGACCCGCCGGCGCTCGACGGGCTGACCCTCCGGCTCGGGCCGGGACAGCACGTCGCCGTCGTCGGCCCGAGCGGCGCCGGGAAGTCGACGATCGTCAACCTGCTGCTCCGCTTCCTCGATCCCGAGGCCGGTCGCGTCACGATCGGCGGCCGCGACCTGCGCGAGCTGCGGCAGGAGGACGTGCGACGGACGGTCGCGGTTGCCGGGCAGGACTCGCACCTCTTCTCGACCTCGATCCGCGAGAACCTCCGGCTCGCCCGTCCGGACGCGGGCGACGCCGAGATCGAGAGCGCCCTGCGGCGGGCCCGCCTCTGGGACTGGGTGGCCGGCCTCCCGGACGGGCTCGACACGCTCGTCGGCGAGCAGGGGCGCGAGCTCTCGGGCGGCCAGCGCGGGCGGCTCGTCGTCGCCCGCGCGCTCCTCGCGAACGCACCGGTGCTCGTGCTCGACGAGCCGACGGCGCATCTCGACACCGAGACCGCGACGTCGCTCCTCGACGACGTCCTCGACAATGCCGGGGACGCGTCGGTCCTTCTCATCACGCACCGCCGCGAACGGCTGGAGCGAATGGACGAGGTCGTCGAGCTGCCGGCGTGATCAGCTCGGCGGGCCGGGCAGCTGCAGGATCTGCACTACCCCGAAGACGAGGAGTGCGGATGCGATCACGATGAGGCCGATCCGGATCCCGCGGAGGGGGAAGTGGGTGCTGATGCCCACGAGGAAGAGGACGCTTGCGAGGATCACGGTCGTGCGCACGTACTTGTCGCCCGTCTCGGCTGCGTGCTCGCCCTCGGTGTAGTACGCGTCTGCTTCGGCATCGAGGGCCGTGGAGAGCGCGGCGCCCGGCGCGCGGTACTGGGGCATCGACTGAGGTCCCGGCGGGGCGCCCGGGTTCGTGAACGGATGTGTGGCGATCCAGGCGTCGAACGCCGTGTCGAAGTTCTTGCGGAAGCGCTTCTCCGCGATTCGTGCGCCGTTCTTGTTCCCGAGCAAGTAGGCGGCGAGCCAGGCGTTGAACGTCAGCGCGTCGCCGACGCGGAACGTGAGCGACTGTTGGAAGTCCCGGTTCGCCTTCGTTCTCGTCGCCGAGGCCTTCGCGAGCCCGAGCGACGACTCGGTACCCCACTTCGCGGCCGAGTAGCCCGACCAGGCGGCGAGAATCGCCACCACCGAGAGAAGCAGCGCTTCGGTGATCGGAATCGCGCGGCCGTGGGCGAGCCCGTGCGCGTGTGCGTGCTCGCCGATCTCCTTGCCCACCTCGCTTGCCGATAGTCCCTCGGGCACTCAGGAAATCCTAAGGCGGCCGCTGGATGGCGAGCCGGTAGCGTCGCTGAGCGGCCGCATCGCCAGCGGCCGCACGGTCGAGCGGTTGCGCAGCTCCGGGCCTCCGTGAGAGGCCCGGAGCCGGCGCTCGCTCGTGCGGCTCGTTCTCGCGAACGACGCGAGGTTCGTTCCCCCGGACGAGCACGATTCAGGCCTGCGGCCGACGACGCGCGCCGGCCCACCGCGCAGACTGGCGGCATGGCAGTCAGCGCACTCGACACCGGCTCGCGTCCCGTCGGACGGACCCGCGCACTGCGTAGCCTGACGCGCTCGCTCGACGCGCTGGTCGCGGGCGAGGCCGACCCTTCGGTGGTCGCGCCGCGCGCGGGCATGCTGCTCGGCCCGGCACTGTCGGACCCGGGGCTGCTCGAGGCGCGTCACCACGAGCCGGCCGACGACAGCTACCGCCAGCACCTCGTTCACGTCCATCCCGAGGGCCGCTACTCGATCGTCGCACTCGTGTGGAAGCCGGGGCAGGCGACGCCCATCCACGACCATCGCTGCTGGTGCGTCGTCGGCGTCTGGCGTGGGCTCGAGCGGGAGACCACCTTCGACCTCCACGGCGAGGGCGATCCGTATCTCGTCCTGCGCTCCTCGACGGTCGCGGGGCCGGGCACGGTCTCGGTGCTCGTCCCTCCCGCGGAAGACGTCCATCTGGTCGAGAATTGCGGCGGGAGCCTCGCGATCTCCGTGCATGTGTACGGCGACGACATCTCGGCGCTCGGCTCCAGCATCAACCGGCGGTTCGGTTCGGACCGGGTCGTCGAACGCCCGCCGGTCGGAGCGGGCAGTGCCGTGTCCTGGCGCGCGCTGGACAGGGCGCAGTCCGGGAGGGCGGCATGAACACGCCGCGCGCTGCCGAGTGGGATGCGTTTCGCGACCGTATGGGGTTGAAGCCGCTGCATCACTCGCAGCTCACGGACGACGAGCTCGAAGCCGTCCGCGCGGACGAGGCGGCGGCGCCGTCGCTCGGGCGCTACGGTCGTAGGCTGCTCGGCGAGATCGAGTCGTACCTCGAGTTCTTCGTCATCGCACGCGCCGCCTGACGTAAGGTTCGCTCTCGTGAGCGCCGCCGCGATTCGTTCGGGCGCCGACCGGACGCTCGAACTGCTCGGCCGCCAGGTCGGGCGGACGCTGAGCGAGGTCGAGACGCCGGTTGCCGTGATCGATCTCGACCGCCTCGACGCGAACCTGAAGGACCTGCAGTCGTACGTCGACGCCCACGGGATCGAGCTGTGGCCGCACACGAAGACGCACAAGTCGCCGGAGATCGGGCGCCGCCAGCTCGAGCTCGGGGCCCGCGGGTTGACGGTCGCGAAGACGGGCGAGGCCGAGGTCTTCCAGGAAGCCGGGGCGACGACCATTCTCGTCCACTACCCGCCCTTCGGCGCCGACAAGTGGGATCGCCTCGCCGACGTCGTGGCGTCGGGCGTCGATCTCACGGTGGCCGTCGACAGCGTGCCTCCGGCCGCGGGCCTCGCCGAGACACTGTCCCGGCGAGGGCTTCAGGCCACACTGCTCGTCGAGCTCGACGTCGGCCTGCACCGCACCGGCCAGACGACTGCCGCCGGGGCGCTCGCGGTCGCGCAGGAGCTCTCGCGGCTGCCCGCCGTCGAGGTGGCCGGCATCTCGTGCTATCCGGGCCACTGCCGCCCCGAGGACCCGGCGCTGCACGCGCGGCTCGACGAGGTCGACGCGCTGCTGCGCGAGACGCGGGAAGCGTTCGCGGCCTCGGGCATCCGCTGCGACCGGATCTCGGGCGGGTCGACGCCGACCCGCTACCACACCCACGAAACGTGCGTGAACGAGCTGCGCTCCGGCACCTACGCGCTCCTCGATCGCAACGACGGGGAGGACGACCAGTGCGCCCTCTGGGTCGAGGTGACGGTGATCTCCGACGCGGTCCCCGGCCAGATCATCGTCGACGCCGGCTCGAAGACGTTCACGTCGGACGACCATCCGGACGGCGGGCACGGCTCGGTCATGGGCTGGCCCGGCGCAGACTTCGCCCACCTCAACGAGGAGCACGGCTACATCGACGTCTCGGCGCTCGACGAGCGGCCGGCCGTCGGGCAGCATCTCCAGATCGTCCCCAACCATGCGTGCGGCTGCATGAACCTCCACGACGGGGTGCTCGCCGTGCGCGACGGCGTCGTCGACCACGTGATCGGCGTCGCCGCCCGCGGTCTCGTCCGCTAAAGCTTGTAAGGCGCGAGCACGTCGCGCGGCGCGACGCAGTACGAGGTGTAGTCGGTGTTGCTGATCTGCGCGATGCGCGCGTCTGCGACCATGGCGAGCAGCAGCGCCGCCCGGTGACGCGGCAGGTCGTAGTCGTCCGCAACCCAGTTCAGGAGCTCCCGGAACGCGCGGCGCGCGCTCCACTCGAGCGGCTGCCCGGAGACGAGCGTCATCAGCTCGTCGGCGGTCTCGATCCGCGGCCACTCCATCGACGCGGGCCGTGGCGCCGGCTCGGCGCTCGCCGTCACGACCGCTCCGACCTCGGGCGGGCCGACGATCTCGCTGTCGCCCATCAGCGCCTTGCAGTCGCCGAAGTAGAGCCCCGCTCCGTCGTGCGCGACCGGCAGCACCATCGTCGCCCCGGCTCGCAGCTCGCGACAGTCGAGGTTCCCGCCGTACCGTCCCTGCAGCTTCGCGTGCAGGCCGCCCTCGGCCGGCTGCACGGCGAGGCAGCCGATGAGCGGGCGTGCCGGGAGGCTCGTGCGCTCGTCGAACCGAACGTATCCGTCCTGGACGGGGTAGGTGTCGGCCGCCGACTCGTCGTCCCACCAGGCGAGCGGATCGACGTCGGGGCTGTAGGCGCCGTAGGTGACGACACCGGGCGTCACGACCTCGACGTCGTGGATCGTCACGGCAACCGCGCCGCCGGCCTCCGCGCCCGCGACTGTGATCGGGCCGGTGACGGCCCATTTCACCGCCTCGGCCGCCGCGTACGACTCGGGGGTGAAGTCGGCCGGCGACCGGAAGTACCCCGAGTACCCCTCGACGCACTCGACCTCGAACCGCTCGCCGGGCCGAACGGTCCCGATCGACGCGTGCGCCGGGTCGTACGCGTACTTCGCGTCGCTCTCGGTGAAGCGCTGCATGTTCGGTGCGCGAGTATATTCGGCGCCGATGCAGCCCCTGACCGACCAGGTCGCCGTCGTCACCGGCGCGGCACGCGGCATCGGCTTCGGCATCGCGTCGGTGCTTGCGGCCGAGGGCGCGCACGTGGTCGTCGTCGACGTCGATGCCGAGCTCGGCGAGACCGCCGCCGGACGGCTGCGGGGGGAGGGGCGCGCGGCCCTCGCCCTCCCTGCCGACGTCACCGACCGTGCGTCGGTCGACGCCATGGCCGCCGCTGTCACCGCAGAGCTCGGGCGGATCGACATCGTCGCCGCGAACGCCGGCATCTATCCCTTCGCCGGCCTCGACACGCTGGACGACCGGATGTGGAGCGACGTCCTCGACCTGAACGCCGGCGGCGCGGTGCGCACCGTCCAGGCGTGCCTACCGGCCATGGTCGGCCGCGGCTACGGCCGCGTCGTGCTGACCTCGTCGATCACCGGGCCGGTGACGGGGCAGCCGGGCTTCGCGCACTACGGGGCCTCGAAGGCGGCGATGCTCGGCTTCATGCGCTCGGCCGCGGTCGAGCTGGCGCGGACGGGGGTCACCGTCAACGCCGTGATGCCCGGCAACGTCAGCACCCCCGGCTTCGCCGGCACCAGCGAGGAGCACCAGCGGCGCATGCTCGGCTCGATCCCGATGGGCCGTTACGCCGAGCCCGAGGAGGTCGGGTGGGCGGTCCGGTTCCTCGCCTCGCCGGAGGCCGGCTACATCACCGGCCAGACGCTGATCGTCGACGGCGGCCAGGTCCTGCCCGAGGCGCCTCTCTAGCTTCTGTTGACACCCGGCCGGCGAGTGGGCAAGCTCGACTGTCCCCCCGGGTCACATGATCGAGAAGCGGAGGCAAGATGGCGCTGAAGCACGTCCTGGTGGTTCTCGGAGCGGTCGTCGTCCTGAGCACTGCGGTGTTCGTCGCCGCTGCGGCGTCGAAGACGACCAAGTCCGGTGGCGACCCCAACAACGCAACCCTGACGTACTGGTACTGGGCGGAGAGTGACGCGCCCGGCGCGAACAACTGGCTCAAGGGGCAGGTCGCGCTGTACGAGAAGTCGCATCCGAAGGTCAAGGTCAACGTCGTCATCCAGTCGACCGACACGCTGACGTCGGCCTTCACGACGGCGGCGCAGACCAAGAGTGGCCCGGACATCGCCACCCAGTGGGCGACGCTTCCGACCCTCACTCCCGCGTGGGCCGGCGCGCTCGTCCCCATCTCCGACTACGTGCCGAAGAGCGAGTGGAAGAACTGGATCTCCACCTCGGAGAACATGTGGGAGGGCAAGCTGTGGGCGATGCCGCAGTACCTGATCGGCATCCCGTTCGTCTGGAACAAGCAGCTCTTCAAGAAGGCCGGGCTCAATCCGAACAAGGGCCCGAAGACCTGGGCGGAGTTCCTCGCCGACGCCAAGGTCCTCAAGGCGCACGGCATCACGCCGTTCGGCATGGGGAACCAGGACGGCTACGGCGGGGCATGGTTCTTCTCGCTGATCGGCAAGCAGAACCTCAACTCGATCAACGAGCTCAAGGACGCCATGATCGGCAAGCAGGACTTCGCCAACCCGAAGTTCTCGGGCTTCTACCAGGTGCTCGCCGACCTGAAGAAGGACGGCTACCTCAACTCCGACGTCGCCTCGATCTCCTTCGGCGAGGGCTTCCAGCTCTTCGGCCAGAAGAAGGTTGCGATGTCGTGGGGCACGGACGGCAACGTCGCGCAATGGGAGAAGCAGGTCGGCGCCAAGAACATGGGCGTGGAGGCGATCCCGATCTGGGGCCACGGCAAGCTCGCGACGAGCTACGACGTGACGCAGTCGTCCGATGCGTTCATCACGAAGTGGTCGAAGAACCCGCAGGCTGCGGCGCAGTTCCTGACGTTCCTGCACTCGCCGGAGGCGTTGAAGGCCTGGTACAAGGCGACGGGCGTCTTCCCCGCCGACAAGCGGTTCCCGTCCTCGCTGGTGAAGGACCCGATCGCGAAGCAGCTGCTCAAGCTCGACCAGTCGCCGGTCTCGGTGTGGCCCGAGAACTTCGTGCCGCCGCAGGTCGACCAGAACGCCGACCTCGCAGGTGGTGAGGAGGTCACCGCGGGCTCGGCGTCGCCGGCGGACGTGGTCAAGCTCTGGAAGAGCCAGCTCTCGCAGTGGAAGAGCCAGCATCCGGACGAGTACAACTCGTACAAGAAGTGGGCCAGCGGCAGCTGAGCGTCGCCGTCCCGAGGTCAACGACGAGCACGCGCCGGCGGCGACACCGCCGGCGCGTGCTCTGGCCCTACCTCTACGCAATCCCTGCAGCCGGCGCGATGGCGTTCGCATTCGGCTTCCCGCTGGTGCAGGTCGTGCGCGACAGCTTCTACGCCGGCAACTTCGACTCGCCGATCTGGGTCGGCCTCGACAACTACAAGGGCGTCCTTTCCGACCCGGCGTTCCGCCAGTCGCTGTTCGACAACCTGAAGCTGCTCCTGACCGTGCCGATCATGCTCGGGCTGGGTCTCGCGATCGCGCTCGTCCTGAACGACCGGATCCGCGGCGGCCGCCATTACCAGTCGGTCGTCTTCCTGCCGTACGTCCTGCCGGCCACTGCGATCGGGATCGCGTTCTCGTTCCTGCTCCAGGAGAACGGCGTCCTGAACACGTCGCTGCGCAAGGCGCACCTGGGCGGCCTTGCGCAGGACTGGCTCGGCAACTCGCACCTCGCGATCGTCTCGGTCGGCGGGCTCGTGGTCTGGCAGCAGCTCGGCTTCGCCGTCGTCGTCTTCACGGCGGCGCTGCTCTCGCTGCCGCCTGAGACGGCGGAGGCGGCACGCATCGACGGAGCCGGCTGGTGGCAGCTGCAGCTGCGCGTGCTCGTGCCCCAGATCCGGCCGATCATCGAGCTGCTGACCGTGATCCAGGTGATCACGGTCATCTCCTGGGTCTTCAACTACGTGTACGTCCTCACGGCGGGCGGCCCGGGCTTCTCGTCGAGCGTGATGGAGCTCTACATCTGGCGGAGCTTCTCGAACGGCTCCGACGGGACCGCCGCGAGCGTCGCGGTGATGCTGCTGGGGATGGCGAGCATCCTGATCGGCCTGTCCCTCTGGGTGCGGAAGCAGAAGATCGCGCAATGAGGACGACGGCCCGCCACGGCGTCGTCCGCTTGCTGTCGCAGCACGCGTTCCTGATCATCGTCTGCCTGGCCGCGCTCTACCCGCTGTGGTTCATCGTCTCGACCGCGCTCAGGTCGAATGCCGCCTACCAGCTCGACCCGACCGGGTTCCCGTCGCACCCCACGTTCGCCTCGCTGCGCAACATGCTCTTCCACCAGCCGCTTCCGCGCTGGATGTGGAACAGCTTCCTCGTGACCGTCTCGTCGGTCGCCGTCTCGACGTTCTTCGCGCTGCTCGCCGCCTACGCCGCCGTGTTCGGGCGGTTCCGCGGCCACTCGATCTTCATCTCGACGAGCATCGCGCTCATGGTCGTGCCGCCGGTGACGCTGCTCGTGCCGATGTTCGTGTTCATGGTCGACAGCGGCATGGTCAACCACCTGCAGTCGGTGATCATCTTCTACACCGGGCTCCTGGTGCCGTTCGCCATCTTCTTCATGAGCGGCTTCTTCCGCACGATCCCGCAGGAGCTGATCGAGGCGGCTTCCTCCGAGGGGGCGGGCCCGTTCACGGTCTTCCGACGCATCGTTCTGCCGCTCTCGGGCGCTGCCAGCTTCACGCTGATCGTCGTGCAGGCGATCTGGGTATGGAACGAGCTGCTGATCGCGCTCGTCTTCCTCCAGAACGAGAGCTCGCGGACGCTGATGGCCGGCCTCACGCAGTTCCAGGGCCGCTACGTGACGAACGAGCCGCTCGTCCTCGCGGGCGCGCTCCTCTCGATCCTGCCGGTGGTCGTGCTGTACCTATCCGGGCAGCGCTTCTTCGTGCGCGGCCTCACGGCCGGCATCGGCAAGTGATCCGGCGGGCGAGAGGAGGCTCTCGCCGCTCCGAACGTCGAAGAAGTGGAAGCTCGACGGATCGACCGCCAGTTCGAGCGGCGCCCCGACGCAGGCCGTCGTCGCGGGGTTGACCCGCGCGGTGAACCGCGAGTCGCTCTCGGCGAGGATCGTCGTCTCGTCGTCCTCCTCGCCGCGCGTCTCGAAGGTGATGCGCGGTGCGGCGACACGGAAGAACACGTGCGAGTCCGAGCCGAGCTCCTCGAGCACGTCGGGCGCCACCTCGATCCGAGGGAAGTGGCTTCGCCCGAAGGCGGCGTCGTCGAACGCCTCCGGGCGGATCCCGAGCACGACGCGTGCGACGCCGGCCGGCGGACGCCGGTCTGCGTCGAGCGGGACCCGGAACTGGCCGAACGCGATCGTGTCTCCGTCGATCGTCGCCTCCACCAGGTTCATCGACGGGGAGCCGATGAACGCCGCGACGAACAGATCGGCGGGCGACTGGTAGAGGCGCTGCGGGACGTCGACCTGCACGATGCGGCCGTCGTGCATCACGGCGACGCGGTGGCCGAGGGTCATCGCCTCGGTCTGGTCGTGCGTGACGTAGACGGTCGTGACCGACAGGCGGGCATGCAGCTCCGCCAGCGAGGCTCGCATGCCGACACGCAGCTTCGCGTCGAGGTTCGAGAGTGGTTCGTCCATCAGGAACGCGACGGGCTCGCGGATGATCGCGCGGCCCATCGCGACCCGCTGCCGCTGGCCGCCGGACAGGTGAGCGGGCTTCCGGTCGAGCAGCTGCTCGAGCCCGAGCAGCGCCGCGACGTCCTCGACCCGCTTCCGCATCTCGGCCTTCGGCGTGTGGCGCACGCTGAGCCCGAAGCCCAGGTTCTCCCGCACACTCATGTGCGGGTAGAGGGCGTAGTTCTGA